>NZ_JAIULG010000070.1 GCF_020169415.1 Tsukamurella sp. M9C
CGGGGTGTCAGGCGCGGGCGGGGGCGTACGCGGCCTCGTAGGCGGCGCGGGTCGCATCGCGGCGCTCGGCCACGGCGGGGTTCTCGAGCTCGGGGTCGAGGCCGTTCTTCTCCAGCCGGCGCGCGCGGTTGGGGCGCATGTAGGCGGCGTTGTAGAAGACCGCGAGCAGCGCGCCGAGCAGCACCGTGGCGCCGCGCAGCGCCAGCGGGCCGGGCAGCAGCATGAGCAGCGCGTACACCGGGAGCACGGCGAGCTGGCCGCGGATCAGGTGGCGGAACGCCCAGCTGCGGCGGGTGAGGTTGCGGCGCACCCACTCCCGGTTCCGCTCCGGCAGCGAGCCGGTGTAGACCCAGGCGAGGTAGTGCAGGGGATCGGGGCGGTGGACGGCGTTCATCGGGACTCCTTCAGTGCGCCCGCGGCGAGCGCTTTGGCGTTGACGGTGGTGAGCACGCGGTGCAGGTCCTCGAGCTCGGCGAGGCTGGCGCCCAGGGCGTCGATCACGGCGGGCGGCACCGCGAGGGCCTGCTCGCGCAGCGCGTGGCCGGCCTCGGTGAGCTCAACGTCGATCCGGCGCTCGTCGTCCGCGGAGCGGCCGCGGGTGAGCAGGCCCTGCGCCTCGAGCCGCTTGAGCAGCGGGCTCAGGGTGGGCGAGTCCAGCTGCAGCGCCTCGGCGATCTCCTTCACCGACCGCGGCGACGCCTCCCACAGCGCGAGCATCACGAGGTACTGGGGGTGGGTGAGCCCCATCGGCGCCAGGATCGGCCGGTACACCGAGAGCACCGCGCGGTTGGCGACGGCCAGCGCGAAGCACACCTGGCGTTCCAGGGCGAGAGGGTCGGGATCTGTCATGTCCCGACGGTAGCAGAAGAGTAGTGCACGAATCAATAGTGCACTAACTATTCCTCGGGCCCTCCCACGGCGCCTCGTCGGCGGAGGGCAGGTCGCCGGGGAGCAGGTCACGACGGAAGCCCCGCCAGCTGGGTTGCCGCAGGTGACCGCCCCGGCGCAGCGACGAGTACCGCACGTCGCCGATCACCTTCGGCAGCACCCAGACCGCGTCGCGGGCCTCCGGATCGTCGATCGGGGCCGTGAACGGGGAGCGGCGCATGCGCAGCGGCTCCAGCTCCTCGGCGAGCGCCGCCAGGTCGCGGTCGCTGAACCCCGACCCCACCGACCCCAGGTAGACGAGCCCCGTCTCCGCGGGCAGGCCCACCAGCACCGAGCCGATCCCGTTCGCCCGCGAGCCCTTCCCCGGCTTCCAGCCGCCGATCGCGACCTGCAGATCGCGCCAGTTCTTGTGCTTGAGCCACGCGCGCACCCGCTGCCCGGGCAGGTACGGCGAGTCCCGCCGCTTCGCGATGATCCCCTCCCAGCCGAGCTCCGCGCTGAGCGCCGCGGCCTCCGCGCCGGTCGCCGCGTCGACGAGCGGCGGCACGCTCACCGCCGTGTCGTGCTCGAGCAGCGGCGCAAGGCCTTCCAGTACCTGGCGGCGCACCGTCCACGGGCGCTTCGTCAGGTCGACGCCGTTCAGGGACAGGACGTCGAAGAGGTACAGCTGCACCGCGCCGGCCCGGGTGTCGCCGCCCGCCATCAGGTGGAACGACGGGACGCCGTCCGGGTCGAGCACGACCGCCTCGCCGTCGAGCACCACGTCCATCCCGTCGAGATCGGCCGCCAGCGACTCGAACTCGGGGAACTCGCCGGTCACGGTGCGGCCCGACCGGGTGCGCAGGGAGACGGTGCCGCCGCGCACCGTCGCGATCATGCGGTAGCCGTCCCACTTGCCCTCGAAGGCCCAGTCCGCGGCGGCGAGCCCGTCGATCGCCGAGTCCGTGGGCAGCATCGGATCCGGCGCGAGCGCGGCCGTCGGCTTGGCGGGCGCGGACTTGTCCTTGGTGAGGTGCGCGAGCCAGTTCTTCTCGCCGGTGCGGATCAGCGCGTACCGCTTGCCCTGCAGGCGATTCCCGTGCAGCGTCACGATCACCTCGCTCGAGCGCCACTTCTCCAGCTCGTAGGTGCCGTGGTCCCAGATGGTCACGTCGCCACCGCCGTACTCACCCTTGGGGATGCTGCCCTCGAAGGCCGCGTAGTCCATCGGGTGGTCCTCGGTGCGGACGGCGAGGTGGTTGATCTCCGGGTCGTCGGGCAGGTTCTTCGGCACGGCCCAGGAGGCGAGCACGCCGTCGTGCTCCAGCCGGAAGTCGTAGTGCAGGCGCCGCGCGTGGTGCTCCTGGATGACGAAGATCGGATCGCCGGTCGACGGTGCGCCGCCGAAGGGCTCGGGCGTCTTCCGTGCGTCGCGCTTGGCGCGGTACTCGCCGAGGTCGACGGGTTCCGGCGGCGGCGCCGACGGTCCCGACGGCGCGGCCCCGGCACCGTCGGAACCGGAGACGTCGGCACCGTCGAGGCCGGCGAGGAGGTCGCCCTCGGCCAGGGCCCGCGCGAGTACCTCCCCGAACTCCAGCTGGCGCAGGCCGGGCCGGGCGAGCTCGTCCCAGGTGCGCGGCGCGGCGACCCACGGATGGTCCCGCCCCCGCAGGGAGTAGGGCGCGACGGTGGTCTTGGACGCGCTGTTCTGCGACCAGTCGACGAAGACGCGGCCGCCGCGCTGGTCCTTCGCCATCGACGCGGTGACCAGCTCGGGCGATTCGGCCTCCAGCTGCGACGCGATCGCGTGCGCGACCTTGCGGGCGCCCTGCGCGGAGATGCCGCCGGGCAGGGGCGCGTAGATGTGCAGCCCCTTGGATCCGCTCGTCACCGGGTAGCCGTCCATGCCCATCGCGGCGAGCAGCTCGCGGATGCGCAGCGCGAGGGCGGCGCACTCGTCGAGCGTGACGTCGGGGCCGGGATCCAGGTCCAGCACGAGACGGTTCGGCGGGCCCGGCACCTCCGGGCGGTCGGGATCGGCACCGTCGGGCACGGCATCGTCGGGCACGAAGGCCCACTGCGGAACGTGCAGTTCCAGCGCCGCCTGCTGGCCGAGCCACACCATGCCGGCGGCGTTCTCGATGATCGGGTACTGGGACTCGCCGTCGGAGTGGAACTGGCTGCCGCGGCGGATCCAGGCGGGCGCGTGGCTCGGCAGCCGCTTCTCGAAGAAGGCGGTCTTGTCCACCCCGTTGGGCCAGCGCTTGCGGGTGAGCGGGCGATCGCGGAGGTGCGGCAGCGCGAACGGCGCGATGGCCTGGAAGTAGTCGATGACCTCGGCCTTCGTGGTGCCGGTGGCGGGATAGAGCACCTTGTCGAGATTGGTCAGCTGCACGCCGACGCCGTCGACCTCGCGGTTCTCCCGGATCTGCGCCACGGCCCCATTATCGAACCCGCCGCGCCGAAACGGGGGAGCTGTGTCGCTGAAACGGTGATGCGCCGGACGCATCGCCTCTGACCTGGGGCGATAACGTCCGGTGATGCGGCGGGTGCATCGCCCCCTCGTCGCGGGAAGCGGGCGGCGGAAGTCCTATCGGTCGGGCGCCGGAGAGGCGAACGCGACCGGCGATGCGCCACCCGCATCGCCCCGCCCGCCGAAGGGCGCTTGACCTGCAGGGTCTCGGTGATGCGCAGCGCGCATCACCTTCTCGGGCGAGAAGCGACCCGTTCGGAGCCCGGAGACGGCTGCTGCATCTCCCCTCGCCATATGACTCCTCACCAGTCACAATGGTCACATGCGCGCGATATGGACGGGTGAGCTGTCGTTCGGGCTCGTGAACGTGCCCGTGAAGGTGTACTCCGCGATCGAGAGCCACGATGCGAAGTCGCACCAGGTGGACTCGAAGGACGGGGTCCGCATCCGGTACAAGCGCGTGCGCGAGGGCACCGACGAGGAGATCGAGTTCGCGAACATCGCGAACGCCTACGAGTCCGACGGCGGCGACACGGTGGTGCTGTCCAAGGAGGACATCAAGTCGATGCCGGTGGAGAAGCACCGGGAGATCGCGGTGACGGAGTTCGTGCCGCGCGAGGACGTCGACCCGATCATGTTCGACAAGCCCTACTTCCTCGAGCCCTCGTCGAAGTCGCCCAAGGCCTACGTGCTGCTGCGGCAGGCGCTGCAGGAGACGGACCGGCTCGCGATCTGCACCTTCACGCTCCGCAACCGCACGCGGCTGTGTGCGCTCCGCGTGGTCGGCAACGTGATGGTGCTGCAGACGCTGCTCTGGCCCGACGAGGTACGCACGCCCGAGTTCCCCGCGCTGACCGAGGACGTGAAGATCCGCCCGCAGGAGCTGGCGATGGCCGCCTCGCTCATCGACTCGATGGCGACGGACTTCGACCCGGAGCAGTACGAGGACGACTACCAGGTGCAGCTGCGCCAGCTGATCGAGGCCAAGGCCACCGGCGGCACCGCCTTCCCCGAGGCGCCCGAGGAGGAGGCCGAGGACGACGAGGTCGCCGACCTGCTCGCCGCGCTCAAGGCGTCGGTGAAGAACCGTGAGGCGCAGCCGGAGCGGCCCGCCCGCAAGCGCGCCGCGGGCTGACCCGGGCGAGCCTCAGAGAGTGAGGCTCAGAGCGTGCGCTTGAGCCCCACGTGCTCGGAGCGGTACCCGAGCCGGGTGTAGAAGGCGCGCGCCCGGTCGCGGGAGGCGTCCGTGGTGAGCTGCGAGAGCACGGCGCCGTGGGTCCGGCCGTGGTGGTGCGCCCACTCGATCATCGCGGTGCCCAGCCCCTGCGATCGGTGCTCGCGGGCCACCCGGACGCCCTCGATCTGCAGCCGCGTCGAGCCGCTGCGGGACAGGCCCGGGATCACCGTGAGGTGCATCGTCCCCACGACGTCGCCGACGGCGTCGCGGATCACGGCGAGGTACTGCGAGCGGTCGCGCGTCACCAGCTCGAAGGCGCTGTCGTACTCGGCGGCGTCGCCCACCTCGCGGGTCGCGCCGAGCTCGTCGTCGGCGAGCAGCGCGACGATCGCGGGGACGTCGTCGCGGCGCGCGCGCTCCACCCGGTAGGTGCCGCCGACGCCGCGCAGCACCCCGCCCACCGAGGCGCGGGCCTGCAACTCGCGGACCACCCCGTCGAGCCACGCCCCGACGTTCGCGCGCGCCTCGAGGGTGTCGGGGTAGCGGCAGCGCAGGTGCAGCCCCGCCTCGTCGAGGATGAACCAGAGCATCACCCCGTCGGTGCGGATGGTGGCGCCGACGTACTGCGCGTCGAGCCGGGTCGCGTCCACCCGGACCGGCAGCCGTCGCAGGTCCAGCCACGAGATCGCGAACATGCCCGGCGCCTCGGGCATCCCGCCCCACTGCTCGAGCACGTCGGCGAGCGGCCACGACCCGAGCCGCACCGCCTCCTTCACCGCCTCGGCCGCCGCGGCCGGCTCCGCGGAGGGGGAGTCGAGCACCGAGTTCGTGATGAACCAGCCCACCGAGTCGTGCCACGTCTCGTCGTAGCGGCTGTGCACGGGGAACACGGCGCGCAGCGGAGCCCCGGCGAGGTCCAGTGTCACGCGGGTCAGCGCCGCCACCGTGGCCGAGAGGGTGGAGACGCCCGCCTCCCGCGCCGCCGCGGCGAACGCGGCGACCTCGTCGGTGCCGAAGACGTCGCGGACCTCGACGCGCTCGCGGTGCGCCTCGGGGGTGCCCAGCGGCAGGGGGAACAGGGGCATGACTCCGCCGCTGGCGGTGATGATCTCGGCCCAGCGGCGTCGCACGTCGTCGGGCGCGGACGGGCGGTCCGCCAGGGCCCGGGTGTGGTCGACGAAGGGCGGCACAGCCTCCGTCGACGGTGCCCGCCCCGCCCGGACGTCCTCGAGCGCGGCGAGCAGATCGCGCGCGATCACGAGCATCGACCACATGTCGGTGTGCGAGTGGTCGGCGGCCACGATCACTGTCGGACCGGCGGCGGTCTCGAGGACGCAGAGCCGGTGTGCCGGACGACGATACGGGGAACAGGCGTCGTCGAGCACGTCGCGCAGGGCGTCGTTGACGGCCTGACCCGGGCCGATCGCGTGCTCCACCCAGTTCCCCGGCCGGACCGGGATCTCGCGCAGGGTGGGCCCGTCGGGGCCGGGGAGGA
This sequence comes from Tsukamurella sp. M9C, assembly GCF_020169415.1. GTDB lineage: Bacteria > Actinomycetota > Actinomycetes > Mycobacteriales > Mycobacteriaceae > Tsukamurella. The sequence continues at coordinate 6,013 of NZ_JAIULG010000070.1, forward strand.
AGGCGGTCCGCAGCGTGCCGTGCCGGGCGATCACCGCCAGCCAGGCGGCGGCCAGCTGCTCGCGCGGCACCGGGTCGGGGAGCCGGAAGGACAGCGCCATCCACGACCCGGGCCGGTCCCCGCCGCCCACGTGCCGTGCCTGGTCGAAGGACACCGGCAGCGTCGCGCCCGGCTCCGACACCGCGACGTCGTAGCCGTACAGCCGGCCGAAGGGCAGGCGCAGGTGGGCGACGTTGGTCAGGCGCATGGGCGGTACCCTAGCCCTCCGACGACCCCTTTGCGCGGCGAGAGAAGGCCGGATGACCAGCTTCGACGTCCCCGGGGCGCGGCTCGCCGCCGAGTACAGCGACGAGCACGGCCGCCCCGTCGTGCAGCTGCACGGCCTCACCTCCAGCCGCGCCCGCGACCGGGTGCTGGACCTCGACCTCGGCCGCGGCCTCAGCGGCACGCGCCTGCTGCGCTACGACGCGCGCGGCCACGGGTTCTCCACGGGCCGCGCCGTTCCCGACGACTACCGCTGGCCGAACCTCGCCGACGACCTGCTGCGGCTCCTGGACCACTGGTTCCCCGGGGAACAGGTGCACGGCGTCGGCCCGTCGATGGGGACCGGCACGCTGCTGCACGCCGCGGTCCGCGAGCCCGGCCGGTTCAGCGGGCTCACGCTCATGGTGCCGCCCACCGCCTGGGCGACGCGCGTTGCCAAGGCCGCCGAGTACCGCGCCGCCGCAACGCTGATCGAGGAGCGCGGGCTGGAGGAGTTCCTCGCCGCGGGCGAGGGGGCGGTCGCGCCGCCCGCCACCGTCGAACACCCGCCGACGCGACCCGACGTCCCCGAGGCGCTCCTGCCCTCGCTCTTCCGGGGCGCCGCGGCGAGCGACCTCCCCGCGCTCGGGGAGATCGCCCGCATCGCCGTGCCGGTCACCGTCCTGGCCTGGATCGACGATCCGTCGCACCCGGTCTCGACGGCCGAGGAGCTCAGCAGGACGCTCCCGCGGGCGACGCTGTCGGTCGCTCGGACCCCGCAGGACGTGCAGGAGTGGCCGTCGGTCCTGCTCCGGGACGTCGCGGGCTGAGCCGGGAGACGGCCACGCCGACGAGGCACAGGACGCCGCCCAGCAAGCCCCACGCGGTGGGCGTCTCCGCCAGGAACGCCCAGCTCAGCAGGATCGACAGGCCCGGCACCGCGTAGGACGACGAGGCCGTGACCCCGGCGGGGGTGTGCGCCAGCGCGTAGGCCCACAGCAGGAAGGCGAGCGCCGTGGGCACGAGGCCCAGGTAGATCACGCCGACGGTGCTCGACATCGGGGCGGCCGCGAGCTCGTCGAAGAGCCGGGGCGCCCAGGGCAGCAGCACGATCGCGCCGACGCCCGCGCCGAGCGCGGTCGCGGTGAGCGGGTCGACGGTGCGCAGCACCAGCTTCTGCGCCACCACGCTGATGCCGTAGAGCAGGGCGGCCGCGACCGCGAGGGCGACGCCGGCACCGTCGCGCCGGCCGTCGCCGGTGAAGGCGATGACGGCGGCACCGGCGAAGCTGATCGCGATGCCCACCACGAGCAGCGGCGGGAAGCCCTCCTGCAGGAAGGCGCCGGCCAGCACCGCGACGATGATCGGCGCGATGTTCACCAGCAGCGCCGTGGTGCCGGCGTCGAGGTGCTGCTCCGCCGCGTTTACCAGCACGGTGTACAGCGCGAACCACAGCGCGCCGTACCCGATCGTGAGCGCGAGCGTCCGGCCGCGCGGCAGCCGGACACCGCCGTTGTACAGGGCGTTCATCCCCCAGATCACGCCGAGCACGGCGGCGCCCACCAGCAGGCGGCCCTCCGCCATGGCGATGGGGGAGACGTGCGGGCCGATCCCGCGGATCACCACGAAGGCCGAGGCCCACGCGAACATCACGGCCACCAGGGCCAGGGCGGGGAGTCGTTTCGTCATGACTTCACTCTGCGAGCGCGCCGGAGTAAGCACAAGCGCATATTTCTGCATTATCATTCAGTAGGACTGAATGGAGGGCGCCATGCTCGACGCACACCGGCTCATGATCTTCCGCTCCGTCGCCGCCACGGGCTCCGTGGCCGCGGCGGCAGCCAGCCTCGGCTACACACCGTCGGCCGTCTCGCAGCACGTCGCCGCCCTGCAGCGCGAGACGGGGCTCAAACTGCTGGAACGGGTCGGACGGGGCGTCGAGCTCACCCCCGCGGGACGGGTGCTGGCCACCGAGGCCGACGGGGTGCTCAGCAGCCTCAACGACCTCGGCGCCACCGTCGACGACCTGCGGGCCGGCAAGGCCAACCGGATCACCATGAACGTCTTCGCCACCGCCGGCACGCACTGGATGCCCTCGGTCGTGCAGACCCTCAGCGCCGAGTTCCCCGACACCCGGCTGCGCCTGCGCATCGAGGACGAGGTCACCGAGATCGCCGCCCGGCGGCCGGATCTCGCCGTCGCGGTCCGGCAGGAGCACGGGCAGACCACGGCCGTGCAGGGCTTCTCCGCCGAGGACCTCGTGGTGGAGTCCTACGTCGCCGTCGTGCCCGCCGACCACGAATTCGCCGGCCGCGAGCTGGTGGACATGGCCGAGCTCGAACACGAGCGCTGGATCGACAACGACGTGCGGCGCGGAGCCTGCCGTCAGGCCGTGCTCGACGCCTGCGCCGCAGCGGGATTCACGCCACGGTTCGTCGTCGAGACCACCGACTACCCGTCCGCGCTGCGGTTCGTCGCGCGGGGCGTGGGCGTGACCGTCCTGCCCCGCCTCGGTGCCACCGAGCTGCCGCCCGGCACCGTCGCCGTCGACGTCTGCAACCCCGCGCCGCGGCGCACCATCGTCGCCTACGTCAAGGACTCCGAGTGCCGGAACCCCGTGGTGCGCAGGGCCATGCACCTGCTCCGCGAGGCCGCCGCCACCGCTAGTCGGCCGTGAGCCGCGAGGCGACCGCCACCATCGCGAGGCCGGAGGCGAGCGGCACCAGCAGGGTGACGGCGAAGCCGGTGTGGCCCCACGCCAGCACCTGCGCGAAGACCGCACCGGCGCAGGCGATCGCGAGCGCGGTGCCCACGGCGTCGGAGAGCTTGAGCGCGCTGGAGTTGGTGCCCTGCTCGTCGTCGGCGCTGCGCGCCAGCATGAGGATCGACAGCGTCGGGTAGGTCAGGCCCATCCCGAACCCGCCGATCGCCCAGGTCGCGAAGATCACCGGCCACGGGGCGTCGAGCGCGAAGGACGCGGCGACCGCCGTGAGCGCGACGACCAGCAGGCTCGACCCGATCAGCGGCAGCCGGTCGCGCACCGGGCCCGTCGGGGGAATGCGTGCCTGGATCTGCGAGGCCAGCGCCCAGAGCAGGGCGGCGCCCGTCATCACCGAGCCCGCGGCGAAGGGGGAGAGCCGGTCGATGTGCACCAGGTACAGCGGCACGTAGATCTCCGCAGCGAAGAACGCGCCCGCCGTGAGCAGGTTCGCGAGCATGAGGCGCGGGATGCCCGGCCGTGCCGTCAGCGCGCCCGCCGGCAGCATCCGCCGGGTGGCGACCAGCCCCACCGCGAGCCCGGCCGCCGCGATCGCGAGGAAGACCGCGCCGCCCTTCGGCGCCGCGAACTGCGCCACCGCCGTGCCGGCGCCCGCCGCCAGCGCGGCCAGCAGCAGCCCGCGGTCCGGTGGATCGTCGTTCCGGTACGGAGATTCGTCGAGGCCGACGGTGGCCCGCAGTGTCGCCACCAGGGCCAGCAGGGACGGCCCCGCGAGCCCCAGGAACACCCAGCGCCAGCCCACCGTGTCGGCCGCGAGGCCCGCGATGGCCGGTCCGACGAGCGACGGGACCACCCACGCCGTCGAGTACGCGGCGAAGACCCGCGGCCGCCCCTCCGGCGGCACCAACCGGCCGACCATCGCGTAGAGCACCACGCTGATCAGGCCGGACCCCAGGCCCTGCACGCCGCGGCCCAGCGCGAGCACGCTCATGCCCGGCGCGGCGCCCACGATCACCAGGCCCGCCGCGAACAGCAGGGCGCCCGCGATCAGCGGCGGCTTCACGCCGCTGCGGTCCACCCACGGCCCCACCCAGGCGATCGCGACGATCATCGCGGCGAAGGCGGCGCCGAACGCCACGGAGTACTCGGCGGTGGCGCCGAACTCCTCCGCGGCGCGCGGCAGCACGGTGCCCACGGCCAGGGACTCGAAGGCGGAGAAGGAGATCAGCGCGACGGACCCGATCAGGAACCAGCGGAGCCGGCCCCGATCGGCGACGGTCCGCACGCTCTCGTCGATGGTCATTGCTCGGACGCTAATACGTCGACCATGGTTGAGGTCAACCGAGAAAACCGGTTGATCGCAAAGGCCCGGGGCGGCATCGTGGAAAGGTGCATACCGACCTCAGCTCCCGCCGCGTGCCCCGCATGCTGCGGCCGCTGCTGCGCCGGGACTACCGCCTCCTCTTCGTCACCCTGCTCTGCGCGCTGACCACCGACGGCATGTGGCTGGTCTCCGTGGTGTGGCAGGTGATCGACATGGGCGGCTCCGCCACCAGCGTCTCGCTGGTCTCGGGCGCCGCCTCCATCGGCCTGCTCGTCTCCACCCTGGCGGGCGGCGTCCTGGCGGACCGGGTGTCGCAGCAGCGGATCCTGTTCGTGCTGGAGCTGCTCAAGGTCGCGGTCATCGGCGGCATCGGCGCGCTGATCGTCGCCGACGCGATCACCGTGCCGATCCTCATGGCCGGCTCCCTCGCCCTCGGCCTGGTGTCCGGCTTCTACTTCCCCGCCTACTCCGCGCTGGTGCCCCGGCTCGTGCCGGCCGCCGAGCTGCTGGCCGTCAACGGCTACGAGTCCGCGGTCCGTCCCGCCGCGGCGATGGCGGTCGGACCGGCGGTCGCGGCGTGGATCATCGCCGTCGCCGATCCCGGCGCGGCGCTGCTGGTGGCCGGCGCGATCTGCCTGTTCGCCGCGCTCTGGGTGGTCCGCATCCGGGTGCCGGAGCCCGACGGTGCCGACGAGGCAGAGGAGCCCGGCTCGCCGCTGCGCGATCTGTGGGAGGGCATCCAGTACGTGCGGCGGACCCCCTGGCTGCTCGCGACCCTGCTCTTCGCGAGCCTGATGGTGCTGGTCACCGTCGGCCCGATCGACGTGCTGCTGCCCTTCGCGATCAAGGACCAGGCGCACGGCGCCGCGAGCGAGCACTCGATGATCCTGGCCGCGTACGGCTTCGGCGGCGTGGCGGGCGCGTTGCTCATGGCGGCCCGGAGGATGCCCCGCCGCTATCTGACGGTGATGATGGGTTTCTGGGGCGTCGCCTCACTGCCGATGCTGGTCTTCGGCATCGCCGAGAGCGTCTGGCCCATGGTGATCGCCGGCTTCGTGCTGGGCGTGCTGTTCGAGGCGCCGGTGGTGATCTGGGGGACCCTGCTGCAGCGGCGGGTGCCGCGGCGGCTATTGGGGCGCGTCTCCAGCCTGGACTTCTTCGTCTCGCTGGTGTTCATGCCGCTGTCCTTCGCGCTGGCGGGCCCGGTGAGCCAGGCGATCGGCCTGACCGCCACCTTCACGCTGGCGGCGCTGATCCCGGTGCCGCTCGCCGTGATCGCGATCCTCGCCGCCCGGATGCCGAGCGACGAGCTGGAGCACCCGCTGCGCGACGACGACGCCGACGACCTCGACGAGGATGCCGACGGGGTGGGGCCGGCGCTCGCCGCCGACGCGGGGGCCCACGGCGACGCGCCGGTTTCGCCGACCGTGAACGCTCCGCCCGGCGAGCGCACCGTCGGATAGGGTCGGACGTATGACGAGTGGGGTGACGAGCATCGAGACGCACGACTCGGCCGAGGCCGAGCGCCCCCCGCTGCTGCGCGAGGTGTTCGGTCGCGTGCTGCGGCAGGAGCGCACCCGCCAGGGGCGCACCCTGGCCGAGGTCGCGCGCGACGCCGGCGTCTCCACGCAGTACCTCTCCGAGGTCGAGCGCGGGCGCAAGGAGGCCTCGTCGGAGGTCCTCGCCAGCGTCTGCGATGCGCTCGGCGGCTCGATGATCGAGTTCGTCGGCGGCGTGCACCGCGAGCTGCTGGGCGCCCGCTCGCGCCCCGTGGCGCTCGCCGCCGCTTGAGCTACTTCTCGGCCGGCTGGTCCGCCGCGTCGGTCTCGGTGGGCTCGGCCTGGGCCGCGGCTTCGGCCGCCTCGGCCTCCATCGTGGCGACGGCGTCCTTGCTGTAGCGCAGCAGGTGCGGGTGCACGGCCCGGAAGCCGCGGGCGCGGTAGGCGCGCAGGCTGCGGGTGTCGAGGTCCGGATCGTCGGCAATGGCCTGGGTGAAGTTGTCGTCGATGAGCACGGTGCCGGGCCGGGCGGCGCTGGTGAGCCGGGCGGCCAGGTTGACCACGCTGCCGAAGAGGTCGCCGTAGCGCTGCAGCACCTCGCCGTACGCCAGGCCCACGCGCAGCTGGGGGAACTCGATCTCGATCACGTCGAGCTCGGGGTACTCGTGCGGAGCCTGCAGCTCCAGCGCGATGCGCGCTGCGGCCGACGGGTCGTCGGCCGCGAACATGACCTCGTCGCCGACGCCTTTGATGATGTGCCCGCCGCCGCCGTAGATCACCGCCTGCATCCGCGCCTCGAACGTCGAGACCAGCGTGTTCAGCTCCTCGACGGCGAGGCCGCGGCTCAGCCGGGTGTAGCCGACCATGTCGGCGAAGCCGACCGCCATCCGCGCGGTCAGCGCGTCCGCGTCCTCCAGGGTCACGAGCCGCTGCGTCGCGGTGGACAGGTGCCGCCGCCACACGTGCGACTGCAGGTTCTCCATCTTGTCGATGACCTGCGCGACCCCCGCCGACGGATCCTTCACGCCCGCGTCGTGGGCGCTGTCGAGGTACATCTTCACGATCCCCGCCTGCCACTCGGCGAGGCGGTACATCGCCTGGCCGAGGGACTGCGCGCCGGGCAGCACGGCCTCGCGGTCGATGACGTCGAGGGTGAACAGGTCGGACAGGTCCTGGACGATGGCCACGTCGTCCTGCGTGAAGGCCTTCTGGTCGTCGTCGCGCAGGTCCGCGAAACCCGCGGAGGTCCACCAGACCCGCAGGTCCTCCACGTCGATGCCGCCCTGCTCGGCGAGCTCACGGAAGGTGTACTTGCGTTCGCCCGGGAGGAGCAGACCGTCGATGTCCAGATCTTCGGCGTCGCCCATGAGTCCACTGTATGGGGCATAGGGTGGAAGGGTGACGATCAGTGTGTTCGAGCTGTTCTCGGTGGGCATCGGCCCGTCGAGTTCCCACACCGTGGGCCCCATGCGGGCGGGCGCGGACTTCGCGGACGAGCTGCGGTCCGCCCCGTCGACGGTGCGCGCCGTCCACGTCGATCTGTACGGCTCACTGGCCGCGACCGGGCGCGGGCACGGGACCTTCGCCGCGGTGCTGCTGGGGCTCGAGGGCAACCGCCCCGAGACCGTGGACCCCGACTACGTGGAGAAGCGCGGCGCCGAGATCGAGGCCACCCGCCGGATCGCCTTCGGCGGGCGCGACGAGGTGTCGCTGTGCGCCGAGGAGATCGTGCTGCACCCGCTCACCGTGCTGCCGCGGCACACCAACGGCATCCGGTTCCGGGCCGAGCTCGCCGACGGGATGGAGCACGAGGCCGTCTACTACTCCGTGGGCGGCGGCTTCGTCGAGCGCGAGTCCGGCGCCGACACTGTGAACCCGCTCGCCGGGACCCCCGGCGTGCCCCACGACTTCGACACCGCCGCCGCTCTGCTCGAGACCTGCCCGCGCACCGGCCGCACTGTGCCGCAGCTGATGCTGGAGAACGAGATCGCGCTGCACGGCGGACCGTCGGACGTGGCGGAACGCGAGGTGCGCGCCGGGCTGCTGCACATCTGGGAGGTCATGGAGGCCTGCATCGAGCGGGGCTTCCGCGCCGAGGGCATGCTGCCCGGCGGGCTCGGGGTCAAGCGGCGCGCGCCGGGGTTGTACCGCCGGCTCGTCGATTCCGACGGTGCCGACGCCATGGACTGGCTCAACGTCGCGGCCATGGCCGTCAACGAGGAGAACGCCTGCGGCGGCCGCATCGTCACCGCGCCGACGAACGGCGCGGCGGGAATCGTGCCGTCGGTGCTGTACTACGCGCTGAAGTTCCGCTCGTCGCTGGCCGCCCGACGGGAGCAGGTGGTGTGCGACTACCTGCTGACCGCTGCCGCGATCGCGGTGCTCTACAAGCGGCGCGCCTCGATCTCCGGCGCCGAGGTGGGCTGCCAGGGCGAGGTCGGCTCCGCGTGCTCGATGGCGGCCGGCGCGCTCGCGCAGGTCATGGGCGCGACGCCCGCGCAGGTGGAGAACGCCGCCGAGATCGGCATCGAGCACAACCTGGGCCTGACCTGCGACCCCATCGGCGGACTCGTGCAGATCCCGTGCATCGAGCGCAACGCCATCGCCTCCGTGAAGGCGGTGAACGCCGCCCGCATCGCCCTGCACGGCGACGGGACGCACCGCGTCTCGCTCGATCAGGCCATCGAGACGATGCGCCAGACCGGCGCCGACATGCTGTCGAAGTACAAGGAGACCTCCCTCGGCGGCCTCGCCGTCAACGTGCCGGAGTGCTGAACGAAGAACCTGTCGGTGGCCGTCGCTAGGGTGGCGGCATGGACGTGCTCACGGTGGCTGCGGTGTGTTTCCGGGACGAGGCCGGGCGGGTGCTCACGGTGCGCAAGCGGGGCACCGACGCCTTCATGCTCCCCGGCGGCAAGCTGGAGCCGGGGGAGGCCGCGATCGACTGCGCCGTTCGCGAGATCGACGAGGAACTCGGCGTCGCGCTGACGACGGACGACCTCACGCACCTGGTGTCCTGGCGTGGCCCCGCCGCCAACGAGGCGAACACCGACATCGAGTCCACGGTCTTCGCCACCGCGCTGCGCGTGGAGCCGCGCGCCGCGGCGGAGATCGCCGAGGCGCGCTGGATCGACCCCGCAGACCACGGCGACCTGACCATCGCCCCCATGCTGGAGCAGTACCTCTTCCCGCGGCTGGCGGGCGCCCCCAGCGCATGAGGGTCAGCCAGCCCCAGGCGCGGCGGATAGCCCTCGCCGCCCAGGGATTCGAGCCCGGCTTCGCCGGCGCCTCGGCGCCGACGATGCGGCAGGTCCAGAAGACGATCGACCGCCTCAAGCTCATCCAGATCGACAGCGTCAACGTGGTCGCGCGCAGCCAGTACCTGCCCGTCTTCGCGCGCCTCGGCGACTACGACACCGCGCTGCTCGACCGCGCCCGCGACAAGAACCCGCGGCGGCTCGTCGAGGCATGGGCCCACGAGGCCTCGCTGGTGCCGCCCGAGACCTGGCCGCTGCTGCGGCACCGTCGAACCGCGGACCGGGTGTCGCAACGGTTCGCGAGCTACGACTCCCGGCACCCCGGCCAACTCGACCGGCTGCGCGGCGCACTCGCCGAGTTGCCGCCGCTCACCGCCCGCGCGCTCGAGGCGCACCTTGAGCACGAGCAGGTGGTGGAGAAGACGCACTGGGGCTGGAACTGGTCGTCGGTGAAGGAGGGGCTGGAGGTGCTCTTCCACGCCGGCGAGGTCACCAGCGCCGGCCGCACCAGCCAGTTCGAGCGGCTGTACGCGCCCACCACGTCGGTGCTGGGTGAGCTGGCCGAGCACGAGGTGTCCGACGAGGAGGCGTTCGTCGAGTTGCTGCGCCAGTCGGCGAAGGCGCACGGCATCGGGACGCTGCGCTGCCTGCGCGACTACTTCCGGCTGTCCACGGCGCAGGCGGCGCCCGCCATCGAGAAGCTCGTCGCGGCAGGCGAACTGATCCCGGTGGAGGCCGATTGGTGGGGCGGCACCGTCTACCTGCACGCGGAGGCCAAGCGTCCGCGGGCAACGGCGGCGCGGGCGTTGCTCTCGCCCTTCGACCCCGTCGTGTGGCAGCGCGAGCGCGCGGAGGCGTTGTTCGACTTCTTCTACCGGATCGAGATCTACACGCCCAAGGAGAAGCGGGTGCACGGCTACTACGTGCTGCCCTTCCTGTTCGGCGATCGGATCGTCGCGCGCTGCGACGTGAAGGCGGATCGCGCGGCGGGAGAGCTGCTGATCCACTCGACCACCTGGGAGCCCGGCGGCCGCGACGCCGCGTCGGAGGCCGCGCTGGAGCAGACCGTCGCCGAGATGGCCGGCTGGCTGGGGCTGGAGTCCTACCGGCTCTGATCCGCAGCGTCAGGGTTCGGCACGGCGGTCATTCATGGCGCCGGCGATCGTGTCCCGCACACGGAGCGCGGGGTAGGCGATAGCGAAAGCGAGGACCACGACGAGCACCTTGGACGCGAACGGCGTCAGGTCGAACCAGGCCTTGGCGTATCTGACGATGTAAACCGCTGCGAGTACCGCGGGTACGCCGATCGCGATGAAGGTAAGAAGCTCGGCCCACTTGACCCCACCGACCATCATCTGGCCGATGTCCTGCCGGACGGTGGTGGCGTGTCTGCCCGACGTACTTCTGCCGCGAAGTCGTCGAACGAGCAGAACGGTGCGGTCGAAGGCGCGTCCCGCGAGCGCCGTTCCGAACACGGCGAGGATCGCGGCCGCGACGTTCCTCCATGCCGACGACGTATCGGCAGAGCCGGCGAAGCCCCAATTCAGTGCAGCACGGGCGGCGGCGAAGCAGAGGCCGAAGACAATGAGGTAGGCGGCGAGGAAGACTGTGCCGAGTACGACGAACGCCAGGCCACCTGCGGCGACCATCGCCACGCGCCGGTCCTTCTGCGAGTCGAATCCCACAGCCGGAGCCTAGCGCGACCTTTGCCATCGCGCATACGCGCATGAGGATTCGCTACACGTGATTGCGCGCGGTCATCGTCGTGAAGACGCGGTACAGGGCGTGCGCGTCGGGCCGGTAGTGGCCAGGGTCGGGCGCAGACCGGCGGGAGGCGCCGTCCCACATCTTCTTCGTGACGGCGGCGTAGTCGAACCGGTACCCGGCCCGCGCGGCGACGAGCTGCAGCAGCGTCTTCGCGGCGCGCCCGTTGCCCTCGCGGAACGGGTGCGCACAGTTCAGGTAGGCGTACGCCGTCGCCGCGCGGTGCGCGTAGGCCCGCCGCGCGCTCTCGCCCGGCGCGGCCTGCGCGAAGGGGTGGTGGGGCAGCTGCATGATCACCGTCGCATCGTCGAGGTAGCGGTCGATCAGCGCCGCCCCGAAGGTCTGGTCCCGCAGCCCCATGTCGTAGCGGCGGAAGACGCCCGCCCACGGGTAGATCGCGCCGAACAGGGTGCGGTGGATCGCGATCAAATGTGCACCGTCGAAGGTGGCGGGCACCGTGACGAGCCCGGTCTCGATGCCGTACTGCTGGGCGGCCCCGACCTCGAACTCCAGCTGCCGCAGCACGTGCGGATCGCGGATCCCGAAGCGATTGCGAAGGATCCGCGTGCCCGGATAGAACGTGTCCGGGAAGTCGAGCGGCACGTCGATGCAGTCGGGCGGGCCGATCTCGGCGCCGGCCAGCGCGCGGTCGATCGCGCCGGCGAGGTATTCGTCGAGGGTGACGACGCCGTCCGCCAGCGCGAGCAGCCGCTCGGAATCCAGTGGTGCGGGCGCCCACCCCTCGAGGACGCTGTTCGCGATCGCCCCCATCATCGTCGCCCGATCCATCCGTGCAGCTTATCGAGACCGGCGCTCGTGAAACCGGCCGAATCCTGGCGTACGAGGCCGATATGGGCTTCGTAACGCCTGAATCGGCCGGTTTCACGACGAATTCAGCGGGTGATCTCGACCTCGCGGGTCAGCCCCAGCAGGTCGAGGAACGCGCGGTCGTGCGAGACGACGACGAGCGCCCCCTCCCACGACTTCAGAGCCTCCACCAGCAGCTCCACCGACGGGACGTCGAGGTTGTTGGTCGGCTCGTCCAGCGCCAGCAGCGACGGTGCCGGATCCCCGAGCAGGGCGATCGCCAGGGCGAGCCGCAGACGTTCGCCGCCGCTGAGCGTGCTGACGATCCGCTCCGATTGCCGCCCGCGGAACAGCATCCGGGCCAGCGCGGCGTGGGCGTGCTGTGCGTCGAGGTCGGGATGGGCGTCGCGCACCGCGTCGAGCAGCGAGCCCTCCTCCGCGGGCCCGAAGCGGACGTCCTGCGGGACGTAGCCGATCACCGTCGGCGGCTCCGCGGCCCGGGCGGCGGCGATGGCGCGGCGCAGCACCGTCGTCTTGCCGGCGCCGTTGGGACCCACGAGCGCGATCCGCTCCGGGCCCACGACCTGCAGCGGACCGTCGTCCAGCTGGAGTCGGTGCAGGCCCGGCCCCGGCTCGGGCATGGCGATGCGGACGGAGCGGTCGTCGCGGACGCCCTCTCGCGCCTGGTCGAGGGCGTCGCGGGCGGAGTCGACCTTGCCCTCGTGGAGGACGCGGTGCTTCCCGGCCGAGACCTCGGCCTTCTGCTTGAGCAGGCCCGCGAGGATCGGCGGCACGCGCTTCTCCGCCTCCGCCTTGTCGGCGTACCGTTTGCGCCGGTCGAGCTTGGTGCGGGCCTCGACCAGGTCGCGCTGCTGGGACTTGAGGTCGCCCTTCGCGGTGGTCACGGCCTGCTCCGCCGCCGCCTGCTCGGCGTCGAGCACCTCGCGGTAGTGCGAGTACGGACCGCCGAACACGCGCGCGGAACCGCGGTAGAGCTCCACCGTCGAATCCATGCGCTCGAGCAGCGTCAGATCGTGGCTGACCACCACGGCCGTGCCGGCGAACCGCTCCAGGGCCTCGGTGAGCAGGCCGCGGGCGCGCTCGTCGAGGTTGTTCGTCGGTTCGTCGAGGAGCAGGGTGTCGGGCCGCAGGAGCAGCTGACCGGCGATGGCGAGCAGGGTGGCCTCGCCGCCGGACAGCGTGCCGACGGTGCGGTCCAGGGCCCCGAGCCGCAGGCCCAGGCCGTCGAGGACCGCGGTCGCGCGCTCCTCGACGTCCCAGTCGTCGCCGACGGCCTCGAAGTCCTCGGGTTCGGCCGAGCCGCCCTCTATGCGGCGCAGCGCGGCGACGGTGCCGCCGATGCCCAGCGCGTCGGCGAGGGTGTCCTCGGGTCGGGCCTGCGGGTGCTGCGGCACGTAGCCGACGACGCCCGTGCCGCTCACCGAACCGGCCGTCGGGGTGATTCGACCTGCGAGGATGCGCAGCAGGGTGCTCTTCCCGGCACCGTTGGCGCCGACCAGCGCGGCGCGTCCGGCGGGGATGGTGAAGCTCAGATCGTCGAAGACGACGGTGCCGTCGGGCCAGCGGAGGGAGAGTGCGGAGACAGCGAGAGAGGTAGCCATGAATGCTCCTTGAGGTCGTCAGGGGCCGCGACGGGTGGAGTGGTCACACCGGGGCATGCGGCAGGGCCGAGGACGTCTCAGGACAGCATGGCGCCGAGTATAGGAGCCGCCGCGTGCGGCGCGCCACCGGTTTTCCGCGGCACCGGTTCTGAAACCGGCGTCGGGGCAGGTCGCGGCGCGAATACTTCGCCGAGAGCCCGGAACGGACCGGTTTCGGAAGAAGGGCGGCCGCCGGGTGTGACGTGCGTCGCAATTCGGCTCGTTGCGCTTGTGCGCCCGGCGGTGCGGGGTGCTACTTTCAACACATGTCCGGGAGTCTTGAGGCCCATCTGCGCGTCGGTTATGAGACCGTCGCGCTGGGCTGCCGTCTCCCCATGGTTCGCGTGCACTGTCGAATGTGTTGCTGCTGAGCGTTCCCGCTCGCAATTCCGCCGGCCCCTTCACCTGGGCTGATCTCATTCGACAACTCCATTTCACGCCAGCGCCCGGGGTAGCCCCGGAGGTCGCGGCGTACGCACACACTTCGAGGAACCATGACCGTCGTTGATCTCCCCGCCGTTTCCGCCAACCGCGCCCCGCAGGCCCGCCC
>NZ_JAIULG010000071.1 GCF_020169415.1 Tsukamurella sp. M9C
AGGGAGGGGGGAGTTGGTGGAGCGGTCGGCGGGGATGTCGAGGACACGTCCTCAACGGACGAGGTACGGCGAGATGGTGGAGCGGTGCTCGTCGATGTCGAGGGCCTTGCCGATGGCGGGGAAGGCGCGCTGGGGGCAGCCGGCGCGCTCGCAGACGCGGCAGCCGGCGCCGATGGGGGTGGCGTTGGCGTCGGAGAGGTCGAGTCCGCGGGCGTAGACCAGGCGGTGCGCGTGCCGCAGCTCGCAGCCGATGCCGATGGCGAAGGTCTTGCCGGGCTGGCCGTACCGCGCGGCCCGCCGCTCGACGGTGCGCGCGACCCACAGGTAGTTGCGGCCGTCGGGCATCTCGACGATCTGCGTGATGATCTTGCCCGGCCACGCGAAGGTCTCGTAGACGTTCCAGAGTGGGCAGGTGCCGCCGGATGCGGAGAAGTGGAAGCCGGTGGAGCTCTGCCGCTTGCTCATGTTGCCCGCGCGGTCGACGCGGACGAAGGACAGCGGCACGCCGCGCAGGTTGGGCCGCTGCAGCGTCGACATGCGGTGCGCGATGGTCTCGTAGCTCACGGAGAAGAACGCGGACAGCCGCTCGATGTCGTACTCGAACTCCTCCGCGGCGCCGTGGAACTGTGTGTACGGCAGAACGACGGCCGCGGCGTAGTAGTTCGCGAGCCCCAGCCGGGCGAGGGCGCGGGCCTCGTCGGAGCCGAAGGCGGCACCGTCGACCAGAGCGTCGATCTCCCGGCCGCACTCGAGGTAGGCGAGCTCGGCCGCCATCTTGAAGACCTGCTGCCCGCTCGACAGGTGGCGATTGATCTCGAGCACGCGGGTGCGGGGGTCGTAGCGGTGCAGCACCGTCTCCCCGAGGTCGACGCGGCGCCGGATCGACACGTTGTGCACGGCCTCGAGTCGGGTGACGATCTCGGTGCGCACGTCGGCGTTGTGCATGCGCATCCGCGCGGTGAGCTCCTCGGCGGCGACGTCGAGCTCGTGGAAGTAGTTCTGCCGCTGGTAGAAGAAGTCCCGCACCTCCTCGTGCGGATTCGGGATGCTTCCGCGGGCCCCCGGATCGTTGCGGCCGTCCGTCACCTGGGCCAGCTGATCGGCGGCGCCGAGGTAGCGGCGGTGCAGGGCGACCATCGCGCGGGCGAAGCCGGGGTGGTCGCGCGCGAGCTCGGACAGCTCGTCGGTGCTGGTGGGCGCGTCGACATCCATCGTCACCTCGCGCAGCTCCGCGATCAGCCGCGTCTGGTCCTGGGAGTTGAAGAAGGAGGTGTCGACGCCGAAGACGTCGGTGATCTTCAGCAGCACCGGGACGCTGAGCGGCCGCACGTCGTGCTCGATCTGGTTCAGGTACGACGGCGAGATCTCCAGCGCCTCCGCGAGGGACGCCTGCGACAGCCCGCGCTCCTTGCGCAGGCCGCGGAGTCGTGCCCCCACGAAGGTCTTGGACATGCGGCGAAGTTTAGTCGCGGAGCCGCAGCTACCGACGGGTTACGAGCGTTCGGGCGGAGCTTTGCAGTGAGGTGTGTCACAACGACGGACCGGCGACGAGCGGTGCGCGGCGGCGGACCGTCGGGAATGGGGTCGAGAGGCCCGACGCCCCGCGTCGGCAAACTCCCAGTACGGGCGTACTTTTTTCGCCGACGCCCGCCGCGGACCTTCGCAGGATTAGCAGGATCGGGATGATTTCATGGCTTGCTTTGGCATTGTCGACCGCCTTGGCCTGCGGCTTTAGGTGTGGCACAGTAGGCGAAGGCGCAACGCCGGGACAGCGAATCGGGTTAGCGATAGCCCTCGCTCAGCCTCCCGGTGGCCGATCAGATCCACATCGACGCAGAGAAGAACGGGGAGCCAATGAGCACCGTCGGACAGCCGCGGACCGCCGCCGAGATCCAGCAGGATTGGGACACCAACCCGCGTTGGAAGGGCATCACGCGCGAGTACACCGCCGAGCAGGTCGCCGAGCTGCAGGGCAGCGTCGTCGAGGAGAACACCCTCGCTCGCCGCGGCGCGGAGATCCTGTGGGACGGCGTCACCAAGGGTGACGGCTCCTACATCAACGCCCTGGGTGCCCTCACCGGCAACATGGCCGTGCAGCAGGTGCGCGCCGGCCTCAAGGCGATCTACCTCTCCGGCTGGCAGGTCGCCGGTGACGCGAACCTCTCGGGCCACACCTACCCCGACCAGTCGCTGTACCCGGCCAACTCGGTGCCGGCTGTCGTGCGTCGCATCAACAACGCCATGCTCCGCGCCGACGAGATCGCCCGCGTCGAGGGTGACAAGTCCGTCGACAACTGGGTCGTGCCGATCGTGGCCGACGGCGAGGCCGGCTTCGGTGGCGCCCTGAACGTCTACGAGCTGCAGAAGGCCATGATCGCAGCGGGTGCCGCCGGTACCCACTGGGAGGATCAGCTCGCCTCGGAGAAGAAGTGCGGCCACCTCGGTGGCAAGGTGCTCATCCCCACCCAGCAGCACATCCGCACCCTGACCTCGGCCCGTCTGGCCGCCGACGTGGCGAACACCCCCACCGTGGTCATCGCGCGCACCGACGCCGAGGCTGCCACCCTGATCACCTCGGACGTCGACGATCGCGACAAGCCGTTCGTGACCGGTGAGCGCACCGCCGAGGGCTTCTACAACATCAAGAACGGCATCGAGCCGTGCATCGCCCGCGCCAAGGCCTACGCGCCGTACGCGGACATGATCTGGATGGAGACCGGCGTTCCGGACCTCGAGGTCGCCAAGAAGTTCGCCGAGTCGGTCAAGGCCGAGTTCCCGGACCAGCTGCTGTCCTACAACTGCTCGCCGTCCTTCAACTGGAAGCAGGCGCTGGACGACGCGACCATCGCCAAGTTCCAGAAGGAGCTGGGCGCGATGGGCTTCACCTTCCAGTTCATCACGCTGGCCGGCTTCCACGCCCTCAACCACTCGATGTTCGACCTGGCCTACGGCTACGCCCGCGAGGGCATGACCGCCTACGTCGACCTGCAGGAGCGCGAGTTCGCGTCCGAGGCGCGCGGCTACACCGCCACCAAGCACCAGCGTGAGGTCGGCGCCGGCTACTTCGACCGCATCGCCACCACCGTCGACCCCAACACCTCGACGGCTGCTCTCAAGGGCTCCACCGAGGAGGGCCAGTTCCACTAGGAACTGGCAGGCCCGCCTCTCCGGGAATCTAGCCGATCGCAGGCGGTCCGTGACTTTCGTCGCGGGCCGCCTGTGGCGTATGTGGGTACGTTCTGGGCGTACCCCTGCAGAGTTACCTCCGTCTCACCTCTAGTCGTTGTTACGTTAGGAAGTTCTTATGAGCGAAGCAGTTTCGCGGGTCGGCGTCGTCGGCGCGGGCCAGATGGGCGGCGGCATCGCCGAGGTGTCCGCGCGCGCGGGCGCCGACGTGCTGGTCTGGGAGGCCACCGAGGAGCTCGCGGCCGGCGGCCGCGCCCGCATTCTCAAGTCGCTGGACCGCGCGGTGTCCAGCGGCAAGATCACCGAGCGTGAGCGCGACCAGGCCGCCGAGCGGCTGAAGTTCACCACCGACCTCGCCGACTTCGCGGACCGCCAGCTGGTGGTCGAGGCGATCGTCGAGAACGAGGCCGTCAAGGCCGAGATCTTCGGAAAGCTCGACGCGGTCATCACCGACCCCGACGCCGTGCTCGCGTCCAACACCTCGTCGCTGCCGATCCAGCGCATCGCCACCGCCACGAAGAACCCCGGCCGCGTGCTGGGCCTGCACTTCTTCAACCCGGTGCCCGTGCTGCCGCTGGTCGAGGTGATCAGCTCGCTGTCGACGTCGGAGGCCGCAGCGGCGCGCGCCGAGCAGTTCGCGTCCGAGGTGCTGGGCAAGCAGGTCGTGCGCGCGACGGACCGCTCCGGCTTCATCGTCAACGCGCTGCTGGTGCCGTACCTGCTCTCGGCGATCCGCATGTACGAATCGGGCTTCGCCACCGCCGAGGACATCGACAAGGGCATGATGCTCGGCTGCGCCCACCCGATGGGCCCGCTCAAGCTGGCCGACCTCGTCGGCCTGGACACGGTGAAGTTCATCGCCGACGCGATGTACGCCGAGTACAAGGAGCCCACCTACGCCGCGCCGCCGCTGCTGCTGCGCCTGGTGGAGGCCGGCTACGTCGGCAAGAAGTCGGGCCGCGGGATCTACGAGTACCCCGCGAAGTAGGTTCGCCCCGGGCGAGAATGTTGCTGAACCGGCAAGGAAACTTGCCGGTTCAGCCGTTTCCGGCGCACGGTGGAGCCATGAACGCAACGCAGATCCTGGACACCGTCATCGTCGGCGGCGGGGCCGCCGGCCTCACCGCCGCGCAGGTCCTCGGCCGGGCGCGACGGGACGTCACCGTCGTCGACGCGGGCGCGCCCCGCAACGCCCCGGCCGAGCACATGCACGGCTACCTCGGCCACGACGGACTGAACCCCGCCGAGCTCCTCGCCATCGGCCGGCGCGAGGCGCAGGCCTACGGCGTGCGCATCCTCGCCGGCGCCGCGACCGGCGTGCGCCGGGACGGAGACTTGATCGAGGTCACCGTCGGCGACGAGGTGCTGCGCGCCCGCACCCTGCTGGTCGCCACCGGCCTCACCGACGTACTGCCCGACGTCCCCGGCGTCGCCGAGCGCTTCGGCCGCGATGCCATCCACTGCCCCTTCTGCCACGGCTACGAGGTGCGTGACCGGCCACTCGCCGTGCTCGGTGGCGACAACCCCGCCATGTCGGTGCACCAGGCGCTGCTCATCCCGCAGTGGTCCCGCGACCTGATCTTCTTCACCAACGGCCTGGAGATCGACGACGCCGACCGGGCGCGGATCGAGGCGCGCGGGACCCGCATCGTCGACGGTGCCGTGGCAGGCCTGGTCGTCGAGGACGATGCCCTGCGCGCCGTCCGCCTCGCCGACGGAACCGAGATCCCGCGCGAGGCCGTCTTCGTCGGCCCGCGATTCGTGCCGCAGGACGACCTGCTCCTGCAGCTGGGTGCCGAGCGCGGCGCCGCCGGGCCCTTCCCGACGGTCCCCGTCGACCCGATGGGTGCGGTCGCCGGGCAGCCGGGCGTGTGGGCGGCCGGCAACGTCGTGAACCCGATGGCGCAGGTCATCGTCGCGGCCGGAGCGGGCTCCGTCGCCGCGACCGCGATCAGCGCACACCTGCTCGAGTGCGACATCGCGGCGGACCTCGCCCGGGTCGCGCCCGCGATCTGACCCGGCCCGGGAGGGCGGCGCGCTAGCGTGGCCGCATGACCAGCGCACTCGACCGGGTGGAGGCACTCCTCGACCCCGGCCGGCTCGGCCGCGAGCCCGACCGCAGCCACGGCTACCTCGACGTCCTCGGCCCCGACAGCGCGAAGCCGACGGGCCTGAGCAACGCGCTGATGCACAACCCGGCGCTGGCCGCGGTGTACGAGAAGGCGTGGCGGCCCGCCTTCACCCGGCTGTTCAGCCTCGGCGGCAGTGGCACGCTCAGCCGCACCGACGTGCTGCTCGAGGAGCTCACCGGCCGGGGCGAGCAGAAGGTCCTCGACGTCGCCTGCGGGCCCGGCCTCTACACGAAGCCGCTGGCCCGCAAGCTGCGCGGCGAGGGCGTCGTCGTCGGGCTCGACGTCTCCGAGGCCATGCTGCAGCGCGCGGTGCGCGACCACACCGACGACCGCGTCGCCTACGTGCGCGGCAGCGCCCTCGAGGTGCCCTTCCCGGACGACACCTTCGACACCGTGGTCTGCCTCGCCGCGCTGTACCTGATCCCGGCGCCCCGGCTCGCGGTCCGCGAGATCTGCCGCGTCGCCAAGCCGGGCGGCCGGGTGGCGCTCTTCACCTCGCTGCAGACGCCGCTCACGTCGGTCCTCGGCTCGTCGACCGCGGAGCGCGTCTCCGGCTTCCGCTGGTTCGGCAAGGACGAGATCACCGGCTGGCTGCGGGACTACGGCCTCGTCGACGTGCAGCAGACCGTCAGCGGGCAGGGGCAGTTCGTCACGGCCCGCAAGCCGCAGTGACCCGGCGGGGCGGTCACGCCGGGGGATAGGCGGCGAGCAGCTCCGCGCGCAGCGGGTCCGTCGTGTGCGGCGCCCACAGCGCCTGGACGGGGACCTGCGGGGCGTCGTCGAGCTCGACGACGGTGACCCGGCCCCCGAACCGCGGTCCCGAGGGGTCGGTGACGAAGGCCGCCGCGTGCGGCGAGGTCAGCACCGCCGTCGCTGGCGGCGTGCCCTGGACGCGGTTGACCAGCAGGTCCGGCTCGAAGCCCGCGCGCCGGCACTGCGCGACGAGGAAGTCCGTGTAGAACGAGGCGTGCGGCGGCGCCCACACCACGATGGGCGCGCCGGCGAGATCCGCCAGCGCCAGCGATTCCCGGCCGGCCAGCTCGTGGTCGTGGTGCAGCGCGACTCGCATGCGGTGATAGGTCAGCGTGACCCCCGCCAGCCGGTCCGGGAGGGCGACGCCCCGGCGCAGCACCAGGTCGACGGTGCCCGCCTCCAGTTCGTCGACCATCGCCGACGGGAACAGCTCGCGCACGGTGATCGACGGCGACTCCGGCCGATCGATGAGCGGTTCGAGCAGCTCGTAGGCCTCCTCGGCGGTCACCGCCGGGCTGCGCCCTACGACGAACACGCGCGGGCGGTCCGCGCCCGCGGCCCGGGCCCGTGCGGCGAGGAGTCGGGCGCCCGACAGGACGGACGGCGCACCGTCGTATAGGGAGCGGGCGGCGGCGGTCGGGGCGAGGCGACGCCCGGACCGGGTGAACAGTGGCGTGCCGAGCTCCCGCTCGAGCTGGCGGAGCGCGGCGGAGAGGGCCTGCTGGCTCAGGTGCAGGCGGGCGGCCGCGGCGGCGAGGGAGGGCTCCTCCATCGCGGCGACGAACTGCTCCAGGCGGCGTAGATCGGGTGTGGTCACCCCGCCAGCATTCCACAAGCAGTATTGGTGAATCCTTCGGAAAGATTCGATTGTTGCTTGTGTGTTCACTGCGTACGTTGGGTATTGCAAAGGGTATCCCAACTCGACGAAGGAGAGACATCCATGACGAAGCTCGCAGGGAAGACCGCAGTCGTCGCCGGTGGCGGCAAGAACCTCGGCGGCCTGGTCAGCCGTCACCTGGCCGGCCTCGGTGCGAACGTGGTCGTGCACTACAACAGCCCGTCGTCGGAGGCGGAGGCCCGCGAGACCGCGGCCGCCGTCGAGGCCGCGGGCGGCAAGGCGCTGCTCTTCCAGGGCGACCTCACCGCGCCCGCGAAGGTCACCGAGCTGTTCGACGCGGCCGTCGCCGAGTTCGGCGGCGTCGACGTGGCCGTCAACACCGTCGGCAAGGTGCTGCGCAAGCCGATCCTCGAGACCAGCGAGGAGGAGTACGACTCCATGCTGGACATCAACGCGAAGGCCGCCTACTTCTTCATCAAGGAGGCGGGCCGCACGCTGAACGACGACGGCACGCTCATCACCATCGTCACCGCGCTGCTCGGCGCCTTCACCGACGGCTACTCCACGTACGCGGGCGGCAAGTCGCCGGTGGAGCACTTCAACCGCGCCGCGGCCAAGGAGTTCGGCGTCCGCGGGATCAGCGTCAACGCCATCGCGCCCGGCCCGATGGACACGCCCTTCTTCTACGGCCAGGAGACGCCCGAGCGCGTCGAGTTCCACAAGTCGCAGGGGATGGGCAACCGTCTCACGTTCATCGAGGACATCGCGCCGATCGTCGACTTCCTCTCCACCGACGGCCACTGGATCACCGGCCAGACGCTGTTCGCGAACGGCGGTTACACCACGCGCTGACAACGGCGCGCGCCGGCGGTCCGGCGGGCCTACGATGATCGACGTTTCGTGCGATCACGAATACGACGACGAGCAGGAGATCTTCTGTGACCGATGGACCGTCGGCGGTGCGCCGCCGCTTGACCCGGATGGCGGGGCGCGACCCCCACGAGGAGGGCCGGACGGCCACCACGCTGGAGCTGTTCTTCGACCTCACCTTCGTGGTGGTCTTCTCCCTCGCCGGGGTGCAGCTCGCCGACGCGATCGCGGAGGCGCACTACTTCACGGCCTTCCTGGGCTTCGGGTTCTGCGCCTTCGCCGCGATCTGGGCGTGGATCAACTTCACCTGGATGGCCTCGGCCTTCGACACCGACGACTGGCTCTTCCGCGCCGTCACCATGCTGCAGATGATCGGCGTCTGCATCATGGCCCTCGGCATCGAGCCCTTCTTCACCTCGGTGACCGCCGGCGACCGGCCGAACAACACGGTGCTCGTCATCGGCTACGTCGTGATGCGCGTGGCGCTGCTCGCGCAATGGGCCCGCGTGGCCGTCTCCTCGCCGCAGTACCGCTCCGCCGCGATCACCTACATCATCGCGATCACGATCGCCCAGATCGGCTGGCTGATCACGGCGTTCGCGCCGCTGACGCTGGGGCAGATCATCGCGGCCGGCCTGGTCCTGTACGTCGTGGAGCTCGGCGGGCCGTACATCGCGGAGCGGCGTCAGCGCACCCCGTGGAACCCGCACCACATCGCCGAGCGCTACGGCCTGCTCACCATCATCACCCTCGGCGAGGGCGTGGTCGGCACCGTCATCGCGCTGCAGGCACTGCTCAAGGCGCAGGGCTGGAGCCTCGACATCGCCGTGCTCGGCGTCGCGGCGATGGTGCTGAACCTGTCGATCTGGTGGATCTACTTCTCGATCCCCGTCGGCCACGCGCTGGTCCGCAACACCAACAAGTGCTTCGCGTGGGGCTACGGGCACATCGCGATCTTCATGGCGATCGCCGCCTTCGGCGCCGGGCTGCACGTCGAGGCGCTGGGCATCTCGCACGAGGCGCACGTGAGCAACGTGGTGGTCGCGTCGGCGTTCGTCATCCCGCTGGCCGTCGCGGTGCTCGGGATCGAGATCATGGACGCCTACCTCACCGGGTTCGACGGCCACCGCGCCGTCACCGTCGGCATCACCCTGGCCCTGCTCGGCGCCGGCGTCGCGGCCGTCGCCGCCGGGGCCACGCCGCTGGCCGCGCTGGTGTGGAGCGCGATCGCCCTGCTGGTGCAGGTCGTCGTCGAGGAGCTGTGGTCCGGCAAGCGCCGGGCCGAGCGCCTCGCGTAGGCCCGACGGTGCCGGGGCGGTTTGGCCCCGGTGCCCCGGTGCGCCGGGCGCGCGCCATCGGTGACCATGTCGCTTCGGTGAGCTATGCGCGCCGCGCATACCCCTATCGATGCAGTTCAGGGCAGTTCAGGGCAGTTCAGGGCAGTTCCGGGGGGATGGGCATGCATCCGATGCATACCCGCCTAGGGCGCCTAGTGCGGCGATCCGGGCACCGCGGCGTCCGCGGACCCGACAGGCGGAAGCTCCCGCACCGTCGTCCCCCGCGCCGCGCCGATCCGCGGCTCCGGCGTTCGAGCCCCCACGAGAAGCCGCGCTTCCAGTGGGGGAGCGGTCGTCCCCCGCGCGACGTCTCCTCCCCAGTCGACGCCGCCCGGCACCGTCGGACCGAGCGGCCCGGCACCGTCGGACCCGACGGGGCGGAGTGGTCAGGCCTTCTCGAGCCGCGCCTTCTCGTGCTCGACGTCGAAGTCGGCGGGCGGCCAGTCGAGGTTCAGGGCCTCCAGGGCCTCGATGAGCAGCTCGGTGATCGCGAGCCGGCTGAACCACTTCCGGTCGGCGGGGATGATGTGCCACGGCGCACCGTCGACGCTGGTGCGGTCGAGCATGGCCTGGTAGGCCTCCTGGTACGTGGGCCAGTAGCCGCGCTCGTCGATGTCGGCGGGGTTGTACTTCCAGTACTTGTCGGGGCGGTCCAGTCGCTCCGCGAGGCGCTTCTTCTGCTCGTCCAGCGAGACGAACATCGCGCACTTGACGATCGTCGTGCCCGCGGCGATGAGGTCTTCCTCGAAGTCGTTGATGATCTCGTAGCGCGGCTCCCAGACGGCCGGCGGCACCAGGTCGTGCACGCGCACCACCAGCACGTCCTCGTAGTGCGAGCGGTCGAAGACGCCGATCTGGCCGCCCTTCGGAGTCTGCTTGTGGATGCGCCACAGGAAGTCGTGCGCGAGCTCCTCCTCGGTCGGCTTCCCGAACGACGCGGTCTTCACGCCCTGCGGGTCGACCATGCCGATCACGTGCCGGACGATGCCGCCCTTGCCGGCGGTGTCCATGCCCTGCAGCACCAGCAGGACCGAGCGGTGATCGCCCGCGCGGCCGTTGGCGTAGAGCAGCTCCTGGAGCTCCGAGAGCCGGGCCCCGCGCTCGGCGAGGAGCTGCTCGCCGAGCGCCTTGTCACCGTCGAATCCCGGCTTGCCGGAGGTGTCGATGTCCTGGACCGTGGACCCCGGCTGCCACCGCAGAGCTGCGGACGCGGAACCGGACCAACCGTTGTCGTTCGCCATGGAGTCACCCTATCCGGCGCGCGGCGCCGATCTTCGGGCAAGATCGACTCGTGACGGTGTCATCTCCCGCGGGAACCCCGCAGTCGTCCGGGACGAGTTCGACGTCCCGCATTCCGGCGAGTCCGTTCGGCGGCACGCCCGACGACCAGAAGAAGCGCGACCTGCGCAAGATGAAGGCGCTCGCCCTCTCCTTCCTCATCGGCGCGGCGGTCGTCTACCTGTTCTGCGAGTACCTGGACACGAAGGGCGCGAACCTTCCCATCGCCGGCCCGTGGGTCGGGTACGTCAAGGCGGCGGCCGAGGCGGGCATGGTCGGCGGCCTGGCCGACTGGTTCGCCGTGACCGCGCTGTTCCGGCACCCCCTGGGCCTGCCGATCCCGCACACCGCGATCATCAAGCGCAAGAAGGACCAGCTCGGCGACGCCCTCGGCGGCTTCGTGGAGAGCAACTTCCTCACCCCCGAGGTGATCGCGGAGAAGGTCGGCTCGCTCGACCTGAGCGGCCGCGTCGCGAACTGGATGGCCGACCCGGACAACTCGCAGAAGCTGGGCGGCGAGGCGGCCAAGCTGGTCAAGGTGATGAGCGAGGTGCTGCGCGACGAGGACGTCGAGGCGGTGCTCAACTCGACGATCATCAAGCGGCTGGCGGAGCCCGAATGGGGCCCGCCCATCGGTCGCCTGGTGGAGACGCTGCTGCAGGAGCAGCGACAGCTGCCGCTGATCAACCTGCTCGCCGAGCGCGCCCACCACTGGGCCCTGGGCAGCCAGGGCGTCATCGACAAGATCGTCGACACCGACGGTCCGCAGTGGTCGCCCAAGTTCGTCAACTCGCTGCTGGGGGAGCGGATCTACCGCGAGCTCGTCGAGTTCACGTGGAAGGTGCGCAGCGACCCGGACCACGAGGTCCGGCAGGCCATGAGCACCTTCCTGTGGGACTTCGCGTCGGACCTGCAGCACGATCCGCGCACCATCGCCAAGGTCGAGGACGTCAAGGCCGAGCTGATGGGCCGCGAGGAGGTGCGCACCGCGGCGCAGGCGGCGTGGCGGGCCGCGAAGCGGATGATCGAGGCCTCCGTCGAGGATCCCGATTCCACGCTGCGGGAGAAGTTCAGCGAGTCGGCGGCCCGGTTCGGCGTGCGGCTGCGCGACGACCAGGGGCTGCGCGACAAGGTCGACTTCTGGGTCGACCGGTCGGTGCGGCACCTCGTCGAGAACTATGCGAGCCAGATCACATCGATCATCACGGACACCGTCGCGCGCTGGGACGCCGACGAGGCCTCCGACAAGATCGAGCTCGCCGTGGGGCGTGACCTGCAGTTCATCCGGATCAACGGCACCGTCGTGGGCTCCATCGCGGGCCTGGTCATCTACTCGATCACCCAGATCTTCTTCTGATTGAAATCACCCTGCTAGCAAACTGCTTGCAAGAGCTAGCACTAGCTGTTAGCGTGGTGTCAGCCGCGCAGACGGGAGACCGGAAATGTCGAGCGACGAAGAGACCGTAGAGAATTCGGGATCTGACATCGGAGCGTTCATTCGGTCGCAACGTCTTGCGGCGGAGGTGTCCATCCGGCAGCTGGCCGAGCGGGCGGGGGTTTCCAACCCGTATCTCAGCCAGATCGAGCGGGGGCTCCGACGACCGTCGGCCGACGTGCTCGGGCAGATCGCCAAAGCGCTGCGGCTCTCGGCGGAGGTGCTCTACGTACAGGCCGGGATCCTCGAGGAGCGTCCGGAATCCCCGGTGCGCGACGCGTTGATCGCGGACACGACCATCACCGAGCGGCAGAAGCAGGCACTTCTCGAGATCTACGAGAGCTTCCGCCGCGAGAACGAGACTGCATTGAAGGAGATCACCCCATGACCGAGCAGACCCTGAAGACCCCGCTGTTCGCCACCATCGGCGCCGGCGATTACGCGTACGAGGCCGTGTCCGAGGTGATCGAGAAGCTGCGCGCCGCCGCGACCGACGCTTCGAAGGACTTCGACGCCCGCGTGGCCGAGGCCAAGGCCAAGTTCGAGGACGCCACCGGCACCGCCACCACCAAGCTGACCGAGGCCAAGGACGGCCTGCCCAAGGACGTCGACGAGCTGCGCGCCAAGTTCACCGCCGACGAGCTCCGCAAGGTCGCCGCCGCCTACATCCAGGTCGCCACCGACATCTACGACTCGCTCGCCGAGCGCGGCGAGACCGCCTTCGAGCGGATCAAGTCCGGCTCCGTGATCGAGGACGCCACCGAGCAGGCCACCAAGGCCTACAACTCGGCCGTCGAGCTGACCGAGTCCTCGCTGGGCCAGGTCGCCACCGCCACCAAGCAGGTCGGCGAGCGCGCCGCCAAGCTGGTCGGCCGCGCGGGCGACGAGGTCGAGGCCGCCGCCGACAAGGCCGAGGCCGCCGTCGAGGAGACCACCGCGAAGGCCGCCACCGCGGTCAAGAAGGCCGCCCCCAAGGCCGCCGCGAAGAAGACCGACGCGTAATCCGCGTCACTGAAAGCTCCACCCCGGGCGCCCGGCGGCACTGCCGCCGGGCGCCCGACCTTTAGGCTGGTGTCATGGACGTCCTCCTCTACGGATTCGGCACCCTCAGCCTGCTCGCGTCGCTCGTGATCACGGTCGCGCTGCTCGCGACGGGCGCCTTCTGCCTCATCCACGCCCTGCGCGCTCCCGCCGACGCCTTCACGGCCGCGGGGAAGTGGCAGAAGAACTACTGGGTGATCACGCTGGTCGCGAGCCTGCTGCTCGTGCTGGCGGGCCTGAACTACATGGGCACGGTGATCGGCGCGGTCGGCATCCTGGTCTACCTCCTCGACGTGAAGCCCAAGCTCGACGAGATCCGCCGCCCGCGCTATTGAGTATCAGTTAGTAAGGTTGCTCGCATGAAGATCTCCAGGAAGCTCGTCGTCGGCGCCGCGGGCGCCCTCGGCGCCGGTGCCGCCGCCATCGCCGCGAGCGTCGCCGCCTACGCGCTGTCGTCCCCGGCGGAGCCGGCGAACGCCAAGCTGATCGACGACTACGACGGCCCGCACGAGGACGGCGTCGTCGTCTCCGGCGACGGCACCCGCCTGCACACCAGGGTGTGGGGCCCGGCCGACGGTCCGATCGCCGTGCTCATCCACGGCTGGACCTGCAACCTGGCCAACTTCCCGCGGCAGGTCGAGCACCTCGTCAGCCGCGGCTACCGCGTCGTGGCCTACGACCAGCGCGGCCACGGCGAGTCCGAGGCGGGGGCCTTCGCGTTCTCCGCCGGCGTCCTCGCCGACGACCTGCACGCCGTCCTCGCCGCCCACGTGCCGGCGGGCAAGAAGGCGCTGCTCGTCGGGCACAGCATGGGCGCGATCACCATCATGGCCTGGGCCGACAAGTACACCGACGAGGTCGCCGAGCGCGCCCACCACGCGGTGCTCGCCTCCACCTACGCTCGCGACGCCGTCGCCGGGTTCGCCGGCGCCACGCCGCTCGCCGCGCTCCCGCGCGTCGCGCCGCGGCTCACCCAGAAGGTCGGCGACGGGGTCCTCGGAGCCAACGTCAAGGTGCGGCACAACCGCGCGCACACGGCCGTGATCCGCTACACGGCGCTGTGCGGCTACGCCTCCTACGGCGCGGTCAAGTACACCGAGGACATGGTCGCCTCGTGCCCGTCGGACGTGCGCGCCGAGTGGGGCCACGTGCTCGCGAACGTCGACGTCACCGCCGGCCTGCGCAAGATCACGATCCCCACGTCGGTCGCGGTCGGCCAGTTCGACCACCTCACCCCGCCCGCGGACGCCGACATCATCGCCGGCGAGCTCCGCGTCGCCGGGAAGCTGGACCGCTTCGCCGTGATCCGCGACTCCGGCCACATGCTGCCGCTGGAGCAGCCGGAGAAGTTCAACGCCCTCCTGGACTCCATCCTCGACGGTCGCCCCGTCGCCTCCGGGGCGCCGGAGTAGCACCCCGTCGGAGTAGCACCCCGTCGGGAATTGAACGACGTTCTGGAGAGGAAAACCGCAGGTCGGAATCTCCAAAACATCGTTCAATCGCGGGGGCGCGGGGAGCGGGTCAGGAGAAGACGACGGTCTTGCGGCCGTGCACCAGAACGCGGTTCTCGAGGTGCCAGCGCAGGCCGCGGGCCAGCACGACCTTCTCGATGTCGCGGCCGCGGAGCACCATGTCGGCCGCGGCGTCGGCGTGGTCGACGCGCGCGACGTCCTGCTCGATGATCGGGCCCGCGTCGAGGTCCGCCGTCACGTAGTGGCAGGTCGCGCCGATCAGCTTCACGCCGCGCGCGAAGGCCTGGTGGTACGGGCGCGCGCCGATGAAGCTCGGCAGGAAGCTGTGGTGGATGTTGATGGCCCGCCCGGCCCACGCCTCGCATAGGTCCGCGGGCAGCACCTGCATGAACCGCGCCAGGACCACCGCGTCGGGGTTCAGCGCGTCGGTGAGTTCCGCGACGCGGGCGAAGGCCGCCGACTTGTCCTCGCCCGCGCCCGGGAAGGGCACGTGGTGGAAGGGGATGTCGAGGCGCTCCACGAAGTCGCGCAGGTCCTCGTGGTTGCCGATCACCGCGGCGATCCGCGCGTTGAGCTCGCCCGTCGCCACCCGGCCGACGAGGTCGTGCAGGCAGTGCCCCTCCTTGCTGACCAGCACGACGATGTCCTTGCGCTCGGCGCTGGAGGTCAGCCGCCACTCGGTCTCGGGCCCGAGCTCGGCGACGACCTCGGCCTCGAACCGCGCCCGCAACTCGTCGAGCGGGATCGCGACGCTGTCGGCGCGCACGGCCTGACGGGTGAAGAACCAGCCGGAATCGGCGTCGGAGTGGTACCCCGCCTCGACGATCCACCCGCCCACGTCGGCGAGGAAGGTCGAGATGCGCGCGACGATGCCGGTGGTGTCCGGGCAGCCGAGCGTGAGCACATAGCGTGTATCGCGGGTCACGCCCGGTATCGTCTCAGACGTGCTCACACGCTCCGAAGTCGCCGCCCTCGTCGATCACACGCTGCTCAAGCCCGAGGCCACGGAGGCCGCCGCCGCCGCGGCCTACGCGGAGGGGCTGGACCTGGGCGTCTACGCCGTCTGCCTCTCCCCGTCGATGCTGCCGTTGCGCGCCGCGATCGACGCGCACGAGGCGGATCGCCGCGCGCCCAAGGTCTGCGTCGTCGCGGGCTTCCCCTCCGGCAAGCACCACACCCTGATCAAGGCCGCCGAGGCGCGGATGGCGATCGAGGAGGGCGCGCACGAGGTCGACATGGTGATCGACGTCGGGCTCGCGCTGGCCGGCGAGCTGGACCGCGTCTTCTCCGATGTGCTGACCGTCCGTGAGGCCATCGGCGCCGACCCCGTGCTCAAGGTGATCGTCGAGTCCGCGGCGCTGCTCGAGTTCGGCGACGCCGACCTGCTCGCCGAGGTGTGCAAGCGGTCCGTCAAGGGCGGCGCGACCTTCGTCAAGACCTCCACCGGCTTCCACCCGTCGGGCGGCGCGTCCGCGGAGGCGGTGGCGCTCATGCGCGCGGCCGTCGGGCCC
The DNA here is from genome assembly GCF_020169415.1 of Tsukamurella sp. M9C. GTDB lineage: Bacteria > Actinomycetota > Actinomycetes > Mycobacteriales > Mycobacteriaceae > Tsukamurella. Next base: position 15,854 of record NZ_JAIULG010000071.1, read on the forward strand.
GACGTGGGTGTCAAGGCCTCGGGCGGCATCCGCTCCGCCGAGGCCGCGCAGGAGATGATCGACGCCGGCGCCAGCCGCCTCGGCCTCTCCGGCAGCCGCGCGGTGCTCGCCGGCTTCCCCGAGTAGCGCTCGGTCCGCCTGCCCGACGGTGCCGCCCGGCCCCGTCGGGCTCAGGCGAGCTTCGCGGGCAGCGAGGCCCAGCCGTACAGCGTGGAGAGCCCGCGGTGCGTGCCGGGCCCGTCGAGCGCGAGGCCCGGATACCGCTCGAACAGCGCGGACAGGGCGACGACGCCCTCCATCCGGGCCAGCGCCGCGCCGATGCAGGCGTGGATGCCGTAGCCGAAGGCGACGTTCTTCTTCGCCTCGGGCCGCGCGACGTCGAACTCGTGCGGCCGGTCGAAGACGGCAGGGTCGCGGTTCGCGCCCGCCAGCAGCAGCGAGACGACGGTGCCCTCGGCGAAGGCGAAGCCCTCGATCTCGCCGGCCTCCCGCGCGACGCGGGCGGTGCGCTGGACGGGGCTGGAGTACCGCAGGATCTCCTCGACGGCGTTGGGCCACAGCTCGGGCTCGGCGCGCAGCCGTTCCAGCTGCGCGGGGTGCTCCAGCAGCGCGACGACGCCGTTGCCGATGAGGTTCACGGTGGTCTCGAAGCCGGCGCCGATGAGCAGCGCAGCGTTCGTCACCAGCTCGCGGTCGGTGAGCTCGCCGGAGGCTGCGAGGAGTGCGAAGGGATCGTCCGCGGCGGGGTTCGCGCGAACCCGCGCGAAGTGCGCGGTGAGGTATTCGTCGAGGCCGCGCAGCGCGTGCTGGGCGCGCCGGTAGACGGGCCAGTCGAGGCCCGGGTCCAGCAGCGGCGCGGCGGCCTCGCCCCACTCGAGCATGTACTCGTCGTCGGCCTCGGGCAGCCCCAGCAGCCGCCCGATCATCGTGACGGGCAGCCGCGCGGCGTAGCCCGTGACCAGGTCGGGGCGGGGCGCCGCGGCGAGCTCGTCGAGGAGTTCCTCGCTGACGGTCCGCGCGCGATCGGTCAGCGTCGCGATCGCCTTCGGGGTGAAGGTCCGCGCGATCGGGTGGCGGTAGGCGGTGTGCGCCGGGGGCTCGGTCACCAGCATCGACGGTGGCTCGACGGGGTTGGGCAGGTGCGGGTCGGACCGCTCGAGGACGGGGATCAGCGGCCGCGGGAAGCCGAAGTCCTTCGGCTGGATGGTCGCGAACCGCGGGTCGCGCAGCACGGCCCGGCACAGCGCGTGATCGGCCGTCGCGGCGCCGGCCTCGGTACCGATGATCCGGCCCTGCTCGCGGATCCGGTCGAGCCGCTCGTACTGGTCGCCGGGCGCGCCGCTGTAGCCGAGGAGCATCTCCGCCATGGTGTCGCCGCGGGCCGCGCGGCGGGGCAGCGCGTAGCGCGGCAGCCCGTGCAGCACCGCCCAGCGCACCCGCAGCTTCAGGTCCAGCAGCGGCGCCCTCACGGCCGCACCACCGTCGGGTCGAGGACCTCGGCCAGCAGCGGACCGTCGGGCGTCGTGCGCCAGACCCGCACCGGCGAGCCGACGCCCGGGACCTGGGGCTGGAGCAGCTCCTCGCCGGTCGACCGCCACTGCGCCGAGAAGGGCGCACCGTCGCCGACGATCTCGAGGACGAACGCGGTGACGCCCCCGGTGTCCGAGGTGCGCACGCGCCGGTCGTCGACGGTGCCGTGGCCGAGCCGGGCGGTGCCGCGCAGGTCTGCCCACCGCCGCTCGACGTCCCGTTCCTTCGCCGCGTCCCCGAAGGAGGAGAGGTAACCGAACCAGAACCCGGCCAGGACGAGGCCGGGGAAGGCGGTGAACAGCAGCTGGAACCAGAGGCCGGGCGGATCGTCGGCCGCCCAGAGCTGGTACACGAGGACGGCGACGCCGAGGGTGGCGAGCACCAGCCCGGCGCCGAGAACCGCCTTCGCGGTCGCGGTCAGCCGGGTCGGCAGCCCCAGTGCGGCAGGTGGATCCGCGCTGAACTCACGCACGACGTGCACCACCTGGCCGACCGGGGCGTCCATGGCCATCGTCGTTAGACGACCGAGCAGTTCGTGGCGCCGACGTCGGAGCCGCTCTCGATGTCCTTCGGCAGGACGTTCTGGCCCGAGTAGCGCAGCGAGATGCCCTCGTCGGTCATCTTCAGGTCGCTGGCGGTGAGGCCCTTCGGGGTCGGGATGTCGGCGACGGCGGTGATCAGCTGCTGCGCCAGGTCGTCCGGGACGCCGATGCCGAAGACCGACGCCTTGCTCGCCGTGAGCACCACCTTGTTGTCCTTGATGGTGGGCTTGAGGTTCACGGTGACCGGCAGGATCACGGCGGTGCCGCTGATCTCGATCTGGTTCGCGGCGGTGTTCAGCGTGACCTTCGGGTCCGAGATGACCTGCGAGCTGACGACCTTGTTCTTGATGCCGTCGGCGGTGAACGTGCCGAGGATGGTCGCGTCGTCGATCTTGTTGTCGCCGCTCGGCTCGACGCCCTTGAGGAGGAGGTGCGCGTTCAGCCCGGCGGTGCCCTGCATGCCGTCGACCTGGATGTCGATCGACGGGATCTTGCCGCTCGCGTTCTGGATGAGCATCGGCGTCTTCTCGAAGCTGACCTTGACGTCGGTGGCGCTGGTGCCCTTCTTGATGTTGTCCGCGAGGCAGTTCTGCACGTGGTTGCGGATGTACAGCTCGGAGCCGACGAGCACGATCACGAGCACCGCGACGAGGCCCGCGGCCGCGAGGCCGATGAGCTTGCCGGTGGAGCGCTGCTTGGCGGGCTTGGCGGGTCCGCCCTGGCCGCCCTGGCCCGACGGTCCGCCGGGCGGGATCTGGGTGGGCGGCACCGGGGGCACGGGCGGCTGCTGGCCCGGCTCGGGGCGCGCGTGCGCGCCCGACGGCCGCGCCGCGGACTCGATCGGCCGGGTCAGGC
>NZ_JAIULG010000072.1 GCF_020169415.1 Tsukamurella sp. M9C
CGCCGATCCGCTCGGCGGGGACGCCCTCGCCGACGGCCACGATCCGCCCGGACGCCTCGTGCCCGAGCACGATCGGCGCGGTCACCACGAACTCGCCGATCCGGCCGTGGCGCAAGTAGTGGGTGTCGCTGCCGCACACGCCCACGGCCGCGACCTCGACCAGCACGTCGCCGGGTTCGGGCGCCGGGACGGGCCTCGATTCGAGGGTCATCCGGCCCCCGGGGTGCAGCACGCTGGCGCGCATTTCCTTCGAAACTGTTGCCTGGGTCACACCACCGATGTTAGCGTAGTGAGCAGAATCACCGCTAGTGAGCATTTGCTCACGCTATCGACGGAGCATCGCGTGACATCACCGCAGCGCACTCCCGGGGAACCCGGCCACGATCTGCGCCTGCTGGTGCGCGCGGCCACCATGTACCACCTCGAGGGCCTCACCCAGGCGCAGATCGCGGAGCGGCTGGGGGTCTCCCGCCCCACGGCCGGCCGCCTCGTCGCCCGCGCCCGTGCACAGGGATTGGTCACCGTCACCGTCGCGGCCCCCACCCACCTCGCGGACTCCATCCACCCCGATCTCGAGCGCGACCTGGAGGCCGCGTTCGGGCTCACCGAGGCGCTGATCATCGCCGAGGACGCCGACGGGACGCCCTCGGGCGACGCCGCGCTGGGCCGGGCGGGCGCCTCCCTGCTCGCCCGCCGCCTGCAGCCCACGGACACCTTCGGATTCACCTGGGGCCCCGAGCAGGTGGCGGTGGCGGACGCGCTCGGCGGCGCCGCGGCCTGCGCCCGCGTGGTGCAGATGGACGGCTCCATGACCTCCGTCGAGTACCACACCGGCGTCGATCACGCCCTCGCCCGCTTTTCCGAGCGCCTCGGCGCGCGGCCGGTCCGGCTCGTGGCACCGCTGTTCGCCGACCCCGACACGGTGCGCGCGCTCGAGCGCGATTCCATCGTCTCCCAGGCGCTCGCGGCCGCCCGTTCCGCCGAGGTGATGCTCTTCGGCGTCGGCTCCGCCTCCACCTCGACCACCCTCTTCGAGGGCGCGTACATCGACACCGAGGTCCTCGGCGAGCTGCACGAGCTCGGGGCCGTCGGCGAGATCGGCGGCCGCTTCTACGGGCTCGACGGTGCGCCCGTCGCATCATCGCTCGTCGACCGCACCGTCTCGGTACCGCTGGAGGACATCCGGCGTTGCCCCACAGCGATTCTCACCTCCGGCGGCGAGCACCGCCGGGAATCGATCCTGGGCGCCCTCCGCGGCGGCTTCGCGACCACCCTGGTCACGGACCGTCCCACCGCGCAGTGGTTGCTCGCCGAACAGAAGGGATGACCGTGATCCGCAGATCCGCACGACGCCGCGCCGCGGCCGTCGGTGGCCTCGCCGCCGCGACGGCACTGCTCGCCGGCTGCTCCGGCGCGGGTGTCTTCACCGACGGGGGCGGCTCGGCCGTCACCGTGGCCATGGTGTCGAACTCGCAGATGACGGACGCGGTGGGCCTGGCCCCCGAGTTCGAGCGCGCCAACCCCGGCGTGAAACTCAAGTTCGTCACGCTCTCGGAGAACGAAGCGCGGGCCAAGATCACCGCCTCCGTCTCCACCGGCGGCGGCGAGTTCGACGTGGTGATGATCAGCAACTACGAGACCCGGATGTGGGCCCAGAACGGCTGGCTCACGGACCTCTCCTCCCTGATGGACCGCGACCCGTTGTACGACCCGGGCGACTTCATCCCCACGCTGCGCGAGGCGCTGTCGTACCAGGGCCGGATGTACTCCGTGCCGTTCTACGGCGAGTCCTCGTTCCTCATGTACAACAAGCAGATGTTCGCGAAGGCGGGCATCACCCTGCCCGCCGAGCCGACCTGGCCCGAGGTCGCGGACGCGGCCCGCAAGCTGCACTCGCGCGACGTGGCGGGGATCTGCCTGCGCGGCAAGCCCGGATGGGGCGAGGTACTGGCACCGCTGAACACCGTGATCAACGCCTTCGGCGGCCGCTGGTTCGACGAGCAGTGGAATCCGCAGTTCGACTCGCAGCAGATGCGCGACGCGGTGCGGTTCTACGTCGACACCGTGCGGAACTACGGCGAGGCCGGCGCTGCGTCCACCGGCTTCCAGGAGTGCGGAAACCTGTTGGCGCAGGGCCAGGCGGCGATGTGGTACGACTCCACGGCCGCCGTCTCCTCGCTGGAGAGCCCCGAGACCTCGAAGATCGCCGGCCAGGTCGGGTACCTCCCCGCGCCGAAGATGGCCAAGTCCGGCAACGGCTGGCTCTACACCTGGTCGCTCGGCATCCCGGCGAAGAGCACGCGCGCCGGCGACGCGTGGAAGTTCGTCTCCTGGATGACGAGTAAGCAGTACATCGCCGGTGTCGCCGACGAACTGGGGCCGAGCCGCGTCCCGCCGGGCAGCCGGTTGTCGACGTACGAGCTGCCCGCCTACAAGGAGCTCTCGTCGACCTTCGCGAAGCAGACGCTCGACTCCATGCTCGCCGCCGACCAGTCCCGCCCGACACTGGAGCCGGTGCCGTACACCGGGATCCAGTTCCTCGCGATTCCCGAGTTCCAGGACCTTGGCACCCGCGTGAGCCAGCAGATCAGCGCCGCGATCGCCGGCCAGATCTCCGTCGACGACGCGCTGGCTCAGTCGCAGAAGTACGCGGAAGTCGTCGGGAAGAGCTACCGCGACAGCCAGGACCGGACGGGAGCAGCGCGATGACCACGACCAGCACGCCGACCGAGGCGCGACCCGCGACTCCCCTGCGGTCCAAGCGCGACCGGATCACCCGCGCCGAGGCGTGGCGCCGCCGCGGGCCCCTGCTGCCCGCGCTGATCTTCATGGTGATCGTCACCCAGATCCCGTTCCTGGTAACGCTGTACTACTCCACCCAGTCGTGGAACCTGGTGCGCCCCGGATCGCGGAAGTTCAACTGGCTGGGCAACTACGTCGAGGTCTTCCGCGACACCCAGTTCTGGACGGTCACGCTCAACACCGTGCTGCTCATCGTCGGCACCGTCGTGCTGTCCGTGATCCTCGGCCTGATCCTGGCGCTGCTGCTGGACCGGAAGTTCCTGGGGCGCGGTGTGGTCCGCACGCTGCTCATCACCCCGTTCCTGGTCACGCCCGTCGCCGCCGCGCTGCTGTGGAAGACGAGCCTGCTCTCCCCCACCAACGGGCTGCTCGCCTGGGTGCTCGGGCCGCTCGGCATCCACGTCGACTGGCTCAGCGAGTACCCGCTCGCCTCCGTCATCGCCGAGCTCGTCTGGCAGTGGACGCCGTTCATGATGCTGCTCATCCTCGCGGGCCTGCAGTCCATGCCCCGGGACGTGCAGGAGGCCGCGCGGGTCGACGGCGCCACCAGCGTGCGGCTGTTCCGCGAGCTGACGCTGCCGCACCTGCGGCGCTTCATCGAGCTGGGCGCGGTGCTGGGCGCGATCTACCTGGTCAACACCTTCGACGCGGTCTACATGATGACCTCGGGCGGCCCGGGTGTCGCCAGTTCCAACCTGCCCTTCTACATCTATCAGCGTGCCTTCCTCGGCTTCGACATCGGCCAGGCCGCGGCCATGGGCGTCGTCACCGTGATCGGCACGATCGTCGTCTCGACGCTCGCGATCCGCCTGATCTTCAAGAGCTTCGGCGCCGGAGAGGAAGCAGCCTGATGTCCACGACCATCGTTACCCGCCGGCGGCGCGATCCCAAGGGCGGCGCGCTCACCGCGATCACCTGGATCATCGCCATCGGTTTCTTCTTCCCCGTGCTGTGGATGGTGCTCACCGCGTTCAAGCAGGAGAGCGACGCGGCGACACGGCCCCCGACCCTGTTCTTCGTGCCGACCCTGGACCAGTTCACGGCGGTGTTCGACTCCGGCATCGGCGTCCCACTGCTCAACTCCGTCTTCGCGACGGTCATCTCGACGACCCTCGTGCTGGTGCTCGGCGTGCCCGCGGCGTTCGCCCTCTCGCTGCGGCCGGTCCGCAAGACGCAGGACGCGCTGTTCTTCTTCATCAGCACCAAGATGCTGCCGATCGTGGCGGCGATCATCCCGCTGTACGTCATCGTCGGGCGGATCGGGATGCTCGACAACATCTGGACGCTGGTCATCCTCTACACGGCGATGAACCTTCCCATCGCCGTGTGGATGATGCGGTCCTTCTTCCTCGAGGTGCCGAGCGAACTGCTCGAGGCCGCCGGGATGGACGGCGCCGGCCTGTGGACCTCGGTCCGCGAGGTGATCCTCCCGATCATCTCCCCCGGCATCGCGGCCACCGCCCTGATCTGCGTGATCTTCTCGTGGAACGAATTCTTCTTCGCGGTGAACCTCACCGCGGTCAACGCCCAGACCATGCCGGTGGCACTCACCGGATTCATGTCCGGGCAGGGCCTGTTCTGGGCCAAGCTCTCCGCCGCCTCCGTGCTGGCCGCCCTCCCCGTGGTCATCTGCGGGTGGATCGCCCAGAACAAGCTGGTCCGCGGCCTGTCCTTCGGCGCCATCAAGTAGCCGCCCCACATCGACCCCTCGGATCCCCAGGAGGAACCATGGCTTCCATCACGTACGACAAGGCGTGCTGCGTCTACCCCGGCGCCGAGACCCTCGCCGTCGACTCCCTCGACCTCGACATCGCCGACGGCGAGTTCGTCGTCCTGGTCGGACCGTCCGGCTCCGGCAAGTCGACCGCCCTGCGCATGCTCGCCGGACTCGAGGAGATCGACTCCGGCGCGATCTCCATCGGCGGCCGCAGCATGGTGGGCGTCGCGCCCAAGGACCGCGACATCGCGATGGTCTTCCAGAACTACGCGCTGTACCCGAACAAGACGGTCGGCGAGAACATGGGCTTCGCGCTGAAGATGCGCGGCGTCCCGCTCGACGAGCGCAAGCAGAAGGTCGCCGAGGCCGCGAAGCTGCTCGACCTGACCGACTACCTCGACCGCAAGCCGGCGCGCCTCTCCGGCGGTCAGCGCCAGCGCGTCGCGATGGGCCGCGCGATCGTCCGTGAGCCGCAGGTCTTCTGCATGGACGAGCCGCTCTCGAACCTGGACGCCAAGCTCCGGGTGCAGACCCGCACGCAGATCGCCGCGCTGCAGCGGCGCCTGGGCACGACGACGGTCTACGTCACGCACGACCAGGTCGAGGCGATGACGATGGGCGACCGGGTGGCCGTGCTCAAGTTCGGGGTGCTCCAGCAGTTCGCGACGCCCGCGGAGCTCTACGACCGGCCCAAGAACGCCTTCGTCGCCGGCTTCATCGGCTCGCCGGCGATGAACCTCTTCACGGCGCCCGTCCGCGACGGGGCGATCACCGTGGCCGGCGGCACCGTCGACCTGGACGCGGAGGCGCAGGCAGCGCTCCGCACCTCCGGCCTGGACCGCGTGACCGTCGGCATCCGCCCCGAAAGCCTCGGTCTCGCAGGGCCGGACGCGGGCGTGGCCGGAACCGTCGCGATCATGGAGGACCTCGGGAGCGACACGTTCGTCTACGCGAGCGTCGAGGATCCCGGCGTGGCCGGTGTCGACGGTGCGCCGGTCACGCTGGTGGCGCGGTGCCCGCGACGCACGGCGGCCCGGATCGGCGACGGCGTGCGGCTCGCGCAGATCGAGCCCGCGGTGCATCTGTTCCACCCGGACACGGGCGAGCGCCTCAACTAGCACCCCGGAAACGGGGAACGCCCCGCATCCTGCGAAGGATGCGGGGCGTTCGGCGTCGGTGCGGTGAAGCGGATCAGGCGTTGCCCGACAGCTTCTCGCGGAGAGCAGCGAGCTGCGCATCGCTGGCCAGCGAACCGCCGGTGCTCTGCGGGGCCTCGTTGCCACCACGGTCGTTCGAGGACGACTCGCTCGAGTAGTTCGCGCCACCCGCGGCCGGACCACCGGCAGCGGCCTCGGCGGCCTCGTCGGCCGCGAACTTCTCCATCTGCGCGGTGTGCATCTTGTGGCGACGCTCCGCCTCGGCGTAGCGACCCTCCCACTCCTCGCGCTGCTTCTCGAAGCCCTCGAGCCACTCGTTGGTCTCGGGATCGAAGCCCTCGGGGAAGATGTACTCGCCGTTCTCGTCGTAGCTGTCGGCCATGCCGTACTTCGACGGGTCGAACTCCTCGGTGTAGTCCTCGTTGGCCTGCTTGAGGCTCAGCGAGATGCGACGACGCTCGAGGTCGATGTCGATGACGCGCACCATGGCGTCGTCGCCGACCGAGACGACCTGGTCCGGGACCTCGACGTGGCGCTCGGCCAGCTCCGAGATGTGGACGAGGCCCTCGATGCCCTCCTCGACGCGGACGAACGCGCCGAACGGGACGAGCTTGGTGACCTTGCCGGGCACGATCTGGCCGATGGCATGGGTCCGGGCGAACTGACGCCACGGATCCTCCTGGGTCGCCTTGAGCGACAGCGAGACGCGCTCGCGGTCCAGGTCGACGTCGAGGACCTCGACGGTGACCTCGTCGCCCACGGTGACCACCTCGGACGGGTGATCGATGTGCTTCCAGGACAGCTCGGAGACGTGCACCAGGCCGTCGACGCCGCCCAGGTCCACGAAGGCACCGAAGTTGACGATGGAGGACACGACGCCCTTGCGGACCTGGCCCTTCTGGAGCTGGTGCAGGAACTCGCTGCGGACCTCGGACTGGGTCTGCTCGAGCCACGCACGACGCGACAGGACCACGTTGTTGCGGTTCTTGTCGAGCTCGATGATCTTCGCCTCGATCTCCTTGCCGATGTACGGTTGGAGGTCGCGCACACGACGCATCTCGACCAGCGAGGCCGGGAGGAAGCCGCGGAGGCCGATGTCCAGGATGAGACCACCCTTGACCACCTCGATGACGGTGCCCTTGACGGCCTCGTCCTTCTCCTTGAGCTCCTCGATCGTGCCCCAGGCGCGCTCGTACTGCGCACGCTTCTTGGACAGGATCAGGCGGCCTTCCTTGTCCTCCTTGGTGAGGACGAGAGCCTCGACGGCATCGCCGACGTTGACGACCTCGGACGGGTCGACGTCGTGCTTGATGCTCAGCTCGCGGGAGGGGATGACGCCCTCGGTCTTGTAACCGATGTCGAGCAGGACCTCGTCACGGTCGACCTTGACGATGGTGCCCTCGACGATGTCGCCATCGTTGAAGTACTTGATCGTGGCGTCGATCGCGGCGAGGAAATCCTCCGCGGTGCCGATGTCGTTGACGGCGACCTGCGGGGACGTAACGGTGGTGGTGGGCATTGGGTAAGTTGCTCCGGACAGGGTGCTAGTAGTTTGGTCGAGATCGCGCACGCATGGGCACACGCGTGGACTAGGCTACTCCACCGCGCGCAACCTGGGCAAACCGCCCTCGCCGCACCCGCCGCCGAGAGGTTCACTCCCGTGTCTCACCGCCCCAAACCGGACATGCGCCGCGACAGTGCCGGTTCCGAGGCCACGAACCGTTCCTGGTGGGACTCGGACGCCGAGGCCTACCACGCTGAGCACGCCGCCTTCCTGGGCGTGGACGCCGCCGACGGCGAGTTCGTCTGGTGCCCCGAGGGCGTGCGCGAGTCCGACGCCGGGCTGCTCGGCACCGTCGGGCCCGGGACCACGGCGGTGGAGATCGGCTGCGGCAGCGCCCCGTGCGCCCGATGGCTCGCCGCGCAGGGCGCGACGGTGGTCGGGATCGACATCTCGGCCGGCATGCTCCGGCGCGGGATGCCGCACGTGCGCGGCGGCAATCCCCTCCTGGTCCAAGCCGGGGCCGAGAATCTCCCCGTCGCCGACGGTGCCGCCGACGTCGTCTGCTCGGCCTTCGGCGCGATCCCCTTCGTCGCCGACTCCGCACGGGTGATGACGGAGGCGCACCGCGTGCTGCGCCCCGGCGGCCGCTTCGTCTTCTCCGTGAACCACCCGATGCGCTGGATGTTCCTCGACGATCCGGGGCCGGACGGCCTCGTCGCGACCCTGTCCTACTTCGACCGGTCGCCGTACGTCGAGACGGACGACGCCGGCCTCCCCACGTACGTCGAACACCACCGGACGATGGGCGACCGGATCCGGGAGATCGTCGGCGCGGGCCTGCAGGTGGTGGACGTGATCGAGCCGGAGTGGCCCGAGGGGTTCACCCGGGAATGGGGCCAGTGGAGCCCGCTGCGCGGCGAGATGTTCCCCGGGACGGCGATCTTCGTGTGCGTGAAGCCCGACTGATTCGTTGCGCTTACTGCACGGACCCGCGGCTCCCTGCCGACACTGGACCGGACCGTCGAACAGCCAGTTCAACGACGTCATCCACGCCGTGGATGCGCCCGCCAACGACAGCACCTACCCGGGTTTCGGTCGGACCCCACCGGGTTGGTTTTGCCCCTCGCCGTGCTTTCGCGGCCCCCGGCGAACCGGTAGTCTCGCGGGGCAGTCGTCACCGCCCCGAACAGGAGACAGTCATGAACCGGATCCGCATCGCCGCCGCGGTCGCAGCCCTCGCCGGAGCCCTCGCCGTGGTCCCCGCCGTCGCATCCGCCGCTCCGACCGACAAGGTCCCCGGCACCAAGTGCACCGTCGCGCAGGTCGAACGCGCCACCCAGGTCATCGCCCCCGAGGCGATCGCGGTCATGGACGCCACCCCGGGCGGCCGCGACCAGGCGACCGAACTCCTCACCGCCAAGCCCGAGGATCGCCAGGCGATCATCGACCGGCTGACCAAGGACAACCCGGCCGCGGCCGCCTACTACAAGGCCAACCGCACCGACATCGACGCGAAGATCGCCAAGGTCATCGCGACCTGCGACAAGTACTGACCCTTCACCTCCGAACGCCGCCACCGAAAGGCACCACCCGCATGACCTTCCGCCGCACCGCCGCCACCGCCGCCGTCCTCGGCGCGATCGCCCTGGCCGGCGCGCCGCTCGCCGCCGCCGCTCCGACGCCGAAGCCCGCGCCCAAGCCGAACGCCGCGTCGGCGCGAGCAGTGCCCGGCACCTCGTGCACGGTCGGCCAGCTGCGGGCCGCGATCGACCGCTCGTCCCCCGGCCTGGCCAAGCGCCTCGAGGACGCCGCCGGCGGCCCGCAGGAGTTCGCGGACATCGCCGCCTCGGACGGGCTGACCCGCCAGCTCCGCGTTGCCGCCCTCGCCTTCCGCGGCACCGGCTCGGCCATGAGCCTGGCCGGCGAGCAGGCGAACGTGCAGCGCGCCGTCGCCGACGCCTACCGCACTTGCGGCTCCGCGAAGGCCAAGTAGCCCCTCGACGGTCAGCCCTCGTTGAGGGCTGACCGCAGCGTCGCCTCGACCGCCGCGATCGCCTTGCCCGACGCCTGTTCCGGCGAACGGCTCGCGACCCGACGGTCGAGATCCGGCATCAGGAGCGCCGGCGGCACGTCCAGCGCCGCCGCCAGCCGGTAGACCGTGGACATGTGCGGGTCCGAGACCCCGTCGTTCGAGCTCACGTTGCGCTCGATGTTCGAGATCTGATTCCGATGCAGCCCCGCCGACTCGGCGAGCTTCTCCTGCGACAGCCCGCGCGACTTGCGCAGCGTCACCAAACGGCGAGCCAGCGAGTCCCCGTAGGTGTTCCACTCGATCTTCCGCGCCTTCATCGGATATACGGTGTCCGATGCTCCCCCGATTGTCTGCCCCATAGGTTATGCAATATCAAACCCTGGGGCGAATGTCCAGTTCTCGGCCGTTTTCAGGTGGCCGCGTAGTCGGGCAGCAGCGCGACGACCTCGGCCAGATGGCCGACGGTGCGCGCCGCCCCGGCCCGCAGAAGCGCGTCGTCGTCGAACTCGCCGGTGGTGACGCCGATGAACGGGCACCCGGCCGACCGCGCCGCCGCCGCGTCCTCCACGTGATCACCGAGGTAGGCGCGGACGTTCCCGAAGCGCCGCAGCGCCTCCCCCTTCTGCTCCCCGAAGTGCCCGCCCACGACGGCGCTGACATCGAGCGCCGCGTCTGCGACGGCGCGCTCCGCCGCGGCCTGCTGCTTCGCGGACACCACGACCGATGCACCGCCCGCCGCCCGGATGGCCGCGAGGAGCTCTTCCGCGCCCGGAAGGACGGGGACCGGCGTCGTCGAATCCGTGTCGTAGTGCTGCCGGTAGCGCCGCAGGAACCCGTCCGCATCGATCCCCGGAACCACCTCGCGCGCGACGTCGTCGATGGGGACGCCCATGTGCGGCAGGAGCACCTCGTCGTCCACCGCATGACCGAGGTCCGCGAAGGCGCGCTGCGCCGCGGTGAGGATGCGCTGACGTGAGTCGATCAGCGTGAGGTCGAGGTCGAAGCCGATGGTGAACACGGTCATCCACGCTACGCCCCGGTCGATGTCACCAGTGCACGCGCGCGGCCATGCTCAGGAGGCGCTCGCGCCTGTGCTCGTTCCCCTGTGCGACCCAGGCGATCCGGCCGTAGACGTGGGCGCGGAAGTCGGGGTGGCCGTCGCGGTTCTGGCTCGCGGCGCCGAACCTTGCCGCGTTGTGCAGTAGGGCGCGGAGATCGTCGTACTCGCCCCGCGGGGTCTGGGCACGCGCGTTGACAACCACGCCGGCGAGCTCCTGCCGGGCGCCGGCGCGCATGATCCGGGTCTTCCGCGGGTTCACCGAGAGCCCCTCCGACGCCACGATCTTCGGCACCACCCCGGCGATCAGCGACGAATCCAGTGCGCCGGAGAAGGCGAGGTCGTCGCCGTATCGGGTGTACCGCGCGCCCTGCGACCGGGCGAGTCCGGTCAGTCGTGCGTCCAGTCGCCGGAGCACGAGGTTCACCAGCGCGGGCGAGGTGGGCGCGCCCTGCGGCAGATGGCGGCCGCGCAGCGCCGCCGCCTGCCACGGGTCGAGGCCGCGGAGCTCGTCGCCGGGCGTGGCGACGGTGCACAGGTCCGCGAGGACCGCTGCCACCGGCGCCGGGTGACCGAGGCGGCGGAAGGCGGCCCGGACGCGGGGCGCGGTCACCGTCGGGAAGCAGTCGCGGAGGTCGAGCCGGACGACGGACCGCGTACCGACGTGCGGGGCGGCGTAGGCGAGGACCGATCCGCCGGGCCGGAAGCCGCGGGCCGCGGGATGGGCGCCGGCGTCGTCGAGGACGCGGCGGAGGATCCGGCGCTGGGCCTCGGCGAGTCGCGGCTTGGGCGCCTCGATCACACGGACTCCCCCGGCGGGCTTGGCGATCCGCCGAACCCGATAGTGCCGCAGCGGCCGACCCGCGTGCCGGAGCCATTGCCCATGATCGGCGAACCACTCGAGCTCCGGGATGGTCAGGTCCAGCATGCGGGCGATCGACCCGACGTCGGGCAGAGCGATCCCTGGAGGAGTTCCGGACCCCTTCGATTCGAGCAGTTGGACGGTGCGGTGCGCCTCGAGCGCCGAGAGGAGTGCGTTGCGGTCCGCCGCGACGGGGAGGTCGTCGACGATGCTGAGCGGCGGCGCCGGATGCTCTGCCAGGAGCGTCCGCGCGACGGGCACCGCGTGATCGACGGGCACGAGGTCCGCGACGGCCGCGGCGACGAACTCCTCGGTCCACTGCGCCGCAGTGAAGAACTCGACGCGGTCGGCGATCGCGTACCGCCACGCGCGCGGCAGACGCCGCGAGAGCTCGACGCCCGTCATGCCCGGGATGCGAACGCCGCTCGGGTGACCTGGAACAAGGTCCCGGAGCGCCGTGTGGTGCGCGCAGCGCACGCGCCGGCGTGGGACGCAGGGTGTGACTGTGCGGTGCCCCCAGCGGTTACCGCTGGGACGGATCGCGAGGATCCCTCCTCGCCCGAGCGGCGTCGCATGAATCCAGAGTGCCACACCCGGCCGTGGTGATGCACAGTTCCGGACGTCGGCAGGCCCGCTCAGTGCGACTCGGTGAACCGGTGGCGGTAGGACGTCGGCGTGGTCGAGTAACGCCGGACGAAGTTCTGCCGGAAGGTCACCGTGCTGGCGAAGCCGCTGGCGCGGGCGATCCGGTCGATGCTCCAGGCGGTGTTCTCGAGCAGGCGCCGCGACTCGTCGAGGCGACGGCTGAGTACCCACTTCGCGGGGCTCACACCCACACTCTCCTGGAACCTGCGCGCGAAGTTCCGCGGGCTCATGTTCACCCGCGCCGCGAGATCGTCGACCGTGAGCGGGGCGTCGAGGTTCGCCAGCGCCCAGGTCGTCGCGATCCCGATGGGTCCCTCACCCGCGGCGGGCACGGGGCGGTCGATGTACTGCGCCTGGTCGCCGTCCCGGTGTGGCGCGATCACCAGGTACCGGGCCAGCGCCGTCGCCGCCGTCGATCCGAGCCTCGTCCGCACCACGTGCAGGCACGCGTCCAGCGCCGAGGCGGTACCGGCCGAGGTGAGGACGTCGCCGTGGTCCACGTAGAGGCCCTCCGCCCGCACCGTGACCGCCGGATACCGCTGCGCGAGCTCGGTCTCCGAGGCCCAGTGAGTGGTCGCGGTGCGGCCGTCGAGGATGCCCGAGGCGACGACCGGGAAGGCGCCGAGGCAAAGGCCGGCGATCATCGCGCCGCGGGCGTGCGCTGTGCGGATCTCCTCGAGCAAGTCCGTGGAGGGCTCCGGCAGATCGGTCGGCCAGGAGGGGAAGACGAGGAGGTCGGCCGCGTGGGCCGCCGCCCGGTCCGCGGTGGCGATGGTGACGCCGTCGAGCCCGCGGACGGGGCCTCCGCCCGTGCTCCAGATGCCGGCGTCCCAGTCGGAGGCGAGTCCCAGGCGCCCCACCTCGCCGAAGGCGATGAGGGGCGTGGACAGGTGGAACATCGAGATGCCGTCGAAGGCGTGGACTGCGATCTGCACCGGCGGTTGTCCTGAATCCATCGAAGATGAGTAATTCTGCCACTCACACTACCCCGCGGCAGGGCGCGAGTATGGAATCCGAGCGGAACAGCACCACCCGCCCACGCATCCGATTCCCATGCACAGGAGCAGATCCCATGACCGCACCCCGCCGCGCCCTCATCGTTATCGACGTCCAGAACGAGTACTTCGACGCGGACCGCCCGCTGGCCGTGGCGTACCCGCCCCGCGACGAATCCCTCAAGCGGGTCCTCACCGCGATGGACGCCGCGCGCGATGCGGGCGTTCCGGTCGTGACCGTCGCGCACGTCTGGCCCGCGGGTTCGCCCGTCTTCGCGGAGGGCGCCGAGGAGACCCGCCTGCACCCGGACGTCGCCGCCCGCAGCGATGCGGTGGCCGCGCACGTCGTCAAGCAGGGCTCGAGCGTCTTCACCGCCGACGGTATGCCGGAGTGGCTCCGGGACAACGCCATCGACACGCTGACCCTCGTCGGCTACATGACGAACAACTGCGTCCTGGCCAGCGCCGCCGGGGCGGAACCCGAGGGCCTCGCCGTCGAGGTGCTCTCGGACGCCACCGGCGCGATCCACCTCGCGAACGCCGCCGGCAGCGCCTCGGCGCAGCAGGTCCACGAGACGCTCATGGTGCTGCTCCACTCGAACTGGGCGGCGGTCGCCGACACCGACGCGTGGATCGACGCGGTCGCGGCGGGACGCCCGTTGGAGAAGAGCGACCTCGGCTCCTCCGCCGTGCAGGGCCGCGCCGAGCACTGATCCCCGAGCCCCCTCGCGGGCGGGGCCTACCGCCCGCGAGGCGCGGTACCTCGCCGCGCCTAGTGCGCGGCGTCGTCCCAGCTGCGGCCGTAGCCGACCGAGACCTCCAGCGGCACCGAGAGCTCCGCGGCGCCGCCCATCGTGTCGCGGACCAGCGCTTCGAGCTGCTCCCGCTCGCCCGCGGCCACCTCGAGCACGAGCTCGTCGTGCACCTGCAGCAACATCCGCGAGCGCAGGCCGGCGGCGGCGATCCTCTCCTGCAGCCGGATCATCGCGACCTTGATGATGTCGGCGGCGCTGCCCTGGATCGGAGCGTTGAGAGCCATCCGCTCGGCGGCCTCGCGGCGCATCCGGTTGGTCGACGTGAGATCCGGCAGGTACCGGCGGCGGCCGTAGATGGTCTCCGTGTACTCGTTGCGCGTGGCCTCCGTGACCACGTCCTGGAGGTAGTCCCGCACCCCGCCGAACCGGGAGAAGTACGCCTCCATCTGGTCCTTCGCCTCGTCGCGCGAGATCTTCAGCTGCGCGGCGAGGCCGAACGCCGAGAGCCCGTAGGCCAGGCCGTAGGACATGGCCTTGACCCGGCGCCGCATGTCGGGCGTGACCTCGTCGATCGGGACGCCGAAGGCCTTCGAGCCGACGAAGTTGTGCAGGTCCTCGCCGGTGTTGAAGGCCTCGATCAGCCCCTCGTCGCCGGAGAGGTGCGCCATGATCCGCATCTCGATCTGGCTGTAGTCGGCCGTCATCAGCGTCTCGAAGCCCTCGCCCGCGACGAAGGCGTGCCGGATCTGCCGGCCCGCCTCCGTGCGCACGGGGATGTTCTGCAGGTTCGGATCGGTCGACGAGAGCCGGCCGGTGGCGGCCACCGTCTGATTGAACGTGGAGTGGATCCGGCCGTCCGAGGCGACCGTCTTGAGCAGGCCCTCGACGGTGACCTTGAGCCGCGTCGCGTCGCGGTGCTCCAGCAGGTACTGCAGGAACGGGTGCGGCTCCTTCTCGTACAGCGCCTCGAGCGCCGCCGCGTCGGTGGTGTACCCGGTCTTGGTCTTCTTCGTCTTCGGCAGGCCCAGCTTCTCGAACAGGATCACCTGCAGCTGCTTGGGCGAGCCCAGGTTGATCTGCTCCCCGATCTCCTCGAACGCGGAGGCCTCGGCCGCGCGGATCCGCTCGCTGAACTCGCTGTGCAGCGACTCGAGGTGCGCGGTGTCGACCGCGATGCCGGTGGATTCCATGACGTCGAGCACGCGGAGCAGCGGCAGCTCCATCTCCGCGAGCAGCGGTCGCGACTCGATGTTGTCGAGCTCGCCGTCGAGCGCGTCCGCCAGGTCGGCGACGGCGCGGGCCCGCAGGATTGCCTGCTGCGCCTTCTCTCCCGCCGAATCGTCCGGATCGTCGAGGAGCGAGAGCTGCGAGTCGTCGCCCGCGGTCTCGACCCGCAGCTCGCGGTGCAGGTAGCGCACCGAGAGGTCGTCGAGGTTGAAGGTGCGCTGGCCGGGGCGCACCAGGTACGCGGCGATCGCGGTGTCCGACGTGAGGCCGCCGAGCGTCCAGCCGCGGCTGGACAGCGCGTGCATGGCCCACTTGGCCTCGTGCGCGGCCTTGGGCTGCGCCTCGTCGGCCAACCAGGCGCCGAGCGCGGCCTCGTCGTGCGGGGTCAGCGAGGAGAGCTCGATGTACCCGCCCTCGCCGTCGGGGGCCGCGATCACGACGGCCTCCGCGTCACCGTCGACCACGACCTCCGGGCCGACGACGCCGAGCCCGGACCGCGCGCCCGAGGCGCCGTGCTCCGCGAGCCACTCGGCGACGGTGCCGGCCGCGACGATGCCGCCGGAGATCTCGAAACCCTCGTCGGCCTCCGGCTCCGTGCTGGCGAGCTCGGTGAAGATCCGCTCGCGCAGCACCCGGAACTCGAGGTCGTCGAAGAGCTGGTGGATGGCCTCGCGGTTCCACGGCTGCAGCTCCAGCTCCTGCGGGGTGTAGGGCAGCGTCATGTCCCGCACCATCTCGGTGATCTGCCGGTTGAGCTGCACCGTCGCGAGGTTCTCGCGCAGCGAGTCGCCGACCTTGCCCTTCACCTTGTCGACGTTCGTAACCAGGCCCTCGAGGTTCCCGTACTCGCGGATCCACTTGGCGGCGGTCTTCTCGCCGACGCCCGGGATGCCGGGCAGGTTGTCCGACGGGTCTCCCCGCAGCGCGGCGTAATCCGGGTACTGCGCCGGGGTGAGGCCGTACTTGGCCTCCACCTCCTCGGGGGTGAACCTGGTGAGGTCCGAGACGCCCTTGCGCGGATAGAGGACGGTGACGTCGTCGTTCACGAGCTGGAGCGCGTCGCGGTCACCCGTGACGATGAGGACCTTGAAGCCCTGCTCCTGGGCCCGGGTGGTCATCGTGGCGATGATGTCGTCCGCCTCGAAGCCCTCCTGCGCCATGGTGGGGATGCCCATGGCGCCGAGAACGTCCTTCACCACGTCCACCTGGCCGCGGAAGTCGTCCGGCGCGGAGCTGCGCTGCGCCTTGTACTCGGGGAACATCTCGGCGCGGAAGGTCTGCCGGGAGACGTCGAAGGCCGCGGCGACGTAACCGGGCGCCTCCTCCTTGAGCAGCTTGATCAGCATCGACGTGAAGCCGTACACCGCGTTGGTCGGCTGCCCCGACTTCGTGCGGAAGCGGCCACCGTCGAGCGGGAGCGCGAAGAAGGCGCGGAACGCCATCGAGTGCCCGTCGATCAGCAACATCGTGGGCTTGGTCGAGGAGTTCGCTGAAGTCACACCGGCAGTCTAGTGATCGCCCCCGACAGCTTTCGTCAGGTCGTCGTGGGCGGCAGTTGGGGCCGCACGACGACGGTGTCCGCGATGCGTCGCTCCAGGTCGGCGACGTCCGCGGTGGCCGACTCGACCGCCGGGGCCTTCTCCGCCTCGGGCAGCGCGGCGATCGTCACGAGCCGGTCGTCGAGCTCCTGGGCGGCGACGGTGAGCGTCACCTGCGCGTCCAGCTGCGCCGCGGACAGCACGCCCGCGGGCTGATCGAAGGCGCGCAGCGCCTTCCGGATGCGGCGGTGCAGGCGCGCCTCGGGGACGTGCGAGCCGGACCAGGACAACGGGGCGCGCGACGGGAAGGGCATGGCGGCCTCGGCCTGCTGCTGCCGGCGACTGTTGCGCACCAGCGCGATCGCGAAGCCGGTGGCCGCGAGCACGGCCAGCACGACGACCGCGAGCACCGCAACGATGATCCACGACATGACGTTCCTCCTCGCCGCCGCGGCGGCTACCCGCCGCGGGCCTGCATGTACAGGTACACCGCCAGCCCGACCAGCAGCAACCCGAGGGTGACGGCGAAGGCGATCTTGATCGCGCTCCACGGTCGCTGACCTTGCACTTCGCCGGTCACGCCGTTGACGAAGACCTGGAAGGGCTTGCCTCCGAAGGTGACGGTGAGCAGCCACACCGGCATCAGCAGGTAGAGGAAGTCGATCGACTGGTACATCGGGTTCATCCGGGTGATCCGCTGCTCGTCGCCGCCGATGTCGCGGCGCACCGTGTTCTCGACGATGCCCTCGATCCGCGGCCGCGCCTGCGCCTCGAAGACCTGCGCCGCGTCACCGTCGTAGGTGCGCGCCAGGTGGCCCGCCACGAACTCCGGCGTGTAGGTGACGGACTGTTCGGTGGGCCAGGGCTCGAGGTCGCGGACCCGGTCGGAGTCGAGTCCCGTGTTGGCGGACTCGGCGAGCTGCCGGATGCTGTCGTGCACCCGCCCGCTCGCCGGATACCAATCGGTGTAGGTCTCGATGTTGCCGTCCCGGTCGCGCCGGGTCCGGCGCTCGCCTCGCGCCCCCGAGTAGTCGGTGGTCACCTCGGCGTCGTAGCTGTAGTACGAGAGGTAGACGCTGGTGAACGAGCCGAGCACGCGGTACTTCTTGAACTCGCGCGGCGCGAACCACCGGCTGTCGACCCAGGCCTCGATGTTCTGCCGGGCCTGGTCCTCGCCGACCCGCAGCGGGAGGATGCCGTCGACGGGCAGCCGCGCGGGCGCGACCTGCACGTCGGTCCGCTGGATCGGGGTGTTGCAGTACGGGCACCGCACGGCGGTGAGGGTGCCGCTGAACAGGGTGTGGCCGCCGCAGTTCTGGCAGACCACCTCGTGGTCGACGACGCGCACCTGCTCCGCCGACGCGGCACGCGCGTAGAGCGCGTTCATGGTGGGCCCCAACGGATGCGGGATCAGGGCCTTGCTCGTGTCGAGCATCACCGGATAGGTGCTGCCGCAGCTCGGCGAGCGCAGCTTCCCGATCGCCGGGTCGTAGACGAGGGCGTCGCCGCAGTTCCCGCACGGATAGGTGCGGGTCTGCTCGGTGACCTGCAGCATCTCGCGGTCGTTGGCCGACGGGACGCCGGGCACGAGCTGCTGGGGCCGCGCGTCCGCCGGCGCGGCGGGTCGCGCCGGACGTGGCGGCTGTGGCGGGCCCGGCGGGCGCGGCTGCTCCGGTGACCGCCCGGGGTGGCCGGGCAGCGGGGGCGGCGTCGTCATGACTACGACCG
>NZ_JAIULG010000073.1 GCF_020169415.1 Tsukamurella sp. M9C
CGCGCAGCGCGGGCACGCCGCCGAGGCCGCCACCGGGGTCCAGCTGCACCGCGTGTTGTGCGCACACTCGGAGGGGCCGTCGGGCGTCACCCGCTGGGCGCAGCTCGCCGAGGAGTGGGCGGACCTGCGCGCCGACGTGGAACGGGCGAGCGCGGTCACCGTCGGCGCCGCGCAGCGCGGGCACGCCGCCGAGGCCGCCACCGGGGTCCAGCTGCACCGCGTGTTGTGCGCACACTCGGAGGGGCCGTCGGGCGTCACCCGCTGGGCGCAGCTCGCCGAGGAGTGGGCGGGCGTCCGCGGCGGCGGCTCCGGCTGGTACGCCGGGCAGCCCCTGCTGGTGACCGCCAACGATTACGACACCAAGGTCTACAACGGGGACGTCGGCGTGGTCATCGCGCACGACGGCGACCCGGCGGACCTGCGCGCCGCCTTCGCCCGCGGCGGCGACGTCGCGCTGCTGTACCCGAACCAGCTGGTCGCGGTGCGCACCGTCTACGCGATGACGATCCACCGCAGCCAGGGCAGCCAGTACGAGGCGGTGTCCGTCGTGGTCCCGCCCGCCGACTCCCGGCTGCTCACCCGCGAGCTGCTGTACACCGCGATCACCCGCGCGCGGCAGCGCGTCCGGCTGGTCGGCGGTGAGGAGGCGCTGCGGGCCGGCGTCGAGCGGCAGGTGTTGCGGGCGAGCGGCCTCCGGGGAGACGCTGGGGTATGACCGAGCGCAGGCGCGTCCTGATCCAGGGGGCCGGGGCGGTGTCTGCTGCGGCCGGCGCGCTGCTGGCGGGGACCGGCGCCGACGTGCGGGCCGCGTCGCGTCGCGCCGACGTCCTCCTCACCGCCGTCGATCCGCGCGGCGTGGTGGCGCACGTGCCGGTGGTGCGGTACGCGGACGTGGAACCCGGCACCGTCGACCTTCTGATCCTCACGTCCGCCCCCGGCGAGCTCGACGACGGCGTCGCCACCACGCTGGCCGCGGCCCGGCCCGAGACGGTCGGCGTGACCAGCCCCGTGATCGGCGACGCCGCGGTCGCGGAGCGGATGTTCCCGGGCGCCGGCATCGCGACCCTCGCCCCGGGCCTGCTGTCCTTCGCGACCGCCCGCGGCACCGAGACCCGCGCCGAGTTCTGGGTGCCGCCGCTCGCGCCCGCCTTCGCGGCGGTCGCGGTGGAGGGCTCGCCGGGCCTGCCGCGCCGCCTCGCCGCGGAGTACCCGAAGGTGATCGGCCGCACGCCGGCCCGGGCTGCCGCGGCCGTCGGCGCGGCGATGGTGCCCTACGCCGCGGAGCTGGCGATCGTCGGCGGCGACTGGCCCACGTTCCTGCGACGGCTGAAGCGGCCGGGCCGGGCGATGGCGGAGGCGATGCGCGTCGACGTCGGGCTGCCGGCGCCCGCCCCGCCGCCGATCGTGGTCCGCGCGGTGCTGCGGCAGCTCTGCCGGACCGTGCCCTTCGACTTCCCGAAGTTCGCGGGCAACCACTTCGTCCGGCACGCCGACCAGAGCCTGCGCATCCTCGACGCCTGGCGCGCGATGACCCCGCGCGCCACACCCGCCCTGGACGCGCTCCGCGAGGACCTCGCCGCGGCGCTGTGACGCGGGCTATCCCGCGAAGACGGGGGTGGCGAAGACGAACAGCGCCATGAAAGCGAGGTTGATGAAGTAGGCGGCCTCGACCAGGCTCACCGTGATGAAGAAGGGCTGCAACAGTCGGGACGCCGCCTCGGGCTGCCGCGCGATGCCCTCCACCAGTTTGGCCCCGGCGGTGCCGTTGCCGATCCCGGCACCGATCGCGCCGCCCGCCATGATGAGCCCGCCGCCGCCGAGGGCGCCGGCGGTGATGATCGCGTTGACGAGGTTCTGATCGGCCATGGTGTGCCTCCTATCTCGGGTGGAACAGGTCGGTGATCGCCGCGGCGGCGCGGCCGGCGCCGTCCTCGGCGCGCAGGGCCGCGCCCAGGCGCTCGGCCGCAGGTCGGAGCTGTCCGACGGTGCGCAGCGCCCCCGTCAGGCCGTCGGCGGTGAGGGAGTGCCGGGGGAGCGGGGCGGTGCCGGCGCCCAGGCGGTGCAGGCGTCGGGCCCAGAAGGGCTGGTCCATGATCCCGGGCACCGGGATCGACGGTGCCCCCGCGTGCAGTGCGGCCGCGGTCGTCCCGGCGCCGCAGTGGTGGATCACGGCGGCGCAGCGGGGGAACAGCAGCGCGTGCGGCACGTCGTCGACGACGAGGACGTGCTCACCGACCGGTTCGAGCCCGGCCCAGCCGCGCTGCACGACGGCGCGCACCCCGGCCGCCGCGGCGGCTTCGGCGACGATCTCGGAGAGCGCTGCCCCGTTCGCCGTCGCGGTGCTTCCGAGCGTGACGGCGACGGGCGGCGGACCGTCGGACAGGAAGGCCTCGAGGTCCGGGCCGAGCGCGCCCACGGGCTCGGGGCGCAGGTATCCGGTGACGCGCACGTGCTCCGGCCAGTCGGTGGGCCGCGGGAGGACGTGCTCGCTGAACGGGTGGAGCACGGGCCAGGGCCGGTCGCGCTCCGCGCGCGAGGGTTTCGCGGGTAGGCCGAGGTCGCGGCGGAGCTCGGCGATCACCGGCGCGTAGACGCGCTCGGCGAAGCCGCCGGCCCACCAGACGAACCGGTTGCCCAGGCGCCCGTAGGAGCGCACGCCGAGCGCGGGCGGGCTGAAATCGCCGGTGGGGGAGGCGGGCTGGAACATCACGCCCGCACTGGGAACACCGAGCGCGGCGGCGACGTGCCGGCCGAGCAGCGCGCCGACGGGGCCCTCCAGCAGCAGCAGGTCGCTGCCCTCGGCGGCCGCGGCCATCGCCTGGCCGACGCCGCGCAGTTCCTCGCGCATCTCCTCGAGTGAGTCATTCGAAGGGCGCATCCTCGCCCCGTCGACGAGGGCCTGCGCGGCGGGGGAGGCGAGCGTCGCCGCGCGGGTGTCCCTCGGCAGCGGCGCGTACGCGACGCCGGCGCCCGCGACCTCGGCGCGGTACGGCTCCTGCGCGGCGAGCACCACGTCGTGGCCGTCGGAGCCCAGCCGGCGGGCGAGCCCGGTGAGCGGCACGACGTCGCCGCGGGTGCCGAAGGCCAGGATCGCGGTCCTCATGCGCGCACCCCGCGGGTGAAGATCTCGACCAGGGTCTCGCCGTACGCAACGGGGTCGTAGTCGACGCCGATCGCTCCCAGCCGGGCGAGATCGGACGCGGCGCCGTCGAGGGCGCCACGCAGCGCCGAGCCCGCGCGCACCGGGTCGAGGTCGGCCCGGAACTCGCCGTTCTCGACACCGAGCGCGAAGATCGCCGCGGGGTCGAGCAGCGCGAGGTCGCCCTGGGGCGGGTTCGCCGCGGTGTCCTCGGTGACCGCCTCGTCGAACCGACGGCCGTCGGCCGTGCGGTAGGAGGTCGCGATCTCGCGCAGCGCGACGGTCGCGGCGCGGTGCTCGGACAGGAAGGCGGCGTTGGAGCGGATGTAGGCGGCGAGCTTGTCGGTGGCCGTCTCCGCCGCGGCGATCGCGGGCACGATGTACCCGGCCGCGACCGTGAAGACCGCGGTCGTGACCGCCGCCACCAGCTCGTCCTTGGTGCGGAAGTGGTAGAGCGCCACGGACTTCGCGATCCCGACGTGCTCGGCGATCTTCGCGACGGACGCCGCCGGGTAGCCGTGCTCGGCGATGACGGCGATGGCCGCGTCGACGAGCTGAGCCCGTCGCTGCTCGGAGGTGAACGTATCTCTAGACCGCATGGTCTAAATATAGACCATGCGGTCTAGAGACGTCCGGATCAGATGGCGCGCAGCGGGTCGTGCTCGGCCATGAGTTTGTCGATCCGGGCCTCGTCGACGCGGACGCTGTCCGCCTCCTGCTGGTCGCGGATGACCTTCGCGAGGTTGAAGGTGCTGGTGATGAGGAACAGGGCCCCCACGAGCAGGAAGCCGCGCTGCCAGGTGTCGATGGGCAGGTAGAAGGCGCCGACGAGCAGGCTGCCCGACGAGACGGCGAAGGCGATCGCGGACTGGATGAAGAAGGCGGCGGTGGGCTTGGGCGAGGTTGCGATGGTGGTCATGCACACAGCGTGCCGCCCGCCGACCTGCACGGGATGAGTAGAACTACCCCTCCGCAGTGGGTACTTCGCGCTGTGAAAGCGGCCACACGATTGGGCGCGAACCGCGGCGGGCTGCAATTCTCATCTGAGAGTAGATCGACGGAGTTCTATCGCGGCGAAGGAGGCGGCATGACGACGGTCCTGGTACTCGCGGTGCTCGCGCTCCTGATCGGCGGCGCGATCTGCGTCGCCGTCGCCGCCCCCGGGCGCCGCGCCGCGCTGCCCAGCCGGTTCCTCGTCGCCGTGCTCGTCGGGCTGGTCGTCGGCGAACTGGTCTCGATGCTCGCGCTCAACGGCGCGATCGAGGACCGGCTGCACGAGGACGCCGACCGCGCGGCGGCGTCGGCACCCGCGGTCCGCGCCGCACAGGCCGAGCTGGACGCCGCCCGCGCCGACCGGTCCGCCCTCGACACCGCGGTCGCGGAGGCCTCCACCCGGCGCGACCAGGCGCTCGTCGTCGCGCGCTGCGAGTATCGGCCCGGCCCCGCCTGCCCGCAGACCTCGATCACCGGCGTCCCCGGCCGGGGACCGGAGGCCCGCACCGCGAACGAGCGGCTCGCTTCGGCGCAGACCGACCTCGATCGCGCGACCGCCGCCCGGGCGAAGGACGCGCCCGGCCGCGACGCCCGCGTCGTGACCGCGCGGACCGAGGTCGCAGCCGCCCGGCAGGACGCCACCGCCGGGGCCGACGACGGCCTCGGCGCGCGCTGGGTCGCACTGAACGGCGTCACCGCGCATTCGCTCCCCGCCGCCGCGCTCCGGATCGCGATCGACCTCGTCTGCGTGGTGCTCGCCCTGCTCCCGCTGCTCCTGCGCCTGTGGCGCGGCGAGACCGTCCGCGACATCCGGCACCGTCGGGACCTGGAGAGCGAGCGCCTCGCCTCCGCGGCGCAGCTGGCCATCGAGCGCCACGACCACGAGCGCCGCGTCGAGCTCGCGATCGCCGACGACCGCCCCACCGAGCTGCTGCCCGCCCTCGGCGGCGCGGCGGCCGGCGCAGCGGCGCTGGAGGCCGCCGGATTCGAGCCGGTCGCGGTGACCGCACGGCGCTACCGACAGGAGACCCCCGCCGTGAACGACGACTTCCTCCCCATCGCCGCCGCCGCGGAAGCGGCCAGCCTCGCCGCGGCGGGGCAGCCCGCCGCCGATGACACGCCGACGGGCGAGATCCCGGTGATCACGACCGAACCCGAAACCGCCGAGGAGACCGCCGTGCCCGACGAGACGAACCTGCCCGCCCGGGTCGCCGAGGCGGCCCCGGCGGTCCCGGCGCGCGAGATCGCGCACAAGCCCAATCCGTTCGTGCCGCCCGTGCTCGACGAGGCCGCGCGCACCATCGCCGGCTTCGTCCGGCCGCTCGTGCCGCCCATCGTCGCGCGCGTCCTGCCCGGCGGAGGCGGCGGCGAGACCCGCACGGTGCAGCAGTCCTACGAGGAGGTCGAGGAGGTCACCTTCGCGATGCGCCGCACCCGGAAGGTGGTCGTCGGCACCGTCGAGCAGAGCGTGCCGGCACCGTCGGCCGACGGTGCCCCGGGCCCCGTCGCGGCGCCGGCCCCGCCCTCGGCGCCCGGCGAGGAGCCGCTCGACGTGGCGCACGAGCCCGTCGCCGGACTACCCGGCGAGCGCGCGCGCGAGCTCGGCCAGGCGCGCGAGCTCCCCGGGAGGCAGTGACCGGATCGCGGGTGGCGCCGGGTCCTCCACGGAGGCCATGGCGTCGATGACGGCGCGTCCCGAGTCGGTGATGGTCACGACCTTCGCCCGACGGTCCTCGGGGGAGACGGTGCGTTCGACGTGCCCACGCGATTGCAGGTCGTTGACGGCGACGGTGGCGGCGGGCGCATCCATGTCCGCGAGGGCGGCCAGCTCCTTGAGCGTGAGCGAGCCGTAGCGGTCGAGGCGCTTGAGCGCCCGCAGCCGGCTGAAGGGCAGGCCGGTGCGCTCGACGACCGCGCGGCGCCAGTCCGAGCGGCTGTCGATGACGGCGTGGACGAGCAGGCTCCACACCTCGTCCGGGTTCTCAGTGGGCACCGGCCACCTCCTTCGTCTCGAGCAGCGGCGCGATCCGCGCCCGCGAGCGCTCCGCCCGGGCGCCGGTCGACAGGACGGCGAGCGCCACGACGACCAGCGCGAAACCCGCGACGGCCCACCAGAGCGTCGCGCCGGCGATGAGGCCGGACAGAGCGACCCCCAGGCTGATGCCCAGCTGCCGGCTGGTGCTGGCGACGGCGGCGGCGGCGCCCGCCCGGTCGAGCGGCATCCCGCTCACCGCCGAGTTGGTGATCGGCGCGTTGACCAGGCCGAAGCCGATGCCGAAGACCGCGAAGACCACCGCCAGCTCCGGCAGGGGCGTGCCCGCGTCCACCGTCGTCAGCACGACGGCCGCCCCCGTCATCAGGAGGCCCGCGCCGAGCAGCGAGGGCCGGGGGCCGAATCGCGCCACGAGCCGACCGGACACGGGGGAGGCGACGAGCACCGACAGCGCCATCGGCAGGAACATCAGGCCGGTCTGCACCGCGGAGAAGTGCCGCGTGTTCTGCAGGTACAGCGACATCGTGAACAGGAAGGCGCCGAAGCCCGCGAAGGCGCAGACCGCGGTGAGCGTGGCGGCGGAGAACGGGATGCTGCGGAAGAAGCGCAGGTCGATGAACGGCGACGGGTGCCGGCGCTCGTGAGCGAGGAACGCGGCGAGGGCGGCGACCGTCAGCGCGAACATCAGCGGTTCGCGCTCGATGAGGCCGAACACCGCCGTGAACATCACGGCGATCGCGAGCACCTGCCCGAGCGGGTCGATGCTGCGCGGTACGGCCGCCTTCGACTCGGGCACCACGGCGTACGTGAGCGCGAGCGCGACGGCGCAGATCGGCAGGTTCACCCAGAACACCGACCGCCAGCCCAGGGTGTCGATGAGGACGCCGCCGACGAGCGGCCCGACCGCCGTCGAGACTCCGACCACCGCGCCCCACAGGCCGATCGCGCGGGCGCGTTCGGACGGCTCGGTGAACACCGCCGTGACGATGGAGAGCGCGACGGGCGTGAGCATCGAGCCGCCCACGGCCTGGATCCCGCGGGCGGCGATCAGCACGTCGACGGTGGGCGCGAGGCTGCAGAGCAGCGAGCCCGCCGCGAAGACGGTGAGGCCGATCCGGAAGACGCGGCGCCGCCCGAAGCGGTCGGCGGTGGCGCCGGAGAGCACCAGCAGGCTGGCGAGCGTGAGCGTGTAGATGTCGACCACCCATTGCAGGTGGGTGACCGACGCCGCCATCTGCCGCCCGATCCCGGGGAGCGCGACGTTGACGATGGTCACGTCCATCGAGGAGATCAGCAGGCTCAGGCTGCACGCGACGAGGACGAGCGCGCGACGGCGCGGCCCCAGCCCCGAAACACTTGTAGGCATACAAGGATTATATGTCCATAACTAATAATGTGGGAACCGTCTCCGTTCGTGTACGCCCTATACGCAATCTTTGCTATACTGCAAACAGGAGATCCGAGCGCAGAGGAGGCGCCCGTGGTTACCGTTTTCGCAGTCTGTGCCGTCGTCGGGGTTCTGGTCCTGATCGCGTCACTGGTCCTGGGGGACTTCGAGGTCGGGGGAGTCGAGGTCGGCAGTGCCGACGCCGGCCTGCCCTGGCTCAGCGCGCCCGCACTGGCCGCCGCCGTCGGCGTCTTCGGTGTGGTCGGCTGGCCCCTGTCCGCCGGGGCGTCGCTGTCGACGCCCGTCGTCGTGGGTGCAGCAGCCGCCTCCGGCGTCGCCGCCTACGGGCTGCTCATGCTGGTGCTCCGCGCGATGCGCCGGGCGCAGACCGGTACCGTCGCGGGGCTCCGCGCCGCGGTCGGCACCATCGGCGAGCTCAGCATGGAGATCCCGGCCGGCGGCTGGGGCCGGGTGAGCTACGTCGACTCGGAGTCGGTGCGCGCCACCACGACCGCGATCCTCGTCGATCCCGCCGCCGTCGCGGCGGCGGGCGCCTCGGTGCTCATCGTGGACGTCGAGGGGGACCGCCTCGTGGTGCAGCCGCTCGAGACTCAGGCCTGATCACAAGCGCCGGGCCGTCGCGCCCGGCAGAGGGAGGGAATCAATGACCGTATCGATCCTGATCGCGGCCGGTGCCGCGGTGATCGTGATCCTGCTCGCCCTGTGGATCTTCTTCCACAACTACATCAAGTCGCCGCCCGACCAGGTGGCGATCTTCACCGGCCGCGGCGAGATGAAGGTGGTCCGCGGCGGCGCCCGCTTCAAGGTGCCCGGCCTCGAGCGCGTCGACTACATGCCGCTGCGCCCCTTCGAGATCCGGATCGCGCTGAGCAACGCCCGCAGCATCGACGGCGTGCCCGTCGAGCTGCAGGCCGTCGGCCTGGTGCGCATCGGCACCACCGACGAGATGACCCGCACCGCCGCCCAACGCTTCCTCACCGCCAACATGGCGGAGCTCGAGAACCAGATCAACGAGATCCTGGCCGGCAGCCTCCGCGGCATCGCCGCGACCATGACCGTCGAGCAGCTCAACAGCAACCGCGAGGCCCTGGCCCGCGGCGTGGTCGACGAGGCCGGTGGCGACCTGGCGCGCATCGGCATGGAGGTCGACATCCTCAAGATCGCCGGCATCGAGGACCGCAACGGTTACCTCGAGTCGCTGGGCCAGAAGCGCATCGCCGAGGTCAAGCGCGACGCCGACATCGGCAAGGCCGAGGCCGAGCGCGACTCGCTGATCCGCTCCGCCGATGCCCGTCGCGCCGGCGAGATCGCGCAGACCGAGGCCGAGACCGCGATCGCCGAGGCCCAGCAGGGCCGCGACGTGCGCATCGCCCAGCTCCGCGCCCAGACCGAGGCGCAGAACGCCGAGGCCGACCAGGCCGGCCCGCTCGCCAAGGCCAAGGCGGAGAAGGCCGTCGGCATCGCGCTGGAGGAGGCCGAGGCGGCCCGCGTCGAGGCCCGCACCGAGGTCGAGCGCAAGCGTCGCGCGCAGGCCGAGGCCTCGCTCGAGGCGGACGTGATCGCGCCCGCCGAGGCCGCGCGCCAGGCGGCGGTCGCGCGCGCCGAGGGCGACCGGCAGGCGGCGATCCTCGCCGCCGAGGCGTCCGCGGAGTCGACCCGCCTCGACGGCGAGTCGAAGGCGCAGGCCCGCAAGTCCGCCGCGGCGGCGCTCGAGGCCGAGCTGCGCGCCGACGCGGCCGGCAAGCAGGCGCAGGCCGAGGCGTTCAATCAGTACAACGCCGAGGCCGTCCGGCTGCTGCTCGCGCCGCAGGTGCTCGCCACCGTGGAGGCGTCGGTCCGCGCGCAGTCCGAGGCGACCGCCGCCATCGACAACATCAGCATCATCGGCGGGGGTCAGGGGGACGGCGCCGGTGGCCTCCTCGGCCTGTCGGGCCAGTCGGTCGCGTCGGTCGTGGCCGCGCTCAAGTCGCAGGGCATCGACCTGGGGCAGCTGCTCGGCGCCGCCCCGGGCGAGACCGTCGTGGTCGACGAGTAGCGACCGGTGAAGCCCGGCGATGCCGAGGCGCTCCGCCTCGCGGTGGGCCTGCTGGAGCATCGACTCCAGCAGCTGCCCGCCGCGGGGCTGCGCGGCTCCGAGCTGTTCGTGCTCGCCACCGTCGAGGCCCTCGGCGTGGACGCCTTCCCGACGGCGATCGGGGACCGGCTCGCGATGAAACGCTCGAACGTCTCGGTCGCGGTCGCCGACCTGCGACGCCGCGGTTTCCTGCAGGGCGACGCCGACGGCTCCGACGGCCGGCGGCGGCCCGTCGCGCTGACGGACCGCGGGCGGGAGGTGCTGCACGCTCGGGACGCCGCACAGGACGCCTGGCTGGTCGAGACCGGCAGCGCGCAGCTCACTGCCGACGAGGCCGCCCGCCTGCGTGAGTCGGTGCCGCTGCTCCTGCGGCTGGCGGCGGGCGCGGGGCCGGACGCATGAGAATCAGCGCGAGCGCAACCCTTACGGCGGTCGCCGGGCGGCGATAATCTCGGCCTCGTGAGTGGTCTCTTCTCCTTCCCGAACCCGGTCAACGAGTACGCGGCCCGCGCGACGGCGGCCCTGGTGGTCGTCCTCGCGGTGGTCACGATCGTCGCCGGTCAGTGGTGGCTCTACGCCGCCCTGGCGATCGGCTTCGCGCTGCGCGTCGCCGGCGGGCCGCGCTATTCGCCCTTCGGCCGGCTGTCGGTGCACGTCATCGCGCCGAAGCTCGGTCCGGCCAAGCTGGTGCCCGGCCCGCCCAAGCGGTTCGCGCAGACCATCGGCCTCGTCTTCTCGACCGTGGCGCTCGTGCTCTTCCTGACGGGGAACACCGTCGCGGCCCAGGTCGTGCTCGGCCTGCTCGTGGTCGCCGCGCTGCTGGAGTCGGCGGCGGGCGTGTGCCTCGGCTGCATCGTCTTCGGCTGGCTGCAGCGCCGCGGCGTCATCCCCGCCTCGGTGTGCGAGGCCTGCGCGGGCGTGAACACCACTCCGCCCACCCTCTCGGTGCCGCAGTAGCGGTACCCACCGACGAAAGAACGCCGCCGCGGATTCCTCCGCGGCGGCGTTCGTCTGTCAGGGGTGCGTCGCTGAAGGACGTCAGATCTGGCCGACGATCTCCTCGGCCCACTCGACGGCCTTCTCGTCCACGTCGTCGGTGCCGGAGTTGTCGTGCTCGAAGCGGTCGCCCACCTGGGTGGCGCCCAGCCCCGTGAGGTGCTTGACGATGGTCTTGCCGCCGGCGTTGTAGGTGTCGACGTAGATGGTGTCGCCCAGGCCGAAGACCGCGAAGCGCAGGCCGGTGAGGTCGGGCGCGGCCTCGAGCAGGTCCTCGAAGAACTCGGTGGTGCCGGCGGGCAGCTCGCCCTCGCCGTACGTGGCGCACGAGAAGACGTGGAAGTCCGCGGGATCCAGCGCGTCGATCTCGCCGTCCATCATGTCGTGCAGCTCGACGGAGCCGGCCTTGGCGAACACGTTGTACATGGCGTTCGCTGCGCCCTCGGCGGTGCCGGTCGAGGAACCGTAGAAGATGTGAACAGACATGGGACGAGATTCTAGCCAAGCCTCACCTCGTGGTGTGAGCTGCATCCTGTCGGTGTGACGTCCTAGGCTTGCCGCCATGCCCCACGCAACCCTGGCCGACGGTGCCCGGCTCGCCTACACGGTGCACCCCGCGGCGCCCGGCGCGAGCGGTCCCGGGGTGCTGCTGTTCGCCGGTCAGGCGCTCGCCGGATCGTCGTGGGCGCCGGTCGTCGACGACTTCCGCGCCGCCGGTCCCGTCATCACGTTCGACCACCGCGGCATCGGTGCGAGCGACGACGTCTTCCCGCGCGGGTGGAGCACCCGGGACTGCGCCGCGGACGCCCTCGCGGTGCTCGACGCCGCCCGCGCGGACGGCGTGATCGGCGACGCGCTCGACGTCTACGGCTTCTCCATGGGCGGCCGCGCCGCGCAGTGGCTCGCCGCCGACCAGCCCGGGCGGGTCCGCCGCCTGATTCTCGGCGCCACGACGGTCGGCGACGCCCACGGCGTCGCGCGCCCCAGCGAGGTGCTCCGCATTCTGGTGCGCTCGGACCGGCGGGCCCTGCTGGAGCTGTTCTTCACGCCCGACTGGCTCGCCGTCCACCCCGAGGCGGCCGAGGCGATCCTCGCGCAGCCGCGCTCGCTGCCCGCCCAGCGCGCGCACTTCGCCGCGAGCACCGACCACGACGCGGCCGCGGCCCTGCCGTGGATCGAGGCGCCCACGCTGATCCTGCACGGCGCCGACGACCGCATGTGTCCCGCCGAGAACGCCGAGATCCTCCGCGCCGGCATCGACGGTGCCCGGGTGCGGGTGTACCGGGGCGTGCGGCACGGCTACCACCTGCAGGAGCCGGCGGCCACCGTCGACGCCCTGGACTTCCTCACCGCGCCCTGACCCGCCACTGCTACCGTCCATCCATGGCGGACTACGGCAGCTTCCAGGACGGCATCTACGCGGAGGGGCTGCTCGCGAAGCACCGCCACTTCCCCTACACCTTCCGCGATCTCGAGGCCCGCGCGCAGCAGGTGCTCGACCACTCCCTCTTCGACTACGTGCGCGGCGGCGCCGGCGACGAGACCACGCAGGACGCCAATGTCACCGAGCTGCGGCGCTACGGCTTCGTCCCGCGGATGCTCCGCGACCGCAGCGTCCGTGACCTGTCGACCACGTTCCTCGGCGCCGAGCTCGACGCGCCGCTCATCCTGTGCCCGGTAGGGGTTAACGGCCTGGTCCACGAGAACGGGGACCTCGAGGTGGCCCGGGCCGCCGCGGAGCTGAACGTGGCGGCGATGTACTCGACGCTGTCGGAGGCGCCGCTCGAGGAGATCGCCGACGCCCGCGGCGACTCCTTCGCCGCCTTCCAGCTGTACCCGACCAAGGACGACCAGCTGACGGACAACCTGGTGCGCCGCGCCGACAAGGCCGGCTTCGACGCGCTCACCATCACCCTCGACACCGGCAGCCTGGGCTGGCGGCCGCGGGACCTGCGCAACGGGTACATCCCGTTCCTGCGCGGTCGCTGCCTCGCCAACTACCTCACCGACCCGCGGTTCATCGAGCTGTGCGGGGTGGACAACCCGCCGCCGCTGCACGCGGGGATCGTGTGGTCGTCGCTGTTCAGCAAGCCCACCTTCTCCTGGGACGACGTGGCCCGCATCCGCCGGATCACCGACCTGCCGATCATCCTCAAGGGCATCTGCCACGCCGAGGACGCGCGGAAGGCCGCGACCGAGGGCGTCGACGCGATCGCCTGCTCCAACCACGGCGGCCGCCAGGCCAACGGTGGGCTGCCCGCCGTGAGCCACCTCGAGGGCGTCCTCGACGCGGGCCTGCCCGTCACCTTCGACAGCGGTGTCCGCGACGGCGTCGACGTCCTCCGCGTCGTGGGCCTCGGCGCGACCCTGGCCGGCATCGGCCGCCCGTACGTCTACGGCCTCACCCTCGGCGGGGCGGCGGGCGTCGAGCACGTGCTCCGGTCGATGCTCGCCGAGGCCGACCTGACGATGGCCGCCGACTGCCTGACGACCCTCGCCGACCTGCACGTCGTCAAGCGGTGACCGGCGCCGGCGTCGACTTCGACTGGTTCGGCTTCGAGGACGCGGTCTGCGCCGAGCTCCGCACCGTCGCGCGGGCGCTGGTCTACCAGGCCGACGGTGAGCTGCCCTACGCGTACGCGCTGACCACCTTCTACGCCGAGCGGGGCGGCGTGATCCTGCTGCCCCACCCGGCGCTGGGCACCGTCGAATCCGTGCCGCCGCACGAGCTCTGGGACCCGCCCGCGTGGCCCCGGCGCGACGACGCCTGGGCGCGGCGCCCACCGCTCGACGGCTGGCAGGACGCCCTCAACCACGCCGTCGAGGGCCTCGACGACGCGGCGTGGAGCGCGGCGTACGCCCGCTACGGGTACGCGCTGCTCGGGGCGATGCGCCGCGCGAAGGCGGAGCTCGTCGCGGAGGACGCCCTGCCACGGGAGACCGTCTGCCTGCTGGACGACGAGGACGGCGAGCTGGTCGTGAAATCGGCGTCGGAGCAGGAACTTCGGGGGTACTGGGCGGCCCGCGGGGAGTAGCCTCCTTGCAATGACGTTCTCGACGTTGGCGCTGGTCACGGCGCTGGGGCTGCTGGGCCCGTTGCTCGCCGCGAAGCAGTCGTGGCACCTGCCCTGATCTTGGGCCCGATGCTGGCGGGCGTGGTCTTCGGCGCGACGGGCTTCCGGGTCCTGGATGCGACCGAGCCGACCTTCGCCTTCCTCGCCGACATCGGCTTCGCCATCGTCATGTTCGTCGCCGGGACGCACGTCCCGGTCCGCGATCCGGCGGTGCGCGCGGCGCTGGGCGCGGGGGCGATCCGCGCGGCCGCGGTCGGCGTCATCGCCGCGATCCTCGGCACCGCGCTGTCTGCGGCCTTCGATACCGGCCACGCCGCGCTGTACGCGGTGCTCATGGCGTCGTCATCGACGGCCGTGGTGCTGCCGATCATCAACTCCAACCACCTCACCGGCAAGCCGGTCCTGGCGCTGACCGCGCAGGTCGCGATCGCCGACACCGTCTGCGTCGTCGCGCTGCCGCTGGTCATCGACCCGCCCACGGCGGGACGGGCGGCGCTCGGCGCGCTCGCGGTGGGCGGCGCGGCGTTCGTGCTCTACCTGATCCTGCGGTGGTCGGAGAACAGCGGACTGCGCGACCGGATCGAGCAGTTCTCGGAGGAGCGCGAGTTCGCGCTGCAGCTGCGGATCAGCCTCGTCGCGCTGTTCCTGCTCGCCGCGATCGCCACCACGATGCACGTCTCGGTGATGCTCGCCGGCTTCGCGCTGGGACTCGCGGTCTCGTCGGTGGGCGAGCCGCGGCGGATGGCGGCGCAGCTCTTCGCGCTCGGGGAGGGCTTCCTGGCGCCGCTCTTCTTCGTCTGGCTGGGCGCGCGCGTGAATCTGCGCGACCTCGTCGAGCACCCGTCGTTCATCCTGCTGGGCCTCGCTCTCGGCTTCGGCGCGATCGGTGCGCACGTCGCGATGCGGTTCGCGGGCCTCCCCATCCCGCTGGGCGTGCTCGCGGCCGCGCAGATCGGCGTGCCCGTCGCCGCCGTCACCGTCGGTGAGCAGATGCACCTGTTCGCCGCGGGCGAGGGCGCCGCCCTGATCCTCGGCGCCCTCGTCACCATCGGCGGCGTCGCCGTCGCGGCGGGACCTGCGGCTAGCTCCGCAACGATTGCTCCACCCGGGTCAGCGTCGTCCGGAGCGCCTCCGGCGCGTCCGTCGTGAAGATCGCCGTCTCGCCGGAGTCCTTCACGACGGCGTCATGGACCCGCTGATCGTGGTACAGAGCGGCGAGCGCGGTGTAGTCGCCGGTGCGGGGATCGTTCTCGCGGGCGGCGAAGACGTTGATGTACTGCGCCAGGTCGGGGCGGCGCGGATCGTCGGTGTAGATCGAGTCCTTGCTCGTGAGCCCCAGTTTCACCGCGAAGGTGTCGTCCACGAAGCCGGCGTCGACGCTGTCGAGCGCCGGGCCGATCTGGGTGGGATCCAGCGTGACGAGCGTGACCTTGGACCGCGCTCGATCCACGTCGGCGAGTGAGGACTGCCAGGTGCCCGCGCCGTCGCGGAAGGTCACGAGACCGGCCGCCTTCAGGCTGAGCAGGGGACGGATCTGGTTCGCGGGGTTGTCCGACAGGGCGATCGTCGCTCCCTGCGGCAAGGCATCGATCGACCGGTGTCGCTTCGAGTACAGCTGCAGCGGGTAGATCTGGGTGGCGCCGACCGGGGCCAGGCGGACGGTGTTCTTGACGTTGTACGCGGCGAGGTAGCGCACGTGCTGGAACTGGTTGAGGTCGATGGATTCGTCGGCGAGGGCGGGGTTCGGGGCGTTGTAGTCGGAGAAGGAGACGAGCTTCACGGTGTAGCCGTGCTCCTTCGCGACGTCGGTGAACACCTTCCAGTGGGGTTTGCCGACGTCGACGACCCCGAGCTTGATCTCGTTCGACGGGGTGTCGCTCGCGCAGGCGGTGGTGCCGACCGCGGTGAGGGACAACAGGACTGCGAGGATGGCGGTAGCCGTTCGTTTCACGAGGGACCAGTGTGCAGCGCCTTTCGCCGCGCGGAAAGGTTTGCGGTCAGGGTGATCCCGCGCCCCTCAGCCGCGTGCGTAGTCCACGATCACGGGAGCGTGATCCGACAGTCGCTCGTCGGGGGAGGGTTCCTTGTCGACGACCACCGACTGCGCCGTGCGGGCGAGGCGCGGGGTCGCCAGCTGGTGGTCGATGCGCCATCCGACGTCCTTGGTGAAGGATTCGCCCGCCCAGCTCCACCACGACAGCGGTCCGGGCCGGTCGCCGTGCAGCGTGCGCACCACGTCGACGAGCCGGCGCGGCCCCAGTTGCGCGCCCAGCCACTCCCGCTCCTCCGGGAGGAAGCCCTCCATCTTCTGCGCGGGCCGCCAGTTGGTGACGTCGTGCGGCAGGAGCGCCAGGTTGAGGTCGCCGAGCAGCAGGAACTCGCGCCCCGCGGCGAGCGCGGCCCGGCGGTTGCGGTCGAGCTCGCGCGCGAAGGCGTCGAGGAAGCGCATCTTCCGGGCGTGCTTCGCGCCGCCGTCCGGCACGTCCCGCATGTTCCCGGGGCGCTGCAGGTGCGCGGGCAGCCCGCCCTTGGGCAGGTACAGGCAGGCCACCGTCAGGCCGGGGAGGTCCACCTCGACGTACCGGCCCTCGTGGGCGTACTCGGCGAGCCCGCGCGCGCGGGGCGGACTGCTCGCCCAGGTCCGCACGTCCGACGGTGCCTCCCGGCTCAGGATCGCCACCCCGTTGCGGCCCGGGATCGAGCCGCAGTCGACGGCCGCGTGATAGCCGGGGAACACGCCCACCTCGGCGGGCGGGCAGCGCAGCTCCTGCAGCGCCAGCACGTCCAGCCCGCGTCCCGCGAGCCAGTCGTCGAAGCCGCGGCGGCGCGCCGCCCGGATCCCGTTGACGTTGAACGTGCCGATCCGCAGCGCGGTCGGCGCCGTCAGGGCGCGGTCGCCGTGCTCGAGGGGTCGATCAGGATCTTGGCGTGCACCTCGGGGTCGCCGAGCGCGTCGAACGCGGTCTCCACCCCGCCGAGCCCGACGGTGCCCGTGACCAGCGGCTTCACGTCGACCTTGCCGCTCGCCATCATGTGCAGCGTGTCGTGGAACTCGCCCGGGTCGTAGCCGAAGACGAACCGCAGGTCGATCTCCTTGTTGCCGGCCAGCGCGGGCATGATCGTGTCGGGCTCCATGCACACGCCGACGACGATCACGCGGGTGCGCAGCGGTGCGGCCTCGATGATCGAGTTGATCATGCCGGGCACGCCCACGCACTCGAAGACGACGGGACCGGACGGGGTCTCGCCGATCTTGTCCGCGAGGCGGAAGACGTGCCACCACGGCACGGGGCCGGGGACCAGGGTGAGCTTGTCCATCGTGCTCACGCCCAGCTTGAAGAGGTCGCTGGCCTTGCGGATCTCGTTGCGGGGCTGCTTGTAGGCGTCCCACGGCTGCTGCTCCCGCGGGTCGACCACCACGTGGGCGCCCATCTGCGTCGCGAGGGCGCGGCGCCCGGGGGAGAAGTCGCTGGCGATGATCTTCTTGACGCCCGAGGCGCGCAGCATCGAGATCACCGCGAGGCCGATCGGGCCGCAGCCGATCACGATCGCCGTCTGCCCGCGACCGACCTCTGCGCGGCGCACCGCGTGCCAGGCCACGGCCATCGGCTCGGTGAGGGCGGCCTCCTCGTCGGAGAGCTTGTCGGGCACCGGCATCGTCATCGACTCCTGGACGAGCACCTGCTCGGCGTACGAGCCGGGGGACCGCTCGGACAGTCCGACGAGCTGCGGCTCGCTGCCGACCATCAGCGTCGGCAGGGACACGACGCGGGTGCCCACCGGCCACCGCTTGCGACAGCCCGGCCCGTACTCGGCGACGGTGCCCACGAACTCGTGGCCCATGACGATGCGCTGGTCGGTGCGCATGCAATCGGGGTAGCCGGCCTTCGCGGCGAGGTCCGCGACGAGGTCGGCGTGGTGGCGGGCGTGCAGGTCGGAGCCGCAGATCCCGGTGCGGGTGACGTTGAGCAGCACCTGCCCGCGGGCGGGACTCGGGGCG
>NZ_JAIULG010000074.1 GCF_020169415.1 Tsukamurella sp. M9C
CGAGGAGGCCTGACGCCTCAGGCCGCCCCCGCTCCGCGCCTGTTGGCGCTGGCGGCCTGAGGCGTCAGGCCTCCTCGATCACCTCGTCGATCAGCCCGTAGTCGACGGCCGCCTCGGCGGTGAAGACGCGGTCGTGGTCGGTGTCGGCGCGCAGTTCCTCGGGCGTTCGCCTCGTGTGCCGGGCGAGCACCCGCTCCATCTGCGCGCGGACACGGATCACCTCGTCGGCCTGGAGGATGAGGTCCGGGATGGTGCCGCGGCCCTGCGCGGAGGGCTGGTGCAGGACCACCCGCGCGTGCGGCAGCGCCATCCTGTGCCCGGGGGCACCGCCCGCGAGGAGGACCGCCCCCACGGCGACCGCCTGCCCGACGCACGTGGTCGCCACCGTCGGGCGGATGTAGCGCATGGTGTCGTAGATCGCCAGCGCCGCACTGGGATCGCCGCCCTCGCAGTTGATGTACAGCTGGATCTCGCCGTCGCCGTCGGAGGCGAGGAACAGCAGCTGCGCGACGATCGCGTTCGCGACGCCCGCGTCGATCGCGGTGCCGAGGTAGACGACGCGCTCGGAGAGCAGGTGCGAGTAGACGTCGGTGATCCGTTCGCCGTTCGGGCGGCGGTCGATGACGTTGGGGATCGTGTAGGTGCTCATCGGGCGGCTCCCGTCAGGTCGAAGCCGGCCCGGCGCCGGCCCGGCACCACGGTGTCGAAGGACTCCACGATCTCGTCGATGAAGCCGTACTCGCGGGCCTGCTCGGCCGTGTACCAGCGGTCGTGCAACGAGTCCTCGAAGATCTGCTCCAGGGGCCGGCCGGTGTCGTCGGCGATCAGGCCGAGGACGGTGTCGCGGGTGTGCCGCAGGTCGCCTGCCTGCAGCTCGATGTCGACCGCGGTGCCGCCGATGCCCGCGGAGCCCTGGTGCATGAGGACGCGGGCGTGCGGCAGCGCGCGACGCTTGCCGGGCGTGCCGGCGGAGAGCAGGAACTGCCCGGCGCTGTACGCGATGCCGAGGACCAGCGTGGAGACGTCGCACGGCACGAGCCGCATCACGTCGCGGATCGCGAGCATCGACGGGACGGAGCCGCCCGGCGAGTGGATCCACAGCGCGATGTCGGCCGAGCTCGTGGACGCGAGCGAGAGGATCTGGGTGGCGAGCAGGGAGCCGTTGTCGTCGTCGAGCGGACCGTCGAGGACGACGACGCGGCGGTCGTAGAGCTCGCGGCGCACCCGTTCGGTGAAGTGCGGGATCTTGGGGTTTTCACTCATGCGCCCATCGTGGCGCCGATCCGCTCCCCTGGACAGACGAATCCGCCTGGGGCGGAACCGCTCACGGCAGCTCCGCTCCAGGCGGATCGGGTCGGTCGGGAGGTCAGCCCGCGGAGTACGCGGGCTCGCTGCGGAAGCGCGAGACGCGACCGTCGATGCCGAGGACGCGCCACAGCACCCGCGAGACGGGGTTCATCAGCTTCGTCTTCTCGGCCAGCAGTCGCACGTCGCCGAACACCTCGCGCTTGACCGCCTGCGACTCCGGGGAGCGCCAGTACATCTGCTTCCACTCGGAGCGCGGGATCTCGAAGCGCTTGCGGAACTCGCGCGGCGGCACCGCGATCGCGGTGAGCAGCGAGCGCATCACGAGCGGCAGCGCCAGCGAGAGCAGGAAGCGCGGGAAGGCGCCGCGGGTGGGGATGCGGTGCTCCAGCAGCTGGTGCGCGAAGGAGATGTGGCGCGCCTCCTCCGCCACGTGGATCTGCATGACCGCGGTCATCGTGGGGTGCTGCTCGATGCCCGAGCGCAGGAACTGCTTCTGCACGTGGTCGATCGGCTCCTCGCCGCCGAGCACGCCCATGTAGAAGATCATCGGGAAGGTCGTGGCCGCCAGCGGGATGATCGGCGACAGGCGGCGGAACCACAGCGGGCCGCCGGGCACGTCCATCCCGATCCGGTTGACGAACTCCTGGAACATCAGCGTGTGCTGGCACTCCTCCTTCGCCTCATGGGTGGCGTAGCGGAACTCCGGCGAGTTGTTCGGCTGCAGGGCCGTGTACTGCATGATGCCGCGGATCAGCACCGACTCGAACTGCAGGCCGACCTTGGCCACGTTCGCCTGGCGCCACATGCCCATCTCGATCTGCTTCGAGCGCGGCTGCGACTGGTACCACTCGGTGCGGCCGATCGGATCGAAGCGGGAATCGAGGATCCACCGCGGATCGTCCGGCGTGACCGCGAGCTCCGGCGAGTCCCAGTCGATGTCGACGTACGGATCGAAGTTGCGCTGGACGGAGGCCTCGGAGAGGTCCTGCAGGGTCTGCTCGTACTCCGCCTGCCCGGCGAACGGGCGGCCTCGGGTGCGCCCCATGTGGGTGATGTGCAGTGCCACGACGGACTCCTCCTGCTGGCTGACACAGTTCTGACGAAAATGTACCACGTTCGTGGACATTTCCTACCTGTCTGTATGAATGCCCTGGTCGCACCTGTAGGGTCGCCGGTGATCACCCGGGACACCGGGTCCCACGTGTTCGCTGTTGCTCGCCCAGACCGGAGGCCTCCATGACCACCATCCACCACACCGCATCGGCATCCGTCCCCCTGAGCACCGCGTTCGCCCACGTCGCGGACTACCGGACCGTGCCGCAGTGGTTCTTCGGCATCAGCAAGTTCGTGCCGCAGGGCGAGAAGGACTACGGCCTCGGCGCGACCTACGACTCGGCGGTGAAGATCGGCCCGAAGGAGATCGGCTCCGTCGTCGAGGTCACCGAGTTCGAGGAGGACCGCCTGATCACCCTGAAGTCCATCGCGGGCTTCAAGACCACGTCGCGCTGGACGTTCAGCGCCGTCGGCGACGCCGCCACCGAGCTCGCGGTCGAGTTCACCTACGAGCTGCCCGGCGGCCTGGCCGGCAAGGCCCTCGGCATGATCATCGAGCCCTTCGCCGTGCAGGCCGTGAAGGCCTCCGAGGCCGCGCTCCGCCGCGACCTCGAGGGCGCCCAGGTCTGACGGTCGACGCCCGCGGCGTCAGCGCACCGGCACCAGGTCGTCCGCGTGGACGACGGGGCGCCGCAGACCCTCCGGCAGGTCCGTGGTGTCGCGGCCGAGCATCATCTCGAGCTCGGTGTGGTCGTAGGCCGCCACCCCGCGGGCCCGGACGGTGCCCTGCAGGTCACGGAGGTTCACCACGTCGCCGCCGGAGAAGGTGCCGCTGACCGCGGTGACGCCGGCGGGGAGCAGCGAGCGGCGTCGGTCGACCACCGCGGCGACGGCACCGTCGTCCAGCGTGAGGTCGCCGTGCACGTCGGCCGCGTGCCGCACCCAGAACCGCCGCGCCGAGAGGCGCACGGCCCGGGGCCGGAAGACGGTGCCCACGTCGGCACCGTCGAGCGCCCGGTCGGCGAGCGCGGCAGCGGTGAGCAGCACGGGGACGCCGGCATCCGCCGCCAGGCGGGCCGCGGAGAGCTTCGAGGCCATGCCGCCGGTGCCGAGCGCGCCGCCGGAGCCCGCGACGACGCCGTCCAGGTCCTCGGGGCCGTCGACGGCCGCGATCAGCGAAGCGTCGCCCTTGCGCGGGTCACCGTCGTAGAGCCCGTCGACGTCCGACAGGAGGACGAGCGCGTCGGCGCCGGTGAGATGCGCGACGAGGGCCGCGAGCCGGTCGTTGTCGCCGAAGCGGACCTCGTTCGAGGCCACCACGTCGTTCTCGTTGATGATCGGCACGGCACCCAGCGTGCGCAGGCGGTCCAGAGTGCGCTGCGCGTTCGCGGCGTGCACCCGCAGGCCGATGTCGTGCGCGGTCAGCAGGACCAGGGAGACGATGCGGTCGTAGCGCCCGAACGAGGCGCCCCAGGCGTTGGCGAGCTGCAGCTGCCCCACGGACGCGACGGCCTGCTTGGTGGCCAGGTCGGTCGGCCTGCGCTTGAGGCCGAGCGGCGCCATGCCGGCGCCGATCGCGCCCGACGAGACCACGATGACCTCGGTGCCCCGGTCCAGTCGCGCGACGATGGCGTCGGTCAGCGCGTCCAGCCGGTCGGAGGCGAGGCCGTGCTCGAGGTCGGTCAGTGCGGAGCTGCCGATCTTCACGACCAGCTTGCGGGCGCCCGCGACCATGGCGCGCATGTCGCCGGCGAGGAGATCACCGGTCGCGGGCGCCGCCGTCATTCGTCGCCCTCGTCGTCGCTCGCGAGACCACGGCGCACGTCGTGCTGGTGGCGCCGCTCGGCCGCGCCCACGCGCTCGTTCTGCTCGAGGCGGATGTCGGTGCCGCGGCCGGTGACGGGCACGTCGTCGATGGTGCCCAGCGAGGGCTCCCAGTTGAAGCACACGTCGCCGATGGTGACGGGGCAGCCGGGCTCCGCGCCGAGCTTGAGCAGCTCCTTCTCGACGCCGAGCCGGTTGAGCCGGTCCGCGAGGAAGCCGACGGCCTCGTCGTTGTCGAACGGGGTCTGCTTGATCCACCGCTCCGGCCGCGGGCCGCGCACGATGAAGCCGCCCGGCTGATCCGGGTCGGAGATGACCTCGAAGCCGGACTCGTCGATCGCGATGGGCCGGATGACGGGGCGCCGCGCGACGGGGTTGCCGCGCTCCGCCCGGAACTTCTGCACCAGGTCGGCGAGGGCGAAGGTCAGTTCCCGCAGCCCGGTGTGGGCGACCGCGGAGATCACGAAGACGGGCCAGCCCCGCGCCTCGAACTCGGGGCGCACCATCTCGGCGAGCTCCTCGGCGTCGGGCACGTCGGCCTTGTTGAGCACCACGATGCGGGGTCGCTCGGACAGCTCGCCCAGGCCGGTGTCGGCGGCCAGCGCCGGCTGGTAGGCGGCCAGCTCGGCCTCCAGCGCGTCGACGTCGCTGACCGGGTCGCGGCCCGGTTCCAGGGTCGCGCAGTCCACGACGTGCGCGAGCACCGCGCAGCGCTCGAGGTGGCGCAGGAAGTCCAGGCCGAGGCCGCGGCCCGTCGAGGCGCCGGGGATGAGCCCGGGCACGTCGGCGATGGTGAAGGTGGTCTCCCCCGCCGAGACGACGCCGAGGTTGGGGGCGAGCGTGGTGAAGGGGTAGTCGGCGATCTTCGGCTTCGCGGCCGACAGCACCGAGACCAGCGAGGACTTGCCCGCGGACGGGAACCCGACGAGGCCCACGTCGGCCACGGACTTGAGCTCGAGCACCAGGTCGCGGGCCTGGCCCTCCTCGCCGAGCAGGGCGAAGCCGGGGGCCTTGCGGGCCTTGGACACGAGCGCGGCGTTGCCGCGGCCGCCGCGGCCGCCCTGCGCGGCGTCGAAGCGGGTGCCGGCGCCCACGAGGTCGGCCAGCATCTTCCCGTCCGTATCGAGCACGACGGTGCCGTCCGGCACCTTGAGCACGATGTCCTGCCCGGACTTGCCCTCGCGGTTGCCGCCCTCGCCGGGCTTGCCGTTGGTGGCCTTGAGGTGGGGGCGGAAGTGGAAGTCGAGCAGGGTGTGCACCTGCGGATCGACCTCGAGGACCACGGAGCCGCCGCGCCCGCCGTTGCCGCCGTCGGGGCCGCCGAGCGGCTTGAACTTCTCGCGGTGGATCGAGGCGCAGCCGTGGCCACCGTTACCGGCCGTGACGTGCACCGTCACCCGGTCGACGAACCTGGACATGGGAAACCTCTTTCTACCTGTGTGCCCTGC
This sequence comes from Tsukamurella sp. M9C, assembly GCF_020169415.1. GTDB lineage: Bacteria > Actinomycetota > Actinomycetes > Mycobacteriales > Mycobacteriaceae > Tsukamurella. The sequence continues at coordinate 5,634 of NZ_JAIULG010000074.1, forward strand.
GCCGGTGGGCGCGGGGCGGAAAAGCCGAAGGCGGGCGGGTCACCTGATGGAGACCACACCCGCCTTCGAAAAGACTCGTACTGCCGCTGCGGGACTAGGCCTCCACAGCGACCGGCACGATGTTGACCGTCTTGCGGCCACGCTTCGTGCCGAACTCCACCGCACCCGCGGCGAGGGCGAACAGGGTGTCGTCGCCGCCACGGCCGACGAGGACGCCGGGGTGGAAGTGGGTGCCGCGCTGGCGGACCAGGATCTCGCCGGCGCTGACCTTCTGGCCACCGAACCGCTTGACGCCCAGTCGCTGGGCGTTGGAATCACGACCGTTGCGCGAGCTGGACGCGCCCTTCTTGTGTGCCATCTGGCTACTCCTGTACTAGGGGTGTTCGTTGTCTGGGTTCGCCGGTCAGGCGATTGCGGTCACCTTGACGACCGTCAGCTTCTGCCGGTGGCCCTGACGCTTGTGGTAGCCGGTCTTGTTCTTGAACTTGTGGATCCGGATCTTCGGGCCCTTGACCTGATCCACGACCTCGCCGGTCACGGAGATCTTCTCCAGCGCCGCGGCGTCGGTGGTGAGGTTGGCGCCGTCGACGACCAGAGCGACGGGCAGCTGAACGCTGCTGCCGACCTCACCGTCGATCTTCTCGACCTTCACCAGGTCGCCGACGGCGACCTTGTACTGCTTGCCGCCGGTCTTGACGATCGCATACGTGGCCATCTTCGGACTTACCTCTTCTTACACATCTCGTAGTTCAGCGCGCGCCAGGTGCGCGGCTCGTATCACGCGGGTACTCCGGAACACGCACGCACGAGCGCGCCGCCGGAAAAGCGACCTTCCCAGGTTACGGGAAGGCCGGCGACAGGGTCAAACCGGCTGGTCCGCCTTGTCGGCTCCGTCACTCCCGGCACCGCCGGCCGCGGGGCCGGCAGGGCGGGCGGCGGCCCGTCGGCGGGCCCGCTTGCGCGCGGGCTCCGCCACCGAGGCACCGGCACCGTCGGCCGCGGCGGCCGTGACCGCCGGTGCGTCGGGCGCGGGGGCCGCGATGTCGACGACGATCGTCTGCGGTGCCGCGGACGTGGTGGTGGGCGCCTTGCGCGCCACCCGCCGGCGCCGGGGCGCCGACGGTGCCGCCGCCTCGGTCTGCTGCGCCGGAGCGGTCTCGACCGGCGCCTCGGCGGCGGCCTGGGGCGCCTCCGCGACGGCCTCGACGACCTGCTCCACGACCGTCCGCTCGACGGTCGCGACCTCGGGTGCATCGGCGGCCGAAGTCTCGGCGACCTGCGCCGCGGCGACCTCGGTGCCGTCAGCGGGCGCCTCGTCGTCGTGGTGCGCGGCCATCGCCCGGAACATGGGGTGCTCGCCCTTGTGCACGGCGGGCTCCTTCGCGGGCGCCGGCGGGGCAGGCGGCGTCGACGGGGCCTGAGCGGCACCGTCGGACTTGGTGCGCTTGCGCTTCTTGCGACCCGAGCCCTCCGCCCTGTCGCCGGAGCGGCCGCCGTCCTCGCCGCCGCTCGACGACTCGACGGGCGCGTCGTGGACGATGATGCCCCGGCCCGAGCAGGCCTGGCACGGCGTGGAGAAGGCCTCGACGAGGCCGGTGCCGATCCGCTTGCGGGTCATCTGCACCAGGCCCAGCGAGGTGACCTCGGAGACCTGGTGGCGGGTGCGGTCGCGGCCGAGCGCCTCGGTGAGGCGGCGCAGCACGAGGTCGCGGTTGGACTCGAGGACCATGTCGATGAAGTCGACGACGATCATGCCGCCGATGTCGCGCAGGCGCATCTGCCGCACGATCTCCTCGGCCGCCTCGAGGTTGTTCCGGGTGACGGTCTCCTCGAGGTTGCCGCCGGCGCCGGTGAACTTGCCGGTGTTGACGTCGACGACGGTCATGGCCTCGGTGCGGTCGATGACCAGCGTGCCGCCCGACGGCAGCCAGACCTTGCGGTCCATCGCCTTGGCGAGCTGCTCGTCGATGCGGTAGGTCGCGAAGACGTCCGGCGCATCGGCGTGGGCCTTCTCGAACTTCTCGACGCGGGGCAGCAGGTCGGGCGCGACGGTGGAGACGTACTTCTCCACGGTGTCCCAGGCGCGGCCGCCCTCGATGACGAGCTTGCTGAAGTCCTCGTTGAACAGATCGCGCACGACCTTGACCAGCAGGTCGGGCTCCTCGTAGAGCGCCTTGACGCCCTTCTGCGAGGAGGCCTCCTCGATCTCGGCCCACTGGGCCTGCAGCCGCGCGACGTCGCCCGCGAGCTCCTCGGCGCTGACGCCCTCGGACGCGGTGCGGATGATCACGCCGGCATCGGCCGGGACGATCTCCTTGAGGATCTCCTTGAGGCGCTTGCGCTCGGTGTCGGGCAGCTTGCGCGAGATGCCCGCGGAACCGCCGCCGGGCACGTAGACCAGGAAGCGGCCCGCGAGGGAGATCTGCGTGGTGAGGCGGGCGCCCTTGTGACCCACCGGGTCCTTGGACACCTGCACCAGCACCTGATCGCCGGGCTTGAGGGCCTGCTCGATCTTGCGGGCGTTGCCGTCCAGGCCTGCGGCGTCCCAGTTGACCTCGCCGGCGTAGAGGACGCCGTTGCGGCCGCGGCCGATGTCGACGAAGGCGGCCTCCATCGAGGGCAGCACGTTCTGCACGCGGCCCAGGTAGATGTTGCCGACCATCGACGCCGAGCTCGACGACGTGACGAAGTGCTCCACCAGTACGCCGTCCTCGAGGACGGCGACCTGGGTGTAATCCTGCGGGTGCGGGACGGTGTGGCCGTCCTGGCCCTCCGACGGGCCGACGCCGGTGCGCTCGCGCACGACCATCACGCGGTCGACGGCCTCGCGACGGGCGAGGAACTCGGACTCGGTGAGGATCGGCGGGCGGCGGCGGACGGTGTCGCGGCCGTCGCGGCGGCGCTGGCGCTTGGCCTCGAGGCGGGTCGAGCCGCTGATGCCGCGCACCTCGTCGCGGCGCTGACGCTGCCGCGGCTCGCGCTCGTGCACGACGGTGTTGGGCGGGTCGTCGGACGGGGTCGCCTCCGCACCGTCCTCCCCCGTGCCGCGGCGGCGGCGACGGCGACGGCGGCGACGCGAGCCGCCGTCGGTCACGTCCTCGACGTCGTCCCCATCGGCATCGTCCGAGGCCTCGTCGGTCTTCTCGTCGTCGGCCTTCTCGGCCTCGGACTGGTCTGCGTCGGCCTTCGGTGCGTCGTCGCGGGCGGGCGTCTCGGCGGCCTGCTCGCCGCCGTCGGTCTCCTGGCCGTCCTGCTCGTCGGCGTTCTCCCCGCGGCCGCGGCCGCGGCCGCGGCGTCCACGGCGGCGGCGACGGTTGCCGGCGGCCTCGTCGTCGTTCTGCTCGGTCGACGCTGCCGCGTCGGTCGTGTCAGCCTCGGCCTCGGCGGCCTCGGGCTGCTCCGCCTCGGGGGTGGCGGTCGCCTGGGGCTTCTCAGGCGCGGTCGCGGGCTTCTCGGCCTCGGGCTCGTCGGCCTCGGAGGCCGGCGCGGCGTCCTTCTTGGCGGCGCGCGCCTTCCGCGGCGCCTGCTCGACCTGCTCGGGCTGCAGGAACAGCGGCACGTTCGCGTCGAAGGACGACGGGGCCTGCTCGACCACTGGCTCGGCGGCCGCGGCGGCGGAGAAGAGCGAGGGCGTGCTGCCCACCGCGGTCGCCTCCGGCGCGGCCTCCTCGGCGACGTCGGGCGTCACGGGGGTGTCGGCCTCCGCCGGCTCCGTGGCACCCGCGCCCTCGGCGATGCGATCGCGCACCCGCTCGGCGGCGCTGCGGTCGATGCTCGAGTGCGCGCTGCGCGCGACGAAGCCCAGCTCACCGAGGTGCGCGAGCACCTCCTTGCTGGTGAGGCCCAGCAGACGCGCCAGCGCGTGGACGCGCAGCTTCTGCGGGAACTCCTCCCGAGCTTCGTTGTTCTGTTCTTCCGGCGACGTGTTGTCGGCCACTCAATATCTCCTACCGACCCCCGGGCGCGATCACTGCTGGTCGCGGCCACGCGGGGGCGTGTCATGTGGTGCGGGCGAAGGAATTCTCCTACCGCCCCACGTTTGTCAAGGTCTGCACGTGTCTCGTGCGTGGCGCACGCTGGCTCGACGATCTGTGAGCCAGCCGGGCCGGTCGGTGCCGCGCGGTTGCGCGCGCCGACGTGCGTCCGACGTCAGTATCCCACACGCCACAGGCAGTGCGGAAAAGTATCGGGCCCGCGCCGCGCGATGTCGCGCGGGCGGGCCCGTGGGATCAGGGGTGTGGAACAGGTTCTGGCAGGTCAGGCGAGGCCGGGAAACCAGAGGGCGATCTCGCGCGCGGCGGACTCGGGCGAGTCGGAGCCGTGCACCAGGTTCTCCTGGGTCTCCAGGCCGAAATCGCCGCGGATGGTGCCGGGCACGGCCTTCTCGACCGGGTCGGTGCCGCCGGCGAGCTGGCGGAACGCGGCGATCGCGCGCGGGCCCTCCAGCACCGCGGCCACGACGGGCCCGGAGGTGATGAAGTCGAGCAGGGAGCCGAAGAAGGGCTTCTCCTTGTGCTCGGCGTAGTGGCCCTCGGCCACCTCGATGGAGACGTGCTTGAGCTCGAGGGCCGCGATGGTGAGGCCCTTCCGCTCGATACGCGCCAGGATCTCCCCGGAGAGGCCGCGCCGCACGCCGTCGGGCTTGATGAGAATCAGAGTCCGCTCAGTCACGGCAACAGCGTAACGGGCCTCACTCGGCGATCGGTTCCTGCCCCGGCAGGCGGCCCTGCTCCATGCGCTGCTTCACGTCGCGCTCGATGAAGGCGATGTAGGCCCAGACGATGCCGAAGACGATGCCCACGGCGCCGATCCCCCAGTGCACGACGAAGCCGGCGATGACGGCGACCTGCAGCGCGAGGAAGGCGGGGACGGCCCACGGCTTCTTGACGACCATGCAGCCGGCGAACATCAGCGCCGCGAGGATCAGGACGTACGCGATCTTGAGCCAGGACAGGCCGGGCGAGAGGCGGACCACCACGGGCAGGGCCAGCAGGATCACGATCATCTCGAGGATCAGGGTGCCGGAGAGGATGCCGCGGAAGCTCTTCCACGGGTCCTTCGGAGGCGGGGTGAACCGCTGGGGCTCGGTCACTGGGGCTCCTTTCCGAACAGCGAGCGCGCGGCGCCGGCGGTGACCACGGAGCCGGTGATGAGGACGCCGACGCCGGAGGCGGGCCCGTCCTCGTCGTCGGACTCCTGGTCGGCGAGGGCGACGGCGGTCTCCACCGCGTCGACCATGGTGGGCGAGGTGACCACGCGGTCCTCGCCGAAGATCTCCTCCGCGATGGCCTCCAGTCGCTCGACCTCGAGTGCGCGGGGCGAGCCGTTGTGGGTGACGACGACGGTGTCGAGCACGGGTTCGAGCGCCGTCAGCACGCCCACGGCGTCCTTGTCGGCGAGCACGGAGACGACGCCGATCAGGGTGCGGAAACCGAACTCGGTCTCGATGGTCCGGGCGAGGGCCTGCGCGCCGTGCGGGTTGTGCGCGGCGTCGATGAGCACCGTCGGGGCACTGCGGACCCGCTCGAGGCGGCCGGGCGAGGCGGACTTCGCGAAGCCCTCCCGCACCGTGTCGATGTCGAGCTGCTGGTCGGCGCCGGCGCCGAAGAAGGCCTCGACGGCGGCGAGGGCGACCGCCGCGTTGTTTGCCTGGTGCTCGCCGTGGAGCGGCAGGAAGACGTCGTCGTAGATTCCGCCGAGCCCCTGGAGGGTGAGCTGCTGCCCCCCGACGGCGACGCGGCGTTCGACGACCGCGAACTCCGAGCCCTCGCGCGCGACGGCCGCGTCGGCCTCGACGGCCTTGCGCAGCAGCACGTCCATCGCCTCGGGCTCCTGCTTGCCCACGATCACCACGGTGTCCTTAGGGATCAGCCGCTCCGGCGCGCGCTTGACGATGCCGGCCTTCTCCCCCGCGATCGACGCGAGATCGGGGCCGAGGATCTCGACGTGGTCGAGTCCGATCGGGGTGATGACGGCGACCTCGGCGGTCACCACGTTGGTCGCGTCCCAGGTGCCGCCGAGCCCGACCTCGACGACGGCCACGTCGACGGGAGCCTCGGCGAAGGCGGCGAAGGCCATCGCGGTGAGCACCTCGAACTTGCTCATCCGCGGGCCGTCCGCGGCCTCGGACTGCGCGTCGACGAGCTCGATGAAGGGCTCGAGCTCGCGGTAGGTCTCCACGTACTGCCTCGCGGTGAGCGGCGCACCGTCGATCGCGATCCGCTCGGTCGCGAGCTGCAGGTGGGGGCTGGTGATCCGGCCCGTGCGACGGGAGAAGGCCAGCAGCAGCGAGTCGATCATCCGCGTGGTCGACGACTTGCCGTTGGTCCCGGCGACCTGGATCGACGGGTACGCGTCCTGCGGCGAGCCGAGGAGCTGCATCAGCGCGGAGATCCGGGCGAGCGAGGGCTCGATCTTCGTCTCCGGCCAGCGCTGATCCAGCTCGGCCTCGACCTGGGCGAGTTCGGCGAGGTCGTCGGGGTCGGCCGCGAAGGCGGGCACCGTCACGCGGCGCCCCCGCCCAGCTGCGCGATCCGGGCGGTGAGGCGCTCGACCTCCTCCTGTGCGACCGACTGGCGGCCGCGGATCTTGTCGACGACGGCGTCGGGCGCCTTCGCGAGGAAGGCCTCGTTGCCCAGCTTGGCCGACGTGCCGTCGAGCTCCTTCTGCGCGGCCTTGAGGTCCTTCTCGAGGCGGGCCCGCTCGGCCCCCAGGTCGACGGTGCCGGAGGTGTCCAGCTCGACGGTCACCGTGCCGCCCACGAGCCGGACCTCGAGCGAGGCGGTGGCGGCGAAGCCGTCCTCCGGCAGGGTGAGGCGGCACAGGTTCGCGGCGGCGGCCGCGAGGGAGGTCAGGCCCGCCTCGTCGAGGCCGGTGAGCCGCGCGGAGACCCGCTGGCCGGGCTTGAGCAGCTGGTCGCTGCGGAACCGGCGGATCTCGGTGACCAGGCGCTGCAGGTCGGCGAAGCGGCGGGCGGACTCCACGCCGTCGGCGGGGATCTCGGCCGGGGCCCAGTCGCGCGACGGCCAGTCCGCGATGACCAGCGAGGTTCCGCCGGTGAGGGCCTTCCACAGCACCTCGGTGACGAAGGGCATCGTCGGATGCAGCATGCGCAGGACGACGTCGAGGGCCTTGCCGAGCACGAGGCGGGTGTTGTCGGCGACCGCCGCGTCCTCGCCCTGCAGCTGCAGCTTGGAGACCTCGAGGTACCAGTCGCACAGCTCGTCCCAGGCGAAGTGGTAGAGCGCCTCGCAGGCCTTGCCCAGCTCGTTGGCGTCGAAGGCCGCGTCGGCCTCGGCCTGGACGGCGGCGAGGCGGTCCAGGATCCAGCGATCGGCGTCGGTGAGGGCGGCGCGGTCCGGCAGCTCGCCGACGCGGGCGTCGTTCATCAGGGCCAACTTGGTGGCGTTGAACAGCTTGGTGGCGAACTTCCGGCTGCTCGCGGCCGCGTCGGCGCCCACGTTGAGGTCGGCACCGGGGATCGTGCCGCGGGCCAGGGTGAAGCGCAGCGCGTCGGCCCCGTACTCCTCGACCCAGTCGAGGGGGTCGATGCCGTTGCCCTTCGACTTCGACATCTTGCGGCCGAACTCGTCGCGCACCAGGCCGTGCAGCAGGACCTCGTGGAAGGGCACCTTGCCGGGGGCGTTCGGCTCCTCGCCGAGGAAGGTGCCGAACATCATCATCCGGGCGACCCAGAAGAAGATGATGTCGTAGCCCGTGACCAGCGTGGACGTGGGGTAGAACTTGTCCAGGTCGGCGGTCTGCTCGGGCCAACCCATCGTCGAGAACGGGAACAGACCGGAGCTGAACCACGTGTCGAGGACGTCGGGGTCCTGCTCGTAGCCGGCGGGCGGCACGTCGTCCGGGCCGCAGCAGACCACGTCGCGGTTGCCCTCGGCGTCGGCGGGGCCGTACCAGACGGGGATGCGATGGCCCCACCACAGCTGGCGGGAGATGTTCCAGTCGTGCATCTCGTCGACCCAGTCGAAGAACCGCGGCGCGAGGGACTCGGGGACGATGGTGGTGTCGCCGTTGCGGACCGCGTCGCCCGCGGCCTTGGACAGGCGGTCGACCTTGACCCACCACTGCATCGAAAGCCGCGGCTCGATCGGCTCGCCGGAGCGCTCGCTGTGGCCGACGCTGTGCCGGTAGGGGCGCACCTCCTTGACGATGCGGCCCTGCTCGGCGAGCGCCTCGCGGATCGCCTTGCGGGCGGCGAAGCGGTCCAGTCCGTCGAACTGCGTTCCGGTGCCGACGATGTGGGCGGTCTCGTCCATGATCGTGGGCATCGGCAGGTCGTGGCGCTGGCCGAGCGCGAAGTCGTTCGGGTCGTGCGCGGGGGTGATCTTCACGGCGCCGGAACCGAACTCGGGGTCGACGTAGTCGTCGGCGACGATCGGGATCCGGCGGTCGAGGAAGGGGTGCTCGAGGGTGGTGCCGAGGAGGGCGCGGTAGCGCTCGTCCTCGGGATGGACGGCGATCGCGGTGTCGCCGAGCATCGTCTCCAGGCGCGTGGTGGCGCAGACGATGTGGGGCTCGTCGTCGTTCAGCGAGCCGTAGCGGAAGGAGACGAGCTCGCCGTCGACCTCCTTGTGGTCGACCTCGAGGTCGGAGATGCCGGTCTGCAGCACGGGCGACCAGTTGACCAGGCGCTCGGCGCGGTAGATCAGGCCCGCGTCGAAGAGCTGCTTGAAGATGGTCTGCACCGCGCGGGAGAGGCCCTCGTCCATGGTGAACCGCTCGCGGGACCAATCGACGCCGACGCCGATCCGGCGCATCTGGCCGGTGATGTTGCCGTGGCTGGCCTCCTTGAACGCCCACGCGCGCTCGAGGAACTTCTCGCGGCCGATCTCGCGGCGGGCGGTGCCCTCGGCGGCGAGCTGCTTCTCCACGAGCGACTGGGTGGCGATACCGGCGTGATCGGTGCCGGGGAGCCACAGCACCTCGTAGCCCTGCATCCGCTTGCGGCGGCACAGCGCATCGGTGATGGTCTGGTCGAGCGCGTGGCCCAGGTGCAGGCTGCCGGTCACGTTCGGGGGCGGCAGGACCACGGAGAACGCGGGCTTCGGCGAGGTGTTGTCGGCCGTGAAGTACCCCGCGTCGACCCAGCCGCGGTAGATGTCCGCCTCTACCGCACCGGGCTCCCAGGCGGCGGGAAGTCGGTCTGCGGCGATGCCCGGATCGGCCGGGGCGGCGTTCTGCGGCTCAGTAGTCACAGCACGATTCTAGTCAGCGGGTGCGAGCGCTTTCCGTGGGGCGTTTACGACGGTGCGCGGCTCACGCCACGTCGCTCGACGACGCCGCCCACGTGTTGCACTGCGCCAGCCGGTTGCTCTGATATCCGGAGTTCCACCACGCCTGGTAGTGCACCGAGCTTCCGTGGTCGCGCGGGTTGCCCGGCTTGTCGCCGCGCTCCTGGTCCTCGTAGACGGTGCGGAAGTCGGCGCTGGTGAACTGACCGCCGGTATCGCTCACCGATTTCACGAACAGTCCGCTGAAGCACTGTGCCTGCAGCTCGAGGCGACGAGAGGATTCCAGCCCGGTCTCGGAGGTCCGCCCGTCCTGCCGTTCCACACGCACCTGAGCCGGCAGGATGCCGCTGATCATCTGGACGTGGTGGCCGTACTCGTGCGCGAAGACGGCGAGGTAGATCACCGGCTGGTTGCCGTAGTGGCTCACGCCGAGCCCCGTCAGCGGCATGTACAGGGTCTCGTTGCTCGAGCAGTAGAACGCCGCGACGTCCTCCGTGGAGAGGTCGGTCGTGCCGCACGGCGAACTGATCTGCGATCCGGTGGGCACCACCACCGCGGGAGTGCGGTAGCTGAGGCCGGCGGCGGTCATCGCCGCGCTCCACGCCCGGTCGAGACAGGGCGCGAGGCTGTCGAAGAAGCGTTTGCCCGTTGCGCTGTTGGAGGGCCAGCCGACGGCGGTGCACGGCTGTGTGACCAGGCCGGCCGAGCTGCCCCCGTACAGCGGATTGCCCTGCAGCGCCGCCGTCCCCGTGGGCGTGGCGCCGGCCGTCGGGACGGCGCTGCGCGAGGGGGTCGACATGGTCGACGTGGTCGGTTCGGTGGTGGTCGCCTCCGCGGTGGTCGGGACCTCGACGGTCGTGCTCGTCGTGGCCGGTCCCGCCTCGGTGCTGGTGCTCCCGACGACGGCGACCGCGGTGCCGAGGACGAGAGCGATCAGCGCCACGAGCGCGATCACCAGCACCGCGATCCACGGGCCGGCCCCTCCCGACGCCGGTGGGCGCGGCGCCCAGGCGGGCTGCGGGTAGGAGGGCCGCGGATACGGGGAGACCCGGCCCCCGTACGGCGCGGGCGCGGGCATGGACCACTGGCCGTACGGCACGCCCCGGGGCGGCGCGGCGGGGCCCGGGCGCGGCGGCACGGGCCGGTACTGCGGAGGCGCCTGGGTCGCCGCCGGCCCGTACGT
>NZ_JAIULG010000075.1 GCF_020169415.1 Tsukamurella sp. M9C
GGGGAGAAGTGGGGTGCGGCCCGCCGGGACGCTGGAGCGCGGGCCGATCCGTGAATCCACGGCTCACACGCACACGAGACCGGATTCGGTCTCGTGTGCAGCTCCAGCCGTGGATTCACAGCGGGCCGGCGGGCGGAGCTGCCGGCGGAACAGCGGCTGCGCGGTCGGCCGAGCGGCTGAGCGGCTGAGCTACGACGCTCCTCCCGCGATCGGATCACTCCCGCTCCCGCGGGTGTTTCTGCCTCGTCATTGCGTTGCAGCGGCATGACGAGACAGAAACGCCCGCGGGAGTGTCAGATCCTCGCCGAGGAGCCGGCAACGACTACGGAGGCGACGGCTGGCGCACGCACGCTGCACACGGCGCGGCCAGAGCGCCCGGCGGGGCCGGACCGCTGCGGCGCGGACTCCGCGAGGCGATCACGGCGGCGCGGTCGCTGATTTCGCTCACAGCGCAACGAAAAAGCCGCCGACCATCAGGTCGGCGGCTCTTTCAGCGTTGCGAACTCAGGGGAAGCGGCGGCGGAAACGCTCTTCCATGCGGGCGACGAAGGACTGACCGGAGGCGCGGGCGCCTCGACCACGTCCCGATCGGGCGCGGACGGATCCGTCCTCATCGACGGTGCCGCGGGGGCCCTTGGACGCCGGCCCGGACCACAGCGCGTAGATCACGGAACCGAACATCAGCAGGAAGCCGATGAGGCCGACGATCACGGTGTACTCGACCTTGCCCAGCAGCATCCCGGCGATGAGCAGCATCAATCCGACCGCGAAGCCGATCGCGGCGATGACGCGGCGCTTACCCGAAGCGCCACCGAACCGTCCGCCTCGTACGTTCGACGCGAACTTCGGATCCTCTGCGTACAGCGCGCTCTCGATCTGGTCGAGCATGCGCTGCTCGTGCTCGGAGAGTGGCACGTTCCCCTCCTTCAGCACTCATGGGGTCCAACTCCTCCCTTCATGATACGAGGCTTGCGACCCCACGACCACCATCCGTCGAAGAATGAGCGTTCGCTGTGAGAAATCATGCAGCCCGGCACAGATCCGCTTCGACGGAATTCAGGAAGGTCTGCACGCGACCGTGGAGAACCGCGACCTCCTCGGCGCTCACCGAGCGGGCCGTGGTCTCGAGCGCCGCGACGACCCCGGAGACCGACGTGAAGTAGGCGACCCACTCCGCGTAGCCGGGGGCCGCCTTGGCGAGCCGAAGCCAGGCGTTGCGCGTGGGGCGCCGGACACCGGTCTCCCGCTCGGCCAGCAGGGCGGCCGCGCCGCGCAGGGCGGCGTGGTAGATATCGCGGTACTGATCGGCCGGGGACGGCGAGCCGCCGGCCCGGGCGAGGAACTGGTCCGCGCGATCGAGGATGCGGGCCGCGCCCGACTCACCCATGCGACGACCGGAACCGACGTGACCGATCCGTGCCTTCGATTCGACCATGACCTTCCTCCTGCTCCGTGGGCCTTCTCACCCTGTTACCGCGAGTTGTACCGGACGGGACTGACACGTAACGCTTCCCTCGTTCCGCGCCAGTCCCGCCCGGCGGACCGGGATCGGCGACCGAAGCCCCGGCGCCAGAACGTGTGCGCCAATCCGATGGTCCGTGATCGAACAATCATTCGATCACCTCTAATATAGCGTGAGTGTGCGAGACGTCAAGGGAGAGGAAGCCGTGACCGCAGTGCCGACGCAGCAACCACGGATCCACGTCCTGTCGCCGCAGGACGCCACGCTGTGGCTGCCCGCCGCCCTGCAGATCTACGTGGCCGCGATGGACTACCCGGCCGGCACGGAATCGCACCGTCTTCCCATGTGGCGCGAGCACCTGAACCGGCCCGGCTACGCCGCGTTCGGCGCGGTCCAGGCGCTCCGCACCGAGGACGGCCGCATCGTCGACCACCTGGTGGGCATCGCCTACGGCTACAGCGGCGCGGGCGATCAGTGGTGGAACCGGCAGCTCCGCGTGGGGCTGGGTAGGCGCGGGCTGACGCAGCAGCAGATCGAGGCGGTGGCCGCCGACTACTTCGAGCTCACCGAGCTGCACGTGCACCCCGCGGCGCAGGGGCACGGCGTCGGCTCGGCCCTGCTCGGCGCCCTGCTCGCCGACCGGCCCGAGCCGCGGGTCCTGCTCTCCACCCCCGAGGTGGCCGCCGAGCAGAACCGCGCCTGGCGGCTCTACCGCCGCACCGGCTTCTACGACGTGCTCCGCGACTTCCGCTTCTCCGGAGACCCGCGGCCGTTCGCCGTCCTGGGCCACGACCTGCCCTTCACCCCGCCGCCGGCACGGTGAGCGCGCGCGAAGTCGACGTCGCCGTCGTCGGGTCCGGCCACAACGCGCTGGTCGGCGCCGCGTACCTCGCGGCGCAGGGCCGGTCCGTGGCCGTCTTCGAGGCCGATGTCGTGCCGGGCGGGGCGGTCAGCACCGTCGAACGGTTCCCGGGCTACCGCGTGGACCGCGGCTCGTCGGCGCACCTGATGTTCCGGCACACCGGCATCGCGGAGGAGCTCGACCTCGCGGCGCACGGGCTGCGCTACCTGGACTGCGACCCGTGGGCCTTCGCGCCCACCCCGCCCGGAACGCTGGCCCCGCCGATCGTCTTCCGGCGGGACCTCGGCGCCACCGCCGAGTCCATCGCCGCGGCCTGCGGCGCCCGGGAGGCGGCGGCGTACCGTCGGTTCGTCGCGGAGTGGACGCCCCGGGCGAAGGCGACCATGGCCGCCTTCGGCTCCTCCCCCACGGCCCCGCGGCTGGGCCGCGCGTTCTGGCCCACGAAGGGGCGCGCGAGCCTCACACAGATGTCGCGCACCTACCTCGCCTCGGGCGATCAGCTGCTGGACGAGTACTTCGACGACGAGCGCCTCAAGGCCGCGCTCGCCTGGTTCGGCGCCCAGTCCGGCCCCGCGATGAGCGAGCCCGGCACCGCGCCCATGATCGGCTTCGCCGCCCTCCTGCACACCCTCCCGCCGGGCCGGGCGGTCGGCGGCAGCGGCGCGCTCACCGCCGCCCTCCTCTCCCGCCTGACGTCCGACGGGGCCACCGTCGCGCTGGGCTCCCCCGTCACCGCCCTGCGCCGTGCGGGCCGGGAGTGGGAGGTCACCGTCGGCGGGCCCGACGGTGCGCGGACCGTCCGGGCCCGCACCGTGCTCGCGGGCTGCCACGTCCTGACCACCCTCGGCCTGCTGGAGCGCGGCGGCTACGACGCCGGACGGATCGCCGGCTGGCGCCGCACCATCCAGGTCGGCCCCGGCGTGGGGATGGTGCTGCGGCTGGGAACCACGGCGCCGCCCGCCTTCGACGGGGTGCAGCTCGCCGACCAGTCCGGGCTGGGCCTGCTGACCGCCGACCGCGGGCACCTGGCGCGCGCCCGCGGCGACATGCTGGCCGGCGACGCACCCCGTCGGCCGGCGGTGCTGGCGATGACCTTCTCGGGTCTCGACCCGTCCATCGCCCCGGCGGGCCGGCACAACACCACGCTGTGGGCGCAGTGGTACCCGTACGCCTTGAGCGGCGGGCAGGAGTGGGCCGCCGTCGCGGAGGCGGAGGCCGACCGGATCGTCGCCGAGACGCAGCGCTGGGCGCCCGGCTTCGCCGACTCGATCGAGCACCGCTTCGTGCAGACCCCGGCGAGCCTCGAGTCGGAGCTCGGGCTGCTCGGCGGGAACGTCATGCACGTGGAGATGGCGCTGCACAACATGCTGCTGTTCCGGCCGGTCCCCGAGCTGGCGGGCGGCCGCGTGCCGGGCGCGCCGGGCCTGGCGCTGGCGGGCGCGTCGATGCATCCGGGCGGCGGCGTGAACGGATCGAGCGGGCGGATCGCGGCGCGGCTGCTCGCCCGCGACCTGAGACACCTGGCACGATGGCGACCGTGATACTCCGAAGGATGCTCGCTGCCCTGGCGGTCCTGCTGCTGGTCGCCGCCCCCGCGGCGTGCGCCGGCCCCGGCAAGGGCGACCGGATGTCCGGCAAGATCGTCGCCGCGCAGACGCCGGCGTCGAACCCGCAGGGCCCGCAGATCGCGGCGCCGGGCGAGCTGAAGGGCCTCGCGGAGGTCAAGGCGTACGACTCGAACGGCAAGGTCGGAACGCAGATGATCTTCCAGGAGATCACCTTCGGCCAGTTCAATCAGGTCGGCGACGTGGTCTCGCAGGCGTTCGACACGTCGGCGGCATCGATCAAGATGCGGGTGCAGCGCACCGGCGGCACGGTGATCCTCTCCGGCACGGCCGACCTGTCGTCGCTCGCGCCGAACTCCGCGGTCATCGTCGTCCAACTGCAGTTCCCCGGCCCGGTGACCGCCACGAACGGCCAACAGGAGGCCGACGACCTGGTGACCTGGACGCTCAACGCCGGCACGTCCGCGGCGCTGACCGCCGAGGCCGAGTACGCCGACCCGTCGATCGCCTCGTTCACCACGTGGGCGTGGATCACCGCCCTGACCTCGTTCCTCGCCGCCGCGATCGTCGCCGGCGCCGCCTACGTGCGCCGCGACCGCAGCCCGAAGCCCGGTCAGGAGTCCGACGAGCCCGAGTCGCTCATCGAGCTGCCCCAGTGGCTGCGGGAGAAGCTCAACCGCTAGACGCCGACCGGCAGCATCCCGAGGTTCTCGAGCACCTCGGAGGTGGCCTTCGCGAAGTTCAGGGTGCAGAAGTGCAGCGCCGGGGCGCCCTCGGCGATGAGCCGCTCCCCCATCCGGGTGGCGATGTCGATGCCGACGGCGCGCACGGCGGCGCGGTCCTCCTCGGGCCCGTCGCCCGCGGCGGCGCGCAGCTCGGCGCGCATCGCGTCGGGGATCTTCGCGTTCGACAGCTCGGCCATGCGGACCACCGACTTCAACGACGTGATCGGCATGATCCCGGGGATCAGCGGCTTCGCGCCCTGCTCCGGGTCGGCGGCCACCACGGCGTCGCGCAGCCGCAGGTAGTCGTCGACGTCGAAGAACATCTGGGTGATCGAGTAGTCGGCGCCCGCGCGCAGCTTGTTCGCGAAGTACCGCACGTCGGTGTCCAGGTCGGGCGAGCGGTGGTGCCCCTCCGGGAAGGCGGCCACGCCCACGTGGAAGTCGCCCAGCTCGCGCACCAGCTCGACGACCTCGCTGGCGTACTTGAGCCCCTCGGGGTGCCGCACCCACTTGCCCATCGGATCGCCGGGCGGGTCGCCGCGCAGCACGAGCACGTTGCGCACGTCGCGGTCCGCGTACGAGCCCATGAGGGCGCGCAGCTCCGAGATGCTGTGGTTCACGGCGGTCAGGTGCGCCACCGGCAGCAGCGTGGTGGTCTCCGCGATCTCGCCGGTCACGCGGACGGTGCGGTCGCGCGTCGAGCCGCCCGCGCCGTAGGTCATCGAGACGAACGCCGGGTCC
The DNA here is from genome assembly GCF_020169415.1 of Tsukamurella sp. M9C. GTDB lineage: Bacteria > Actinomycetota > Actinomycetes > Mycobacteriales > Mycobacteriaceae > Tsukamurella. Next base: position 5,356 of record NZ_JAIULG010000075.1, read on the forward strand.
ATCCGCTCGAAGGTACGGACGGCGCGCCACAGCCGGGCCTCGCCCTCCTCGTCGCGCGGCGGCATGAACTCGACCGAGAACGGCATTCGGCCGCTCGCGCGCACGGCGTCGAGTCGGTCGAGTACGGTCCGGCTTTGTTCACTCACGCCCTTAAGAATAGGTTTCCAGGTATGACGCTGCCCGTCGCCCCGCCCCAGACCTCCCTGACGGACATCGCGGCGGCCGTGCAGCCGGCCCTCGAATCCTTCCTCGACGAGCGCCGTGACCTGGTCGAACCCGTCGGCCCGGTGTTCGTGGAGACCACCGCGGGGCTGGAGCGCTTCGTTTTGCGCGGCGGTAAGCGTATTAGGCCCGCGTTCGCCTGGGCGGGGTGGCTGGCGGGCGGCGGGGAGGCCGACGGTGACGTCGCCCGGGCCGCGCTCCGGGCGTGCGCGTCGCTGGAGTTCGTGCAGGCGTGCGCCCTCATCCACGACGACATCATCGACGCCTCGCTGACCCGGCGCGGCTTCCCGACGACGCACCGCGAGTTCGCCCAGCTGCACGCCGAGCGGGGCTGGTCGGGCTCGTCGGAGAAGTTCGGCGAGGCGACGGCGATCCTCCTGGGCGACCTGGCGCTGGCCTGGGCCGACGACATGTTCCTCGGCGCCGGCCTGGCCCCCGAGCGCTACCTGCGGGCCGCGCGCGCGTGGGCGGCGATGCGCACCGAGGTGCTCGGCGGCCAGCTGCTCGACATCGTCAGCGAGGCCTCGCGGGACGAGTCGGAGGAGGCCGCGGAGCGCGTGGTCCGGTTCAAGACCGCCGGCTACACGGTGGAGCGGCCGCTGCACGTGGGCGCGGCGCTGGCCGGGGCGTCCGACGCGACGATCGCGGCGCTGCGGGAGATCGGCGTCGACCTGGGCGTCGCCTTCCAGCTGCGCGACGACCTGCTGGGAGCCTTCGGCGACCCGGCCGTCACGGGCAAGCCCTCGGGCGACGACCTGCGCTCCGGCAAGCACACCCCCATGCTCGCGCACGCCCTCGCGACCGGCGGCGCCGCCGCGGCCGAGCTGCGCGCCCTCGTCGGCACCAACCTCGACGACGCGGGCGTCGAGCGTGCCCGGGCCGCCCTGCGGGAGACGGGGGCACCGTCGGCCATGCAGGCGCGGGTGGAGGAGCTCACGGCCCGGGCCACGTCCGCCCTGGCGGAGGCGCCCATCGACGACGGTGCGCGGCCCGTCCTGGCCCGGCTCGCGGCGGTCCTCGTCGACCGCGCGGCCTGATCGCGGTCAGCAGGGTTAGGCAAACCTAGCCACCCCTGGGTATGGTTCCGTTTACCTAAGCCTCTTTACTGATGGCTTACGGTGCCCGTCTTGCAGCAAGTACGAGAAGGAGTCACCCCGCATGTTCACCCGCTTCCGCAAGGCCGCGCCCGTCGCGGCCGCGCTGATGGCGACCGGCCTCGTCTTCGCCGGCTGCTCCACCACCAGCGCCGATGAGGACAAGCCCGCCGCCGGCGAGAAGATCACCGTCAGCACCAACAAGGGCGAGGTGCAGGTCCCCAAGAACCCGAAGCGGGTCGTCGTCCTCGACAACACGAGCGCGGAGACCGTCAAGGCCATGGGCGTGACCCCCGTCGCGATCCCCAAGGGCCTGTTCGCCAAGAGCGTGCTGGGCGACTGGATCTCCAACGCGGACATCAAGGACACGGGTACCCACGCGGAGCCGAAGCTGGACGTCATCGAGGACGTCAAGCCCGACCTGATCATCGGCGGCTACCGGTTCGCCAAGGCGGAGGGCGACATCAAGAAGATCGCCGAGAAGACCGGCGCCGCCTTCATCGACATCGCCGCCGAGGACGGCGCGCCCAAGGGCCGCGTCGAGACCATGCGCGATTCGACGATCACCCTGGGCAAGATCTTCGGCAAGGACGAGCAGGCGAAGCAGATCGTCGCCGACTTCGACAAGAGCCTCGACGCGGCGAAGGCGCAGGCCACCGGCCAGAGCGTCTTCCTCTCGATCGTCAACGGCGGCAAGATCGACAACGGCGCCAAGCGCATGCAGCCCTTCATCGCCCCGCTGAACCTCAAGGACGTCTTCGGCGGCCAGGCCGGCGACCATCACACCAACTCGGGCCTCACGCCCGAGGCCATCGCCCAGGCGAACCCGCAGTGGGTCATCGTCATGGACCGTGACGCCGCCGTCCCGCCGACCGACGGCAGCAAGCCGCAGACCGCGGCCGAGACCTTCAAGGCGCAGCAGGCCTTCGCGAATGTGGAGTTCCAGCAGAAGGACCGGATCTTCTACCTGGACAACGACTTCTACATCCGCGAGGGCATCCAGGACTACGGCGAGAACTACGCCAAGCTGGCCGAGGCCATCGCCGCGAAGAAGTGACGGCGACGCACACCGACGCACCTCCCCAGGCGGGTCCCCGGAAGGGGACCCGCCTGGGTCGCGTCACGCTCCCCCTGCTCGCACTCGCGTGCGTGGCACTGCTGTTCGCCTCGCTGATGACCGGCGAGTACCACATCACCCTCGCCGGACTCCTCGCCGGCGACGACGAGATGTGGCGCATGTTCTTCATCTCCCGCGTCCCCCGCACCGCGGCCCTGGTCTTCGCGGGCCTCGCGATGAGCTTCTCCGGCGTGATCATGCAGCGGCTCACGCAGAACCGGTTCGTCGAGCCGACCACCGCCGGCACCGCCGAGTGGGCGGGCCTGGGCGTGCTGCTGTGCATGCTCTACATCCCCGGCGCATCGCCGATGGTCCGGATGATCGCCGCCACGGCGACCGCGTTCCTCGGCACCCTCGTCTTCCTCGGCTTCATCTCCCGGATCCGGGCCCGGCGCTCCGCGATCGTGCCGCTGGTGGGCCTCATGCTGGGCGCCGTGGTCAGCGCCATCACCACCTATCTGGCGATCGGCGCCAACCTGTTGCAGGCCGTGGTGAGCTGGCGCTCCGGCGGTTTCGCGCACATCGTGCGCGGCTTCTACGAGCCGCTGTGGGCCGTCGCGATCATCGCCGTGGCGACCTTCCTGTTGGCGAACTACTTCACCATCGCGGGGCTCGGCAAGGACGTGGCGACGTCGCTCGGGCTGCGCTACGGGCTCACGATGGGCATCGGCGTCACCATGGTGGCGCTGGCCTCCGGCGTCACCAGCGTGGTCGTCGGCTTCATCCCGTTCCTCGGCCTCGTGGTGCCGAACATCATCAGCGCGCTGCGCGGCGACGACGTGCGCAGCGGACTCCCCTGGGTGGCCGTGCTCGCCACCGTCCTCATCGTGGGCTGCGACCTCATCGGCCGGGTCGTGGTGCGCCCCATGGAGATCCCCGTGTCCGTGATCATGGGCGTGGTCGGCGCCGTCACGTTCCTGTCCATCCTGCTCACGAGGAGGAACCGTGTCGCTCTCTGAGGCCGTCTCGGCCCCCGCGGTGGCCGGGAGTACGAGCCGCGTGGGCTGGCGCGCCCGGATGGCGATCGCCGCCACGCTCGCCACGGCGTGCCTCGCCGTCTACCTGCTGATGCGCACCGGCGCGGACGACGTGCTGCGCTGGGACTTCCAGTTCGGGCTGTCGTTCGAGCGGCGCCTGCGCACCGCCACCGCCATCCTCATCGCCGCCTTCTGCGGCGCCCTCTCGACGGTGCTCTTCCACACCGTGACGCACAACCGGATCCTGACGCCGCAGATCATCGGGCTGGACTCGCTGTACGTGCTGATCCAGACGGTGGGCGTGTACATCGTGGGCGGCAAGTTCGTCGACAACGGGGATTCGGTGCCGCAGTTCGTCGCCCAGACCGCGGCCATGGTGATGTTCGCCGCCGTGCTCTACGGCTGGCTGTTCTCGGGCCGCTTCGCGAGCCTGTTCCTGCTGCTCCTCGCGGGCGTCGTGCTGGGCCTTGCCTTCCGCGCCTTCGCCGAGTTCCTGCAGCGCCTGCTCTCCCCCACCGAGTTCGACGCGCTCTCGATCAAGCTGTACGGCCGGCTCACCGCGGTGAACGCGGACCTGCTGCCGATCGCCGCCGTCACCTGCATCGTGGTGGGCGTCATCGTCTGGCGACGACGCCGCGTGCTCGACGTGCTGCTGCTGGGCCGCGATCCCGCGATGGGCCTGGGGGTGAACCACCAGCGCGAGCTCACGCTGGCGCTGGTCCTCATCGCCGTCCTGGTGTCGATCAGCACCGCGCTCGTCGGCCCGATGATGTTCTTCGGCTTCATCATCGCCACGCTCGCCTACCAGCTGGCCGGCGACTGGCGGCACCGCGCGACGCTGCCGATGGCCTTCCTGCTCGGCGTGATCCTGCTCGCCGGCGGGCAGTTCATCCTGCACAACATCTTCTACGCCAACGGGATGCTCACGGTGATCATCGAGTTCGTCGGCGGAATCCTGTTCCTCGCCATGCTGTTCCGCCGAAGGGGGACGATGTGACCACCCAGAATCTGACCGAGACGATCCCGGCGATCGCGTTCACGGACCTCACCAAGACGTACGCCGAGACCGTCGTGCTGGGCCCGGTCTCCGGAGAGTTCACCCGCGGCGGCGTCACGGCGCTCGTCGGGCCCAACGGCGCCGGGAAGTCGACGCTGCTCACCATCCTCGGCCGCCTGCTGACGCCGGACTCCGGCACGGCGCTGCTCGAGGGCACCGACATCCGCACCATGAAGCCGACGGAGGTAGCGCGCAAGCTCGCCATCCTCCGGCAGGAGAACGGCGTCAACGCCCGCCTGACGGTGCGCGACCTCGTCGCCTTCGGCAGGTTCCCGCACAGCCGCGGCCGGATGACGGCGGAGGACGTGCGGCACGTCGACGAGGCCCTGGGCTTCCTGGGGCTGACGGAGCTCTCGGACCGCTTCCTCGACGAGCTCTCGGGCGGCCAGCGCCAGCGCGCCTACGTCGCGATGACCCTCGCGCAGGACACCGACGTGATCCTGCTCGACGAGCCGCTCAACAACCTCGACATGCGCCACCAGGTGGGCATGATGCGGCGCCTGCGCCGCGCGGCCGACGAGCTGGGCAAGACGATCATCCTGGTGGTGCACGACCTGAACTTCGCGGCCGCCTACTCGGACCGCATCGTGGCGCTGAAGAACGGCACCATCGCGGCGTCGGGCGCACCGTCGGAGATCATGACCGGCGAGCTGCTCACCGAGATCTTCGAGACCCCCGTCGCCGTGCACGTCCTGGAGGGCGGCCCCGTGGCCGTGTACGCGGGGCTGTAGCCGCGGGATCCCCAGGATCAGCGGGGTCGCAACCCTGGCGGCGGGCGCGCGACGGGGGCAGGCTGCTGGCATGGTCTCCAGGCTCCCCGTCGACGTGGGCGTCGCGCTGTGGCAGCGCGCGGACGCGGTCGACCACGTCGGCGACATCGTCGACCAGGCGCGCACCGTGCACGGGCTCGGCGTGCCCGCGGTGTGGTTCGGTCAGCGCCAGGACCACGACGCGCCGACGCTCGCGGCCGTGGTCGGCGCGCAGGTTCCGGGCCTGCGGGTCGGCACCTCGGTGGTGCCGCTGGGTCCACGTCACCCGCTCGTGCTGGCCGGCCAGGCGCAGACCGCGAACGCCGCGAGCGGAGGCCGGTTCACGCTCGGCGTCGGGGTCGCCGGACCCGACCGCGACCGGCCGACCTTCGGCGTCGGCGTGGACCGCCCGATCGGTCACCTCCGCGAGGCGCTCGCCGTGCTCGACGACTTCCGCGCGACGGGCGTCGTCGACCACGCCGGCGATCAGGTGATCGCGCGCACCGCGGCACCGTCGGCGATCGCGGGCGGCGGTGGCTTCGGGCTCCTCGTGGCGGCCCTGGGCGAGCAGTCCCTGCGTGCGGCGGGCGAGCTCGCGGACGGCACGATCCCGTTCCTCACGGGGCCGCGGACCATCGCGGAGCGCATCGTCCCCGGGCTGCTCCAGGGCTCCGGCGGCGCCCCGCGCCGAGTGGTGGCCGGGGTGGTCGTCGTGGTGACCGACGAGGCAGACCGGGTCCGGGACGCCGTGCGGCCGGCCCTCGACTTCTACGCGACGGTGCCGTCGTACCGATCGGTGTTCGGGGCGGAGGGGATCGCCCACCCGATCGAGCTCGCCGTCATCGGCGACGAGGAGTACGTCGGGCGGCGGCTGAGCGAGTACGTCGACGCGGGCGCCACCGAGATCTTCGCCACGCAGACCGATCTCGGCGGCCCCGAAGATCAACGCCGCACCTGGAACCTGCTGGGCGCGCTGAGCCGCGACCGAAGCGCGGGCTGACGCCCGGCCCTTCACTAGACTGGCGGGGATGTCCGGATCAGTTCAGTCCGCGCTGCGCGGCTACAGCACGTTCCTCCGCTCGCCCGAGGGGCGCCCCGCCCTGCTCGGGCTCGTCGGCGCCGTCCTGACGACCGTGGGCAGCTTCGGCGCCGGCGCGATCCGTGTGCACGACACCACCCTCGAGGCGGCGCACCTGTCGTGGCTGCGCTTCGGCCACGGCCTGGTGCTGAGCTCGATCCTGTTCTGGACGGGGATCGCGCTGCTGGTGATCGCGTGGATCCGGCTGGGCCGCGCCGCGCTGGGCGGCCGGCTGCAGGTCCCGCAGGTCGCCGGCACCGTCGCCCTGTGGATCGTGCCACTACTTGTGGCCGTCCCCCTGTACTCGCGCGACGCCTACTCCTACCTCGCGCAGGGCGCGCTGCTGCGCGACGGCTTCGACCCGTACGTGGACGGCCCCGTCGTGAACCCGAACGGCCTGCTCGACGACGTGAGCGGCATCTGGACCACGACCACCGCACCCTACGGCCCACTGTTCATCCTCATCGCCAAGTGGATCACGCAGCTGTGCGGCGACAACGTGCTCGCCGGGGTCATCGCGCTGCGGCTCGCCATGCTCCCGGGCATCGCCCTCTCGGTATGGGGCGTGACGAAGCTGGCCCGGCACTTCGGCGCCAAACCCGCCGTCTCGCTGTGGTTCGCGGTGCTCAACCCGCTGGTCGTCGTGCATCTCGTGGGCGGCGTGCACAACGAGACGCTCATGGTGGGCCTCATGGTGGCCGGGATCGCGCTCGTCCTCGACCGGCGGCACCTGTTCGGGGTCGCGGTGATCGTGACCGCGGTCGCCGTCAAGGGCACCGCGGCGATCGCACTGCCCTTCGTTGTGTGGATCTGGTTCCACCACCGACGCGAGACGAACCCGCAGGAATCGCCCGCGAAGGCCTTCGGCGCGGTGCTGGCCGCCTCGGTGGGTGCCTTCGTCGCGCTGTTCGCGGCGTTCACCGTCATCGCCGGCGTCGGGCTGGGGTGGATGACGGCGCTCGCCGGCTCGATCAAGATCATCAACTACATCACCCTGCCGACCGCGCTCGCGCAGATCACGGCCTTCCTCGCGGCCCCGTTCACGGACCTGCACCTGGCGCCGATCCTGGTGGTGACCCGCGCCCTCGGCATCGTTCTGCTCGCGCTCACCCTGGTGGTGCTGTGGTGGCGGTTCCGGCAGAACGAGCGGCGCAACGTGATGGGCATCCTGCTGGGCCTGCTGGCCGTGTGCGTGCTCTCCCCCGCGTCGCTGCCCTGGTACTACACGTGGCCGCTGGCGGTGGCGGGCGCGTTCACCTGGTCGCGGCGCACGCTGGCGATCATCGCGGGCCTGTCCGTGTGGCTCATGGTGGTCTTCATGCCCACGGGGTCCATCGGCCTGTACTCGCTGTGGAACGTCGCGCTGGCCGTGGCGCTGGGCGCGCTGGCCGGCTGGTCCCTGCTGGGCCCTGACCCGCTCAAGGTGCGGCCGAAGCTCGGCCTCGCACCCGCGGTGTAGGCGCGAGCTCCGCGAGAGCGGGCGGGCAGGCGTAGGAACGGACCTGCCCAGCCGGAAGTGGTGACGTGTCGCCTGGAACGGGCTATGCGGCATACCGCGAATGCGCAGGTCAGAGCGTCGCGATGACGTGGAGCTATGCGGATTCGGCATACCGAGCATCGCTCGGCGGTCCGAGCGCGGCACCCGTCGGCCCTCCGCGCAGCCCCGCCCGCGCCGAGCATCGCCGCACCCACCCGACACGTCGTTCCCCGACGTGTCGGTGCTCGGGGCTACCGTCCGGACATGTCGGATATCGAGCGGTTCCGGGTGGTCGCGACACTCGCCCGGACGCGCAGCATGAACATGGCCGCACGCGCGCACGGGATCGCGCAGTCCACCGTGACGCGGTACGTCTCCGCGACCGAACGCACGCTGGGGTTCGCGTTGTTCGAGCGCGGGCCGGGCGGCGCCTCACCGGCGCCGGCCGGTCTCCCGGCGCTCGCGATCATCGAACGGATCGTCGCGGACATCGACGAACTGAACGCGCTGAGCGGCACTGCGCGGCGGTCCGTCACCATCAGCCGTACCGCCGAGATCGGCCTACCCGACCATCTGGAGGGCAAGATCACGCGATGGAACCGGGAGCGCGAGCTGCAGATCCACCAGGTCATCGTGGACGACCCGGTCGCGGCGCCGCGCTCCGGCGAGTCCGATCTCGCCGTCGCCCTGGTGACGGGGCCGCGACTCGACGGGTTCGAGGCCGTTCCAGTGCGGGTGTGGTCCCGGAGCCGGCGGGTCGAACTGTTGAACCGGCCGGACGTGAGGCCGCAGGCCCGCGCGGTTGTCGACCACTTGTCATGAGCCCCAGAGCTATGCGGTTTCGGCATACCCTACGTAGCAGAAGTGCACCCTGAACTGCACATATCCGGGTATGCAACATCCGCATACCCTGCAAGGACGAGCACACTCGACGTCGTTCCTCGGGAGCGCGGAGATCCGCCGCGCCCGCGCCGGCCGGATCCGGGCGTCGCTAGAACGCCATCGACTGCGCGCGACGGATCATCTCGCGCGCGGAGTCCGTGTGCAGCAGCTCGGCGGGGCAGTCGTTCAGGTCGTCCTGCGGCTCGAACAGCCAGCGCAGGATCTCCTCCTCCTCGAAGCCGCCGTCGCGCAGCACGCTGAGCAGACCGGTGAAGTGCTTGGCGATGGAGAAGCGCCCGTCGACCTCGCCGAAGAACAGCCGAGGGACGTGGAAGTCGCCGCCGCGCCGGACGGCGATCAGCTGCCCGTCCCGCAGCAGCTGCAGAACCTTCGACTGCGACACGCCGAGACCCTTCGCAACCGTGGCGAGGTTGTAGGTCGCGGTGCCCTCGGGCAGCAGATCGTCGCTGAGATAGGGGACGGAGCTCACCGTCACACTGTACCCAGCCCGCGGATTCGGCCCATCCACCCCCGGGGTCGCTAGGCTGAACTGTCGATACCGCACGCACCGAGAGGACCCCGAGAAGGTGAACACCCCGCGCGACCCGCTGATCGGTGCCCGCATCGAGGGCCGCTACCGCATCGATGCGGTGATCGCGCGTGGCGGCATGTCCACCGTCTACATGGGCCTCGACCTGCGGCTCGACCGGCCCATCGCGATCAAGGTGATGGACCCGAAATACGCGGCCGACGCCCAGTTCGTCTCGCGCTTCGAGTTCGAGGCGCGCGCCGTCGCCAAGCTCAAGGACCCCGGCCTCGTCGCCGTCTACGACCAGGGCGTCGACGGTGAGCTGGCCTTCCTCGTGATGGAGCTGGTCACCGGCGGCACCCTGCGCGAGCTGCTCGGCGAGCGCGGACCGATGCCGCCGCACGCGGTGGCGGCCGTCATGGGCCCCGTGCTCACCGCGCTGGGCACCGCGCACCGCGCCGGCCTGGTGCACCGCGACGTGAAGCCCGAGAACGTCCTCATCTCCGACGGCGGCGAGGTCAAGGTCGCCGATTTCGGCCTCGTCCGCGCCATCGCGGCCGCGTCCGTGACCAGCTCGTCGGTGATCCTCGGCACAGCGGCCTACCTCTCGCCGGAGCAGGTGGAGTCCGGCAACGCCGATGCCCGCTCCGACGTGTACTCCAGCGGCATCCTCGTGTACGAGTTGCTCACCGGCCAGGTGCCCTTCACCGGCGACACCGCGATCTCGCTGGCCTACCAGCGCCTGCACAACGACGTGCCGCGGCCCGGGGCCGCGATCGCCGGGGTGCCGCCGGAGTTCGACGAGTTCGTCGCCCGCGCGACCGACCGTGATCCGGCGCGCCGCTACGTCGACGGTTTCGCCATGGCCGAGGCGCTCAGCGCGATCGCCGAGGACCTCGATCTGCCGCCGTTCACCGTGCCCGCGCCGCAGTCCAGCGCCGAGCAGCGCGCCGCCGCCGCGATGTACGCGCAGCGCGGCGAGCCCCTGATCCCTGCTGCGGCCGAGCCCACCGGTGCGCTCATCGCCGGCCAGCCGGTGCCCGGTTCCGGACAGCCCGGTCCCGCGCGGCCCGGCCAGGCGACGCAGGGCGCCCAGCCCGTGGTGCCGGCGCCCACCCTCTCCCAGC
>NZ_JAIULG010000076.1 GCF_020169415.1 Tsukamurella sp. M9C
GGCCTGGGACCCCGAGCACCCCGCCGCCAAGATCTTCAAGGTCGGCCGCGTCGCCGAGGTGCACTACGACGCCTCGACCCTGCCGGTGATCGAGGGCCGCACCGGCCCCGCCGAGACCCGCGGCTGGGTGCGGCTGCGCGAGGAACCCCTCTCGGGCCTGTTCGCGCTGCTCGCCACCGACATCTCGCTGCCCGTGGTCGCCAACCTCGGCGGCATCGGCTGGGCGCCCACCATCACGCTGACCGCGTCCGTCCGGCGCGAGCCCGTGAACGGCTGGCTGCGGTTCCGGGCGTCCGCGCCCGTCGTCGGGCAGCGGTGGTTCGAGGAGGACCACGTGCTGGTCGACGAGTCCGGGCACGTCGTCGCGACGTCCCGCCAGCTGGCGATGATGCCCCGCGGTCCCCGGACCCCCGAGCCCGAGAAGAACTGACGTCCCGGAAGAGGAGAACTGACATGGATGGTCGTATCGCGCTGATCGGCGGCGGGCGGATCGGCGAGGCCCTGCTGGGTGGCCTCATCGCCGCCGGGCACGCGCCCGCGGCACTCACGGTCGCCGAGCCCCACGCGGGCCGCGGCGGCGAGCTCACCGAGCGCTACGGGGTGTCGACGGTGACCACCGTCGCAGAGGCGGTCGACGGGGCGGACCTCGTGGTGATCGCCGTCAAGCCCGACGTGGTGACCGCGATCCTGCCCGACGTGGCCTCCGCGCTGCGCCCCGGCGCCGTCGTGGCCTCGGTGGCCGCGGGCGTCCCGACGACCGTCTACGAGGCGGCTCTTCCCGCCGGGACCCCCGTCGTGCGGGTCATGCCCAACACGGCGATGCTCGTCGGCAGGTCGATGAGCGGGATCTCCGGCGGCCGCGAGGCGACGGAGGCGCACGTGACGCTGGTGCGCGAGGTCATGGAGGCGGTGGGGAAGACCCTCGTCGTGCCCGAGGCGAAGCTCGACGCGCTCACCGCGCTGTCCGGCTCCGGACCCGCGTACGCCTTCCTCGTGGCGGAGGCGATGATCGACGCGGGCGTGGATCTGGGGCTCACCCGGGACCAGGCGACGACCCTCGCGACGCACACGATCGCGGGCGCGGGTGCACTAATGGTTGAGACTTCCACGTCGCCCGTCGAGCTCCGGGCGGCGGTGACTTCTCCGGGCGGTACGACGGCCGCCGCGATCCGCGAGCTGGAGAAAAATGGCCTCCGACCTGCGTTTTACGCGGCGACGCGGGCCTGCGCGGAGCGATCGGCCGAGCTCGGGCGTCTCGCCTAGAAGGTTCGGTTAGCTCACTCCCGTCGCATTATTCCCATTGGTACCGCTAAGCTGCTCGAAGCACGTGCGTGTCAGGTCCGCCGGAGGGGAAGCCGGCGGCGCGACATGTGCCGGAGGTTAGGGATTACATGGCGTCTGCAAACAAGAACACCAAGCCCGCTGAGATCGGTGCCGGAGCCCAGGCTCCCCAGGCAGCCGGCTCGTCGTTCCTGACGGTGGCCGAGGTCGCCACCCTCATGCGGGTGTCGAAGATGACGGTCTACCGCCTGGTGCACAACGGGGAGCTCCCCGCGGTGCGCGTGGGCCGGTCGTTCCGGGTCCACGAGAAGGCCGTCCACGACTACCTGCAGACCTCGTTCTTCGACGCGGGCTAAAGCCCCGTCGCAGAGTGTCGGCAGGAGCGGTGGGCACGGGCGGATTTCGCCTGGGCCGCCGCGACGGGTAAAGTAGAAGCCTGCTGCGTGGACGCGGGGGCTCACTCGTACCCGGCCGCCGCGCACCGAACATGGCAATTCGATAGAGAGACGTGAGGAACCCATGGGTTCAGTGATCAAGAAGCGCCGCAAGCGCATGTCGAAGAAGAAGCACCGCAAGCTGCTCCGCCGCACTCGGGTGCAGCGTAGGAAGCTCGGCAAGTAGGCCTTCTGGTCACACTTTCATGAGAGCCCGCCCAGGATATGGGCGGGCTTTCGTGTTTCCGGTTACCCTTCAGTAATGAGTGAGTCGGTCGTCACTGCGCCGCGCGTCGTCATGGTGACGGGCGCGTCCACGTTCGTGGGCGGCTACCTCGTGCGCCGGCTCGCGCAGCGTCCCGACATCGAGCGCGTGATCGGTGTCGACGCCGTGCCGCCGACCAAGGCGATGCACCGGCGGATGGAGCCCGCGGAGTTCATCCGCGTCGACTACCGCAGCCACATCTTCGGCAAGATCATGGCGACCAACGAGGTCGACACGGTGGTGCACTGCTCCACCTCGGTCACCGACAACCACTTCCCGTCCGGGTCCACCAAGGACGCGATCGTCTTCGGCTCCATGCGGGTCTTCGCCGCGTGCCAGAAGTCGGAGACGGTCAAGCGCGTGATCATGCGCTCGGCGACGCAGGTCTACGGCTCCCGGTCGCGCAACCCCGCGCTGATCACCGAGGACCTGGTCGGCGGCGCCGCGGCCAGCGGCCACCCGCGCGACCTGCTCGACGCCGAGGCCTACGCCCGCAGCATGGCCCGCCGCCGCACGGACATCGACCTCACGGTGCTGCGCCTCGCGCCCATCCTCGGACCCAACATCGAGACCCTGCTCGGCTCGCTCTTCGAGCGGCCCCTCGTGCCGTCGATCATCGGCCGCGACGCCCGTCTGCAGCTGCTGCATCAGGACGACGCCCTGGGCGCGCTGGAGCACGCCGTGGTGGCCGGGAAGCCGGGCACGTACAACATCGCCGGCGACGGTGCGATCTCCATGTCGCAGGCCATCCGGCTGTCCGGCCGGGTCCCGCTGCCGGTGGTCAAGCCCGCCTTCGGGCCCGCCGTCGCCGCGATCCGGGGCCGCGGCCGCGGCCACACGGACAAGGTGCAGCTCGCCTACCTCAGCTTCGGCAACGCCTTCGACACGACGCGCATGCGCAGGGAACTCGGCTTCGAGCCGCGCTTCACCACGCGGCAGGCGATGGAAGACGCCGCACGCCACGGGCGCACAGAACCTACAATCGGTGTGGATTCTTTTCTGAGCGTCGAGCAGCGGGTCGCCTCGCTGGCACGACGGTTCGCGGGAATCGACTCCGAGTACGGCACGGCTGGACGGTAGACACATGACCAACGCTTCAGGCTCACAGCACGCGAAGGTGCTGCAGCTGCCCGTGTCCATCGACACCGCTCGCACCGAGGGGCGCGAGCGCGCGCAGCAGCGGCACCCGTCCGCGCTCACCGGCACCCCGGCACCGTCGGCGCCGCGTCGCGAGGCCACGGTGCACGCCCTCAACCCCGACTACATCGCCGCCGCGCAGCCGGGCGAGCCGGGGCCGGGCTGGCGCGAGCGCGCCGCGGAATCGGTGGTCGACGGTGCCGCCTTCGTCCGCGAGCGGCTCACCGGCGACTACGACATCGATCCCTTCGGCTTCGATCCGCACCTGACCGACGCGCTCTTCCTGCCGGCGCTGCGGCCCGTCTACGACAGGTGGTTCCGCGTGGACACCACCGGCGCCGACAACCTGCCCCGCGAGGGCGGCGCCCTGCTCGTGGCGAACCACTCCGGCGTGATCCCGCTCGACGGGCTGATGTCGGCCGTCGCGGTGCACGACAACCACCCCGACCAGCGGCACCTGCGCCTGCTCGCCGCCGACCTGGCCTTCGAGTACCCGGTCATCGGCGAGGTCGCCCGCAAGATGGGCGCCACCGTCGCCTGCAACGCGGACGCCGAGGCCCTGCTCACCCGCGGCGAGCTCGTCGCCGTGTGGCCCGAGGGCTTCAAGGGCATCGGCAAGCTCTACCGCGACCGGTACAAGCTGCAGCGCTTCGGCCGCGGCGGCTTCGTGACCGCCGCGATCCGCGCGCAGGTCCCGATCATCCCGGTGTCGATCGTGGGCGCCGAGGAGACGTACCCGATGCTCGCCGACGTCAAGCCCGTCGCGCGGCTGCTGGGCCTGCCCTACGCGCCGATCACGCCGCTCTTCCCGTGGCTCGGCCCGCTGGGCATGGTGCCGCTGCCGTCGAAGTGGCACATCGAGTTCGGCGAGCCCATCGCCACGGACCGCTTCACCGAGGCCGACGCCGACGATCCCATGGTGGTCTTCGAGCTCACCGACAACGTCCGCGAGACCATCCAGCAGTCGCTCTACCGCATCCTCGCGCGCCGGAAGAACATCTTCCAGGACTTCTAGGTCCGACGGTGCCGCCCCTCCCGGCGCGGACCGCGGTCCACAGATCGATTCTGCTTCTTCATAACGTTGCAACGTTATGAAGAAGCAGGACCGATAGCGGGAGGGCGTGACGTCGCGAACGGCGACGGGAATCCCGTGCGTGAGCGAGAATGCATCGAACGGCGTGGGGGCGCCGACGGGGGTGTACATGACGGAGGACAAGCCGGTCGAGTTCCGGCATCGCGACGAGTTGCTCGCCGTGGGTGCGACGGATCGGCAGATCCGCGCGTGGCGACAGAAGAACCAGATGACTCGGGTATGGCGTGGTTCCTATCACCTGGGTGCGAGGTTGCCGCCCTGGGAGGAACTGCGGATCAGCGCGCTGGCCGCGGCGCAGCGGTCAGGGGAGTCGGTGGTGCTGAGCCATGCGGCCGCGGCTGTGGTTCTCGGAATGATGGTTCTCAATTCCGATTGGCAGACAGTCGATTTTACGTGCGATGGTGTGCGAGGTGGAACGAAGCGGGGGCGGCGCAGACTGCATGTCCGGCGACTCGACGCGGAGGACGTCGTCGTGGTCGACGGGGTGACGGTCACGTCGATCGCGCGGACGGCGCTCGATCTCGCGCTGGCGGGCGACTTCGTGCGTGCGGTGTGCGCGCTGGACGCGGCCCTGCGGATGGGCGTCACTCGGGACGAACTGCAGGCGGCGATCGGCAGGCTCGGTCGACGGCGAGGTATGGCGAATCTCCTCGCAGCGGTGGAGGAGGCGTCGCCGCTGTCGGAGTCGGTCGGCGAGTCCCGCAGTCGCGCGCTGATGCTCAAGTGGCCCGAGATCCCGCGCCCCGAGTTGCAGCGGGAGTTCTTCAACGAGGCGGGTGCTCTCGAGGCGCGCGTCGATTTCCTGTGGGCGGAGCGCGTGGTCGGCGAGTTCGACGGCAAGGGGAAGCAGAAGAAGGGCTTCACGTCGGAGGAGCGGATCCAGCGCGACACTCTGCTAATGGGCCGGAAGCTGTACCCGACGCATTGGGACTGGGATGACTGCAAGGAGCCGGACCGCCTCCGGAACAAGCTGCACGATGCACTCGGGCCCTTCGGTCTGCTGCTCGACGGAGCCTCCCGCTATCGGTCCTGACTCTTCATAACGTTGCAACGCTATGAAGAAGTAGAACCGAACTGTGGACCGCGGTCCGCCCCGGTGCGGAGGTCGACGGCCAGGGGAGGCACCGTCGAACTCGAGAACCTAGTCGTCGCTGAAGTGCTTGATCAGCGCGGCGGCGCCGCCGACGGCGACGCCCACACCGATGGCGGTGGGGACGCCGATCTTGGCGGCCTTGCGGCCGGTGCGGTAGTCGCGGATCTCCCAGCCCCGCACCCGCGCGACGTCGCGCAGGTCGGAGTCGGGGTTGATGGCGACGGCGGTGCCCACCAGGGAGAGCATCGGCACGTCGTTGTGGGAGTCGCTGTAGGCGGTGCAGCGCTTGAGGTTCAGGCCCTCGCGGATCGCCAGCGACCGGACGGCGTGCGCCTTGCCCAGCCCGTGCAGGATGTCGCCGACGAGCTTGCCGGTGAACACCCCGTCCTGCGACTCGGCGACGGTGCCGAGCGCGCCGGTCAGGCCCAGCCGGTCGGCGATGGTCTGCGCGAGCTCGACGGGGGTGGCCGTCACCAGCCACACCTGCTGGCCGGCGTCGAGGTGCATCTGCGCCAGCGCGCGGGTGCCGGGCCAGATCTTGTCGGCGATGATCTCGTCGTAGATCTCCTCGCCGACGGCCTTGAGCTCCTCGGTGGAGCGGCCGGCGATGAAGGACAGCGCCTTTTCGCGCCCGGCGGCCACGTCCTCGCTGTTCTCCTTGCCCGTGAGCCGGAACTTGGCCTGCGCCCACACGGCCGAGGCCAGGTCGGAGTAGGAGAAGTAGTTGCGCGCGGCGAGGCCGCGGGCGAAGTGCACGATCGAGGCGCCCTGCACCATCGTGTTGTCGACGTCGAAGAAGGCGGCCGCGGTGAGATCCGGCGGCACCTGGCCGTCCTCGCGGCCCTCCTTCTCGAGCAGCAGCGAATGGGCGGCGTCGGCGCTCGCCTCGCCCGCCGCGCTCTGCCGTTGTTCGTCGGCGCTGGCCTGGTCGGACAAGGGCACCTCCCCACTCGCGTGATCCCACGTGCGTGATCTCCCCTCAACCTTAGCGGCGCGCGCCGCGCTCGGGGTGGGACACTCGGCACATGTCCGTGATCACGTTGCTCACCAGGGAGGGATGCGGGATGTGCGCCCGCGCCCACGACGAGCTCACCGCGCTCGTCGTCGAACTCCGCGCCGCCGACCGCCCCGTCGACTACCGGCAATTGGACGTCGACGCGCCCGGCAACACCGAGTACCGCGGCGAGTACGGCGACATGCTGCCGGTGGTCCTGCTCGACGGCGTACAGCACAGCTACTGGGAAGCGGACATTCCGCAGCTGCGGGCGGATATCCTGGGCTGAACGACCCTCGCGGGTGACCTGCCGTCACCTGCACGGGTGAGGTGAGGCTGTGCGCGTTTTCCCATTTCAGGGGATGCGGGGTACCGTGCCTTAACGGGAAACTACGGACTGTAGTTCACCCGTCAAGATCTTCGAAGGAGCAGCGAGGGTGTCGGTTCTGCTGTTCGGCGCGTCGCACCGCAGCGCGCCGGTGTCGGTCCTCGAGAAACTGGCGATCACCGAGACCGATCGTCCCAAGGTGTTGGCGCAGCTCATGGAGTCGCCCCACATCGACGAGGTCATGGTCGTCACCACCTGCAATCGCGTCGAGATCTACGCCGTCGTCGAGGCCTTCCACCCCGCCCTGGAAGCCGTCTCCGACGTCCTGAGCGCACGCTCCGGCCTCACCATCAACGAGCTCAGCAAGCACGCCTTCGTGCGCTACTCCGAGGCCGCCGTCCAGCACCTCTTCTCCGTCGCGAGCGGCCTCGACTCGATGGTCGTCGGCGAGCAGCAGATCCTCGGCCAGATCCGCGGCGCGTACGCCGCCTCCGACGAGCACCAGGTCGCCGGCCGCGTGGTCCACGACCTCGCGCAGCGCGCCCTGCACGTCGGCAAGCGCGTGCACACCGACACCGGCATCGACAAGGCCGGCGCTTCCGTCGTCTCCGTCGCCCTCGACCGCGCGCAGGCCATCCTCGGCGCGCAGGGCGGCTCGCTGCAGCGCGCCGTCGTCGTGGGCGCGGGCGCCATGGGGGGCCTGGGCGTCGCCCACCTGGCCCGCGCCGGCGCCGTGGACGTGACCGTCGCCAACCGCACCCCGGACAAGGCTGATCGCCTCGCGCAGGCGGCCCTCGACGGTGGCGTGACCGCCGCCCGCGGTGTGGGCATGGACGACCTCGTGGTCGCCCTCGCCGACGCCGACGTGCTCATCGCCTGCACCGGCGCCGTCGGCAGCGTCGTGAGCCTCGCCGACGTGCACTCCGCCCTGGCGCAGCGCACCGTCGACACCGATCTCGTGGTGTGCGACCTGGGCCTGCCCCGGGACGTCGACCCGGCCGTCGCCGGGCTGCCGGGCGTGGCCGTCATCGACATCGACGCCCTCTCCCGCGAGCCGGGCACGCAGGCCGCGGAGGAGGACGCCGAGAAGGCCCGCGGCATCGTCTCCGACGAGCTCGCCGAGTACCTCTCCGCGCAGCGCTCGGCGGAGGTCACCCCGACGGTGACGGCCCTGCGCCGGCGCGCCGCCGAGGTGGTGGAAGCCGAACTGCTGCGGCTGGATTCGCGCCTCCCGAGCCTGGAGGGCACGGACCGGGACGAGGTGGCGCAGACGGTGCGCCGCGTCGTCGACAAGCTCCTGCACGCCCCGACGGTGCGCGTCAAGCAACTGGCCGCCACCCCGGGCGGCGACTCCTACGCGGAGGCGCTGCGCGAGCTCTTCGAACTCAAGCCGGGCGCCACGGGCGCCGTCTCCGCGACCGAAGGATCCGACGACCGAAGTGTCTGACCCCACCGTTCCGCAGCCCATCCGCATCGGCACGCGCGGCTCGCTGCTGGCGACCACGCAGGCCGGCACCGTGCGCGACGCCCTGATCGCCGCCGGGCACCCCGCCGAGCTCGTCATCGTGCAGACGCCGGGCGACCTGAGCTCCGAGCCGGTCGAGAAGATCGGCGTCGGCGTCTTCACCTCCGCGCTGCGCGACGCGCTCGCGAACCGCGAGGTCGACGTGGCCGTGCACTCCTACAAGGACCTGCCGACCGCGCCCGACGACCGGCTCTCGATGCCCGCCGTGCCGCCCCGTGAGGACTCGCGCGACGCCCTCGTGGCGCGCGACGGCCTGGTGCTGGGGGAGCTGCCGGCGGGGTCCGTGATCGGCACCTCCAGCCCGCGACGAGCCAGCCAGCTTACCGCACTGGGTCTGGGTTTGGAAATCCGCCCCCTACGAGGCAACCTTGACTCTCGGTTACGCAAAGTAGCGGACGGCGAACTCGACGCGATCGTGGTCGCCCTCGCCGGACTCAAGCGGATCGGTCGCCACAACGAGGTGACGGAGGCGCTGGATCCGGTGCAGATGCTGCCGGCGCCTGCTCAGGGCGCACTCGCGGTGGAGTGCCGACGCGACGATGCGGAACTGCATTCCGTGCTCTCCGGCCTGGACGATCCGGTCACGCGTGCGGCGGTCACCGCCGAGCGTGCCCTCCTCGCCGAGTTGGAGGCCGGGTGTACCGCGCCCGTCGGTGCGATCGCGGAAGTCGTCGAGTCCCTCGACGACGACGGTCGGATCTTCGAGGAGCTGTCGCTGCGTGGCATCGCGCTCGCGGCGGACGGCTCCGACTCGGTCCGCGCCTCTGTGGTCGGTCCGGTGGGCGAAGCCGGCGCGCTGGGCATCGCGCTGGCACGGGAGCTGCTCGACCTGGGCGCACGCGACCTGCTCGCGTAGCACCCGCAACTACTGGGAGCCGATACATGAGCCGCACTGCACAGTCCGCGAAGGCCGACACGGCAGCCGACACCGACACGGTGTCCACCCGCGTCGCCGCGAAGACGAACAAGCCCGCCCGGGGCCGGGCGGTGGCACCGGGCCGCATCACCTTCGTGGGATCCGGCCCGGGCGATCCGGGACTGCTGACCCTGCGTGCAGAGCAGAGTATCGCGGGCGCCCGGACGGTCTACACCGACCCCGACGTTCCGCAGACCGTGCTCGACATGGTGGGCACCGCGCTGCCGGCCGAGCCCGTCGAGACCGGTGACGACGCCGCCGACACGACCGCCGCGAAGGGCCGCAAGGGCGAGCCCGCCGTGCGCAACCCCGCCACCGTCGCGCCCGCACTGGGCGAGCCCGCCGAGGTCGCCAAGACCCTGCTGGCGCAGGCCCGCCACGGCGAGGACGTCGTGCGCCTCGTCGCCGGCGACCCGCTGTCCTCGGACGCGGTGCTGGCCGAGGTCAACGCCGTCGCCCGCACCCAGATCGCCTTCGAGATCGTCCCGGGCCTCGCGCCCGCGACGGCCGTCCCCACCTACGCCGGCATGGCGCTCGGCTCGGCGCACACCGAGGCCGACGTGCGCGGCGAGGTCGACTGGGCGGCGCTGGCCGCGGCCCCGTCGCCCCTGGTGCTGAGCGCGACCGCCGAGCACCTCGCCGACACCGCGTCCGCGCTGGTCGAGAACGGCCTCGCGCCGCAGACCCCGGTCGCCGTCACCGCGCAGGGCTCCACCTGCAAGCAGAAGACCGTCGAGGCCACCCTCGCCACGCTGAACGAGGCCGGCGCCGGCCTGCCCGGCCCGCTCGTGGTCACCGTCGGCAAGGTCGTGGGCCAGCGCAACAAGCTCTCCTGGTGGGAGTCGCGCGCGCTGTACGGCTGGACCGTGCTCGTGCCCCGCACCAAGGACCAGGCCGCCGAGATGTCGAACCGGCTGCGCGCCCACGGGTCCATCCCGATGGAGGTCCCGACCATCGCCGTCGAGCCGCCGCGCAGCCCCGCGCAGATGGAGCGCGCGGTCAAGGGCCTCGTCGACGGCCGCTACCAGTGGGTGGTCTTCACCTCGACGAACGCCGTGCGCGCCGTGTGGGAGAAGTTCATCGAGTTCGGCCTGGACGCCCGCGCCTTCTCCGGCGTGAAGATCGCCTGCGTCGGTGAGCAGACGGCCGCCAAGGTCCGCGCCTTCGGCATCGAGCCCGAGCTGATCCCGACGGGCGAGCAGTCCAGCCTGGGCATGCTCGAGGTCTTCCCGCCCTTCGACGACGTCTTCGACCCGGTCAACCGGGTCCTGCTGCCGCGCGCCGACATCGCCACCGAGACCCTCGCCGAGGGCCTGCGCGACCGGGGCTGGGAGATCGACGACGTGACCGCGTACCGCACGGTGCGCGCCGCGCCGCCGCCCGCCTCGACCCGCGAGATGATCAAGTCCGGCGACTTCGACGCGGTCTGCTTCACCTCCAGCTCGACGGTGCGCAACCTGGTCGGCATCGCCGGCAAGCCGCACGCCCGCACCATCGTCGCGTGCATCGGCCCGAAGACGGCCGAGACCGCGATCGAGTTCGGCCTGCGGGTGGACGTGCAGCCCGAGACCGCGTCGGTCGAGGACCTCGTCGAGGCCCTGGCTGCGCACGCGTCCCGGCTCCGCGCGGAGGGCGCCCTGCCCCCGCCGCGGAAGAAGCCGCGCCGCTCGCGGTCGTAGCGCTTACGTAGGCTGGGAGGCATGACCTTTCCCCACGTGCGGCCGCGTCGGCTGCGCACCACGCCCGCCGTCCGGCGGCTCGTCGCCGAGGTGTCGGTGGAGCCGCGGCAGCTCGTGCTGCCGATGTTCGTGCGCGACGGGATCGACGCGCCGCTGCCGATCTCGTCGATGCCGGGCGTCGTCCAGCACACGCCCGATTCGCTGCGCGCCGCGGCCGAGGAGGCCGTGCGCGAGGGCGTCGGCGGGATGATGCTGTTCGGCGTCCCCGACGACGCCGACAAGGACGCCGAGGGCAGCGCGTCGTGGAACCCCGACGGGGTGCTCAACCGCGGCCTGCGTTCCCTGCGGGACGACCTGGGCGACGACATCGTGATCATGGCCGACACGTGCCTGGACGAGTTCACCTCGCACGGGCACTGCGGCGTGCTCGACGGTGCCGGGCGTGTCGACAACGACGCTACCCTGGAGCGGTACGCCCTCATGGGCGTCGCGCAGGCCGATGCCGGGGCGCACATGCTCGGTCCGTCGGGGATGATGGACGGCCAGATCGGCGTGCTGCGTTCCGCGCTGGATGCCGCTGGGCACCAGGACGTCTCGCTGTTCGCGTACACCGCGAAGTACGCGTCGCCGTTCTACGGCCCGTTCCGCGAGGCCGTCGGCTCGTCGCTGCAGGGCGATCGGCGGACGTACCAGCAGGATTCGGCGAACCGCCGCGAGGCGCTGCGCGAGCTCGAGCTGGACCTCGCCGAGGGCGCCGACATCGTGATGGTCAAGCCCGCGATGAGCTACCTCGACGTGCTCGCCGACGTGGCCGCCGCGTCGCCGGTTCCGGTGGGGGCGTACCAGATCTCCGGGGAGTACGCGATGATCACCGCCGCCGCCCAGAACGGCTGGATCGACCGCGACGCCGCGATCCGCGAGTCGCTGCTGTCGATCCGCCGCGCCGGCGCCGACATCGTGTTGACCTACTGGGCCACCGAGGCCGCGGGATGGCTGAACAGGGGCACCTGGTGACCGGACAGTTCCACCACCAGGGCCCCGTCTGGCCCGGTCCCGGCCCGCAGCCGCCCACGTGGCCGGCGCCGCCGCCCGTGCCGAAGCCTCAGCGCGGGCCGCGGCCCGACGACGTGAAGCTCTCCGTGCAGCTGTGGGTCTTCGTCATCATCGCCTCGGCGATCTCCCGCGTCGCGCAGGCGATCTCGACCCGCGGCTCCGACGAGCTGCGCGAGCAGTTCGACCGGATGCGCGAGGGCGACGGCATCATCGCCCGCACCTCCCGCGAGCAGTACAAGACCTTCGAGCAGTACGACACCACGACCTTCGTGCTCGCCATCGTCATGGTGGTCGTCGGCGTCGCCGTGGCGGCGGGCCTGGTCTACTTCCTGTGGCGCGGGCAGAGCTGGGCGCGGCTCGTGCTCCAGTTCGTCGCCGCGTTCGTCCTGGTGCAGGGCGTGCTCGCGTTCTTCTCCGGGAACGCCGCGGTCGCCGTCCCGGCCATCCTCGCGGCGATCGCCGTGGTGGGGGCCATGATCGCGGCCAACAGCCGCGACGCGCTCGAGTACTTCAAGCCGGGCTCCACGGCGGCCCGCCGGTGACCGCGCCCGCGTCCCCGCTCTACGCCGAGCGGGGGCTGTCGCGCGTCTGGCTGCTGATCGTGCCCCTGGCGACGGTGGCGATGATCCTCACCCAGTGGCTGCTCGCCGGCCGCACCTCGGAGTGGTGGATCTGGCTGCTGCTGGGCCTCGCCACGCAGGGCTTCGTGTGGCTGCAGGTGACCGCGGGGCGCACCCACGTCTCGATGGCGATCACCCCCGAGGAACTGCGCTGCGGCGAGGAGACGATCCCCGTCGCCGACATCGCGCGGATCCTGCCGGGGAAGTCCCCCGACCACCCGCGCAAGGCCAAGCCGGAGGACTTCCCGGCGTGGTCCTCGGCGCGCGCCATGGGGCGGCTGAGCACCGTGCCGCGGCGCCGCTACGGCATGGGCATCCAGCTCGCCGACGGCTCGACCGTCCAGGCGTGGGCGCGCAACGACTACGCGCTGCGCGCGGCCCTCGAGCCGCTGCTCGCCGCCCGGTCCGGGAGCTGATCCTCAGCCGATGAGGGCGGCGGCCGTGCGCTCGATCTGCGCCGCCGCCTCGTCGACGGTGCCGCGCGGCGCCAGCAGGTGGCTCACGGTGAGCCGCACGAACACCTCGACCGTCGCATCGTCGACGGCGGCACCGTCCGGCCGGGCGTCGAGCGCCGCGCGCACCGCGCCGATGGCCCGCCCGAGCACCGGCTCCGGGTCCGTGGTGAGCAGCGGCAGCAGGTCCGCGCCCGCGCCCGGGACGCCGGCCAGGATCGACTTGAGCAGCGTGTTGTCGGCGCCGTGCACGAGCGCTGCCCGCGCGCCCGCGCCGAGGCCGGCGACGGTGGTCTCCGCGGCGGTGATCGCGGCCGTCACCGCGTCGAGGTAGCGGTCCGCGTCGCGCTGGACCAGCGCCGTGGCCAGGTCCTGTTTGGCGCCGAGCTCCTTGTACAGCGCGGTACGGCTCACGCCCACGCGCTTGGCGATGAGCGACATGTTCACGGCGTCCCAGCCCTGGTCGACGACCAGCGCGCGGGCCGCATCGAGCGCGCGGTCGCGCAGCAGCTGCTTGACCTCGGTCTGGAAGCTCGCGGGAGCGCTCATGCACCCAGCGTACATGTTGCCGACGATTGTCCGCATGGTTGACAGAACCAGCATTGGTGTAATCAAATGGAACACGACAGTGATTCATGTCACCTCGGCGACCGCCCCGTCGAGGAGGACCGAAGGAGACGCCATGTCCAGCTCAGCCGCACCGCAGAAGCCGTCGAGGTCCGGTACCGATTACGACGTCCTGGTGATCGGATCCGGCTTCGGCGGGTCCGTCACCGCCCTCCGCCTCACCGAGAAGGGCTACCGCGTGGGCGTCCTCGAGGCCGGTCGGCGATTCGCCGACGAGGACTTCGCGAAGACCAGCTGGGACCTCCGCAAGTTCGTCTGGATGCCGGCGCTCGGCCTGTACGGCATCCAGCGGATCCACATGCTGCGCGACTGCCTGATCCTGGCCGGGGCGGGCGTGGGCGGCGGCTCGCTGAACTACGCGAACACGCTGTACAAGCCGCCCGCCTCCTTCTTCGCCGACGAGCAGTGGGCCGGCATCACCGACTGGTTCGACGAGCTCTCGCCCTACTACGACCAGGGCCGCCGCATGCTGGGCGTCGTGCAGAACCCGCATATGACGCCGGCCGACGAGATCGTCAAGCAGGTCGCCGACGACATGGGCGCGGGCGAGACGTTCATCCAGACCCCCGTCGGCGTGTACTTCGGCGAGCCCGGGAAGACGGTGCCCGACCCCTTCTTCGGCGGCGCCGGACCCGACCGCACCGGCTGCATCGAGTGCGGCGAATGCATGACCGGCTGCCGCCACGGCGCGAAGAACACGCTGGTCAAGAACTACCTCGGGCTCGCCGAGCGCGCGGGAGCGGAGGTGCACCCGCTGACGACGGTGACCGACGTGACCCGGCTGGTCGACGGTAGCTGGGCGGTCACGACGGTCCGCTCCGGCGCGAAGGTCCGCAAGCGCCGCCGCACCTACACCGCGCGGCACGTGGTCTTCGCCGCCGGCACGTGGGGCACGCAGCAGCTCCTGCACCGGCTGCGCGACAAGGGCTCGCTGCCCGAGCTCTCCGACCGGGTCGGCGTGCTCACCCGCACCAACTCCGAGTCCATCCTCTCCGCGGTCCGGATGACCGTCGACAAGGAGCTCGACCTCACCCGCGGCGTCGCGATCACCAGCTCCTTCCACCCGAGCAGCGACACCCACGTCGAACCGGTGCGCTACGGCAAGGGCTCCAACGCGATGGGCATGCTGCAGACGCTGATGACCGACGGTGGCGGCCGCGTTCCGCGCTGGCTGAAGTTCCTCGGCACCGTCGTGCGGCATCCGCTGGCCTTCCTCCGCGTGCTGCTCGTGGGCGGCTGGAGCGAGCGGACCATCATCGCGCTGGTCATGCAGAACCTCGACAACTCGATCACCACGTTCACCAAGCGCGGCCTGTTCGGCCGGAAGATGTCGTCGCGGCAGGGCCACGGCGAGCCGAACCCCACCTGGATCCCGCTGGGCAACGAGGCGACCAGGCGCATCGCCGACAAGATCGGCGGCGCGCCCGCGGGCACCTGGGGCGAGGTCTTCAACATCCCCATGACCGCGCACTTCCTGGGCGGCTGCGCGATCGGGGCGGACCCGTCCACCGGCGTCATCGACGCCTATCACCGCGTCCACGGCTACCCGACGCTCAGCGTCGTCGACGGTTCCGCGGTGTCCGCGAACCTCGGCGTGAACCCGTCGCTGACGATCACCGCGCAGGCCGAGCGGGCCGCGGCGCTGTGGCCGAACAAGGGCGAGGCCGATCAGCGCGCCCCGCAGGGCGAGCCCTACCGCCGCATCGCGCCGGTCGCGCCGCGGCACCCGGTCGTGCCCGCCACCGCCCCCGGCGCCC
>NZ_JAIULG010000077.1 GCF_020169415.1 Tsukamurella sp. M9C
GGCCTGACCCCCTCGCCCCCCTCCACTCCGGGGCGCCGTGAGCGTTGCGGGTCTCTCGCTCACAGGAACGACGATGCCCGCCGGCCCTTCAGCGCCGGTTGGGGCGCGCTAAATTCGCTGGTCGGGACCGGTTTCCCGGCCCGACGGTGCGCCGTCGTCCGGCGGACCGTCGGGAGCGGGCGAGGTGGCGTCCGTGCCCTCCGTCGCAGCCTCCGCCGCCTTCGCGGCCTTCTCGGACGGCTTCTCGCCGTTCTTGTCCGGGGCGTCGGGGTCGACGTCCATGGTGCTGCGGTACGAGACGAAGAACACGACCCAGCCGATCACGACCACGAGGACGTAGCTGACCAGGCGGTACAGGAGCGTTGCGGTGAGGGCCTGACTGAGCGGCATCCCGGAGAGTGCGAGGGCCGGGACGAGCGCGCCCTCCACGAGGCCGAGGCCGCCGGGGATCGGGCTGATGGTGTTGACCACCTTCGACGCCGCGTACGCGCCGGCGAGCGCGGCCAGGCCGGGCGCCTCGCCGACGGCGTAGCAGGCGAAGGCGAGGCAGGCCACGTCGGCGATCCAGTTGAACAGCGACCAGCCGAAGGCCTCGGCGCCGTAGCGGCGGCCCATCTTCACGGACTGGAGCTGCTCGATCACCTCGCGCAGGCGGGCCAGGCCGGTGTCCTCGGGCTTGTTGCGCAGGTCGTTGGTCCAGCGGATGAGGCGGGCGCCCACGACGTACAGGCCGTCCGGGTGCGAGGCCACGTACTGCACGAGCACGATGAAGACCACCAGCATGCCGACCGAGAAGAGCACCGAGTACGGGCTCGTCTTCGCGCCGGCCAGCAGGGCGCCCGCGAGGCCGAGGACGGCGAGGCCCGCCGACATGAGCAGGCCGCTCATCACGATCTGCCAGGCCGCGACCACCCGGGAGGCGCCCCACATGCGGGTGCGGCGGTAGACGAGGGTGGGGGCGAGCACCTGCCCGCCCGGCATCGTCTGCGAGACGGAGTTCGAGGCCATCTGCAGGCCCAGAGCCTGCCGCTGCGTCACCTTGACACCCGCCGAGCGGAGTAGCACGCGCGTCACCTGGGCGAAGGAGTCCATGGAGAAGAAGACGGCGATCACGCAGGCCAGCACCCATTCCCAGCGGATGTGCTCCAACTCGCGGATGGACTTCGAGACCGTCGGGCCGAACAGGTACACCTCGACGCCGAGGACGATCGCGATGACGAGGAGCAGCGCCCGGCGGACCCACCTCAGCCGCCGCCGGGTCACGGCGGTGTCCTTCGAGGGCGTGTCCTCGGGCGGCGGGCCGCCGGAGGGCTCGGCGCCGGGGGAGGGCGCGTCGTCGTCTGCCTGCATCGGCGCCAGCCTACTCAGCGGTTAACGTGGGCACATGGAAGGCCTCGCATCGCGGCTGCGGCGCGTCGAGCCCGCCGGCGACGCCGCCGGGGTGCGCGCGTCCGACGGCGACCCCCGCGCGCCGCTGTGGCGCGGTGCGCAGTGGTTCCGCGCGCTGTCCGTCGTGTACGCGGTGGGGCGGCAGATCGACGAGGCCGACCGGTACCAGCGGATCGGCTGGAGCTGGGTGATGATCGGCGCGGTGGTGGCGGTCAGCCTGATCGCCGGGATCGGCTACGTGCGCGGCTTCGGCCGCAACCGGTGGTTCGTGATCGGCGAGTTCGTGGCGGCCGCTGTGCTGGCCCTGGGCACCGTCTGGGTGGCCTCGCCCGAGTTCACCGCCAACAATCAGGCTCTGCCCACCACGTTGTGGTTGACCAATCCGGTGGTCTCGGCCGCGATCCTCGGCGGCCCCGTCGCGGGCATGGCGGGCGGCATCGCCATCGCCGTCGTCAACGCGATCTACCGCGGCACGTTCCCCGAGACCATCGTCCGCGACGCGAACTACCCCGTGTTCATGGCCGTCGGCCTGGGGCTCGGCGTGGCCGCCCGCGTCGCGATCCGCTCGCAGGAGCAGCTCCGCGAGGCCGAGCGCGTCGCCGCCGAGGCTCGGGCCCGGGAGCGCCTCGCCCGGGAGGTGCACGACGGGGTGCTGCAGGCGCTGGCCTTCCTCGCCCGACGGTGCGCGGAGCTCGGTGGTCCCGGAACGGAGCTGGGCGCGCTCGGTGAGCTGGCCGCGCAGCAGGAGCGGGCGCTGCGGCATCTGATCGCGGAGACGCCGGTGGGCCCAGCGCCCGGGCCGGAGGACGAGGGCACCGTCGACCTGCGGGACCTGCTGCGGCCCCTCGCCTCGTCGACGGTGACGCTCGCGGAGCCGGGCGGCGCCGTGCTGCTCCCGGCCGGGCCCGCCGCCGAGGTGGCCGCGGCGGTGCGGAACGCGCTCGACAACACCGCGCTGCACGCCGGCCCCGGGGCGCGCTCGTACCTGCTGCTCGAGGATCTCGACGACGCCGTGCTGGTGACCGTGCGCGACGACGGCGCCGGAATCGCGCCGGGACGCCTCGACGCCGCGCGGGCGGAGGGCAGACTGGGGGTGTCGGAGTCCATCGTCGGGCGGATGCGGGCGCTGGGTGGCCGCGCCGAACTGACGACGGGCGTCGGCGACGGGGTGGAATGGGAGTTGTCGGTGCCGCGGTCGACGCACGAGTCGTGACCGCGCTGGTGATGAGGAGACGAGTGCTGTGAACGTTGACCCGGCGGGCATTTCCGTGCTGGTGGTGGACGACCACCCGATGTGGCGCGAGGCGGTGGCCCGCGATCTCGAGGCGCGCGGCTTCGCCGTGGCCGGCACCGCCGACTCGGTGGCCGCCGCGGGCCGGATCGCCGGCGCGGTGCAGCCCTCCGTGGTGCTGATGGACATGTCGCTGCCCGACGGGAACGGCGCCGCCGGAACCGCGCTGGTGCTCGAGGCCGCGCCGAAGGCGCAGGTGCTGATCCTCTCCGCCTCCGACGAGCGGGATGATGTGGTCGAGGCCGTCAAGGCCGGCGCGTGCGGCTACCTGGTCAAGAGCGCCTCGGCGGAGGAGCTGGTGGCCGCGGTGCACGCCACCGCCGCCGGGCAGCCGGTGTTCACCCCCGGCCTCGCCGGACTGGTGCTGGGCGAGTTCCGGCGCATGGCGTCGGCGCCCGAGCCCGCCGGTCCCGGGCTGACCGCTCGCGAGACGGAGGTGCTGCGGCTCGTGGCGAAGGGCCTGTCCGCCAAGCAGATCGCGACGCGCTTGCACCTGAGCCACCGCACCGTCGAGAACCACGTGCAGGCCACGCTGCGGAAGCTGCAGCTCGGCAACCGCGTCGAGTTGGCGCGGTACGCCTTGGAGAACGGGCTGGACTAGTGGCGCCCGGTTCCGGTCCCGGCGGAGCCGATCGGGAGTCCGCGCCGTCGCGCCGGCGAACGGGGTCGCCCCCGCCCGCCGGCGGCCCGGCCCAGCGCTCGCCGGGCGCGGTGGATCAGGAGATCGGGACCTCCTTGATCTTGGTGTCCTCCTTGCCCGCGGTCTTGCAGTAGGCGATCGCCTCCGCTCGCAGTGCGGTCGCCGCGCCCGCTGCCGGCTCCTCGCCGTGCTTGTCCTTGTACATCTTCTGGACCTGCTCGGTCTGGTCGGCCTCGGACATCGCGACGAAGTCCTTACATGTGGTGTCGGCGCCGGCTTCGGCGCACCCGCCCAGCGTCAGTGCCGCTGCGAGAGCGGCGATCACTGCCACGGAACGAGTCGATTCCAGTCCTCTCATCGTCGCCGCCTCAGCCACGTCGTCCGGTGACCAGGCCCACGACGAACAGCAGGACGCACGACCCCGCGAGCGCGGTGAGCAGAGTGAGGATCCACCCGGCGCCGGCCGTGGAAACGCCGAGGAGCCTGAGGATGATCCCGCCGACGACACCGCCGACGATGCCCACCGCGATGTTGAGGAACAGGCCCTGCTGCGCATCGGTTCCCATGATCTTGCTCGCGAGCCACCCCGCGATGCCACCGATGATGATCCAGGCGATCCAGCCTATGCCGTCGAATCCGAGGTTCGCCTCGATCACCGTTGTCGAGAGTTGCATTGTCTCCTCCTTCTGTGCGGAAACCTCGTGGAGGCCACTCGCTGGGAGGACACGCAGGGAGACCGGCGATCCGTGATGCTCTGCGGGAGAAGCCGACGGCGCGCGTCCATACCGACGGGCGTCGACGACGCCGATCGGTTGAGCGGCCGCACCGTGGTCTCAATGCGAATGCACTCGAAGCGATCATCGCTTCGGTACGGCGGAAGACTAGCACGGATGCCGTACCGG
Source organism: Tsukamurella sp. M9C (assembly GCF_020169415.1). Lineage (GTDB taxonomy): Bacteria > Actinomycetota > Actinomycetes > Mycobacteriales > Mycobacteriaceae > Tsukamurella. Next base: position 4,223 of record NZ_JAIULG010000077.1, read on the forward strand.
GAGAGGCGTTCCCAGAGGCGGTGGAGGACCGGGCGGGATCACGCGGGCTCGCGGCTCGCGGACCCCTTCTCCACCACGCGTTCTGCGATCGTCGCCAGGGGAACGTTGCTGTCGCTGGAAACGCGGGACAGGAGTTCGAACGCCCGCACGGCGTCCACGTCGAAACGCTCCATGAGCATTCCCTTGGCCTGCCCGATGATGTCTCGGCTGGCCAGGGCGGAGCGGAATTGCAAAGCGCGATCGTTGGCGATGAGGGCCGTCGCGGCCTGCGTCGCCAACATCCCGCCGACGGTCTCGGATTCGTCGCCGAAGGCATCGACCTTCTCGGAGAACAGGTTCAACGCGCCGACCCGGGAATCGAAGGTGAACAGCCGGAACGAGAGCATGCTGAGGATTCCCGCTTCCACCGCGGCGGGCGCGAATTCGGGCCAGCGGTCGTCGCCGCGGAGGTCGGGTGCGCGGGTGGCGGGGTTGGTGGTCGCCGCGTCCCAGCACGGGCCCTGCTGGAACCGGTGCTGGAGTGCGTCGAGCTTCTCGGTCAGTTCCGAGGTCGGCGCGAGGGAACCGTACTTCTCGGGCCCCTCGACGATCAGGATCGAGGCGCCCGCCACATCGGGAATCAGCTGGACGCATGCGGATGTGACGCTCTCGAGTGTGCTGTCGAGAGAACTCGTCTGCGCGATGTTGCGGGACATCTCCGCCATCGTCGTCAGCAGGCTTTCGAATCCCTCGTCAGTCATGCTCGTCCTCCGGTACCGGCAGTATTCGGTGTACCGCGAGAAAAGTAGCACGGTCGCCCGGGCTCTCCGCGCAGCCGACGAGGACCACCCGGATGCTCTAGTACGGAGCCGTATTCGGGTGGTCCTACGGTCGGCGTCCTACTCGCCGAGTCCCGCCGCCGGCGCGTCATCGGGCCGGGGCTGCAGAGCGTGGGGCGGATGCCCGGTGAGGTACTCGGGGCTGAGCAGGGAGTCGAGCACGGCCTCGTCGAGCAGGGCGCGCTCGCGGACGATCTCGACGACGCCCCGCCCGGACTCCAGCGCCTCGGCGGCGACGGAGGTCGCGGCGGCGTAGCCGATAGTGGGGCTCAGCGCCGTGACGACGCCGATGGACTCGGCCACCATCTGCTCCAGGCGTTCCCGGTTCGCGGTGATCCCGGAGACGCAGCGCTCGCCGAGCACCCGGGCCCCGCGCGTGAGGTGCGCGATGGACTCGACCAGCGAGCGCGCGATGATCGGTTCGAAGGCGTTGAGCTGCAGCTGCCCGCCCTCGGCGGCCATGGTGATGGTGACGTCGTGACCGATCACCTCGTAGGCGATCTGGTTCACCACCTCGGGGATGACGGGGTTGACCTTGCCCGGCATGATCGACGACCCGGCCTGCACCGCGGGCAGGTGGATCTCCGCGAGGCCGGCGCGCGGGCCCGAGGACAGCAGCCGCAGGTCGTTGCAGGTCTTCGACAGCTTCACCGCGATCCGCTTGAGCACGCCGGAGAGCTGGACGAAGACGCCGACGTCGGCGGTGGCCTCGATCAGGTCCGTCGCGCCGACCAGCTCGTGGATGCCCGTGACCTCGCGCAGCTGCTCGATGACCTTGCGCCGGTAGCCAGGGTGGGCGTTGAGGGCGGTGCCGATCGCGGTGCCGCCGATGTTGAGCTCGTGCAGCAGGCGCGTCGCCTCCTGCAGCCGCACGATGTCCTCGCCGAGCGTCGTGGCGAAGGCGCCGAACTCCTGCCCGAGTGTCATCGGGACCGCGTCCTGCAGCTGGGTGCGGCCCATCTTGAGGATGCCCGCGAACTCGTCGGACTTCGCGGCGAAGGTGCCGCGCAGTTCCGTGAGCGCCTCGGCAAGCTCGGCGAGCTGGGTGATGAGGGCGATCTTGATCGCGGTTGGGTAGACGTCGTTCGTGCTCTGGCCCAGGTTCACGTGGTCGAGCGGGTGCAGCGCGGCGTAGTCGCCCTTGGGGCGGTCCAGGTGCTCCAGCGCGGCGTTGGCGATCACCTCGTTGGCGTTCATGTTCGTCGAGGTGCCGGCGCCGCCGGCGATGGTGTCGACGACGAACCACCCGTGCAGCCCACCGTCGCGGATCCGCTCGCAGGCCGCGACGATCGCCGCGGACCGCTCCTCGTCGAGCAGGCCGAGCTGCCGGTTCGCCGACGCCGCGGCCTGTTTCACGGCGGCCAGCGCGTTCACCAGGTGGGTGTGGATCGCGATGGGGACGCCGGTGATCGGGAAGTTCAACAGCGCCCGGGCGGTGTGGGCGCCGTAGTAGGCGTCGGCGGGGACATCGATGTCGCCGAGCAGGTCGTGCTCGCTGCGCGTCTGGGATGTGGTCATCGCACAATCGTTGCGCACCGCCGCCGCTCGCTCGGCGGTTCGGCGGATCAGATTGTGCGCCCGGCCCGTCCGGAGTCGGCCTCCGCGGTGAGGGGGACGCCCGACGTGGCGAAGACGTCGAGCACCTCGGCGTAGAGCCTCGGGCCGAGCGCGGCGCGGACCTCGTCGGCGTGGGTGAGGCGGAAGCCGAAGGGCTCGTCCTCGGGGGTGCCGAAGCCGCCGCGCAGGCAGTCCACGAGGGCATCGAGGTTGCTGCCGAAGTAGCCGTCGGGGCCGTTCACGGCCCGGCCGAGCTCGGTGTAGAAGTCGGCCGCCCCGGTCACCCGGCGCCCGTCCACGGTGTAGGTCTTCACGATCAGGCTCCCGTCACGATGCAGAACGAGGCGTAGTGGTCGCCGGTGTAGTACCAGTTGGGCGGCGAGGTGAGCGGCGTTCCGCCGGTGACGATCCGGCGCGCGCCGCGCGTCGACGAGCCGGGCGTGGGCACCGTGTACTCGTGGTAGTAGCCCGAAGCCTGCGCGGGCAGGATGCCCTCGCGGTTCTGGAACACCACCCCGTCGTTCTTGGGATACGGGAAGGGCCCGCCCTGGTGGATGAGGTTCGCGGTGTCGGTGGCCTGCGCGGGCAGGGACGACAACGCGCAGGTGGGCAGGGCGGCGGAGGCGGGGGAGACGGTCGCGACGGTGACGCCGAGCGCCACGACGACCGATCCCGCGAGGCGGGTTGCGGTACGCATGCTCAGAAGTTAGCCGAACTAGATGATCGCGTGGTGGCGGTGCGGTGAACGTCCGGGCCGGGTTCCGACGGTGCGCCTACCGCTCGCGCGGGGTGTACGTCGTCAGGCCCAGGGCCACGACCGTGAGCTGGCGAGTGGTGCGGTCGATGAGCTCGTCCTCGTCGCGGGTGTTGCGGGCGTCGATGCGCACCAGCTCGGCGACGAAGCCCAGCATGATCGTGACGTAGAGGTCGGCGATCATGTCGAGGTCCTCGACGCTCCACTCGCCGAGCGCGGGGATCCGCGACAGGTCGTGCGTGAGCTCCTTGGCGAACAGCCGCAGCTCCACGTCGATCGCGCGCTGCAGCTCAGGGGAGCCGCCGTAGCGCTCGCGCACGAGGAACTGGAACTCCGCGTCGTTGGTGCGGGCCTGCTTGGCGACGACGCGGATCGCCTCCGCGCCGCTCGGCGCCACGCCCTCGCGCCGACCCTCGCGGAGCATGCGGCGCAGGACGCGCATCGCGTCCTCGACGAGGGTGACGCCGAGGTCGTCCATCGAGGCGAAGTGGCGGTAGAAGGCGGTGGGCACGACGCCCGCCGCCTTGGCGACCTCGCGCAGCGACAGGCTCGCGAACGAGCGTTCACCGGCCAAGGCCAGCGCCTCGTCGAGCAGGGTCTGCCGCGTGCGCTCCTTGGCCTCCGCCCGCGACGGCCCCGGGGTGTGCCGTTCGACGGCGCGCGGGGTCGGTCTGGGCATGGATCCGAGTCTATCCCGCCGGGGCGAACGCGCTGCGTGCGCGGCTCGCGCCGGGGTGGAGGTCGAACCCGGCGCGGGGTCTGTGGTGGACGTCACGGAACTACTCCTTGACGGGGAGGCGACGACTGCGTGCATACTGTGAGTGTACAAGCGTGCACTGAACGGAGAAACACAGCCATGAGCCGCTTCACCCGATTCGCCGGATCCGTCATCGAGGCGGTGCTGACCCCCCACGCGGTGGACCGCTACCTCGAGCTCGTCGACCCGATGGTCACCTGGACCGACATCCGTGGCCGCGTCACCGCCGTCAGCCGGCGCAGCGACCGCACCGTGACCTTCAGTGTGACGCCCACCCGCCAGTTCGAGGGTTTCCAGGCGGGCCAGTTCATCCAGGTCAGCGTGGTGATCGACGGCGTCCGTCAGACCCGCTGCTTCTCGCCCGCCGGCTCGCAGCATCAGCCCGGCGACCTTGAGTTCACCGTGACCGCGGACGCCGACGGCCACGTCAGCAAGCACCTCCGCGAGAACCTCGCGGTGGGCGACGTGCTGGGCCTGACCCCGGCGGCCGGTACCTTCACCCTGCCCGGAACGCCCGGCGATCGCCCCGCGCGGATCCGCCTCATCAGCGGCGGCAGTGGCGTCACACCCGTACTCTCGATCGTGCGCACGCTCGTGGACGAGGAGCACGACGGGGCGATCGACGTCCTGCACTTCTGCCGCGACTCCGGCGACAACCCGTACCGCGAGGAGCTCGACCGCCTCGCCCGCCGGCAGAACGTCTCGGTGACCTATGTGTACACCCGCGCCGGCGGCCGCCACCTCGGCCCCGAGCACCTCGAGGACCTCGGCGACATCGGCTTCGCCTGCGGGCCCGCCCCGCTCCTCGACACCGCGAAACAGCTGTACTCCGACGCCGGCGTCGAGCTCCGCGTCGAGGAGTTCACCCCGCCCGTGGTGGCGGCACCGTCGGGCGAGGCGACCGGCACCCTGCGCTTCACCGAGGCCGGCACCGAGGTCGACAACGACGGCCGCAGCATCCTCGACCAGGCCGAGTCGTCCGGCCTCTTCCCCGAGAGCGGCTGCCGCATGGGCATCTGCTTCTCCTGCACCGCGGTCCGCAAGACGGGCTGCACCACCAACATCCTCACGGGCGAGACGAACGACGAGCCCGACCAGCACATCCAGCTCTGCATCAGCGCGCCCGTCGGCGACGTCGAGATCGCGCTCTAGCCACCATCTTCGAAGGGGAGTCCATCATGACCGAGCACATCACCCTCACCGCCGAGCAGGTCGAGGCCATCGGCGAGCGCTTCGACGCCATCCGCACCCGCGTGGTGAACGACCTGGGCGCCAAGGACCGCGAGTACATCTACAAGATCGTGCGCGCGCAGCGCGGCTTCGAGATCGCCGGTCGCGCCATGATGTACCTGCCGCCGCTGTGGCCGCTGGCCGTGGGCTCCCTGGGCGTGTCGAAGATCCTCGACAACATGGAGATCGGCCACAACGTGATGCACGGCCAGTACGACTGGATGCGTGAGCCGGGCCTGAACTCCCGCGAGTTCGAGTGGGACACCGTGTGCCCCGCCGACCAGTGGAAGCACAGCCACAACTACCTGCACCACACGTTCACCAACGTGCTCGACATGGACCGCGACATCGGCTACGGCATCCTGCGCATGGCCCCCGAGCAGAAGTGGCACCCGTACTACCTGGGCAACCTCGCCTACGCGGGCGCGCTCATGGTGCTCTTCGAGTGGGGCGTCATGCTGCACGACCTCGAGGCCGAGCGGATCGTCAAGGGCGAGCGCAAGTGGGGCGACATCAAGGAGCTCGTCGCCGGGATGCGGAAGAAGGCGGGCAAGCAGGTCCTCAAGGACTACGTCATCTTCCCGGCGCTCACCGGGCCCCTGTTCCCGCTGACCTTCCTGGGCAACATGTCCGCGAACCTGATGCGCAACCTGTGGACCTTCTCGATCATCTTCTGCGGGCACTTCCCGTCGGGCGTGCAGACCTTCACCAAGGAGGAGACGGCCGACGAGACCCGCGGCGAGTGGTACGTCCGGCAGATGCTGGGCTCGGCGAACATCGACGGCGGCCGCCTCTTCCACATCCTCAGCGGCAACCTGAGCTTCCAGATCGAGCACCACCTGTTCCCCGACATCCCCGCCAACCGCTATCCGGAGATCGCCGCCGAGGTCCGTGCGACGTGCGAGGAGTTCGGCCTGCCCTACAACACGGGCTCGCTGCGCGCCCAGCTCGGCTCGACGTGGAAGAAGATCGCGAAGCTCTCGCTGCCGAACCGCTGGACCAAGCAGGAGCCCGAGCTCGCCGTCACCATCGAGCGTGCCCGGCACGAGGACGCCGCGTCGAAGGCCCTCGCCAAGGCGGGCTGGCAGCGCGCCGCCGAGCGTGAGATGGTGTCGGTCTAAGCCGGACTGCAGGAGGGCGCGGACGTGGGCAAACTGGAGCGGCGCAAGGACGCGGCGCAGGAGGCCGTCGAGTCGACGGCCATCCGCGTCGGCCGGATCGCGACGATCATCACCACCGCCGTCGCCGATGTCGCGCGGGAGGTCGGCGACGCCATGAGCGATGCCCTGGAGATGCGGCAGGCGGCCAAGGCCGCCGCCGCGGACGAGGCCCGCACGGAGCAGCGGTCGGCGCCGGCCGCCCCCGCCGACCTGCCGGACCCGCCCACCGCCGGGCACGAGACCGTCTCCGACGCGTCCGAGGAGTCGTCATCCGACGCGAACGACTCCGGCGTGGCGTCACCCGACGCGACGGAATCCGACGAGACCGGGCCGGCCACGGACTCCTGACCCGCGCGATGGAGCCACCGTGAAGAGAACGGTGGCAGCGCGCCCCCGGCCGTGAGAAGGTTGCAATCCAACAGTCTTTCGGGAGAGGTGTGGTCGTGAGCGCAGTAGAGCAGGGCAAGGCCGTGGTGAAGACGATCCGCGGCATCATCGGCGGCCTGACGCAGGCGCGCGGCGCGGCCGGTCGCGCCGCGGACGAGAAGTCCGAGATCACCTCCGACGTCGCCGCCGTGAAGTCGGCCGGCAAGGAGGTCACCGAGGGCGTGACCAACCTCAAGTCCGCGGGCTCGAAGCTGGACGCGGACGTGAAGTCCACCGCGGCGAACGTCTCCGCCGACATCGCCGCCGTCAAGGGCGTCAAGACTCCCGCTGCGAAGCCCGGCGCCGCGGACAAGGGTGCCGCCGCGGCCGCGGCGAAGGCCGACGCGAAGCCGGCACCGAAGGCCGACACCAAGGCCGGGGAGAAGCCGGCGCCGAAGACCGAGGCCAAGCCGGGACCGAAGGCCGAGGCCCCCAAGGTCGAGGCCCCCAAGGCCGCTGCGCCGAAGCCGGCCCCGTCGGCCCCGAAGGCGAAGCCCTGATCGTCGGGAAAACGGTCGAATCCGGGCCGGGAATCCCCTGAGCGGATCGCCGGGCCGGAATCGGCCGATTCCTCGACGGATCAGGTCTCGTCGACCTCCACGCCGTAGGCGCTGACGAGGGCGGCGACGCCGTCGGTCCAGCCCTGCGCGACCGCGCGCAGCCGCAGCACCGGGCCCTCCGCGGTGTCGCGGTGGTACACCTCGCACAGCGCGGCTGCGCGCAGGCCCGGCTCGGGGGCCGTCGGGACCGCCCACGCGCCGTCCGCGCACTCGACGACCACGGCCGGCACCGTCGGGCGGGTGGGTTCCGGCGCGTCGGAGGCGACTGCGACCACGATCCGGGCGCCCCGCGGCAGCAGGTGCGGCGCGAGGACCAGGCCGGTGGCCGCGAGCTCGGCGATGCCGTCCGGGTCGCGCGGGTTGTTGTAGAAGACCAGGTGCTGCTCGCTGAGCACCCGCCGATCGCCGTCCACGACCAGCGCGAACAGGTCGCCGTCGGACCTGATCCCGGGCGGCGTCAGTAGCAGCCGCTCCTCCGCCGTCACCGGCAGGTCCACGGTCTCGCCGCGGCGGAGCTCGACCGTTGCGCCGGGGGCGGGCGCGCTCGGGGGAAGCACGGTGGTCGCGGCGTCGCCGGCGGGGTCGTCGACGGCCGGGCGGATCGTGGTCGAGGCGTAGTGCGGATCGTCGCCGGCCCCGTCGCTCTCGCCCTCGCCCGCCGGGGCCGGCGGTGCCGCTGCGCAGGCGTCGGGGGCGGACGCGGCGATCGCGGCCAGGGCAGCCGCGAACTCGCCGCTCGTCGCGAACCGGGCCGCCGGGTCCTTGGCGAGGGCGCGTTCGAAGACGGCGTCGAGCTCCGCGGGCAGGCCCGGCCCGCGGAGGTGCAGCGACGGGATCGGCTGGTAGAGATGCGCGCCCATGATCGCCGCGATCGTCGTGCCGGCGAAGGGCGGCGCGCCGGTGAGCAGCTCGAACGCGGCGGTCGCCAGGGAGTAGAGGTCGGTCCGGTTGTCCAGCTCGAGCCCGTTGATCGCCTCGGGGGAGAGGTAGCCCAGGGTGCCGACGGTCGTGCCCGTCACCGTCAGCGAGCTCGCCTCCGTCGAGGCCTTCGCGATGCCGAAGTCGACGAGCTTCACCGCGCCCACCCGGCCGTTCCGCATCCGGACCAGCACGTTCGCGGGCTTCACGTCGCGGTGGGTGATGGAGAAGTCCTCGTAGGCGTAGTCCAGCGCCGCGGCCACGCCGCTCACGATCTGCGCGACCAGCCCCAGCGGCAGCGGGCCGCGCTCGCGTAGGAGCTGCTTGGCGTCGGTGCCCTGCAGGTACTCCATCGTCAGCCACAGCCGGCCGTCGTCGAGCCGCCCGCGGTCGTAGAGGTGCACGATGTTCGGGTGCGAGAGCGGCGCCAGTAGATCCGCCTCGTGGATGAACCGCGCCTGGAACTCCTCGCTGGAGGAGACGGCACCGTCGAGCAGCTTGAGGGCGTCACTGCGCGGCAGCCTGGGATGCGCGACGAGGAAGACCTGCCCCATCCCGCCCGCGCCCAACCGATCGAGCACCCGGTACCCGGCGATCTCCAGGTCCTGGTCGTTCCCCGCCACGGTCACCGAGCCTACTGCGCGGCGACCCGCACCGGAATACGGAACGAGCCCCGATCCGTGGGGATCGGGGCTCGTTCGTCGTGCGGATCAGTCCTGGTGCGGGGGACGCTGCTGGGGGCGCGGTCCCTCACCCGTCGGGCCCTGCGGGCGCGGACCCTGCGGCCCGCCCGGGCCCTGGGGCCCCTGCGGACGCGGCGGGTACGGCTGGCGCGGACCCTGCGGCCCGCCCGGGCGCTGCTGCCGCGGCATCGGGCCGCTCGGACCCGGGCCGATCGGACCGCTCGGACGCTGGCCCTGCGGGCCGCCGGGGCCCTGCGGGCCGGGCGGCGGGCCCTGACGGTGCCGCGAGGGCTGTCCCGGCCCCTGCGGGCCGCCC
>NZ_JAIULG010000078.1 GCF_020169415.1 Tsukamurella sp. M9C
GCCCTGAGCAGCGACGCCCCCGCCCGGCCCGGCCACCAGTCACCGTCGGACAAACGAAAACGGCCCCCGACCTGCAAAGCAGATCGGGGGCCGGATTCGGCTAGCTACTCAGATCACCGGTAGCCGTCGGAGAAGCCGTAATCGTCGAGCGGCACCGCGGCGCCTGACGGGGCGCCGAACGCACCCTCCGGGCCGTAGTACTGGTCGTCGAAGGTCGGCACCGAGTACGCGGCCGCGCGGGCCTCCTCGGTGGGCTGCACCTGGATGTTCCGGTACTTGTTGATGCCCGTACCGGCCGGGATGAGCTTACCGATGATGACGTTCTCCTTGAGGCCCACCAGCTTGTCGGAGCGGGTGTTGATCGCGGCGTCGGTGAGCACGCGGGTGGTCTCCTGGAAGGAGGCCGCCGACAGCCACGAATCGGTCGCGAGCGAAGCCTTCGTGATACCCATGAGCACCGGACGGCCGGCCGCGGGCTCGCCGCCCTCGGCGACGACGCGACGGTTCGCGGCCTCGAACTCGGCGCGCTCGGTGAGCGAGCCGGGCAGGAACTCCGTCGAACCCGAATCGATGATCGTCACGCGACGCAGCATCTGCCGCACGATGGTCTCGATGTGCTTGTCGTGGATGGACACACCCTGCGAGCGGTACACCTCCTGGACCTCGTTGACCAGGTGCACCTGCACCTGACGCGGGCCCATGACGCGCAGCACCTCGTGCGGATCGGCAGCGCCCTCGAGGAGCTGCTGGCCCACCTGCACGTGGTCACCGTCGGCCAGCAGACGCTCGGAGCCGTCCTCGTGCTTGAACACGCGGAGGCGCTGGCGCTTGCTGATCTTGTCGTACACGACCTCTTCGCTGCCGTCGTCCGGCGTGATGGTGATCGTGTAGAACCGGTCGTCGTCCTCCAGGCGGATGCGGCCGGAGGTCTCGGCGATCGGGGCCTTGCCCTTGGGGACACGGGCCTCGAACAGCTCGGTGACTCGCGGCAGACCGCCGGTGATGTCGTCACCGACGCCACCCTGGTGGAAGGTACGCATCGTCAGCTGGGTACCGGGCTCACCGATCGACTGCGCGGCGACGATACCGACGGCCTCGCCGATGTCGACGAGCTTGCCGGTCGCCATCGAGCGGCCGTAGCAGGTGGCGCAGACACCGGTGCCGGTGGTGCAGGTGAGCACGGAGCGCACCTTCACCTCCGCGATGCCGGCCTCGAGCAGCGCCTCGATCTGGGGGTCGCCCAGGTCGTGGCCGCGCTCGACGACGACGGTGCCGTCCTTGGCGACCGCGTCCTCGGCGATCGTGCGGGCGTACGCCGAGGTCTCGACGTGCGCGTCGCGGATCAGCGAGCCGTCGGCCTGAACCTCCGCCAGCGGGACGACGATGCCGCGGCTGGTGCCGCAGTCGGTCTCGCGGACGATGACGTCCTGCGAGACGTCGACCAGACGACGGGTCAGGTAGCCCGAGTCGGCGGTACGCAGAGCGGTATCGGCCAGACCCTTACGAGCGCCGTGGGTGTTGATGAAGTACTCCAGCACCGTCAGGCCCTCGCGGAAGGAGGACTTGATGGGACGCGGGATGAACTCACCCTTCGGGTTCGTCACCAGGCCCTTCATGCCCGCCAGGTTCCGCACCTGGGTCATGTTGCCGGTGGCGCCCGACTTCGGGATCATCGTGATCGGGTTGTCTTCGGGGTAGAAGTCATCGATCGCCTTACCGACCTCGTCGGTGGCCTGCTTCCAGATCTCCACCAGCGCGTCGCGACGCTCACCCGAGGTGAGGGCACCGCGGGCGTACTTGCGCTCGATGCCGTCGGCCCGCTCCTCGTAGCGGTCGAGGATGTCCTTCTTGCTCGGGGGAACGAGCACGTCGGACATCGAGACCGTCACGCCCGAACGCGTGGCCCAGTAGAAGCCGGCGTCCTTGAGCTTGTCGACGGTCTGCGCGACCACGATCATCGGGTACCGCTCGGCCAGGTCGTTGATGATCACGGCCTGACGCTTCTTCGGCATCTGCTCGTCGATGAACGGGTAGTTCGCCGGGAGCAGCTCGTTGAACAGCACGCGACCCAGGGTGGTCTCGGCCGTCCAGGCCTGACCGCGGGTCCACGCACCGTCGAACAGCTCCGCCTCGACGTCGGCCGCCGGGCGCTGCTGCGTGAGCCGCACCTTGATCGGCGCCTGGATCGACAGCTCGCCCAGGTCGACGGCCATGATGGCCTCGGCCGGGGACGAGTACACGCCGGTCTCGGGCTGGTCCTTGGCGGCGGCCGTGTAGTGGCCCTTCGCCTCGGGCTTCTCCGTGGTCAGGTGGTACAGACCGGTCACCATGTCCAGACGGGGCATGGCGAGCGGGCGACCCGACGCCGGCGACAGGATGTTGTTCGAGGACAGCATCAGGATGCGGGCCTCGGCCTGCGCCTCCGCGGACAGCGGGAGGTGCACGGCCATCTGGTCACCGTCGAAGTCGGCGTTGAAGGCCTCACAGACGAGCGGGTGCAGCTGGATGGCCTTGCCCTCGACGAGCTGCGGCTCGAAGGCCTGGATACCCAGGCGGTGCAGCGTGGGGGCACGGTTGAGCAGCACGGGGTGCTCGGCGATGACCTCTTCGAGGACGTCCCACACCTGCGGGCGCTGCCGCTCGACCATCCGCTTGGCCGACTTGATGTTCTGCGCGTGGTTGAGATCCACCAGACGCTTCATCACGAAGGGCTTGAACAGCTCGAGCGCCATCAGCTTCGGCAGACCGCACTGGTGCAGCTTGAGCTGCGGGCCCACGACGATGACCGAACGGCCCGAGTAGTCCACGCGCTTGCCGAGCAGGTTCTGGCGGAACCGGCCCTGCTTGCCCTTGAGCAGATCGGACAGCGACTTGAGCGGGCGGTTGCCCGGTCCGGTGACCGGACGGCCGCGGCGGCCGTTGTCGAACAGCGCGTCGACGGACTCCTGCAGCATCCGCTTCTCGTTGTTGACGATGATCTCGGGCGCGCCGAGGTCGATCAGTCGCTTGAGGCGGTTGTTGCGGTTGATCACGCGACGGTAGAGGTCGTTCAGGTCGGACGTGGCGAACCGGCCACCGTCGAGCTGGACCATCGGGCGCAGCTCCGGCGGGATCACCGGCACCGCGTCGAGGACCATGCCCAGCGGCGAGTTGCCCGACATCTGGAACGCCGCGACGACCTTGAGCCGCTTGAGGGCGCGGAGCTTCTTCTGCCCCTTGCCCGAGCGGATGGTCTCGCGCAGCGACTCGGCCTCGGCGTCGATGTCGAAGTTCTCGATGAGCTTCTTGATCGCCTCGGCACCCATGGCGCCCTTGAAGTACTCGCCGTAGCGGTCCTGCAGCTCACGGTAGAGCTTCTCGTCGACGATCATGTCCTTCGGCGCGAGCTTGACGAAGGTCGTCCAGATCTCGTCGAGCTCGTCGATGGCACGGCCGGCGCGATCGCGGATCTGCCGCATCTCGCGCTCGCCGCCGTCCTTCACCTTGCGGCGCTGGTCGGCCTTGGCGCCCTCGGCCTCGAGGACGGCCAGGTCGTCCTCCAGCTTCTTGGCGCGGTTCTCGAGATCCACGTCGCGCTGATCCGCGAGCACCTTCTTCTCGGAGGTGATCTCGGCCTCGAGCGTGGACTGCTCGTTGTGGCGCTGCTCCTCGTCGACCTCGGTGATCACGTAGGCCGCGAAGTAGATGATCTTCTCGAGATCCTTCGGCGCCAGGTCCAGCAGGTAGCCCAAGCGCGACGGGACGCCCTTGAAGTACCAGATGTGGGTGACGGGCGCGGCGAGCTCGATGTGGCCCATCCGCTCACGACGCACCTTGGCGCGAGTGACCTCGACGCCGCAGCGCTCGCAGATGATGCCCTTGAAGCGGACGCGCTTGTACTTGCCGCAGTAGCACTCCCAGTCGCGAGTCGGGCCGAAGATCTTCTCGCAGAAGAGTCCGTCCTTCTCGGGCTTGAGCGTGCGGTAGTTGATGGTCTCGGGCTTCTTGACCTCGCCGTAGCTCCAGTTACGGATGTCATCGGCGGTCGCCAGACCGATCTTCAGTTCGTCGAAGAAGTTAACGTCGAGCACTTCTCTCCTAATTCGTCCGGTTGGCGGGGGCTAGTTCGCGAGGTCTTCGGCGGAGGCGTTCTCGTTGCGCGAGAGGTTGATGCCGAGGTTGGCAGCAGCGCGCTCGAGGTCCTCGTCGTCGCCGTCGGCCATCTCGATGGCGGCACCGTCGGACGACAGGACCTCCACGTTCAGGCAGAGCGACTGGAGCTCCTTGAGGAGCACCTTGAACGACTCGGGGATGCCGGGCTCGGGGATGTTCTCGCCCTTGACGATCGCCTCGTACACCTTCACGCGGCCGACCACGTCGTCCGACTTGATGGTGAGCAGCTCCTGCAGGGTGTAGGCGGCGCCGTACGCCTGCATCGCCCAGCACTCCATCTCGCCGAAGCGCTGTCCACCGAACTGCGCCTTACCACCCAGCGGCTGCTGCGTGATCATCGAGTACGGGCCGGTGGAGCGGGCGTGGATCTTCTCGTCCACCAGGTGGTGCAGCTTCAGGATGTACATGTAGCCGATGGCCACCGGGTACGGGAAGGGCTCGCCCGAGCGACCGTCGAACAGCGTCGCCTTGCCGTCGGCGCCGACCATGACGTCGCCGTCGCGGTTGGCCAGGGTCGAGCCCAGCAGGCCCGCCAGCTCCTCATCGCGGGCACCGTCGAACACCGGCGTCGCGGTGTTGGTGTCCTTGGGCTGGCTGTACATCTCCTCGGGGAGCGCGGACGCCCAGTCGGGGATGTTCCCGTTCTCGTCGCGCACGTCCCAGCCGGTCTTGGCGACCCACCCGAGGTGCGTCTCCAGGATCTGGCCGATGTTCATACGACGGGGCACGCCGTGCGTGTTCAGGATGATGTCGACCGGGGTGCCGTCGGGCAGGAAGGGCATGTCCTCGGCGGGGAGGATCTTGCCGATGACGCCCTTGTTGCCGTGGCGGCCGGCCAGCTTGTCGCCGTCCTGGACCTTGCGCTTCTGGGCCACGTACACGCGGACCAGCTCGTTCACGCCGGGGGCCAGCTCGTCGTCGTCGTCGCGCGAGAACACGCGGACGCCGATGACCTTGCCGGTCTCGCCGTGGGGCACCTTGAGCGACGTGTCGCGGACCTCGCGCGCCTTCTCGCCGAAGATCGCGCGGAGCAGCCGCTCCTCCGGGGTCAGCTCGGTCTCGCCCTTCGGGGTGACCTTGCCGACCAGGATGTCGCCGTCGCGGACCTCGGCGCCGATGCGGATGATGCCGCGCTCGTCGAGATCGGCCAGCACCTCATCGGAGACGTTCGGGATGTCCCGGGTGATCTCCTCGGCGCCCAGCTTCGTGTCGCGGGCATCGATCTCGTGCTCCTCGATGTGGATGGACGTGAGCACGTCCTCCTCCACCAGGCGCTGCGAGAGGATGATCGCGTCCTCGTAGTTGTGGCCCTCCCACGGCATGATCGCGACGAGCAGGTTCTTGCCGAGCGCCATCTCACCGTTGTCGGTGCAGGGGCCGTCGGCCAGGACCTGGCCGGCCTCGACGTGCTGGCCGGCGTTGACGATCGGACGCTGGTTGGCGCAGGTGCCCTGGTTCGACCGCGCGAACTTGCGCAGCTTGTAGGTCTTGCGCGTGCCCTCGTCGGCCATGACGGTGATGAAGTCGGCGGAGACCTCCTCCACGACGCCCGGCTTCTCGGTGATGACGACGTCGCCGGCGTCGACCGCGGCGCGCAGCTCCATACCGGTGCCGACCAGCGGCGACTCGGAACGGACCAGCGGCACGGCCTGACGCTGCATGTTCGCACCCATGAGGGCACGGTTGGCGTCGTCGTGCTCGAGGAACGGGATCATCGCGGTCGCGACCGAGACCATCTGGCGCGGCGAGATGTCCATGTACTCCACGGCGGAGACGGGGACGAACTCGACCTCGGAGCCGCGCTTACGCACGAGCACCTTGTCGTCGGTCAGGCGACCGTCGGCGTCGGTGGTCGCGTTCGCCTGCGCGATGTAGTAGCGATCCTCCTCGTCGGCCGTCATGTAGACGATCTCGTCGGTGGTCTTGCCCTCCGTGACCTTGCGGTACGGGGTCTCGATGAAGCCGAACGGGTTGACCCGCGCGTACACCGACAGCGAACCGATCAGGCCGATGTTCGGGCCCTCAGGGGTCTCGATCGGGCACATGCGGCCGTAGTGCGACGGGTGGACGTCGCGGACCTCGAGGCCGGCGCGCTCACGCGACAGACCACCGGGGCCGAGCGCCGACAGGCGGCGCTTGTGGGTCAGGCCCGACAGCGGGTTGTTCTGATCCATGAACTGCGAGAGCTGCGAGGTGCCGAAGAACTCCTTGATCGCCGCCGAGACCGGGCGGATGTTGATCAGGGTCTGCGGGGTGATCGCCTCGACGTCCTGCGTGGTCATGCGCTCGCGGACGACGCGCTCCATGCGGGACAGGCCCACGCGGAGCTGGTTCTGGATCAGCTCGCCGACGGTGCGCAGGCGGCGGTTGCCGAAGTGGTCGATGTCGTCGACCTCGACGGGGACCTCGACGCCGTCCGGCACGGTCATGTAGGTGAGCTGCTCCGACGGTGCCTCGTGCAGGCGCACGAGGTACTCGATCGTCGCGACGATGTCCTCCTCGGTGAGCACCAGCGGCTGCGTGCCGTCGGAGTTCGCCGGGAGACCGAGCTTCTTGTTGAGCTTGTACCGGCCGACGCGGGCCAGGTCGTAGCGCTTCTCCTTGAAGAACAGGTTCTCCAGCAGGGTCTGCGCCGACTCCTTCGTGGGCGGCTCGCCCGGGCGCAGCTTGCGGTAGATGTCGAGCAGCGCCTCATCGGTGCCGGCCGTGTTGTCCTTCTCGAGGGTGGACCGCATGATCTCCGAGAAGCCGAAGCGCTCGAGGATCTGCTCCGTGGTCCAGCCGAGCGCCTTGAGCAGCACGGTGACGGGCTGGCGGCGCTTGCGGTCGATGCGGACACCGACGGTGTCGCGCTTGTCGACGTCGAACTCGAGCCACGCACCGCGGGCCGGGATGACCTTGACGCTGTGCAGCGGCTTCTCGGTCGACTTGTCGATGTTCTCGTCGAAGTACACGCCCGGGCTACGGACGAGCTGCGAGACGACGACGCGCTCGGTGCCGTTGATGATGAACGTGCCCTTGTCCGTCATCATGGGGAAATCGCCCATGAAGACGGTCTGCGACTTGATCTCGCCGGTGTTGTTGTTGATGAACTCGGCGGTGACGAACAGCGGCGCCGCGTACGTCATGTCCTTGTCCTTGCACTCCTCGATCGAGGCCTTGACCTCGTCGAAGCGCGGATCGGAGAAGGAGAGAGACATCGAGCCCGAGAAGTCCTCGATCGGCGACAGCTCAGCGAGGATGTCCTCCAGACCGCCGGTGGGCTGTGCCTCGCCGCGCGCAGCGGCCTTCTCCCGCCAAGCGGGCGTACCGACGAGCCAGTCGAACGAGTCGATCTGCAGGTCGAGCAGGCCCGGTACGGGAAGCGGCTCGGAGATCTTCGCGAACGACACGCGCTTGGGCGCTCCGGGCACCACGGCGTCGTTCTGATCGTTCTGAGTCTGGCTGGAGACGGAGACTGCCAAGATGCGTCCTCTGCTGTGACTAGTAACGTTGCCAAAATTGTGCTGACGGCAACCCGCAGAGTACGGCCCCAATCGAGGGCGAATATTCAGATGGGCAGGAGGCAGCCAGCGCAACGTCCAACATTAACAGAGGAATGACCACCCCGCAAGGGGCAGTCCAGACTAAGCCCCGAGGGGCTTGGGCGCAAGCATGACGCGCGCCGTTCTTCGAACACCGGCATCGTCGGTCGGCTGCGCCGTCGGCCCCGGCCGCGGGCTGGCTGCCGTGCGGGCCGGAGGCACCCGAGAGATGCTCTCACGTGGACACGAGCACATCGCGTCCTGCCGATAACTGTGACCCGAATCCGCGCGGACGTCAAGCGAAACCGCCGATTTCCTTCGAATATCGGGGCCGACCCCACCCCGGAGACGCCGACACCGGCCCGGGAAGCGTTCCCGGGCCGGTGTCGGCGGTTGCTACGACGGTGCGGTCAGCGCCCGTCCTCGACCTTCGGCAGGTGGTCGGTGGGGTTCTCGTCCGCCTGCGTCACCGGGTAGGCCGACGTCGGCGCCTCGTCGCCGGCGTACTCCTTCTGGATGGAGACGGGGGCCGTCTCGGGCGCCTGCTCGTACTGCTGGGCGGCGGCCACGGGGACCGTCGCGGCGTAATCGGCCGGGTCGTCGCCGAGGTCCTTGCGGATGGCGATCTGCGCCTTCTCCGGCAGGGTCGGCAGGATCTGGCGGACGCGGGCCCGGCGGCGGGCGTCGCCCTTGCGGGGCGGCATGCCCGGGGTGGGCTGCATCTGCGGGGCGATCTCGTCCGGAACGTCGACGCCACCGTCGGAGTGGCCGCCGGCGACGCGGGCCATCTCGGCCTCCATCTGCGCCGAGTCCTTCTCCTCCGACATGCCGATCGGGCCGATCATCGAGCCGGAGAGGAACTGCTTGACCACCGGCTCCTCGGAGGTGAGCAGCACCTCGCGGGGGCCGAACATCACCAGGTGCTTGAGGAAGAGCATGCCCATGTTGTCCGGCACGGTGCGGGCGATGTTGATGTTGTGCGAGACGATCAGCGTCGTGCAGTCGATCTGCGCGTTGATGTCGATCAGCAGCTGGCTGGTGTAGGTGGTACGCACCGGGTCGAGGCCGGAGTCCGGCTCGTCGACGAGCATGATCTTCGGGTCCATCACCAGCGCGCGGGCCAGGCCGGCGCGCTTACGCATACCACCCGAGATCTCGCCCGGGAGCTTGTCCTCGGCGCCGATCAGACCGACCATCTCGAGCTTCTCCATCGTGATCTGACGGATCTCGCTCTCCTTCTTCTTCGTGTGCTCACGAAGCGGGAAGGCCGTGTTGTCGTACAGGTTCATCGAGCCGAACAGCGCGCCGTCCTGGAACAGCACGCCGAACATCTTGCGGATCTCGTACAGCTCCGACGACGTACAGGTGAGGATGTCCGTGCCGTCGATGATGATCTCGCCCTCCTCGGGGCGCAGCAGACCGATCAGGGACTTCAGGAACACCGACTTACCGGTACCCGACGGGCCGAGCAGAACCGAGACCTCGCCCGCGGGCAGGGTCAACGAAACGTCGGACCAGATGTTCTGGGACCCGAACGACTTCGTCAGGTTCTTGGTAGTTACTTCGACACCCACTGTCGAGACCTTTCGTCGCTTCCAGGTGTGGCTCGCGCCACAGACCGCTGGGAGCACAGTACCCCAGTACCCGCTGGTGGCGGTACCGGACCTGTTCTATTCGGACGGGGCGGCACCGTCGGAAAACGAGAACCGCCCCGTCGCACTGGGCGACGGGGCGGTTACAGCACTGACGTGCGGTTCGGTTATTACTTGACCGAAACCGACGCGCCGGCCTCCTCGAGCTTGGCCTTGGCAGCCTCGGCGGCGTCCTTGTCGACCTTCTCCAGGATCGCCTTGGGGGCGCCCTCGACGAGGTCCTTGGCCTCCTTCAGGCCGAGGCCCGAAACCAGCTCGCGGACGACCTTGATGACCTGGATCTTCTTGTCGCCGGCGCCATCGAGGATGACGTCGAACTCGTCCTGCTCGGCAGCGGCGTCGGCGCCGCCGGCGGCGGGGGCCGCACCGGCAGCCGCGACGGCGACCGGAGCAGCGGCGGTGACCTCGAAGGTCTCCTCGAAAGCCTTCACGAACTCGGAGAGCTCGAGCAGGGTGAGCTCCTTGAACTGGTCGAGCAGCTCGTCGGTGGTGAGCTTCGCCATGGTGGCGTCCTTCCGTTAAGTCTTGCTCGCTGATCCGCGAGGCAAGGGTGGTGGTTCTCGGGTGCGGAGCACCCGAAGGGGGTTCGCTGGATCAGCGGTATTACGCGGCAGCCTCTTCGGCGGCCTTCTTCTCCTGCAGCGCGGCGGCCAGGCGGGCCACCTGCGAAGCGGGAGCGTTGAACAGGCCTGCGGCCTTCGCCAAGTTGCCCTTCATGGCACCGGCGAGCTTGGCCAGGAGCACCTCGCGCGACTCGAGATCGGCGATGCGCTCGACCTCGGCCACGGACAGCGCCTTGCCGTCCATGTAGCCGCCCTTGATGACCAGGGCCTTGTTGTCCTTGGCGAACTTCTTGATCGCCTTGGCGGCCTCGACCGGCTCACCCTCGATGAAGGCGATAGCGGTCGGACCCACGAACAGCTCGTCCAGTCCCTCGACGCCGGCGTCCTTGGCGGCGAGCTTGACCAGGGTGTTCTTGGCGACGGAGTAGGTAGCACCTTCTCCGAGCGAACGACGCAGCTCGGTGATGGAACCGACCGACAGCCCGCGGTACTCGGTGACCACGGTGGCCGTGGACTTGGAGAACTGCTCAGCGATCTCAGCGACTGCTGCGACCTTCTCGGCGTTTGCCATACTTCGCCTCCTCTCTACGTGTCATCCGTCTTTGGAGGCCTTGCCCTGAAACGACGAGAACCCCGGCGCAGGGCGCACGGGGTTCATGATGAATCCTCGTCCTCCTGCGTGGGTCGCCGGCTCGGGGCCGGACCTTCGATCAGGCTTGCGCCTGACGACCGACGGTCTTCGGTGGAACGGTCCGGTTGTCACCGGATTCCAAGGGACCAGAGTACCGACGGTGCGCGGGTTCGCCAAATCGTGGTTCGACGGTGCGCTGCGCCCGGGCCGGGTCGGTCGTCCCCCGCGCGGCGCCGAATCCCCTGCAGCCGGGACTCGGCCGCGGCGTATCGCACCCCGCCGTGTCGAATCCCCCGCTCAACGTTCCATCCCTCACCAGACACCCAATCCCCACCCCAGGATTCGGTCCCCCACCGGGCGCCGTGCGTGTGGCGGGGGCTCGGTCGTCCCCCGCGCCGCGTTCGCGCCCCCACCAGACGCCAACTCTCCCCCACTGGACGCCGTGCGTTTCGTGAGGGGGCGGTCGTCCCCCGCGCGGCGCCGAATCCCCCATGAGGCGCCGTCTCAGCCGACGGCGACGCCGGATTCGGTGTAGACGATGCGCAGCGCCAGGCCGGCCTCCGGGCCCAAGACCTGGGCGGCGAGGTCGACCAAGGCGGCGGTGAACGACGGGCCGTGGGCGGCGCCGTCGGCGCCCGAGGACGCGACGACGTGGTGCGCGAGCTCATGCAGGACGACCAGCTCGCGGAGGGCCCAGGCACCGTCGCGCCCGGCGGGGACGGCGACGACCGGGCCGGCGGGACCGCTCTCGTAGTGCGCGCCGGCGGCGCCCGCGCGGGCCCGCACCCGGACCGCGCCGGGGCCGAGGACGCGGTCGGCGTAGGCCTGCACCGAGTCGACGGAGGCGAAGCGGGCCTCGGGCGGCAGCGTCAGCGGCACTCCCAGCACGTCGACGGTGCGCCCCGCCCCCGCGTGCTCGAACAGGCCGCGGACCAGCTCCTCCGCGCGATAGACCGCGGCCCGCTGCGCGTCCCTAGCCAGCGGGGCTACACATCCTTGGCGACCTTGAGCTGCTCGATGATCGCCTTGCCCGTCGCGGCCATGTCGTCGCGGCCGATCGGGATGACGAGCATGGCGTAGGTCTGCGGCGCGGAGGCGATCACGATGACCGTGACGTCGTCGCCCGCGACGGTGAGCTTGTCGCCCGTGACCAGGATCTTGCCGGTGACCTTCGCGGCGGGCACGCCGTCGACGGTGATCGACTCCGCCGCCGACTGCTCGACCCGCTTGGAGGTCACGCTGTTGTAGCCGGCGCCGTCCGCGATGCACTGGATCATCCGCGAGGCGGCGTCCTTCGGATCCAGCTTCGAGTTGAAGTTGGTCTGGCCGACCTCCGCACCGGCCTGCCAGGGCTGGCCGTCGCCCATCGACTTCTGCAGGCCCGCGGCGGCGATGCTCTGCGCGTACACGGTGTAGCTCTCCTGCTCCCAGCCCGGCGCGGCGGCGACGGGGAAGGACAACGGGCCCGAGGCGACGCGGTCGGTGATCGGCGAGGCCAGCCCGGTGCCGGGCACGCCGCAGTCGCCGCCCGTGCTGGGTGTGACGGAGGTGGGGCCCGCGCTCGGCGCGGCGGTCCGGTCGCCCTCGTCGGAGCCCGAGTTCACGACCAACAGGACCGCGGCGATCGCCACCGCGATCACCAGCACCACCGCGATGCCGATCGCGGCGTACAGGCCGGTGCGGTTCGGCTTCTGCGGCGGCTGCCCCTGCCCGGGGTACTGCTGGCCGGGGTACTGGTAGCCCTGCTGCGGGTATCCCTGCTGCTGGTAGGGCTGCTGCTGCCCGTACGGATTCGTCTGCTGCCCGTATCCGTACTGGTAGCCGCCCTGCGCGTACGGGTCGGGCTGCGCGTACGGATCGGGCTGCTGTCCGTTCGGATCCTGCGGGTTGCTCATACGTCCCTCGCCACCTTGAGCTGCTCGAAGACCTGCTGGGCCACCGCCGCGAGGGCGGTGTCCCCGATCGGGGTGTCCGACTCGAAGTATGCCTGGGGCGCCGAGTCGATGACCACAACAGTAACCACGTCGCCCGGGATCGCGAGGCCCTCGCGACTGACGAGGATGCGGCCGACGACCCGCGCGGCGGGCACCCCGTCGACGGTGATCGCCTCCGGCCCGGTCAGGCCCTCGAGCCGCGGCCGGTAGGAGTCGTACCGGCTACTCGCGACGATGCACGGAATGATCCGGCGCGCGGCCTCCGCGACCGGCACCTTGGGTGCGAAGGTGGTGAGCCCCACCTCGACGTGCGCATCCCACTTGTGCCCGGTCACCGTGGTGCGCAGCCCCGCGGCCTGTGCGCCGGGCGCGAAGAGTTGGTAGACCTGCCGAGTCCACCCCGGCGCCGCCGCCACCGGGAACGACACCGGGCCCGAGACCACGCGGTCGGTGATCGGCGTGGTCGAGCTGGAACCCGGGAGCCCGCAGGCGCTCGCCTTCCCCGAGGCAGCCGGCGTGGAGCCCGCCGTCGTCGACGAGCCGCCGGCGCCCCGCACCATCAGCACCGCCGCGAGCGCGACGAGCAGCACGACGGCGACCACCACGCCCCCGATCGCCCACCACAGCCCCGCGTTCCCGCGCGACGGTGGCGGCGACGCCGGCGGTGGTGGCGGGG
>NZ_JAIULG010000079.1 GCF_020169415.1 Tsukamurella sp. M9C
CCCTGGCGCGGGCGGGGGATGCCCTGCGGGTGCCGGGGCGCGCGGGAGCGCGGGTCGCCCTCGGGGACCTGCGACCAGGCGAGGTTCCGCTCGTCGCGCGGTCGTTCGTCGTTCACGCACATCGACTGTACGGGCCGCAACTGAGAAATCGGCTCAGCGCGTGATCCGGGTCGCAGGCCGGGTCAGCCGAGGAAGCCCAGGTGCGGGCGGAGCAGCGCGTAGCCGACGAAGGCCACGACGTCGAGCAGGAAGTGCGCGATGACCAGCGGCCACAGCCTCCGCCAGCGGTCGTAGGCTGCGCCGAAGACCACGCCCATCACGAGGTTCCCCAGGCCCGCGCCGAAGCCCTGGTACAGGTGGTACGAGCCGCGGAGCACTGAGGACGCCGCGATCGAACCGGCCCGCCCCACGCCCAGCTGACGCAGCCGGGTCATGAAGTAGCCGACGACCACGACCTCCTCCGCGACGGCGTTCCCCGCCGCCAGCAGGACGTAGGTGAGGATCCGCCACCACTGCACGTCGCCCGACGCGGGCACCACGCTCGCGGTGACGCCCAGCGCGCGGCCGGCCGCGTACAGCGCCAGCCCGGGGATGCCGATGAGCGCCGCGAGGCCGGTGCCCAGCCCCACGTCGCGCAGCACCTGCCGCCGCGGACGGCGCAGCGCGAAGCCGATGTCGGCGAACCGGATCCCGGAGCGATACAGCAGGTACAGCGCCAGCGCGGCCCAGCCGAAGAGCTGTACCGCGCCCAGCACCTGCAGCAGGAAGTCGATCACCGCGTGGGGGCTGCGGACGGGGTTGAGCGTCACCGTCGTCCCGCGGACCCCGGGCCCGAGCTGGTAACCGATGAGGCGCACCGTCGAATACAGGCCCGACCAGGCGAAAGTCACCAGCAGCACGATCGCGACCTCGGCGCGCAGCGGGCGGCGCTCGGCGGTCGGGACGGGCTCGGGGGCGTTCACCGGGCCACCCTATCGGGCGCGTTGTACGATCGCGCGGTCCTACCGCCGCTGAAGGGGAACACGCGTGTCCGCACCCACCGAGCCCCAGCTGGGGCCCATCGACCGGTACTTCCGCATCTCCGAGCGCGGTTCGACGGTGCCCCGCGAGCTCCGCGGCGGCCTCGTCACCTTCTTCACGATGGCCTACATCGTGGTGCTCAACCCGATCATCATCGGCGGCGTCGTCGGCAACTCCAAGAACGTCGACGTGCTCGGCAACGTGCTGCCCACCGCGCAGGTCGCCGCCGTCACCGCGCTCGCCGCGGGCCTGATGTGCATCGTCTTCGGCGCGATCGTCAACTACCCCTTCGGCATCGCCGCCGGGCTGGGCGTCAACAGCCTGCTGGCCGTGAGCATCGCGCCGCAGGTCACCTGGCCCGAGGCCATGGGCCTCGTGGTGATCGACGGCATCATCATCGTGCTGCTCGGCGTCACGGGCTTCCGCACCGCGGTCTTCCGCGCCATCCCCGCCGAGCTCAAGGCCGCGATCGCCGCCGGCATCGGCTGCTTC
Source organism: Tsukamurella sp. M9C (assembly GCF_020169415.1). Classification (GTDB taxonomy): domain Bacteria; phylum Actinomycetota; class Actinomycetes; order Mycobacteriales; family Mycobacteriaceae; genus Tsukamurella. The sequence goes on from NZ_JAIULG010000079.1 coordinate 1,513, forward strand.
ATCGCGTTCATCGGCTTCGTCGACGCGGGCTTCGTCCGGCGCATCCCGGACGCCGCCGGCACGACGGTGCCCGTCGGCCTCGGCATCGGCAACTCCGTCGCGGCCTGGCCGACGGCGGTCTTCGTCTTCGGCGTGCTGCTCATCGGCGTGCTCGTGGTGCGCAAGGTGCCGGGCGCGATCCTGCTCGGCATCGTCATCACCACAATCGTCGCCCTGATCGTGCAGAAGGTGGCCGGCCTCGGCCCGTCGTTCAAGGACCCGCACGGCTGGAGCTTGAACATCCCCGAGCTCCCGTCGAGCCTCGGTGGCCTGCCGGACCTCTCGCTGGTCGGCGAGGTGGACGTCTTCGGCGCCTTCACCCGGATCGGCGTGCTGGCCGCGTCCGTCCTGGTCTTCGCGCTGGTGCTGTCGAACTTCTTCGACGCCATGGGCACGATCACCGGCCTCACCAAGGAGGCGGACCTGATGCGCGAGGACGGCACCGTCCCGAACATCGGCAAGGCGCTCGCCGTCGAGGGCGCGGGCGCGATCGTGGGCGGCGGCGCCTCGGCCTCGTCGAACACGGTCTTCGTCGAGTCCGCCTCGGGCATCGCCGAGGGCGCCCGGACGGGCCTGGCGAACATCGTGACCGGCGTGCTCTTCCTCGCCGCGATGTTCTTCACCCCGCTCTACGAGGTGGTCCCGTCCGAGGCCGCCGCTCCCGCGCTGGTCATCGTGGGCGCAATGATGCTGGGCCAGCTCAAGGACATCGACTGGACCAAGTTCTACGTGGTCCTGCCCGTCTTCCTCACCGTGGTCTCGATGCCCTTCACCTACTCGATCGCCAACGGCATCGGCATCGGCTTCATCACCTGGGTGGTGATGGCCGTCGCGCGCGGGAAGGCCAAGGAGGTGCACCCGCTGCTGTGGATCGTCTCCGGGCTGTTCCTGCTGTACTTCGCGAAGGAGCCGATCGAGGTGCTGTTCGGGATCTGACGGGAGCTACCTCCCGTCGCCGCCCGTGGGATCGCCCGACGGTGACTCGTCCAAGCTCGGCGCGCGGCCGCGGCCGGCCTTCTCGGCGGCCTTCGCGTCCTTGTCCATCTGCTTGGCGAGCGCCTTGGCCTGCTTCTCGACGGCCTTCTGTTCCTTCTTCTTCGCGCGCTTGCGGCGCTGCACCTCGAGGAAGATCGCGACGGCGATCGCGGCCACCACGCCGATGATCACGCCGATGAGCGTGGACCACCGGAACCCGGCGGCGTTCTGGTCGAGCTTGGTGCGCGCGTAGTTCGCGCCGCTTCCGGTGCCGATCGCGACGGCCAGCGTCATGAGGTTCGGCACGGCCGCGACGACGGCGATGAGCCCGAGCACGGTCGCGATCTTGGGATGGCTCGCCGCCCGCTTAGCCGCGAACCACAGGATCAGGAGCGGCAGCCCGGCGCAGAGGAAGCCGATGCCGAGCCCGAAGACGGTGCCCTTGAGCGTGCCGCCGTCGGTGCCGACCCAGCCGACCAGCATGTCCGCCCACTTGCGCGGCAGGTAGGCGGCGAGGGCGAAGTACGCGGCGATCAGGACCGCCACGAGGATCGCGGCGACGATCGCGCGCTTGAGCCACTTCTTCGCCGCGTCCCCGGCGCGGGTGGCGGCGTCGCCGGCCGCCGTCTTGGCCCGCGTGGCCACGTCGTCCGCATGGGTCTTGGCCCGCGTGGCCGCGTCGTCGACGTGGGTCCTCGCCCGCGTCGTCGCGTCGTCGACGTGGGTCTTCGCGCGCGTCGCGAAGTCGGGCTTCGACGCGCCTTCGGGCTGGTCGGGGGTGGGATCGTCCGGTGTGGCGCTCATCGCACCAATCTAACCCGATCTTTGCCGCCGCACATAGTGTACGTTTGTACATGTACAAACGTCCATGAGGAGAGAGTGATGCCCGCAGCACCCCGTCGGCGCGATCCCGAGCGCCGCCGTCGCGAGATCGTCGAGGCGGCCGCGGCGATCGTTGTGGAAGAGGGGCCCGACGCTCTGACCCACCGCAAGGTGGCCGCGCGCGCCGGGGTTCCCCTCGGCTCGACCACGCAGTACTTCGCGACCCTCGACGACCTGCGCGCCGCCGCCCTGACGTCGCTGATCGTCGAGGCGGAGGAGTGGCTCGACGAACTGGAGGCGACGTTCGTCCGCGAGGGGGCATCTCCGACGGCCTACGTCGCGGCGCTGCACCGCTACCTGTGCGACCCGAATCTCGTCGGGGCCGACTTCGCGCTGACCTGTGCCGCGCCGCTGCATCCGGGGCTCAAGGAGCTCAGCGACCGGTGGGCGGCGGACTTCGCCGCGACGCTCGAGCGTTACGTCACGCCCGAGAGCGCCGCGGCCGTCGCCATGTTCACCGACGGCGCGATCATGCACACCACCCTCACCGGACGACCGGCCGATCCGGGTCTGCTCGACCGCGCGATCACCGCCCTCTGGAACCCCCGACAGGAGACGAACTGATGACCGACCTCCAGACTCCGATCGTGGCGTCCGCCGCCCGACGGTGGGCCGCCGCGCTGCTGCTCTCGGCGAGCCTGCTCGTCATCACCGTCGACATGACGATCCTCAACATCGCCGTGCCGGACCTGGCGGCCGACCTGAGGCCGACTGCCGCGCAACAGCTCTGGATCATCGACGTCTATTCGCTGGTGCTCGCCGGCCTGCTCGTCTCCACCAGCTCGCTCGGAGATCGCTTCGGGCGCAAGCGGATGCTGCTGCTGGGCTACGTCGTCTTCGGCGTCGCCTCGGCGCTCGTGCTGTGGGCCGAGACGCCCGCCCAGGTGATCGCCCTGCGGGCTGCGCTCGGCGTGGGCGGCGCGATGATCATGCCCACGACGCTGACGATGCTGCGCGTGATCTTCACGGATCCGGCGGAGCGCGCCAAGGCGCTGGGCCTGTGGGCCGCGGTCTCGGGCGTCGGCGCCGCGGTCGGGCCGATCGTGGGCGGCGTGCTGCTCGAGAACTTCTCCTGGCGAGCCGCTTTCATGGTCAACGTGCCGATCATGGTGATCGTGCTGATCATCGGCGTCTTCCTGCTCCCCGAGTCGAAGGTCGCGACCACCGGCGCCTGGGACTGGCTCGGCGCGCTCATGTCGATCACCGGGATGGTGGCGCTGGTATGGGCGATCAAGCGGTTAGCGAAGGACCACACACTGCTGTCGGGTCCGGGGCTGCTCGCCCTGCTGCTCGCGGTCGTGGTGCTCGGGCTGTTCGTCCGGCGGTCGCTGCGCCGGGAGGACCCGCTGCTCGACGTGCGGCTCTTCGAGCGCCGCCAGTTCTCCGCGGGGATCCTCGCGGCGCTCGGCGTGATGTTCGCGATGGCGGCGGCGCTGCTGCTGCTCGCGCAGTGGATGCAGTTGGTCGCGGGGTACGGCCCCATCGAGACCGGCGTCCGGCTGCTGCCCGTCGCGGTGGCCGCGGTCGTCGCGTCGCTCGCCGCGCCGTGGCTGGCGAACGTGCTCAATGCGCGCGTCGTTCTCGCCGGCGGCCTCGTCGCCGCGGCGGTCGGCATGGTGCTCATCGCGGCCCCCGCGCAGCTTGATTACGCGGGCCTGCTCGCGCCGCTCGTCCTGGTCGGCGTCGGCATGGGCGCGATGACGGTGGCCTCCGCGATGATCATGTCCGGCACGCCGGAGGAGAAGGCGGGCAACGCCGCCGCGCTCGAGGAGACGAGCTACGACCTGGGCAACGTGCTCGGCGTCGCGATCCTCGGCAGCGTCGCGGCCATGCTCTACACGGCCGACGCCGACTTCGGCTCGATCCCCGGCGTCGACGCGGCCACCGCCGGCGCGGCCGGGGAGTCGCTGGGCGCCGCCATGGCGATCGCGCAGCAGGCGGGCCTGCCCGCCCTCGCCGAGCACGCGACCACCGGCTTCACCGCGTCACTGCAGACGACCGGCCTGGTCGGCGGCGTGATCCTGTTCGCCGTCGCGCTGGGCGTCTACGTGCTCACCCCGAAGGGCACCGACATCACGCAGCAGGCGCACTGAGCTCGGCAGATCAGCTCGCGCGGAGGCCGTTGAGGAAGGGGCAGCCGAGCAGGATGCGGATGCTGCGCTGCAGAGCGGCCATGTCGTCGGCGGGCTGCGCGAAGTTCAGCCGCACGTCGACGTCGGAGAGCTCGTGGTGCTCGGCGCGCAGGCGGATGCCCAGGCGGTCGATGCCCAGCAGGCGGATGCGGTGGTTGCGCAGCTTGCCGGGCAGGCGGCGGGCGAGCTGCCCGACCATCTCCGGGTGCCCGGTCTCGACGTGCGCGAGCCAGGCGGTCTCGTAGCCGGCGAACGGATCCGGCTCGGCGGCGGCCAGCTCGTCGCCCGTCACCGACGAGGCGCCGGCGGCGTCTGCGAGCACGGCCGTCTCGATCGGCATGGTCAGCAGCCGCGCGCCGTTGCCCACGTCGAGCAGCGCCTCGAGCGGGTTGTCCACGGCGATGCGGGCGGCGAGGGCGGCACCGTCGGCGACCTCGGACAGCCGGCCGGACAGCCACACCAGCGAGCGGGTGCGCTCGCGCAGCGGCAGCGGCGAGATGTCGTTGATCTCGACCATGGCGCGCACGCCCTCGAGCCAGGGCGAGTCGTCGGCGACGGCGACCACCAGGCGATCGCCCAGCATGTGGTGCAGCGCGACGGTGATCGGTTCGTAGCCGTCGGCCGCGAGGACCGCGGCGTGGGGGACGGCCGCGATGGAACGGACGCGCTCGGCCGGTGTCGGCTCGGCGATGGTCGGGGCGCTCATGACGACTCCTCTCGCTCGGTGGTTGTCAGTCATGAAGGTAACCCTAACCTAATGCGGCGAGCAACCCCGGGCAAGAGTTAGGGTCATCGTGATGGCGATCGAACTGGAGTTGCTCGCACCCCCGCGCGAGCCGATGTCCCTGGTCGACGGGCTGGCCGTGGCGGCACCGTCGGGCCGTGCGAGCTGCACCTACGCGCCCGGCGACCCCACCGCGCTGGCGGAGTTCCTGGTGCACGGCGTGCACGACGAGGGTCCCGGTTTCGAGATCGCGGTGGCGGACGCCGACGAGGCCGTCGCCGTGCTGTGCGCCGTCGTCGCGGCGCTCACCGGCGACGACATCCCGGCCGCGCTCGCGGCGCCCGACGAGGCGCGCCTGGCCGCGCTCAACCCGATGGCGCAGGACGCCGTGCGGGAGCGGCTGCGCCACGTCGTGCTGCCCGACCCACAGGCGCTCACCGACCGCCTGCACGCCCTGGGCCTGAAGTAGCTCCGCGGCCGTTCAGGGGAGCTGATCGACGGGGGCCGACCACGCGTCCGCGCACGGCGAGGTGGTCCGCACGGCCGCGCCGCGGTTGAACCAGGTGGTCAGCGCCGGCCCGGCCAGCGTGTGGCCCGTCGCCTCGTCCAGGTCGGTCCACAGCGCGGCGGCCGCCGCCGCGCCCTCGAGGTCGGCCCGGCTGATCCCGTGGTCGACCATCATGCCGAGGATGCCGCCCGTGAGGCAGGCGCGCTGCGCCGCCTGGCGCCGCAGGTACTCCGTGCCGAGCGGGGTCGCGCTGCCGCCGACCTGCGTGACGAGCGCCTTGACGTCGGCGCGCTGGCCCCCGTCGAAGGAGACGCGGATGGCCGCGATCCGCGCCAGCCACTCGATCCCGGAGCCGAGCTGGCTGCCGATGCTGCTCACCATCGACGTGTAGTTGGTGGCAGAGCCGCCGGAGCAGACCCAGAAGCCGAGGGTGGGCTGATCCGTGGGGCAGCCGGTGGACGCGGGCGCGAGATTGCCGGTCGACTCGAACACCGTGATCCGGGGCATCCGCGTGCCCCAGACCCGGCCGAAGCAGTCGTTGGCCGCGTCGGTGAAGGCCTGCATCCCGCCGAGCGTGGTCGACCAGGCGGGGAGGGTGCACGCCGGTGCACTCAGGGTCTTCGACAGGATCGCGTTGAACCGCACCTGATTCACGGTGGGGACGGCCGGGGTGGTGATCGTCGGTACGTGGAGGGTCGCGGGCTCGAGCGTGGGCGCCGCGGTCCGGTCCGGCTTCGTCGCGGCGCCGACCGCCAGGATCGCGACCGCGGCGACCGCGGCGACGACGAGGAAGGCGACCGTCGTGATCAGCACGACCAGGGCGATCTGCATCCTGCGGGACAGCCCGGCGGGCTGCCGCGGGCCGGCCGGATGGGGCTCGTAGGGCACGAACGCCGGGTACTGGTCGGGCCGTGTGTCCTGCGGTCCGGTCATCGCTGATTTCCCCCGTTGATCGTCGTGAATGCGAGGAATGAGTCTAACGAAGAATCTCAATGGGGGTTGTGTAACCTTCGTCGCACTGCGGGCTAGGAGACCTGGTCGACGGGGACGGTCCAGGCCGTCCGGCACACGTCGAGGGTGGGCGAGAGGCGGCCGCGATCGAACCAGCTCTGCGCCGTGCCGCGGGCCAGCACGGACTGGTTCGACGTGGCGCTGATGATCGTCCACGAGGCCGCCTCGCTCGACGCCTCCTCCATGTCGCGCGGCTGGATGCCGTGGCCCACCAGCTTCGCGAGCGTGCCGCCCGCGAGGCAGAGGTTCTGGACGTGCCGGCGGCGCAGGTGCTCGCCGCCCTGGACGCCGGTCGGCCCGCCGTCCAGGCGCACGAGGGCGTCGACGTCCGCGGCGACGCCGCTGCGCCGCTCGGCGCGGCCGGCCACGTCGAGCGCGAGCCACATCAGTGCGGCGCCGGCCTGGCTGCCGATGCCGGAGCGCGCCCGGTCGTAGTTCATGAGGAGGACGTCGTCGCAGGTGACGATGCTCTCGACGTGCTTGCTCGCGGTGCACGCCCCGGGGACGGTGCCGTCGGCCCCGGGGGTGAAGACGTCGACCCGCACGGCGGGCAGTCCCCACATCCCGCCCAGGCACCCGGTCCCGGCCTGGGCGAAGGCCTGCATGGCCGCCCGCTCCGTGGACCAGGCCGGGAGCGGGCACGACGCCGGGGCCGTGAGGGTGGTCGCGAACAGGCTGTTCGCGGTGATCTGCGCGACGCTCGGCGCGGGCGGCGGCGTCGCCCGCCCGGTGATCCCGGGCAGCGCCGCGTCGTCGCGGTCGGACTTCGAGACCGCGGCCCAGCCGACGGCGCCCGCGAGGAGCACGACAGCGACGACGAGGGTGAGCCAGCCGGCCAGGCCCAGCCGGCGCGGGTTCCGCACGTCGCCGGTGCCGTACAGGCCGTTCGCGTAGGGGCTGCCCGTGGGCAGCCGGTTCGAGCGCCACGGGTTCGGGCCCGTCGGCGCCGGTCCCGCGCTGATCCGGTCCAGTGGATTCTCGTCCTGCGCCATATCGCCCCCTGTTTCTGCAAGAACGAAATGACTGTACTGAATCACCGGAGGGCCGCCCCACCGCGGCGGCCCGGCTAGGCTCGGGGCGTGACGCGCATCGCCTACTTCGGCCCCGAGGGGACGTTCACCGAGATGGCGCTGCTGCAGTGCCAGGAGCTCGCCGCCCGCGGCGCGATGGCGGTGCCGGGCGTCGAGCTCGTCGGCGCGGAACGGATCAGCGCTCCCAGTCAGGTGGCCGCCCTCGAGATGGTGGCCGACGGTGCCGCCGACCTCGCCTGCGTGCCGATCGAATCCTCCGTCGAGGGGCCGGTCACGCCCACGCTCGACACGCTCGGTTTCGGTGCGCCGCTGCAGATCTTCGCCGAGACGGACCTCGCCGTCGCCTTCTCCATCGCCTCCGCGAAGCCCCTCGACGAGGCCCGCACCGTCGGCGCGTACCCGGTGGCCGCCGCGCAGGTCCGCGCCTGGCTCGCCGCGAACATGCCGCAGGCGCAGGTGGTTCCGGCGGCCTCGAACTCGGCCGCCGCGCTCGACGTGGCCGAGGGGCGCGTCGACGCCGGCGTCACCACGGCCCTCGCCGCGCGGATGTACGGCGTGACCGAGGCGGCGACCGGCGTGGCCGACGTGGCCGACGCCCGCACCCGGTTCGTGCTGTGCGGCAAGCCCGGTCCCGCGCCGGCGCGCACCGGCAGCGACTGCACCTCGGTGGTGCTCGACGTGCCCAGTCGCCCCGGCTCGCTCGCGCTCTGCATGGCCGAATTCGCGCTGCGCGGCGTCGATCTCACCCGCATCGAGTCGCGCCCGAAGCGAACGGTCTTCGGCAGCTACGTCTTCCACTTCGACTGCGTCGGCCACATCGACGATCCCGCGGTCGGCGAGGCGCTGCGCGCCCTGCACCGCGTGTGCGACGAGCTGCGCTTCCTCGGCTCCTGGCCCCGCCCCGGCGGGCCCGGCACGGCCCCCGTCGACCCCGGCGACTCCGAGGCCTGGTTCGACGGCCTGCGCAGGGGCGAGCGATGACGGGGCTGCTGCACCTGGTCCGGCACGGCCAGACCACCGCGAACGTCGCGCGGATCCTCGACACCCGCCCGCCCGGCGCGCCGCTCACGCCCGAGGGGGCGGAGCAGGCCCGCCGCTACGGCGCCGAGCGGCCGGACGCCGCGCCCGCCGTGCTGCTCAGCTCGGTCGCCCGCCGCGCGCAGCAGACCGCCGGGCACATCGCCGCCGCGTGGGGCGTGGAGACCGCCGCGATCGACGGGGTGCACGAGGTGCAGGCCGGCGACCTCGAGGGATTCCACGACGAGGCGTCCATCAAGGTCTTCCAGGACGTCGTGCGGGGCTGGTACGAGGGCGACCCGACCGCCGCGATGCCCGGCGGGGAGAGCGCCGAGGACCTGCTCGCGCGGTACCTGCCCGCCGTCGACGCGATCCGCGCCGAGCACCTGCCGCGCGGCGACGCCTACCTGGTCAGCCACGGGGCCGCCATCCGGCTCGTCGGCTTCCACCTGTCCGGGGTCGACGGTGCCTACGCGCACAAACACCACCTGCCGAACACCGGCGAGATCGTGCTCCGCCCCGTCGACGGCGGCGCGTGGGAGCTCGTGAGCTGGGCCGACGCACCGTCGCACCTGGACCCGATGGGCTAGCGCCCGTCAGCTGAAGGCGGCCTCGATCGCGATGGCCGCGGCGGCGGCGAAGCTCTTCTCGCGGTCCTCGGACGGCATGGCCTCCTCGCGGAAGAGATGGTCGCTGACCGTGAGCACCGTCAGCGCCTCCCGGCCCTCCGCCGCGGCGACGGCGTAGAGCGCGGCGGTCTCCATGTCGACGCCGAGGACGCCGTGATCGCGCAGCCCCTCGTGCAGGCCAGGGCGCGCCAGGTAGAAGTGGTCCGAGGAGTACACCGGGCCCACCCGCACGGGCGTCCCGGCGCGCTCGGCGGCGTCCACCGCGGCGCGGAGCAACGGGTACGAGGCCGCGGGCGCGAACTTCACGCCCGGGATGCGCGGGTCGTTGATCGCCGAGTCGGTGTGCGCGGCGGTCGCGACGATCACGTCGCCCAGGGCCAGGTCGTCCTGGAAGCCGCCCGACGTGCCGACCCGGATGATCCGCTGCACGCCGTACTCGCGGTAGAACTCGGTGGCGTAGATCGTCATCGTCGGCATGCCCATGCCGGAGCCCATCACCGAGATCGGCCGGCCGCCGACGGTGCCCGTGTACGCCTCCATGCCGCGCACCTCGTTGACGAGGCGGGCGTCGTCGAACAGCGTCTCCGCGATGCGGCGCGCCCGACGCGGGTCGCCCGGCATGAGCACGGCGGGTGCGTAGTCGCCGGGGGCGGCGGAATTGTGCGGGGTCGGCATGCGGATTCCTTTCAGGCCCAGCCCAGCCCAGGTTCGGTCAGGCCCAACCCAGGTCGTGCAATCGGTGGTCGTCGATTCCGAAGTGATGGCCGATCTCGTGCAGCACGGTCACTCGGATCTCGTGGCGCAGCTGCTCCTCGGTGTCGCAGATGTCCATGAGCGCTTCGCGGTAGATGGTGATGGTGTCGGGCAGGGTGCCCACGTAGTTCCAGTCCCGCTCGGTGAGCGCGATGCCCTCGTACAGGCCCAACAGTGTGGGCTCGTCCTCGTTGCGGTCGCGGACCAGCACCACCACGTTGTCCATCGCCTTCGCGAGCTCGGGCGGGACGTCGTCGAGCGCGTCCGACACCCACTCCTGGAAGGCGCGGCGGGAGACGTGCACGGCTACCGGCCGGGGGCGGGCGTCGGGG
>NZ_JAIULG010000007.1 GCF_020169415.1 Tsukamurella sp. M9C
GGGGAGGGGGCGGCGTCAGGCACCGATCCAGTGTATTGGCGCGGTCCGACACGCGCCGACGGGCCCGAGCGCCCGATCAGGCACCGGCGCCGGCCGGCGCGTGGCGGGCCAGGAACGTGGCGACCGCCTCGTCGGCGACGGCGTCCGATTCCTGCTGCGTAGGGCGCGACCGGCCGCCGGTGAGGGTGAGCCGGTTGAGCGGCGCCGCCAGGACGAGCCAGGTGAACTGCTCGGCCGCGGCGGCGGGATCGTCGATGCGCAGCAGGCCGCGGGCGGCCAGGCGTGCGAAGGCGCCGGCGAGGAGCTCCTGATTGCGATCCCAGCTGCGCCGCACGTAGTCGTCGGCGACCTCGGGGAAGCGCTCCGCCTCGGCCGCGACCAGGGCGCGCATCCGCAGGACGGGGCCGCTGAGGACGCCCGCCTGCAGCGTGCCGGCGAGGGCGCGCAGCCCGCGGGCGGCGTCGTCGGTCGCGATGAGTGCGTCGAGGTGCGGCCGCATCGCGTCGCGGCCGCGGTCCACCCAATCCCGGACGACGGCCGCGTACAGGTCGTCCTTCGACGGGTACTGCCGGTAGAGGGTCTGCTTGGAGATGCGGGCACCGGCGGCGACGGCGTCCATCGTCGTGCCCGCGAAGCCGCGGTCGAGGAGCAGGTCCCGCGCGACGGCGAGCAGGTCGGCGCCGCTGCGGCCGCCCGGGCGGCCGCGGAGCCGGGGTGTGCCCTGTGCGGTGTTCATGCCGAAATAGTACTGGACAGTACTCAGATGCGGGCGTAGGGTACTCATTAGTACTAAAAGGAGGACGTCATGATCGTCGCAGGTATCGCCGTCGCCGCGTTCGCGGCATTCGTGCTCAGCTCCGTCTACTACGCGCTCCTCTCTCCGGTGGAGCAGCGGGCGCTCGGGGAGCGGGCGCTCGACCGCGGGAAGCCCGGGCCGGCGAAGGTCGCCGCGGAACTTGTCCGCACGGCCGTGGTCGCGGCGGGATTCGCCTGGGTCGCCGACTGGGCCGGTCTCCTCTCCCTTCCGGCCTCCCTCTCGCTCGCCCTCGTGCTCTGGGTCGCGTTCCCCGTCGTGCTGCTCACCGGATCGATCATCTGGGAGCGCGTGCCGTGGCAGACCGCGGCGATCCACGCGGGCGACTGGCTCCTCAAGCTCGTGCTCATCGCCGTCGCGCTGGGCCTTCTCCACTGATCGAAGGGAAACGCCATGTCCGCCACCGCAGGTCCGCTCGACACCACCTTCACCGCCGTGCTCCGGCGGAGCGAGGCCAAGGGCGGGTGGACGTACGTCGTGCTCGACGGGTCCGCCGAGTTCTTCGGCACCCGTGGCCTCGTCAAGGTCTCCGGGACCATGGACGGGGTCCCGTTCACCAGCTCCTTCATGGCCCTCGGCGACGGGACGCACAAGCTCCCGGTCGCCGCGAAGATCCGCCGCGAGATCGGCAAGGAGGAGGGCGACGCGATCACGGTCCACCTCGAGCGCCGCCTGAGCTGAGTCACAGCACCCCTTGACAGGTGACGGGGGTCACTTTAAGTTCCTTCTTATGGTGAATGAAACATCAGCGTTCCGGATGGGATCGCGTGTCCTCGCGGCGCTGATCGGCGCCGTCCTCGTGATCGCGACCGGGATCGCGACGGCCCCGAGCGCCCGGGCGCTGCCGCCCCTCGTCGAACCGGCACCGCCCGCCGACGCCTTCTACGACCGCCCCGCGGACCTGGCGTCACTCAAGCCCGGCGAGATCGTGCGCACCCGCACCACGTCGATCCGCTCGCTGCAGGTGATGCCCCTCAACGTGGACGCCTGGCAGCTCGCCTACCGGACCACGGGCATGAACGGCGAGCCCGACCTCAGCGTCACCACCGTGATGGTGCCGCGCGGCAAGAAGCCCACCAAGCTGCTCTCCTACCAGGCGGCTGCGGACTCGACGCTGCGCATCTGCCAGTCCTCGTACTCGACCACCAAGGGCGGCCCCATCGACCTGGCCGCAAAGGAGGGCCCGCTCACGTTCGGTATGCCCGCCGCGGAGCTGCTGTTCGCCGGCCTCGGCGTGCAGGAGGGCTGGGCCGTCGCTATGCCCGACCACGGCGGCGGCGACGACCGCTTCCTCACCCCGCGCCAGCCGGGATGGGCCGTGCTGGACGGCATCCGGGCGGTGGAGAACTTCTCCCGCCTCGGACTGAACGCGAAGACCCCCGTCACGCTGTGGGGCTACTCGGGCGGCGCGATCGCCAGCAGCTGGACCATCGAGGAGCACCCGACCTACGCGCCCGAGCTCAACATCCGCGGCGCCGCCTTCGGTGCGCCGGAGCGCGACCTCGCGGCCTCGCTCAAGGCCGTGAACACCTCGCTGCTCGCGGGCCTCATCCCGCTCGCCCTCTCCGCGCTCGGCAAGGACTCAGAGGAGTTCCGCGGCGCCCTCGACAAGGTGCTCACCCCCGAGGGCCGGGCACGCGTGAACGAGACCCGCCGGCACTGCATGCCGCAGAACGTCGTGGCCAACCTGTGGTTCGACTACAACCGGATGCTCACCAAGCCGGTCGACGAGGTGCTGCGGATTCCGATCATCGCCAAGACCATTCGCGAGCGCGGCGTGAGCGGCCGGGTCCCGACGGTGCCCGCCTACGTCTACAACGGCATCACCGAGGAGGTCGCCCCGATCACGGGGACCGACAAGCTCGTGGACTCGTACTGCAAGGGCGGCGCGTCCGTGACCTACCGCCGCGAGGAGTTCCCGCCGAACCCGGTCAAGCAGCTCATGACCACCCACGGCACCGTCGTGGTGACCGGCGCGGGCGGCGCGTTCGACTGGCTCAAGCAGCGGATGGACTCGACCGGTCCGGCACCGTCGGGCTGCGACATCCGGAACGTCTTCAGCAGCGGGCTCGAGCCCGCGGCGATCGGCACCTTCGGCCAGGCGATCGGTACCGTCCTCGCCTCGCTGGTCGGCGCGCCGATCGGGGCCGGGCCCAGGTAGTCAGTCGCCGGGGGCGGGCTCGACGGTGCCGTCGGGCTCGCCCAGCTGGCTCGGCTCGATGGCGACGGGGTTCTCCTTGAGGCCGATGAGGCCGTACCAGGAGAGGTTCACGATGTGGGCGGCCACCGCCTCCTTGGGCGGGTTGCGCACCTCCAGCCACCACTGCGCGGTCATGGCGACCATGCCGACGAGTGCCTGCGCGTAGAGCGGGGCCAGCTCGGGGTCGAGGTTCTTGTTCTCGAACTCGCTCTCGAGGTGGATCTCGACCTGGCTGACCAGGTCGTTGAGCAGCGTCGAGTAGCCGCCGGTGTGCTCCGCCGAGCTGTTACGGGTGAGGATCCGGAAACCGTCGGCCCGCTCCTCGACGTACGTGAGCAGTGCGAGGGTGATCTGCTCGATCCGCGTCTTGGAGCGGTCCTCGAGCAGTGCCCGGGAGAAGACCTCGAGGACCATCTCCATCTCGCGGTCCACGACCACCGCGTAGAGGCCCTCCTTGCCGCCGAAGTGCTCGTAGACAACGGGCTTGGAGACGCCGGCCTTCGACGCGACCTCCTCGATGGTCGCCGCCTCGTAGCCGCGGTCGGCGAACACCGAGCGCGCGGTGTCGACCAGCTGGTTGCGGCGCTCGGCCGCGGGCATCCGCTTCCGCGCCGGCGCGCCGGGCGCGCGATTCGGCTTGGCGGAGGAGGTCACGGTGTGTCCGTCGCGCCGGGCTCGGGCGCGGCATCGTCGGCGTCGTCGGCGGGCTTGCGCGCGGCCTCGGCCTGCGCGGCCACCTGCGCCCGGTACGCGGCCTCGGCCCGGTCGTGCTGCTTCTTGATGAACCGGCTCGCGAAGATCAGGCCCACGAAGAACAGCAGCTCGAAGACGATGGCCGCGACGTACAGCACCCGTGCCGTCGTCGTGGTGGCATCGGTCAGCCGCCAGATCAGTACGCCGAGCACCAGCAGCAGGACGGCACCCATCGGCTTCAACTGCAGGCCGTTGCTGAACGGAAGCGGCTTGTCACTCATGAGTGACGATTCTACTTACCGCCCGGTGAACACCGTGAGATCGGCGAACAGGTCCAGCAGGGGCTGTGGGAAGACGCCCAGCGCGACCACGGCCACCACACCGAGCGCGATCGCGAAACCGGTGAGCGGATCCACCCGGGGAACGTCGGGCGCGAACTCGTGGGCGGGCGCGAAGTACATCGTCATCAGGACCCGGATGTAGAAGACCGCGGCCAGCGCGCTGGCGAGCACGCCGACCACGACCAGCCATCCTCCGCCGCGCTGTGCGGCCGCCGTGAACACCGCGAACTTGCCCGCGAAACCGCCTGTCAGGGGGATTCCGGCGAAGGAGAGCAGGAACAGGGCCATGGCACCCGCGAGGAGCGGGCGGGTCCGGCCCAGCCCGGCCCACCGGTCCAGGTCGGCCACCTCCGCGGTCGTGCCGTCGGCCCGCGTCTCGCGGACGGCGGCGGCCACCGCGAACCCGCCGACCGTGCTGAGCCCGTACACCGCGAGGTAGAAGCAGACCGCGCCCGTGCCGCGGACCGTCCCCGCGAAGACGCCGATGAGCAGGAAGCCCGTGTGCGCGATCGCCGAATAGGCGAGCAGGCGCTTGACGTCCGACTGCGTGACCGCGATGACCGAACCCACGACGACGGTGACCACGGCGACCGCCGCGATCACCGGACGCCACGGCACGTCCCGGAAGGCGACCAGGGTGAGCCGCACGATCACGCCGAACGCCGCGATCTTCGTCGCCGCCGCCATGAACGCGGTCACGGGCGTCGGCGCGCCCTGGTAGACGTCGGGAACCCAGGAGTGGAAGGGCACGGCGCCGGCCTTGAACAGCAGGCCCACGCCGATCAGTGCGGCCCCGAGGGTGCCGAACACCGCGTCCTGCGGGACCGCCGCGATCGACGTGGAGCCGGTCGCCGCGAAGCGCAGGGCGATGCCGAACAGGAGGATCGCCGAGCTGAACGCGCCCAGCAGGAAATACTTCAGCGCCGCCTCGAGCGGCAGCAGCCCGCGCCGTTTCGCCAACGCGCACAGCAGGTACAGCGGCAGCGAGAAGACCTCGAGCGCGACGAACAGCGTCAGCCAGTCCTGCGCCGAGACGAAGGCCAGCATGCCGCCGAGCGCGAACAGCGTCAGCGGCACCGCCTCGGTGTGCGTCAGCGAGTCGTAGCGCGCCACCATCAGCGCGAGCGCCGGGAGCGTCGAGATCAGGAGCAGCCCCTGCAGCGCGAGGGAGAGGCCGTCGTCCGCGACCGCGCCCGCCAGTACCGCGCGCGGGCGCTCGCCGGTGTCCGCGAGCACCGCCACGGCGATCAGCGCAGCCAGCACGGCGCCCCCGCCGAGCACCGCGTGCACCCGGGCGCGGAGCGCCGCGGGCGCGAACGACTCGACCATCACGCCGACGATCGCGGCCACGAAGACGATGAGCGCCGGCGCGATCTGCGCGTACTCGATCGACGGGTTCATCGGGCGACCTCCGCGACAGTGGGCGAGACCGACGGGTTGATCGCGTCCAGCGCGGGAGCGGGGAAGAAGCCCAGCACGAACAGGGCGACGACCAGCGGCACGAGCACGAGCAGCTCGCGCGGCCGTGCGTCGTCGACGGTGCGCTCCACCTCCTCCGGCACGGGCCCCGTGAACATGCGCTGGTAGGTCCACAGCACGTACATCGCCGACAGCACCAGCGCGACCACCGCGACGATCGCGGCGACCGCCCACCGCGGGTAGGTGCCGACCACCACCAGGAGCTCGGAGACGAAGGGGCCGAGGCCCGGCAGCGAGAGGGTCGCCAGGCCCGCGATGAGGAAGATCGCGCCCAGCTTCGGCGCCCGCGACCAGGCGCCGCCGAAATCGCCGATCCGGCGACTCCCACGGCGCGCCACCAGGACCCCTGCGGTGAGGAACAGCGCCGCCGTCGCGACGCCGTGGTTGACCATGTAGAGCACCGAACCGGCCTGCGAGTCGCCGGTGCGCGCGAAGACGCCGAGGATGATGAAGCCGAAGTGGCTGATCGACGTGTACGCGATGAGCGACATCACGTCGGACTGCCCGATCGCGAGGATCGCGCCGTAGACGATGCCGATCACCGCGAGCGCCGCGACCCACGGCGCGAAGCGGGCCGCCGCGTCGGGGAACAGTGTGAGGCAGTAGCGCAGCATCGCGAAGGTGCCCACCTTGTCGACGATCGCCATCATCAGCACGGCCGTCGGGGGATTCGTCTGCACCGCCGCGCCCGGCAGCCAGGTGTGCAGCGGCCACAGCGGCGCCTTCACCGCGAAGGCGAACAGGAATCCCAGGAACATCAGGTCCTGCGCGATGCCGGGGCCGGGCCGCGCACCGTCGAGCAGCGCGCGCAGGTCGAAGGTGCCGGACGCGGCGTACAGCCCGACCACGGCGGCCAGCATCACGAGCCCGCCGGCGAGGTTGTAGAGCAGGAACTTCACGGCGGCGTGCGTGCGGACCGCGGCATCGCTTCCCGTGCCGCCGAACCCGGCCAGGAGGAAGTACAGCGGGATCAGCATGGCCTCGAAGACCAGGTAGAACAGCAGCACGTCGGTGGTGACGAAGCTGACGAGCACCATCGCCTCGACCGCGAGGGTGAGCGCGACGTAGGTGCCGGCGCGTTCGCTCTCCGGCGCGGTCTCGCGCCAGGCGGCGAGCAGCAGGACCGGCAGCAGGGCGGTGGTGAGCAGCACCAGCACCAGCCCGGTGCCGTCGAGCCCGAGGCGGTAGCCCGCGCCGAAGGACGGTATCCAGGAATGCGATTCGACGAACTGGAAGCCGCCCGCGGGGTCGAAGGCGAACGCCAGACCGATGCCGATCAGCAGCGCTACGAGCGCGGCCGCCAGCCCGATCCACCGCGCGGCGCGGGGCACGGCCGCGGCGGCGACGGCACCGACCGCGGGCGCCGCCCACAGCAGCGTCAGCCACGGCCCGCTCATGAGAGCCACACCGCCGCGGCGCCGATGAGCACCGCCGTCCCGGCCAGCATGGCCAGCGCGTAGCTGCGCGCGTACCCGGTCTGCGAGCGCCGCAGCAGGAGCGAGCCGAGGTGCACTCCGGCGGGGATCGCGTCGACCGCACCGTCGATGCCCTTGCGCTCGGCCACGAGCAACGCCTCCGTGGCGGCCTGTCCGGGGCGCATGAAGACGGCCTCGTTGAGGGCGTCGCCGTACAGGTCCTGCCGGGCCGCGCGCGTCAGGGCGCTCACCGCCGACGGTGCCTCCACGGGCACCGTCCGCGTCAGGCGGACCGCCACCGCGACGCCGATCGCGACGGCGCCGAGGACCAGCAGTGTGACCGCCCAGGCGGGGATCGCGTGGTGCGCCTCGGGCGCGGATCCGACGGCGGGCGCGAGGAAGTCGGACAGCGTGCCGCCGATCACCAGGAGCGCGCCCGCGCCGACGCTGCCCAGCGCCAGCACGACCATGGGCGCCGTCATCACCCGCGGCGACTCGTGCGGATGCGTGCCCTCGCGCCAGCGGCGCGCGCCGAAGAAGGTCAGCACCATCACCCTCGTCATGTAGAAGCCCGTGATCCCCGCGCCGAGGATCGCGGCGCCGCCCAGCACGGCGCCCTGGAATCCGCCGCGGCCCAGCGCGGCCTCGATGATCCCGTCCTTGGTGAAGAAGCCCGACAGCGGCGGGACGCCGATGATCGCGAGGTAGCCCAGGCCGAAGGTGACCGCGGTGACCGGCATGACCTTCGCCAGGCCGCCGTACCGGCGCATGTCCGTCTCATCGTTCATCCCGTGCATCACCGAGCCCGCGCCCAGGAAGAGACCGGCCTTGAAGCAGCCGTGCGCCAACAGGTGCGCGATCGCCAGGGCGTAACCCGCGGGACCGAGCCCGGCGGCGAGCACCATGTAGCCGATCTGGCTCATGGTCGACGCTGCGAGGGCCTTCTTGATGTCGTCCTTCGCGCAGCCGATCACGGCGCCGAAGAGCAGCGTCACCGCGCCGACGGCGAGCACGACGCCCTGCGCCACCGGTGCCGCCTCGAAGACGGGGCCGGTGCGCACGATCAGGTAGACGCCCGCGGTGACCATCGTCGCGGCGTGGATGAGGGCGGAGACGGGGGTGGGGCCCTCCATCGCGTCGCCGAGCCAGCTCTGCAGCGGTACCTGCGCCGATTTGGCGCAGGCCGCCAGCAGGAGCAGCAGCCCGAGCCAGGTGAGCACGCCCTCGCCGGCCTCACCGGACCGGGGGAGGAACTCGCCGAACGTGGTGGTGCCGAAGGTCATGAGGGTGACCGCGACCGCGAGCGCGAGGCCCATGTCGCCGACGCGGTTGACGATGAAGGCCTTCCGCGCGGCGGTCGCGGCCGAGGGCTTGTGCTGCCAGAAGCCGATGAGCAGGTAGGACGCGAGACCCACGCCCTCCCAACCGAGGTAGAGCACCACGAGGTCGTCCGCGAGGACCAGCACCAGCATCGCGCCCAGGAACAGGTTGAGGTAGCCGAAGAACCGTCGCCGGCCCGGATCGGCCTCCATGTAGCCGATCGAGTAGACGTGGATCAGCGTGCCGACGCCCGTGATCAGCAGCGCGAAGCACACCGACAGTTGGTCGAGCCGGAAGGCCAGGTCCACCGAGAGGTCGCCGCCCGAGAACCAGTGGTAGAGAACGGTGCCCACCGACCTGTCCGCGCCGTCCCGGGCCAGGAGCAGGCCGAAGGCGACGGCCGCGACCGCGAAGGACAGCGCCGCGACCGCGGTCCCGAACAGGTGCCCCCAGGCGTTCGTCCGGCGCCCGCCGAGCAGCAGCACCGCCGCTCCGGCGAGGGGGATCAGCGGCAGAGCCGCGACGAGTACGGTCACCGGTCACCGCCTCAGCAGGTGCGGCTCGTCGACGGACACGGACTTGCGGACCCGGAAGATCGCGATGATGATCGCCAGGCCCACCACTACCTCGGCGGCGGCCACCACCATGGTGAAGAAGGCGAGCACCTGTCCGTGCGGCACGGCGTGCATGCGGCCCGCGGTGACGAGCGCGAGGTTCGCGGCGTTGAGCATCAGCTCCACGCACATGAACACCACGATGGCGTTGCGGCGCAGCAGCACCCCGGCGGAGCCGATCGCGAACAGCAGCGCGGCGAGGTACAGGTAGAGGTGCGGGTTCACGGCGTCACCTCCTCGTCGCGGAGCGCGTGCGGAACGTCGTCGTCGAGCGACGGGGCGCGGTCGGGGAGCGCCCGCCGCTCGCCCGGCACGCGCGGTGTCAGCGTGTGGTTCACGGAGTCGAGCGCGGGCGACCCGTCGGGCAGCCGACCGGGCAGGTCGACGGCGTTGCCCAGCGCGTAGACGCCGGGGTTGGGCAGCGGCGTGGCGCGGCGGCCCTCGCGGAACCGGCGGATCGACTGCTCGCGCTGGCTGAGCGCGGTGGCGAGCTTCTCCCGGTGGGCGAGGATCATCGCGCCCAGCGTGGCGGTGATCAGCAGCGCGGCGGTGAGCTCGAAGGCCCACAGGTAGCGGACGAAGACGGTGTCGGCCAGGGCCTCCACGGAGTTCGGCGGGTACTCGCCCGATCCCGCTCCCTGCGCGGCCCCGGCGCCGACGTCCCGGAGCGAGGCCCGGGCCACGAGGCCGATGAGCAGCATTCCGAAGGCGAGACCCGCGACGGCGGCGCCGATCCGGTGCCCGCGCAGGGTCTCGACGAGGGAGTCCGAGGAGTCGACGCCCACCAGCATGACCACGAAGAGGAAAAGCATCATCACGGCGCCGGTGTAGACCACGATCTGCACGACGCCGAGGAAGGTCGCGCACTGGGAGATGTAGAGGATCGCGAGCAGGATCATGGTGGCGGCCAGGCACAGGGCCGAGTAGACGGCCTTGGAGGCCAGCACGACGCCCAGGGCGAAGACCACCGCGGGCACCGCGACGATCCAGAACGCCCACTCCTCCCCGGTCATTCGTCCACCGCCCCCTTGTAGTAGTCGGTGGCGGTGAGGCCCTCGCGCATCGCGTGCGGCGGCGGCACCTCACCCTCGTGCAGCGGGGCGAGCAGATCGTCCTTGTCGTAGATCAGCGCGCCGCGATCGCGGTCGGCCATCTCGTAGTCGTTCGTCATGGTGAGCGCGCGCGTCGGGCAGGCCTCCACGCACAGGCCGCAGCCGATGCACCGCAGGTAGTTGATCTGATAGGTCCGGCCGTAGCGCTCGCCGGGGGAGTACCGCTCCTCCTCGGTGTTGTCGGCGCCCTCCACGTAGATCGCGTCCGCGGGGCAGCTCCACGCGCACAGCTCGCAGCCGATGCACTTCTCCAGCCCGTCGGCGTACCGGTTCAGTTGGTGCCGCCCGTGATACCGGCCGGCGGTGGGCGAGGGCTCCTCCGGGTAGTTCTCCGTGACCGGCTTGGTGAACATGGTCCGTAGGGTCACGCCGAATCCGGCGAGGCCGAGGGGATCAGCCATGGGACGCCTCCTTCGCTTCGGCCTCGCGCGGCAGGGCACGTCGGGCGGGCTCGGACAGGTACTGGCCCGGCATGGGCGGCACGGGGAAGCCGCCGGCCATCGGATCGAAGGGCAGCGAGAAGGTCTCGGGATCGGGGCCGGGCTCGGGGGCCTTCTGCCGACGGTGCCGCGCCACCAGGACGGCGAGCACGGCGAGGGTGAAGAGCAGCGAGACGACGGGCGCCAGCACCGTCGTCGAGTGCCCGGCGAGGGCCCACGCCTGCACCGCGCCGGCGACCAGCACCCAGGCCAGCGCGGTCGGGATCAGCAGCTGCCAGCCGAACCGCATGAACTGGTCGTAGCGCAGCCGCGGCAGCGTGGTGCGCAGCCAGATGAAGGCGAACAGGAAACACCACACCTTGCCCACGAACCAGATCACCGGCCACCAGCCGGAATTCGCGCCCTCCCACATGTTCAGCGGCCACGGCGCGTGCCAGCCGCCGAGGAACAAGGTGGTGGCGAGCGCCGAGACCGTGGTCATGTTCACGTACTCCGCGAGCATGAACATCGCGAACTTCAGCGAGCTGTACTCGGTGTGGAAGCCGCCCACCAGCTCGCCCTCGGCCTCGGGCAGGTCGAAGGGCGCGCGGTTCGTCTCGCCGACCATCGAGACCACGTACACGACGAACGAGGGCAGCAGCAGGAAGACGTACCAGGTGCCCTCCTGCCGCCCGACGATGCCCGACGTGGCCATCGTGCCCGCGTACAGGAAGACGGCGGCGAAGCTCAGGCCCATCGCGACCTCGTAGCTGATCACCTGGGCCGTGGAACGCAGGCCGCCGAGCAACGGGTACGTGGAGCCGGAGGACCAGCCGGCCAACACGATGCCGTACACGCCGATGCTGGTGATCGCGAGGACGTACAACACCGCGACGGGAAGATCGGTGAGCTGCAGCGGCGTCCACGTCCCGAACACCGACACCTGCGGCCCGAACGGGATCACGGCGAAGGCCATGAACGCCGGGATGGTGGCGATGATAGGCGCCAGCAGGTACACGGGCTTGTCGACGCCCGCGGGCGTGATCCCCTCCTTGAGCGCCAGCTTGATGCCGTCCGCGAGGGACTGCAGGATGCCGAAGGGCCCCACCCTGTTCGGCCCGTACCGGTGCTGCATCCGAGCCATCACCTTGCGCTCGATGAGGATCGCGGCGAGCACCGTCACGACCAGGAAGGCGAAGACCGCGACGGCCTTGATCAGGATCAGCCACCACGGGTCCCGGCCGAACGCGGAGAGGTCGACGGGGTCGTGCGGTCCGAGGGCGAGCATCATCGGGCCACCCCGATCCCGACCACGGCGCCCCAGCCGACCCCCAGCGTCTCGCCGACGGTGCTGCCGGGCGAGTTCCGGGGAACCCACACCACGCCGTCGGGCATGTCGGTCACCTGGAGCGGCAGGGTGATCGTGCCGCGGTCGGTCGAGATCGACACGTCGGCGCCGTCCGCGGCGAGGATCCCCGTCGCGGTGGCCGCGGACATCCGCGCGACGGGCCGCCGCGCCGTCGCCGCCAGATCGGGCTCGCCGTCCTGTCCGCGACCCAGGTCGAGCAGCTGTCGCCACGTCGCGAGCAGGGCCTCGCCGTCGCCCGGGACGGCGACGGTGCCGGGGCGCCCGGCGACGGGGCGGCGCGGCGGCCGGACCGAGCCCAGCGCGCGGAGCGCGGCGGCGGCACCGTCTGCGTCGGTGAAGCCGAGGTCGGCGCGCATCGACTGCGCGAGGACGGCGAGGACCCGCGCGTCCGCGAGGGCGCCGGGCGAGGGGAGCGCCGCGGCGAAGGAGCGGTCGCGGCCCTCCCAGTTGCGGAAGGTGCCCGCGCGCTGCGTCACGGTGGCGACGGGGAGCACCACGTCGGCGCGGGCGGTGACCTCGGACTCCCGCTGCTCGAGGCTCACCACGAAGGCGGCGTCGAGGGCGCGGCGCGCGGCGTCGGGGTCGGGCAGATCGCCGATGTCGACCGCGCCGCACACCAGGGCGGGCAGGTCGCCGGACGCGGCGGCGGCGAGGATTCCGGCGGTGTCGCGGCCGGGGCCGTCGGGAAGGGTGACGCCCCACAGCGCCTCGACCTCCATGCGGTGGGCGTAGTTCGCGGTGAGGCGGCCGCCGGGCAGCATCCCGGCCAGCGCCCCCGCCGCGATCGCGCCGGGCTCGCCCGCGCGGCGCGGGATCCACGCCAGCCGGGCACCGGTGGTGCCCGCGAGCGCCGCCGCCGCGGCGAGGGCCTCGGGGGTCTCGGCGAGTCGCTCGCCGACGAGGATGACCGCTCCGGGCACGGAGAGCCGCTGCGCCAGGTCGGGGTCGGCGAGCGCGGCGGCCTCGCCGCCGGGGGCGCACCCGAGGAGTGTGCCGTCGAGGCGGCCCAGGCCGCGGGAGGCGAACGGGGCGATCGACAGCACCCGGGTGCTGCCGGCGCGCACCGACTTCCGCAGCCGCAGGTGCACGATGGGCGACTCCTCCTCGGGCTCGAAACCCGCGAGCAGCACGACCGGCGCCGCCTCGAGATCGGCGTAGGTCACCCCGCCCACCACGCCGGAGGCCAGGAACGCCGCCTCCTCCGCGCTGTGCGGCCGGACCCGGAAGTCGATGTCGTTGGTGTGCAGGGCGATCCGTGCGAAGGCGGAGTAGGCGTACAGGTCCTCGACCGTGCCGCGCCCGCCGGCGAGGACGCCCGCGGCCCGGCCGGTCAGCCCCTCTGCGGCGGCGGCGATCGCCTCCGGCCACGAGGCGGAGACGAGGGTGCCGTCGGCCCCGCGGACCAGCGGCGTGGTCAGGCGATCCGGCGCCGCGGCGTAGGCGAAGGCCCAGCGGCCCTTGTCGCAGCTCCACTCCTCGTTGACCGCGGGATCGTCGCCGGCGAGGCGGCGCAGCACCTCGCCGCGGCGGTGGTCCACCCGTAGGTCGCAGCCGCTGGCGCAGTGCTCGCACGCCGACGGGGTGGAGGTCAGGTCGAAGGGGCGGGCCCGGAATCGGTAGGAGGTGTTGGTGAGCGCGCCGACGGGGCAGATCTGCACCGTGTTGCCGGAGAAGTACGAGTCGAGCGGCTGATCGCCCGCGACGCCCACCTGTTGCAGCGCACCGCGATCCATGAGTTCGATGAAGTCGTCGCCGGCGATCTCGTCGGAGAAGCGGGTGCACCGGGCGCACAGCACGCAGCGCTCGCGGTCGAGCACGATCTCCGCCGAGAGCGGGATGGGCTTGGGGTACGTGCGCTTGTCGGCGGCCGGGAAGCGCGACGTGGCGCGGCCGGCGGACATGGCCTGGTTCTGCAGCGGGCACTCGCCCCCCTTGTCGCACACCGGGCAGTCCAACGGGTGGTTCACGAGCAGCAGCTCCATCACGCTGCGCTGCGCGCCGGCAGCGGCGGCGGAGGTGGCCTGCGTGCGCACGATCATGCCGTCGGTCACCGTCGTGGTGCACGAGGCCAGCGGCTTGCGCTGGCCCTCCACGTCCACGAGGCACTGTCGGCACGCGCCCGCGGGTGCGAGCAGCGGGTGATCGCAGAACCGGGGGATGGCGATGCCGAGGTCCTCGGCAGCGCGGATCACGAGAGTACCCGGCGGGACCTCGATCTCGATGCCGTCGATGGTGGCCTTCACGGGCTCCGGGGCGGTCATCGGGCACCTCCCGGGACCGGGGCCTCGCGCATCGAGGCCGCGGGGTCGAAGGGGCAGCCGCCCTCGGCGACGTGCCGTTCGTACTCCTCGCGGAAGTACTGCAGCGAGCTCTGGATGGGGCTGGCGGCACCGTCGCCCAAGGCGCAGAAGGCCTTGCCGAGCACGCCGTCGGCCACCTCGGCGAGCGTGTCCAGGTCCTCCACGCGTCCCTCGCCCTCCTCCAGCCGGCGCAGGAGCCGCACCAGCCAGTAGGTACCCTCGCGGCACGGCGTGCACTTGCCGCACGACTCGTGCGCGTAGAACTCCAGCCAGCGCAGCACCGCCCGGACGACGCAGACGGTGTCGTCGAAGATCTGGAGGGCCTTGGTGCCCAGCATCGATCCGGCGCCGGCCACGCCCTCGTAGTCGAGCGGCACGTCGAGGTGCTCCGCCGTGAGCAGCGGCGTCGACGATCCGCCGGGCGTCCAGAACTTCAGCTCGTGCCCGGGGCGCACGCCGCCTGCGAGCTCCAGCATCTCGCGCAGCGTGACCCCGAGCGCCGCCTCGTACTGCCCGGGCCGCACCACGTGCCCCGAGACCGAGTACAGCGTGAACCCGGGCGACTTCTCGCTGCCCATGGTGCGGAACCACTCGGCGCCGCGGGCGAGGATCGCCGGCACGCTGGCGATCGACTCGACGTTGTTCACGCACGTCGGCGAGGCGTAGAGACCCGCGACGGCGGGGAAGGGCGGCCGCAGCCGCGGCTGCCCGCGACGGCCCTCCAACGAGTCCAGCAGCGCCGTCTCCTCGCCGCAGATGTACGCGCCCGCGCCACCGTGAACGACGAGGTCCAGGCTGAATCCGCTGGGGCCCATCGGCTTGCCGAGGTAGCCCGCCGCGTACGCCTCGGCGACGGCGGCGCGCAGCCGTCGCTGCACGCCCAGCACCTCGCCGCGGACGTAGATGAACGCCTGACGTGCTCGGATCGCGTACGAGGCGATGATGACGCCCTCGATCAGCGTGTGCGGCGTGGCGAACATGAGCGGCATGTCCTTGCAGGTGCCGGGCTCGGATTCGTCGGCGTTCACCACGAGGTAGTGCGGCTTGTCGGCGCCGGGCTTGGGGGCCTCGCCGTCGCGCAGCTGGGGGATGAAGCTCCACTTCAGGCCCGTCGGGAAGCCGGCGCCGCCGCGGCCCCGCAGGCCCGCGTCCTTCACCAGCCCGATCACGTCGTCGGGCGCCATCGCGAGCGCGCGGTCGAGACCCTCGTACCCGCCCGCCGCACGGTAGGAGGCGAGGGTCCAGGGCTCGGGGTCGCCCCAGCGGGCGGAGAGCACGGGGGTGAGGTGCGCGGTCATGACTCCGCCTCCCGCACGGCCTGCAGGCCGGCCATCGTCGGGGCGCCGCCGGCACCGGAGGCGGACACGGCGCCCGGCCGGGCGTCATCGAAACCGGCCAGCAGGCGGGCGGTCTCGCGGAAGGAGACGAGCGGTGCGCCCCGCGTCGGCGACGGCGGCCGGCCGGAGCGCAGCGCGTCGACGAGGTCGCGGGCGCTCGCCACCGTCTGGTCGTCGAAGAACTCCCAGTTGACCATGACGACGGGGGCGTAGTCGCACGCCGCGTTGCACTCGATCCGCTCGACGGTGACCCGCCCGTCGGCCGTGGTGCCGCCGGGGGCGATCCCGAGGTGATCGCACAGGGAGGAGAGGATCGCGTCGCCGCCGAGGACCGCGCACAAGGTGGTGGTGCAGACGCCGACCAGGTACTCGCCGGTGGGTCCGCGCCGGTACATCGAGTAGAAGGTGGCGACGGAGACCACCTCGGCCGCGGTGAGGTCCAGTGCGCCCGAGCAGAATTCGATGCCGGCGGGGGTGATGTAGCCGTCCTCGGACTGCACCAGGTGGAGCAGGGGCAGCAGCGCGGACCGCTTCTCGGGGTACCGGGCGATGAGCTGTGCGGCGTCGGCGGCGAGGCGCTCCGCGACGGCCGCGGGGTACGCGGTGGGCGCACCGGGCCGGTACAGCTGCACCTTCTCCTGCGGCCGCGCGCCGAACTCGAGGAAGACGGGCTCGCTCATCGGTCCACCCCTCCCATCACCGGGTCGATGCTGGCCACGGCCGCGATGACGTCGGAGACCATGCCGCCCTCGCACATCGCCGCCACCGCCTGCAGATTCGTGAACGACGGATCGCGGAAGTGGACGCGGTACGGGCGGGTGCCGCCGTCGCTCACGGCGTGCACCAGGAGCTCGCCCCGCGGCGCCTCGACGGAGACGGCCACCTGTCCGGCGGGGACCGCGAAGCCCTCGGTCACCAGCTTGAAGTGGTGGATCAGCGACTCCATGGACTCGCCCATGATCTCCGCGATGTGAGCGCGCGAGTTTCCAAGGCCGTCGGGGCCGACCTTCAGGTCCGCGGGCCAGCCGAGCCGGGCGTCCTCGACCATCACCGGCCCGGGCGTCAGCTTGTCCAGGCACTGCTCGACGATGCGCAGCGACTGGGTCATCTCCAGCACCCGGATCAGATAGCGGCCGTAGCAGTCGCAGCCGCTGTCGGTGATCACGTCGAACTCGTAGTCCTCGTAGCCGCAATACGGTTCGCTGCGGCGCAGGTCGTGCGGCAGGCCCGTCGACCGCAGTACCGGGCCCGTGATGCCCAGCGCCATGCAGCCGGTGAGGTCGAGGTAGCCGATGTTCTTGGTGCGCGCGATCCAGATCGGGTTCTCGGTGAGCATCGACGCCATGGACGCCAGCTGCGGCGGCAGCGTCCGCAGCAGCTCGCGGATCTGTGGGATCGCCTCGTCCGGCAGGTCGGCCGCGACGCCGCCGGGACGGATGTAGGCGTGGTTCATCCGCAGTCCGGTGATGGTCTCGAAGACGTCCAGGATCTGCTCGCGGATCTCGAAGCCGCGCAGCATGGGGGAGACCGCCCCCAGCTCCATGCCGCCCGTGGCCAGCGCCACGAGGTGACTCGTGACGCGGTTGAGTTCCATGAGCAGCACGCGGATGACCGTCGCGCGCTCGGGGATCTCCTCGGTGATGCCGAGCAGCTTCTCCACGGCCAGGCAGTAGGCGGTCTCGTTGAACAGCGGTGCCAGGTAGTCCATCCGGGTGACGAAGGTGGTGCCCTGCGTCCAGGTGCGGAACTCGAGGTTCTTCTCGATGCCGGTGTGCAGGAAGCCGATCCCGCACCGTGCCTCCGTCACCGTCTCGCCGTCGAGCTCGAGGATCAGGCGCAGCACGCCGTGCGTCGACGGGTGCTGCGGGCCCATGTTCACCACGATCCGCTCCTGGCCGATCGCCTCGGCGGCGATGTCGTCCCAGTCGGAGCCCATGGCGGTGAACTCGGTGTAGTCGGTGGTCACGAGTACGACCTCCGGGTGTCGGGCGCGGAGACCTCGGCGCCGTGGAACTCGACGCCGATCCCGCCCAGCGGGTAGTCCTTGCGCTGGGGGTGACCCTCCCAGTCGTCCGGCATCTCGATCCTGGTGAGCGAGGGGTGCCCGTCGAAGACGATGCCGAAGAAGTCGTAGGTCTCCCGCTCGTGCCAATCCGTCGTCGGGTAGACGGGGAACAGCGACGGGATGTGCGGATCGGCGTCGGGGCAGGAGGTTTCGAGGCGCAGCCGGCGCCCGTGCGTGATCGACTGCAGGTGCGTGACCGCGCGCAGTTCCGCGCCGGCGTCCTCGGGGAAGTGCACGCCCGAGGTGCCCAGACACATCTCGAACCGCAGCGCGGGCTCGTCGCGCAGCAGCCGCGCCACCGCCACCACATGCTCGCGCGGCACCCTCAGCGTGACCTCGCCGCGGAACACGACCACCGCGCGGACGGCCTCCTCGGAGGACGCACCGTCGGACCGGTCCAGCGCCGACCGCAGGACCGCGACGACCCCGTCGTAGCCCGCGGGCAGGGGCTCCTCGCCGGGCCCGGGCATCGCGACCGGACGGCTGATCCGCCCGTAGCCGGAGGTGTCACCGGTGCCGCCGCTGAACATGCCGGTGCGCGTGCGGACGACGTCGGACTGCGACGCAGCGGGTTCGACGGTGCCGGATTCGTCGGTCCGGCCGGGCTCGGGCAGCTCGGGGGAGTCGGTCATCGCAGCAGGCCCTTGAATTCGATGGTGGGACGCGCGGCGAGAGCGGCCTCCTCCGCTGCGCGGCGCGCGGCCTCGCGGTTCACGCCCATCGGCGTCTCCGCGACCTTCTCGTGCAGGGCCAGCAGGGCGTTGAGCAGCATCTCCGGGCGCGGCGGGCAACCGGGCAGATAGATATCCACGGGCACCACGTGGTCGACGCCCTGCACCACGGCGTAGTTGTTGAACATGCCGCCCGAGCTGGCGCAGACCCCCATGGCGAGGACCCATTTCGGCTCCGCCATCTGGTCGTACACCTGCCGCAGCACCGGCGCCATCTTCTGGCTGACGCGGCCGGCGACGATCATCAGGTCGGCCTGCCGGGGCGAGGCGCGGAAGGCCTCCATGCCGAACCGGGCGATGTCGAAGCGGGGACCGGTGGTGGCCATCATCTCGATGGCGCAGCAGGCCAGGCCGAACGTGGCCGGCCACAGCGATCCCTTCCGCGCGTACCCCGCCACGCCCTCGAGCGTCGTCAGCAGAAAACCACCGGGAACCTTGTCTTCTAGTCCCAACTCAGTCCCCCTCGACGCCACTCGTAGACATAGGCGACCGTGACGTTCACCAGGAACAGCGCCATCGCGAGCAGGCCGTACGTGCCCAGCACGTCGAAGTGCACCGCCCACGGATAGAGGAAGACGATCTCGATGTCGAAGATGATGAACAACATGGCCGTCAGGTAGAACTTCACCGGGAACCGGCCGCCGCCCGAGGCCGGCGTGGGCGAGGGGTCGATGCCGCACTCGTAGGCCTCGAGCTTCGCGCGATTGATCCGGCGCGGCCCGACGAACCGGGCGACGCCCACGGAGAACACCGCGAAGGCGGCCGCGATCGCCCCGAGTACCAGGATGGGCACGTACAGGTTCACGGCGGTGCTCCCTTCGCGGCGTATGCGAAATCCCAGTCAGCAGAACCGGTTAGGTTCCCCTGAGTGAAGTTGTGAGCTACATCACGACTATATGTCCAACGTTTGATCGGGGTGGGCTTTTGGGGCGAGCGTGTCTGTTTCTCAGAGCGTCGCGGTGGCGAGCAGCTGCCCGGCGGCGCCCGCCAACTCGAACGGGTCCAGCGGATGGCTCACCCAGTCGTCGGCTTGGGACCACCGTGCCAACCAGCCG
This sequence comes from Tsukamurella sp. M9C, assembly GCF_020169415.1. GTDB lineage: Bacteria > Actinomycetota > Actinomycetes > Mycobacteriales > Mycobacteriaceae > Tsukamurella. Next base: position 19,265 of record NZ_JAIULG010000007.1, read on the forward strand.
TCGGCGCGGCGGGCTGTGATGACCAGCAGGGGCGGGCACGGCTCGATCTCGTCGCGCACCTGCCGGGCCAGGCCCAGCCCGCCCGCGGGGGCGGCTTCGCCGTCGAGCACGACCAGGGCGACCCCACCCTCGTCGAGCCGGGCGATGACGGCGGGCGCGGTCGCGACCTCGAGGACGGTGATCGGGGGTCTGTCCGGGGCCGGGCGGGAGCCCAGGGCGGCGGTGATCTCCGCGCGGTGGCGCGCGTTGGAGCTGTAGACGAGGACGAGCGGGGCTGCGCCGGTCATGGTCCCCACACTAGGGACGCCGGTCGGGTTACGAAGCGGATTGCGGGTAGTGCCGCGCCGCGACGTCCGGGTGCGCCCGCAGGCGGCTCTTCCAGGCGTTCGCGCCGTAGGTGTCGAAGATCGGATTGTCCGGGTCGACGGTGACGCCCGTCCGCAGGTCCGCGGGGAGTGGCAGATGCGGCATCCGCGCCGTGACGGAGGGGTTGAAAAAATAGGGCACCGAGATCCGGTCGGCGCCGGTGCTCCGGTTCAGCACCCGGTGCTCGGTGGCGTGCAGGTAGCCGTCGGTGCCCACCTCCAGCATCTCGCCCAGGTTGACGATGAAGGCACCGGGCAGCGGCGGCACGTCCACCCACTCGGCCGCGCCGGGTGGCAGCACCTGCAGGCCCTGCGACGCGGGGTCCACGAGCAGGAGCGTCAGCACGCCCGAGTCCTTGTGGGCGCCCACACCCTGCTCGGAATCCGTCCCCGCGGGGTAGCGGACGATCTTGATCAGCGTCGCCGGCTGATCGGCGAAGGCCTCGTCGAAGACGTGCGGATCGGCGCCGAGCGATCGGGCCCACGCCCGCAGCAGCGCGAGCGAGATCCGCGACAGGTCCGCGTCCCACCGCTCCATCACCGCGCGCAGCGCAGGCAGGTGCTCCGGCCACTGGTTCGGGCCGAGCAGGTTCCGGTAGTCCGGCCCCGGGCCCGACGGTGCCGGATCCTCCCGACCCAGGTCGATCTGCTCACGCCAGTCGACCTCGCCGCGGGTGAACTCGCCGCCCAGGCGCGTGTAGCCGCGGAAGTGCGGCGAGTTCGTCATCGCGATGGCGTCCTTCTCGGCCTGCGGCAGCGCGAAGAAGTCGCGGGCGACGCCGAGCACCTCCTCGATGCGTTCCGGCGGCAGGCCGTGGCCCGTCAGGTAGAAGAAGCCGACGTCGTGCGCGGCGGCGCGGACGGCACCGTCGAACTGCGCGGGGTCGGTGTCGAGGAGGGCGAGGTCGAGCACCGGGACGGACATGACCGCAGGGTAGCGCCGTCGGCTCCAGGTATGAGCGGATCCGATCAGTGTGATCGGGACTTCGTGCGCGCCGGGCTTCGTGTCGCGGGTGCCGGGCACTAGGCTGGCTCCTGAGTTGCCCCCGAGCTCGGCCAGTGCATAAGGAGAGACCGTGTCCGAAATCATCCAGGTAGGCGCCCGCGAGATCCTCGATTCCCGTGGTAACCCGACGGTGGAGGTGGAGATCGTGCTGGCCGATGGCAGCTTCGCTCGTGCGGCGGTGCCGTCGGGTGCGTCGACCGGTGAGCACGAGGCCGTGGAGCTGCGGGATGGTGGCGAGCGGTATGGCGGCAAGGGCGTCACGAAGGCCGTCGAGGGTGTGCTGGATGTCGTCGCGCCTGAGGTGATCGGTATCCCCGCTGACGAGCAGCGGATCATCGATCAGACCCTGCTGGATCTGGACGGCACCCCGGACAAGAGCCGCCTGGGTGCGAACGCCCTGTTGGGTGTGTCGCTGGCGGCGTCGAAGGCCGCCGCCGAGTCGGCGGCGCTGCCGCTGTTCCGGTACCTGGGTGGCCCGAACGCGCACATCCTGCCGGTGCCGATGATGAACATTCTCAACGGCGGCGCGCATGCGGATAGCGGTGTGGATGTGCAGGAGTTCATGGTCGCGCCGATCGGGGCGGAGACGTTCAAGGAGTCGCTGCGCTGGGGTACCGAGGTGTACCACTCGCTCAAGTCGGTGCTCAAGAGCAAGGGGCTGAACACCGGCCTGGGCGATGAGGGTGGTTTCGCCCCGTCGGTCGCGGGCACTCGGGAGGCGCTGGAGCTGATCTCGGAGGCCGTCGGCAAGACCGGGCTGAAGCTGGGCTCGGACGTGGCGTTGGCGCTGGATGTGGCGGCGACGGAGTTCTACAGCCCTGAGGGGTACAAGTTCGAGGGCAAGGTGCTCACCGCGGCGCAGATGGGTGAGTTCTACGCCGAGCTGATCGGTGAGTTCCCGCTGGTCTCGATCGAGGATCCGCTCTCGGAGGACGACTGGGAGGGGTGGGTCGACCTGACGGATGCGATCGGCGACAAGATCCAGCTCGTCGGCGACGATCTGTTTGTCACCAACCCCGAGCGGCTGGAGGATGGCATCGCCCGGGGTGCCGCGAACGCGCTGTTGGTGAAGGTCAATCAGATCGGCACGCTGACGGAGACGCTGGATGCGGTGGCGTTGGCGCACAACAACGGCTACAAGTCGATGATGAGTCATCGCTCGGGTGAGACGGAGGACACCACCATCGCCGACCTGGCCGTGGCGGTGGGCTCGGGGCAGATCAAGACCGGCGCCCCGGCGAGGTCGGAGCGGGTGGCGAAGTACAACCAGCTGCTGCGCATCGAGGAGGAGCTGGGCGACGCCGCGCGGTACGCCGGCGATACCGCCTTCCCCCGCTTCGAGTTCACCAGCTAGTCGCCGTAGCACACCGAGAGTCGAAGGAGCACAGCCGAAGTGAGCAGTAGGTCCCGCCTCGTGCGCAGCCCGTCGGGCGGCGATGCCCGTGCGGACGGACGGAGCGCGGGGCGGACCGTCGTGCTGTTCCTCGTGCTGTGCGTCCTCGCCCTCACCCTCGCCGTGCCGGTCCGGACGTACATGTCCGAGCAGGCCCGCGAGGAGAAGGTGGCGGCCGAGCACGCCCAGTTGCTCGCCGACATCGCGCGGCTCGAGGAGCAGAAGCGCCTGCAGGACGACCCGGAGTACGTCAAGGCGCAGGCCCGGATCCGGCTGCAGTACGTGATGCCCGGTGAGACGCCCTACCGCGTGCAGGTGCCCGGTGCGCCGAAGCCGACGCCGGAGCAGGTGGAGGCCGAGCAGGCGAAGCAGAACCCCTGGTACACCAATGTCTGGCGCACGATCGCGGTGCCGCACTGATGAGTGACGCAGTAGCTCAGGAGGATCTGGACCGGGTCGCCGCGCAGCTGGGCCGGGAGCCCCGCGGCGTGCTCGCCATCGCCTACCGCACCCCGGACGGCGAGCCCGCGGTGGTCAAGACCGCGCCGCGGCTGCCCGACGGCACGCCCTTCCCCACGCTCTACTACCTCACGGACCCGCGGCTCACCGCCGAGGCCAGCCGGCAGGAGAGCGCGGGAGTCATGCGCGAGATGGAGGCGCTGCTCGCCTCCGACGAGGCCATCGCCGAGAACTACCGCGCGGCGCACCGGCACTACCTCGAATCCCGCAACGCCCTGGAGGATCTGGGCACCGACTTCACCGGCGGCGGCATGCCGGACCGGGTGAAGTGCCTGCACGTGCTCATCGCCTACGCGCTCGCCGAGGGCCCCGGGGTCGTCCGGCTTGGCGACGAGGCCGTCGCCCTCGCCGCGGCAGCGGGCCTGCGCGGCAGCGCGATCCCGGCCGACTGGCCGGAGCCCCGGTTCCCCTGGGGCGGTGAGTGAATCCCCTGATCGTCGCGGCGATCGACTGCGGTACCAACAGTATCCGCCTGTACGTCGCGCGCGCCTCCGACGCGGGACTCGTGGAGCTGCACCGCGACATGCGGATCGTCCGGCTCGGTCAGGGCGTGGACGCCACGGGCGAGTTCGCCGCCGAGGCACTCGAGCGCGTCCGGGTGGCGCTCGCCGACTACGTCTCCACGGCACTGGAACTGGGTGCGACCCGGGTCCGCATGGTCGCCACCTCCGCCGCCCGCGACGTGTCCAACCGCGATGCGTTCCTCGACCTCACCGCCGCCGCGCTGGGCCGGATCACGCCGGGTGCGCGTGCCGAGGTGATCGCCGGCACCGAGGAGGCGGAGCTCTCCTACCGCGGCGCCACCGCCGGGCTGTCGGCCGACGACCCGGCCCTCGTGGTCGACCTCGGCGGAGGCTCGACGGAGCTCGTCGTCGGATCCGGAGGCGCCGTCGCGCACGCCTATTCGGCCGACATCGGCTGCGTGCGGATCACCGAGCGTGCGTTGCGTTCGGACCCGCCGACCGCCGCCGAGGTGGCGGAGGCGACCTTCCACATCGACGCCGCCCTCGACGAGGCCACCGCCCTCGTACCGCTGGACGGCGTCCGCACCTGGATCGGCGTGGCCGGGACCTTCACGACGTTAGCCGCGCTGGCACACGGCCTCACCGAGTACGACCCCGCACTGATCCACGGCTCGCGGGTGCCGCTGGGCGATCTCGTCGCGCTGTGCCGCCGACTGGTCGCGATGACGTCGGCGGAGCGCCTGGCGCTGGGCCCGATGCACCCCGGTCGCGCGGACGTGATCGGCGGCGGCGCGCTGGTGGCGATGCGGCTGGCCGAGCGGCTGGCCGCCGTCGGCGTGACCGAGCTCACCGTTTCCGAGCACGACATCCTCGACGGCGTGGCCATGGGGCTCGCCGAACCCGGGAATTAACGCACTGTTGACGAACTCACAGCCTTTCGGCAGCGCACGAAGCGGTTTCGCAGCCTAACGTCTTCGTCAGACGGCGAAAGGAAGTCGATGATGACGAAGGCAACCGAATGCGTGATCGTGGTGCTGGACGGCACCGACGCGACGGCACGACTGGTCGCTGAGCTCTCCGCGGCGGGCAACCGGGTGACCGCGGTGGGCACCAACTTCCGGGACGTGGTCTCCGTGCTCTCCGGTGACGTCTACGCGCTCGTGGCGGACCTCGCCGATCCGGAGCAGTGGGCGACGGCCGTCGACCGCGCCGAGGCGCGCCACGGCACCATCGACACCGTGCTCGACCCGGCCGGCCGGCTGGCCGCATCCGCCGCCTGACCCGCACCGTCGTACCCCTGGAATAGGGGAGGATATCCGGGCTTTCACGGAGGCGGGCCCGGTCGAACCGTCATAGCTTTGCCGCATGACGACGACGATCCCGTCGGTGCCGCGGATCGAGGCGCTCGACGCCCTGCGCGGCTTCGCGCTCGGGGGCATCTTCGCGGTGAACATCGCGATCATGGCGAACCCGGCGGGATTCGCGGAGGGCCCGGTGCGGTCCTTCGAGGAGATCTTCCTGCACAACCGCTTCTACGTGCTGTTCTCCTTCCTGTTCGGGTACTCGCTGACCCTGCAGTTCCGCTCCGCGGAGCGCGACGGCGCGAACGCCACGGCCCGCACCGTGCGTCGCCTACTCGCGCTGCTCGCGATCGGGCTGCTGCACACCGTTTTCCTGTTCACGGGCGACGTCCTCTTCGGCTACGGCCTGATCGGCCTGGCACTGCTCGCGTTGCGGGGGCTGGGGCCGCGGTCGGCGCTCCGCCTCGCCGGTGTCCTGTACGGAGCGTGCCTCCTCCTGTTCGTGGCGCTCACCGTCGCGCGGATGACCCAGTCCCCGGCAGATGCCGCGCAGACGGCGACCGACAACGCCGCGGCCCTCGACGCCGTCCGCGCGGGCTGGGGCGAGGCCGTCGCCTATCGGTGGAGCGACTGGGTCGGCCGCTTGGGGCCGACGGTCGCGTTCGGGACCCTCAACGTGCTGCCGCTGTTCCTCGTCGGCCTCGCCGCCGGAAAGGTGCGCCTGTTCGAGGACCCGGCCCGCTACCTCCCGTACCTGCCGGGGGTGCAGGCGATCGGATTCGGACTCGGCCTACCGCTCTCGATTCTCCCGGTGCTGCTGCACATCCCGCACACCGAGGCGCTCGGCTACGTCTCCGGCCCCCTACTCGCCGGCGCGTACGGCGCCACCTTCCTGCGGATCATCCACGCCCGCCCGGTGGTGTCCGAGGTCTTCGCGCCGGCGGGCCGGATCAGCGCCACGGTGTACCTCTCGCAGTCGCTGATCGCGGCCCTCGCCTTCACGGGCTACGGGTTCGCGCAGGCCGGAAGGTGGTCCGACGGTGCGGTGCTCGCCTTCGCCGCGGCCGTCTTCGTCCTGCAACTCGTCGTCGCGCGCTGGTACACCGGGCGGTTCCGGTACGGCCCCGTCGAATGGGTGCTGCGGGTGGCGACGTACGGCGGCACCGCCCGGATGCGGGAGCACGCCCGCGCGACGGTCAGTGGGCCAGCTTGAGCCCGACGACACCGCCGACGATCGCCATGATGCAGACGACCTTGACCAGCGATGCGGTCTCCTCGCCGGTCGCCATCGCGTAGACCACGGTGAGCGTGGCGCCGATGCCGACCCAGACCGCGTAGGCGGTACCGGTGGGCAGATCGCGCATGGCGTAGGCCAGGCCGGCCATGCTGGCGACGAGCGCGACGCCGAACACGATCGACGGGGTGAGCTTGGAGAAGCCCTCGGACTTGCCGAGTGCGGTGGCCCAGATGGCCTCGAGAACGCCGGAAACGATCAGAACGATCCATGCCATGATGCGAACCTCCTCAGGTTCGCACCGTCTTTTCGCTCGCCGGGTACGGTGCGCCTCGTCCGGATGTCCTTTGCGACGCCACTTACGGTACTCGACGGAGTTCGATGGTCAAGTGACGGTGACGAATCTGACCCGCGCACTAGGGTGAGCTGCATGACGCGCGAACTGGTGTACACGGGATTCATCTCGCTCGACGGGGTGGCTGACTCGCCCGGCGGGACCGTCGAGGGGCATCGCAGCGGCGGCTGGGTGGCGCGGCACGACTTCCTCCCCGAGGCCTTCTGGCTCAAGGGCGAGGAGCTGGGGGAGACGACGGCGCTGCTCTTCGGGCGCCGCAGTTACGAGGCCTTCGGCGCGGTGTGGCCGCAATCCGAGGACCACGCCGCCTACCGCGAACTGCCGAAGTACGTCGCCTCCACGACGATCGGCGAGGGCGACCTCGTCGACGGCTGGGGCGGTACGACGATCCTGCGGTCGGCGGACGACGTCGCCGCACTCAAGGAGACCGACGGCGGCGCGATCTTCATCCACGGCAGTTGCGAGCTCGCGCGCAACCTCGCCGACGCCGGCCTCATCGACCGGTACAACCTGTTGGTCTTCCCGTACCTGCTCGGCGCGGGCAAGAGCATCTTCGGCCGCGAGGATCGGGACGCCACGGCACTGCGGCTGCGGGAATCGCAGGCGTATCCCAACGGCGTGCTCAAGGTGATCTACGACGTGATTCGTTGACCGGTTCGCCGCGCATCCCCGGTTTCGGGAACTTGCGCGTGTGGCAGTCGTCCGTACCGTCGGAGGCATGTCCGATCTAGCCTTCCAGCTCAATGAGAACGGACGACAGTGGCTGATCCACACGCCCCTGGAGATAGGCCTCTACGTCGTCCTCGCCGTCGTCGTCCGATATCTGCTGCACCGCGGCATCGATCGGCTGGTCCGCGGCAACCGGCGCGACGGCGATTCGGCCCCACGGCGATTCGGCCTCGGCAGACTCGGTGGCCGGCTCAACGGTAGTCGACTGCCGGCCGTGCGGCGGCGCACCGTCGACGATCCGGCGAAGGCGCAGCGCGACCGGGAGGCCCGGGCCCGGCGGGCGCAGCGGGCCGAGACCATCGGCTCGGTGCTCAAGTCCGCGGTGTCCTTCCTGGTGCTGATCTGGGTGGTGATCCAGTCGCTCGCGATCGTCGGGGTGAACGTGGCGCCGCTCATCGCCTCCGCCGGCGTCGTGGGCGTGGCCTTGGGGTTCGGCGCGCAGAACCTGGTGCGGGACTTCATCTCCGGCATCTTCATGCTGATCGAGGACCAGTACGGCGTGGGCGACGTCGTGGACCTCGGGGAGGTCACCGGCACCGTCGAGACGGTGGGCATGCGGATCACGACGGTGCGCGACGTGCAGGGCACGCTCTGGTACGTCCGCAACGGCGAGATCATGCGGGTCGCCAACTTCAGCCAGGACTACGCGGTGGCCTTCCTGCAACTGCCCATCTCGTACTCCGCCGACGTGGATCTCGCGTGCCGCGTCGCCCTCGAGGCTGCCCTCGAGGCCGTCGCGGAGGAGCCTTTGTCCGAGGACGTCCTGGGCGCGCCCGACATGCTGGGCGTCGACGGTGCCACCGCCGACCGGGTGAGTATCCGGCTCACCGTGCGGGTGCGCGCCAACCGCCAGTGGGCGGTGGAGCGCGAGCTGCGCCGCCGGATCCTGCGGGCCTTCGACGAGCACGACATCGCCCCGCCCTACCGGAGCGGACTCCCGGTGGCCGCCGGGGTGCAGGACTGACCTGGGTCTCTACCGGGAGTGCCGCGGGGACCGGACGATTCGGTCATCATGGACGGATGCGCAGTGTCACGTACTCCCTGAGCACATCGGCGGACGGGTACATCGTGGGGCCGGACGGGGCGTTCGACTGGTCGCAGCCCGACGAGGAGGTGTTCCGCTTCGCCACCGACGAGGTGCGCGGGTTGGATGTGCACCTGATGGGGCGGAAGCTCTACGAGACGATGCTCTACTGGGACACCGCCGCGGAGACTCAGCCCCTGGACGCCGACGAGCGCGTCTTCGCCGCGCTGTGGAAGGACCTTCCCAAGGTCGTCTTCTCCACCACGCTCAGCGAGGTTCAGGGCGCCAACACCCGCCTCGCCGACGGTGACCTGTCCGAGGAGGTCGCACGCCTGCGGGCAGCATCCGGCGAGGGGAACATCGGCATCGGCGGCGCCGGCCTCGCGGCGGAGGCGGCGCGGCTCGGCCTGATCGACGAGTACCGCGTGCGCGTCTATCCCGTGCTCGTGGGCGGGGGCATCCCGTACTTCCCCCAGCAGGGGACAGCTACAGCGCTGGAGCGGGTGGGCGGCCGATCCTTCGACTGCGGTGTCGATTTCGTGCACTATCGCGTCCTGCGCTGATCGGTGCCCCCAGTCGGACTCGAACCGACACTCGGCGGATTTTAAGTCCGCTGCCTCTGCCAATTGGGCTATAGGGGCGCGTGGGGAAGCCTAGCGCGGCGACGTACCGTCGAGCCTGTCAACATGCGTTGACAGACCGAGTGTGTCAACGTAGATTGACATGCGTGAGCTCACCACCCACCCTCGTCGGATCGGCGGCATCGGAGGACCCCGCGGAGGGGCTCCGGGCCGTCGTCGCACTGCGGAAGCTGGCCGACCAACTCGAGGCGGTCCAGGTGTCCAACGCCAGGAATCTCGGCTGGTCCTGGCAGGACATCGCGGAACACCTCGCGGTCAGCCGCCAGGCGGTGCACAAGAAGTACGGCAAGTAAGCCGGGAACAGGATTGCTGTGTTCGAACGGTTCACCAAGAGCGCCCGCGTCGCGGTCGTGCTCGCCCAGGAGGAGGCGCGGGAGAACGGCGCCGACAAGATCACCCCCACTCACCTACTGCTCGGCGTGCTCGGCACCGTCGACGGTCCGCTGCAGCACGAGCTGACCGACGTGGGGCTCACGCCCGAAGCGGTCCGCGCCTCCGCCGCCGGCCGCGTGCTCACGGACAGGGACGCCGAGGCCCTGCGCGGCATCGGCATCGACGTGGGCGCCGTCGCGGACGCGATCGAGAAGCGCTTCGGCTTCGACATCCTGCGGCCCATCCGCAAGAAGTTCCGCGCCGGCCACATCCCGTTCGACCCCGAATCGAAGAAGACGCTGCAGCTCGCCGTGCGGGAGGCGGCGCACCGCAAGGATCGGAGCATCGAGAGCGCCCACATGCTGCTCGGTGTGCTGCGCAGCGACGACGCCGACTCCCTGGCCGCGGTGGAATCCGTCGTCCCCCGCGACGAGCTGCGCCGGCGCCTCTACGACCTGCTGGATCGTCCCGCGGCATAAGTTTCTGCACGTCCGCCGCGACACGGTTAAGCTGTTCGTAAAGAACGTTGCCGAAACTGGGAACTTCGGCCGCGGGCTCGAGCGTTGAAGAGTATGTACAGGTGCACGACCAGGGAAAGGACCCCACGGTGCGCGAAAGCAGCAACCCGATCTTCCGCGGGCTGACCAAGGAGACCCGCCAGCAGGCGCCCGCCGGCTATCAGCAGGGCTACCCGCAGCAGGGCTACGGTCAGCAGCAGGGATACCCGCAGGGCATGAACCTGGGGATGGGTGCCGCAGGCGCCGCCCAGGGCATGCAGTTCCAGCAGTACCAGCAGCCGCCGCAGGCCCCGTACCAGCAGGGCACGACCGGCGGCACCATGACCATCGACGACGTGGTCACGAAGACCGGTGCCACGCTCGGCGTGCTCATCGCCTTCGCGGTCGCGGCGTACGCACTCGTCGCCGGCGGCATCGTCGGTCCGATGCCCTTGGCGCTCGTCGGCGGTATCGGCGGCTTCATCCTGGTGATGGTCGCGAGCTTCGGCCGCAAGCAGGACAACCCGGCCATCGTGCTGTCGTACGCGGCGCTCGAGGGTCTGTTCGTCGGTGCCATCTCGTTCGTCTTCGCGAACTACATGGTCAGCGGCATCAGCGCCGGCGCCCTCATCGGTCAGGCCGTGCTCGCCACGGTCGGCGTGTTCATCGGCATGCTCGTGGTCTACAAGACCGGCGCCATCCGCGTGACCCCGCGCTTCACCCGCATGCTCTTCGCGGCCATGATCGGTGTCCTGGTCATGATGCTGGGCAGCGCCGTCATCGGCATGTTCGGATCGGGCCCCGGCCCGCTGCGCAACTTCCAGGAGAACCCGGTCATCGCGGTCGGCTTCTCGCTGGTCGTCATCGCGATCGCGGCGTTCAGCTTCCTGCTGGACTTCGACCAGGCGGATCAGCTGATCCGCGCCGGCGCACCTTCGAAGGCGGCGTGGGGCGTGGCCCTGGGCCTGACCGTCACGCTCGTCTGGCTGTACGTCGAGATCCTGCGCCTGCTGAGCTACTTCTACAGCAGCGACTAGTCACCACCGTCCGAACGCCCCGCAGCCCCGGCTGCGGGGCGTTCGGCGTTCGCGGCCGGTTCAGTCCCGGTGCAGGGCCCGGGCCAGGCGCACCGTGAGGCGGTTCGCGTCGGCCGCCTCGGACACCTCGGGCGGCGACGGGAGCGGCCCGTGCCACTCGCCGAGCGCGGCCAGCACCTCGGGGAGCAGCAGCCGCGCAGCCAGCTCGTAGCCCGCGGCCGACGGGTGGAAGTTGTCCGGCGAGAACATCCGCTCGGGCGCCTCCAGGAACTCCGGCGTCAGGGTGTCGGCGAAGGGCACGGGGTGTCCGCCCGCGGCGAGCACGTGCGCGCGCTGCCGCGCCGCCAGCTGCAGCCCGTACCGGCGGATCACCGACCGCAGGGGCTGGGGGATGGACTGCACGACGCCGATGTCCGGGCACGTGCCGACGACCACCTCGGCGCCCGCGCCGCGCAGCTGGGCCACGGCAGCGCCGAGGCGCCGCGCGGAGGGCTCGATCGAGTTGAGCGCCGTCACGTCGTTCGCGCCGACGATGATCACCGCCACGTCCGGGATCTGCTTCGCGATGAACGCCGCCTCGATCTGCGCGGCCAGCCCCTTCGACGTCGCGCCCACGATCGCCTTCACCGCGAGCCGCACGGTGCGCCCCGTCTCCGCCACGACGCCGCGCGCGAGCAGCACGCCGGGCGTGTGCTCGGCATCGTCGACCCCAAGGCCGGCGGCGGTGGAGTCCCCGAAGACCATGAGGCTCACGTCGGCGGGATGATGCGGCCCGGGCCGCTCGACGACGGTGGTGCCGGGGACGTAGACGCCGTCCTTCGACGGTGCCTTGTCGGTGCGGTGGGGGATGACGGTGCGCGCGGTGCGCGCCTGCTTGGTGAGGAGCGCGTAGGCGCCCCAGGTGGCTCCGGCGCCGCTGACGGCGGCGGCCGAGGTGTACAGCGCGTCACGGGCGAGCCGGTTTCGGGAGTACCCCATGAGACCAATCTAGACGGCCTGGCGTGGACCGGGCGTGAGGCGTACCGGGCGCTCTGGGACGATGGAGGCATGCGTATCGCAGGACACGTCAGCGAGTTGATCGGCGACACCCCACTGGTTCGACTGAACTCCGTGGTGAAGCCCGGATCGGGCCTGGTCGCGGCCAAGATCGAGTACCTCAACCCCGGCGGGTCCAGCAAGGACCGGATCGCGGTGAAGATGATCGACGCCGCGGAGAAGTCGGGCGAGCTCAAGCCCGGCGGCACCATCGTCGAGCCGACGTCCGGCAACACCGGCGTGGGGCTCGCGATCGTCGCGCAGCAGCGCGGCTACAAGTGCGTCTTCGTCTGCCCGGACAAGGTCAGCGAGGACAAGCGCAACGTGCTCAAGGCCTACGGCGCCGAGGTCGTCGTGTGTCCGACCGCCGTCGCGCCCGAGCACCCGGACTCGTACTACAACGTCTCCGACCGGCTCACCCGCGAGATCCCCGGCGCCTGGAAGCCGAACCAGTACTCCAACCCCAACGGCCCGGCCTCGCATTACGAGACCACCGGCCCGGAGATCTGGCGCGACACCGAGGGCAAGATCACCCATTTCGTGGCGGGCGTCGGCACCGGCGGCACCATCACCGGCACCGGCCGCTACCTCAAGGAGATCTCCGGCGGGAAGGTCAAGGTCGTCGGCGCCGATCCCGAGGGCTCCGTATACTCCGGCGGCACCGGCCGCCCGTACCTCGTCGAGGGCGTGGGCGAGGACTTCTGGCCCACCGCCTACGACCCCGACATCCCGGACGAGATCATCGCCGTCTCCGACGCCGACTCCTTCGAGATGACCCGCCGCCTCGCGCGCGAGGAGGGCCTGCTCGTCGGCGGCTCGTGCGGCATGGCCGTCGTCGCCGCGCTGCGCGTCGCCGAGCGCGACCCCGACGCCGTTGTCGTCGTGCTGCTGCCCGACGGTGGCCGCGGCTACCTGTCGAAGATCTTCAACGACAAGTGGATGTCGAGCTACGGCTTCCTGCGCGCCCCGCTCGACCCCAACGAGCAGGAGGCCCTCGTCGGCGACATCCTGCGCGGCAAGAAGGGCGAGCTGCCCGACCTGGTGCACACGCACCCGTCGGAGACCATCCGCGACGCCATCGAGATCCTCGCCGAGTACAACGTCTCGCAGATGCCGGTCGTCGGCGCCGAGCCCCCGATCATGGCGGGCGAGGTGGCGGGCGCCGTCACCGAGCGCGAGCTGCTCTCGGCCGTCTTCGAGGGCCGCGCGAACCTCGCCGACCCGGTGAGCAAGCACATGGGCCCGGCGTTCCCGCTGATCGGTGCGGGCGAGCCGATCTCGGCCGCCAATACGGCGCTGCGGGAGTCCGACGCCCTCATGGTCATCGACGACGGCAAGCCCGTCGGCGTGATCACCCGGCACGACGTGCTGAACTTCCTCTCCCACGGCAAGTAGAAGGGCCAGCGACATGAGTGAGCAGAAGAGCGCCATCGACAAGCATGCGGCGCAGGGTTTCTCGACCCGCGCGATCCACGCCGGCTACGAGCCCGACCCGCTGACCGGCGCCGTCAACGTGCCGATCTACGCCAGCTCCACCTTCGCCCAGGACGGCGTCGGCGGCATGCGCGGCGGCTTCGAGTACGCCCGCACCGGCAACCCGACCCGGCGCGCCTACGAGGCCAACCTCGCCGCGATCGAGGAGGGCACCTTCGGCCGCGGCTTCGCCTCCGGCATGGCCGCCACCGACTGCCTGCTGCGCGCCACCCTGCGCCCGGGCGATCACCTGATCATCCCCGATGACGCCTACGGCGGGACCTTCCGTCTCATCGACAAGGTCTTCTCGCAGTGGGGGATCGAGCACACCCCGGCGCCCGTCACCGACGTCGACGCCGTGCGGGCGGCGATCCGCCCCAACACCAAGCTGGTGTGGATCGAGACGCCGACCAACCCGCTGCTCAACATCGGCGACATCGAGGCCCTCGCCGAGGTGGCCCACGCCGGCGGCGCGAAGCTGGTGGTGGACAACACCTTCGCCAGCCCGTACCTGCAGACCCCGCTGGCCCTCGGCGCCGACGTGGTGCTCCACTCGGTGACCAAGTACCTCGGCGGGCACAGCGACACCGTCGGTGGCGCGCTGGTGACCAACGACGAGCAGCTCGACACCGACTTCGCCTTCCTGCAGAACGGCGCGGGCGCGGTGCCCGGCCCGTTCGACGTCTACCTCGCCCTGCGCGGCATCAAGACGCTCGGCGTCCGGATGGACCGGCACTGCGACAACGCGGAGAAGATCGTCGAGTTCCTCTCCGGCCGTCCCGAGGTGTCGACGGTGCTGTACCCGGGCCTCGAGAGCCACCCGAACCACGCGGTCGCGGCCAAGCAGATGAAGCGCTTCGGCGGCATGATCTCCGTCCGCCTCGCCGGCGGACGCGAAGCGGCGCAGCGGTTCTGCGCGCGGACCGAGATCTTCACGCTCGCCGAGTCGCTGGGCGGCATCGAGTCGCTCATCGAGCACCCCGCCGCGATGACCCACGCGTCCACCGCCGGCTCGCAGCTCGAGGTCCCCGAGGACCTGGTGCGGCTGTCCGTCGGCATCGAGGACATCGGCGACCTGGTCGCCGACCTGGAGAACGCGTTCAGCTGACGCCGCAGTACCGCCACATCCCGGACTCGTAGCGGAACTGCAGCAGCGTCTTCGCCCGGACGGGGTCCTCGTCCGGGTCGCTCGGGACACCCTGCGGCGAGTAGTGCACGACCATCGTGGCGGCCTCGCCGTCGACGGTGACGTCGCCGGTGGATCGGGGGCCGGGCGGGAACCAACGGGTGCTCCCGGCACCGTTCTTCAGCCGCGTGCACCACATGCCCGACACGTCGCGCGACGCGTCGACGTCGTCGGCGTAGATGCTGAACCGCGCTCGCACCGTGCGCTCGTCATGGGCGTCGACGGGGACCGGGTCGGACAGCGCGTGCACGAACAGCACGGCCAGTCCGAGGAGCAGGCCGGCGCCCACCGTGAGGATGACCAGGACGATCGCCGTCACGGTCAGGACGACGAAGGCGGCGGGGTGGCGCCGATGCCACGGCTCGAAGTAGTTCGGATGCACGGCACGATGGTCCGCTGCCGTCCTTGTCGGCTCCTTGTTCGCGCCTTAGGTGGGCGCGGCCGCCTCGAAAGATGTCCGATCCGCGACCGCACAGGTGGTCGCCCGGAGTAACGACTCGGTCACCATCTGAACCTTCGACTTCCCCTTCAGGGTTCGTGGGACTAAAGTGGCTCTTGTTGTAGAACATGACACAAGTGGCTGGAGTGAGTTCTTGAGGCCGAAGCAGAGCCGGAAGGTCCGCAACTACGCGGTCGCGGGGAGTGCCCTCGTGATCGCGGCTGCCGTCGCGGGGGCGGGCGGCGACGCGAACCGGGGCGAGGGCGGACCGTCGGGCCAGGGCGGCGGCACGTCGACCCCCGCGCCCGCCCCGCAGGCGGCGGCGAAGCCGGTGACCAAGCCCGTGTACCTGCCGGACGGCAGCGTCGACTGCGCCAAGAGCAAGTGCGTCGCGCTCACCTTCTCCGGCGGCCCCGGGCCCGCGACCAGGCAGTTCCTGCAGATCCTCGACAATCACGGCGCCAAGGGCACGTTCTTCGTGACCGGCGCGCAGGTCAACCTCAACCCCGACATCATGACGGCGATCGCCGGCACCGGGAACGAGGTCGCCAACGGCACCTGGACCCAGCCCGACATGACGACGCTGTCCGAGACCGACAGCACCGCGCAGTTGCAGCAGACCAACGACGCGATCCGCAGCTCCGTGGGAAGCGCGCCCACGCTGTTCCGACCGATGGGCGGGCACACGTCGCCGTCCGTCGTGGACGCCGGCAAGCGGCTGGGCCTCACCCAGGTCCTCTGGGACCTGGATTCGATGGACTACAACTACCAGGGTGATCCTGACGGCCTGACGCAGGTGCTGCTGAAGGTGAAGCCGGGACAGATCGTGATGCTGCACGACACCTTCGTCTCGTCGGCGACGGCGATGGACCGCATGATGACGCAGCTCGGCGACCAGGGCTACGCCTTCGTCACCGTCAGCCAGCTCCAGAGCAGCCGCGCCGGATAGCAGCGACGCCGACACGCGAAAGCGGGCCCGTCCCCACTGGGGGCGGGCCCGCTTTCGACGGTGCCGGGGAGCTCAGGAGTGGTACGGCTCCGCGCTGACCAGGGTCACCTTGACGACCGCGCCGCTGGGGATCGTGTACTCGCGGGTCTCGCCGACCTTCGCGTCGATCAGGGCCGCGCCGAGCGGGGAGTTGGGGGAGTAGATCTCCAGTTCACCGTCGCCCCCGCCCTCCTCGCGCGTGGCGATGAGGAAGGTCTCGGTGTCCTTCTCGTCGCCGTCGTAGTAGACCTTCACGACCGAGCCGGGGAGCGCCACGCCGGACTGCGTGGGGGCCTCGCCGACCTTCGCGTTGTTGAGGAGCTCCTGCAGCTGGCGGATACGCGCCTCCTGCTGGCCCTGCTCGTCGCGCGCGGCGTGGTAGCCACCGTTCTCCTTGAGATCGCCCTCTTCGCGACGCTCATTGATCTCGGCGGCGATGACGGGGCGGTTGGCGATCAAGGCGTCCAACTCGTGCTTGAGGCGCTCGTGGGACTCGGGGGTCAACCACGTCACCTGAGTGTCCGTCATTTCTTCGTCCTTCGTCGTAGTCGGCGGCCCGCTGCGGCTTCACCATCCCACAGCCGGCCGGCCCCGAAACGGTGCCCGGGGCCCGTAAATGCAGCAATACACGGCTCCATCCGGAACCGTGTATCCGCTGATTCTAGCATGGGAAACGGAAACGGGTATTCGGATCAGGCGGCCTGGAGCGCCTGCTGGTAGGTGGGCTCCCGGCGTTTGAGGAAGCCGCACAGCGCGTAGCTCAGCGGCATGATGAGGATCTCGACCAGCGTCTTCCACACGAATCCCAGGATCAGGTAGTTGAGGAACTGACCCGGGGTGGTGAAGCCGAGCGCGGGCGCGGCGATGGAGCAGAAGACCAGGGTGTCGAAGAACTCGCCGACGACCGTGGAGCCGAGCAGCCGCGACCACAGGTGCTTCTCACCAGTCCAGGCCTTCATGCGCACCAGGACCCAGGAGTTCATGAACTCGCCCACCAGGTAGCCCGCGAGGCCGGCGATCAGGAACCGCGGGACCACACCCGCGACGGTCTTGAAGGCCTCGTCGTTGGGCCAGCCCGGGGCGGGCGGCAGCAGCGTGGTCACCCAGAAGCACAGCGCCGCGAGCGCGAGGATCGCGAACCCGGTGAGGATCACGCGACGCATGGCCCGGAAGCCGTACACCTCGGAGATCACGTCGCCGAGGACGTACGCGAGGGGGAAGAGGTAGAAGGCGCCGTCGGTGGCGATGCCGTCGATCTGCAGGCCGAGGATCTCGACGTGCAACGACGGGGCGAACAGCACGGCCTTGGTGCCGGTGATGTTGCTGATGATCATGACGCCGACGAACAGGCCGACGAGCATGGGGAAGTAGTAACTGCTGACTGTGGCGAAGGCCGGACCGCGGTTGCGGGCCGGCTGCCCAGACTTCGGGGTGGGGGAGTTGTCAGTGCTCACGCACGGTCAAGATACGCGGGCACGTTCGTCCCGCAACCGAAGACGTCGCCGACGGCGGGCGGTTCCGTGGTGCGCACCTCGCTGCTGACCACCACGACGGGGTCCGGTGACGGGGCGACGTAGAACTCGCGGCGGCCGATCTCGTCGCCCGCCTTGTTCTTGGCGTAGACGATGCAGCTGACCGCCTGCTGCGGGTCGGTGCGGGTCACGGTGACCTGCACATCCACCGCCGAATCGGACAGCACCTCGTAGCCCGCGGTCTCGCCGGTGACCGGCTGCCGCGAGAACTTCTGATAGCCCATCCACGCGAGGCCCACGCCGAGGATCACGACCACCACCAGCCCGATGAGTCCGATACGACGGGTGCGCGCGGGATCGCGCTCGTCGGGGTAGCGATCGGAGGGGCGGACAGGGGCGGTCGACATGCTTCCATCGAAGCACACCCGGCGCGGCGGGCCCGCGCCCGATCGTGGAACACTGGGGGTCATGACCGGATACCGCCTCCTCGCCGTTCACGCGCACCCGGACGACGAGTCGAGCAAGGGCGCCGCCACCATGGCGCGGTACGCGGCCGAGGGGAACGACGTGCTGGTCGCGACGTTCACGGGCGGCGAACGGGGCGACATCCTCAACCCCGCGATGGACGTCGCGGGCGTCAAGGACCGCCTGCCCGAGGTGCGCCGCGAGGAGATGGCCAAGGCCGCCGCCATCCTGGGCGTCGAGCACCGCTGGCTCGGCTTCGTCGACTCGGGGCTGCCCGAGGGCGACCCGCTGCCCCCGCTCCCGGACGGCTGCTTCGCGCTGGAGCCGGTGGAGGTGCCCACGGAGACGCTGGTGCGCCTGATCCGCGAGTTCCGCCCGCACGTGATGATCACGTACGACGAGAACGGCGGCTACCCGCACCCCGACCACATCATGACCCACACCGTCTCGATGGCGGCCTACGAGGCCGCCGCCGATCCCGCGCAGTTCCCCGACGCCGGCGAGCCCTGGCAGATCTCGAAGGTCTACTACAGCCACGGCTTCCTGCGCGGCAAGTTCCAGGCCTTCGCGGACGAGTTCGAGAAGAACGGCCTCGAGAACCCCTACACCGAGTGGCTCGCGCGGTGGAAGGACGAGAAGAACGACATGATGGCCCGCGTGACCACGCAGGTCGAATGCGGCGAGTACTTCCCCGTGCGTGATGACGCGCTGCGCGCGCACGCCACCCAGATCGACCCCAACGGGCCGTTCTTCGCGGTGCCGATGGAGTGGCAGCAGCGCCTGTGGCCGACCGAGGAGTACGAGTTGGCGAAGACCACTGTGAGCAGCAGGATGCCTGAGAAGGACCTGTTCAGCGGGATCGAGAAGTGATGGGACCGCTACTGCAGCTCGCCACCGACGTCGCGATCCTCGCGCAGGACCCGCAGAAGCCCAAGGGGCCGGAGTTCGGCAAGTCGGGCCCGCTCGGCCTGGCCGTGATCGTCGCGCTTCTGGCGGTGACCTTCCTGCTCATCCGCTCGATGAACAAGCACGTCAAGAACCTCCCCGAGTCCTTCGACGACGAGGCGCCCGGCGAGGGCGACGAGGCCGGCGGCACCGACCACGCGGGGATCGAGGCCGACGGGGCCTCGCTCACCAAGGGCGACGGCGGACCGTCGAACAGTGCTGACGGTGCCGGGGGCGACGAGCCCCGGTAGCTCGACGCACGCCGCCGGATCGGCGGGGCGGTTCGCCCGCTACTACTGGAAGAATCCGTAGACGGTGCTGATCCGGCCGTTCTCGACGACGGCCACATCGCGGCCGTTCCCCGCCGGCGGGTTCCCGGGCGACCCGAAGCTCCACTCGAAGTACACGACGTGGTGATGGCCGTGCAGCGCGCCACGCGTGAACTCGGAATCGGGGAACTGGGCCTGCCAGCCGGCCACGTAGGCATCGATGGCAGCGATTCCCCGCGCCGCGGAGTTCGGGTCCACGTAGTACGCGTCGGGCGTGAACACCGCGGCAGCCAGCGCATGCCGGGCCCGCGGGTCGCGTTCGTTCCACATCGCGAGGTACGCCGCGACGAGTGCGGCGAAGCCGTCGTTCTCATCGGGCGTCCGGTCACCTGGGGAGGGTGTGTAGGAGTTCATGCGACCATGGTGAACGTTGAGGCCGGTCTGAAGGTCAAGGGGCTGACGAATGCACATCGGAGATCTGAGTCGCCGAACGGGTGTCAACGCCCACCAGCTGCGGTACTACGAGGCGCAGGCACTGCTGGATCCGGGGCGCACCGCCGCGGGGTACCGGGTCTACAGCGAAGACGACGTCGTCACGGTGCGGCAGATCCGGCACCTGCTCGCCGCCGGTCTCTCGACGGACGACATCGCCTACCTCCTGCCTTGCGCCAGGGGTGAGGCCCCGCAGCTCTTCGGCTGCCCGGAGCTGATCGAGGCCATGCGAGGCCGACTGGACCGCCTGGACGATCAGATCGGCACGCTGACCCGATCACGAGCGGCGCTCGCGCACTACATAGACGAGGCTGCGCGACTCGGAGCCGAGACCTACGGGCCGTTCGGTGCGGGCGCTGCGGAGCAGCGCCCGACGGCGGCGCGCCGATGAACCGGTCGGCCTACACGCGCGACCCCGCGCCCACCCCCGCACGCGGCGGACCGTCGGGCGGATCCGACGGTGCCGGGGCCGACGAGCCCCGGTAGGGGACCTCACAGCGACTTCCCAGGCTCAGGGCCGGGGGCGCGCAGTTCCGCCCGCGACGGTGGCTTCCGTGAAGTACATGACTCCGCGGCGCTGTGCCGTGACCGCACTGCTCGCCGCCACGGCGCTGCTGTACTGCTGGAACCTGTCGATCAGCGGCTACGGCAACGACTTCTACGCCGCCGCGGCGCAGGCCGGCGGGCTGAGCTGGAAGGCCTGGCTGTTCGGCTCGCTCGACCCGGGCAACGTGATCACCGTCGACAAGCCGCCCGCGGCGCTGTGGGTGACCGGCCTGTTCGTGCGGGTCCTCGGTCTCTCGTCCTGGTCGATCCTCCTACCGCAGGCGCTGATGGGGGTCGGCACCGTCGGGCTGGTGTACCTGACGACCCGCCGGCTCCTCGGCTCGCTTCCGTCGCGGATCGCGATCGGAGGGGCGCTGCTGGCGGGCGCCGTGTGCGCGCTGACCCCCGCGGCGGTGCTGATCTTCCGGTTCAACAACCCCGATGCGCTGCTGGTACTGCTCATGACCGCCGCGGCCTACTGCACCGTGCGGGCATGCCAGGCGGCGTCGTGGCGCTGGCTCGTGGCGTGCGGCGCGCTGCTCGGCTTCGCCTTCCTCACCAAGATGCTGCAGGGCCTGCTGGTGCTGCCCGGGTTCGGGCTCGCGTACCTGTTGTTCGCGCAGACCTCCTGGCTGCGGCGGGCTCGGGATCTGGCGCTGGGTGTTGTCGCCGTGGTCGTTTCGGCCGGCTGGTACGTGCTGCTGACGGTGCTGTGGCCCGCGTCGTCGCGGCCGTACATCGGCGGGTCGAAGGACGGCACCTTCATGGATCTGGTGCTCGGCTACAACGGTCTCGCACGGATCGTCGGGAACAGCGGCGGCTCCGGTTCCGGCGGCTTCGGCGGCGGCGGGCCGGGCGGAAACGGCGCCACGGGCACGTCCTTCGGCGGCACGCCGAGCCTCGCGCGCCTGTTCAGCAACGAGTTCGGCAACGAGATCTCGTGGCTGCTGCCGGCTGCGCTGCTGGTGCTGGTGATCGGTCTCGTGCTGGTGGCGCGGCGTCGCTTGGATCGTGATCTCGCGCTGGGGCTCACCGTCTTCGGCACCTGGCTCGTGGTGACCGGCGTGGTCTTCTCGTACATGAGCGGCACCGTGCACCCGTACTACACCGTGGCACTCGTCCCGGCGATCGCGGTGCTCGTGGGCGGCGGCGCCGCCGTCGCGTGGAGCCGCAGGTCGACGGTGCCGGGCACGCTCGCGCTCGCCTCTCTGGTGGTGGCCGCTGGTGGCTGGGGCATCGTCCGCGCGTGGCGAGCCGGGTATGCCTGGCCATGGCTGGGGATCGTCGTCGGCGTCCTGATGGCGGCGGCGATCGTCGCGCTGGTCGTGACCCGGCGCGGTTCCGGTCGGGCGGTCGCCGCCGCGCTGGTGCTCGCGCTGCTCGCCGGTGGCGTTGCGACGGCGGCGTTCTCGGTCTCGACGGCGAGCACCGCGCACAGCGGCGGCGTGCCGACGGCCGTGAAGACCGCGAAGTCTGGCGACATGTTCGGCGGGCCGAGTGGGCGTGAGGGGAAGGCATCGTCGGGCGGCGGAGCGAAGGTCGAGCTGCCCGCGGGCGTGGAGCTCCCGGAGGGCGTGAGCGCCGACGACATCAAGGCCGGCAAGGGGCCCGGCGAGCAGAAGGCCGACCCCGAGCTCATCGCCCTGCTCAAGGACACCACCACGCAGTGGGCGGCCGCGGTCAACGGAGCGCAGAGCCAGGGTTCGCTGCAGCTGAACTCCGGGCGGCCGGTGATCGCGATCGGCGGGTTCAGCGGCTCCGACCCCGCGCCCACGCTCGCGCAGTTCCAGCAGTGGGTGAAGGACGGGAAGATCTCGTACTACGTCTCCTCCGGCGGCTTCCGCCCCGGCGGCGGGAAGTCCGAGATCCAGAGCTGGGTGGAGAAGAGCTTCACCGCCACCAAGGTCGGGGGCGCGACGGTCTACGAGTTGGTGACGTAGTCATGCATGGAGATCGATGGATACCGGGAAGGGGACAGCGGTGCTCACCGTGCCGGTGAACACGTCTCCGTCGCGGTAGGCCTGGGCCGCCGGGTCGAGCACGTAGGTGTACACGATCGGGGGTTCGTCGGCGGCCTGCTCGACGCGCCAGTAGAACCGGATTCCGGCCTTGGCGTACTGATCCGCCTTGACGACGCGGTCCGTTGTCTCCGAACCCGGGGAGACGACCTCCACCACGAGTAGGACGTCACGGGGCCGGGTCGGGGAGACGTCGATCGACTCCGCGCGGTAGACGATCACGTCGGGGCGCCGATTGGTCAGCGGTACGTCCTGCAGGCGGACGTCGAAATCAGTGTCGGCGTTCCACTCCTCGCCCGCCGCGGCATCAAGGGCGTTCGCCAACAGGCGAGCGAGGCGGTTGTGGCGTTTCGATGCGCTCGGGCTCACGACGACCATCCCGTCCACGATCTCGATGCCCGCGCACTGCTCCTCGGACCAGGAGTCGTATTGCTCGGCACTGATCTGCGAGCGCATCCACGACGGCGCGACAAGTTCCGTCACGAGCGCCTCCTTCGCGGATGAAATGCGACTACTTCGAGGATACGTCGGTCGAGGGCCGAATCAACCGCGGCCCGGAGCGGTCCGCGGGGGAGATGAGCGGCGGTCACGCCGGACAGGCGCCCGCGCCGGTGGGACCGGCGCGGGCGGCACCGTCGGGCTAACCGACGGCGGTGCCCTCCAGCTCGACCTTCTGCCCCGGGATCGCGAGCCGGGTCACCCCGAGCATCGTGGTGGTGGGGGCGACCCCCGCGGCGCCGAGGCGCGCCGCGAGGACGCCGTAGTGCGAGAACAGCTCGTCGATGTCGGTGCTGTAGACGTTCAGGCGCACCAGGTTCGCGAGCGACATCCCGGCCGCGTCGAGCACGGCCTCGAGGTTGTCGACCGCGAGCGCGAGCTGCGCCGCGACGTCGTCCTCGTGCTTCGGCCGGCCGTCGGGGCTCATCGCGGTCTGCCCCGAGACGTACAGGGTCCGGGACTGTCCGGTGACCAGTTCGCCCTGGTTGAATCCGATTTCCTGCGACCAGGACACCGGGTTGATCGCCGTGCGTTCCATGGCACTTCTCCGTTCGGTTCGGCGGGCGTGCGGCGGCCCCGTGGCCATCCGTCGATACCCGTACGGACCAGGCTCGCAGCGAATCACGTCACCTCATGTCGTGATTTTCGGAGACAATCGAGCCATGCGCGCCGATCGACTGGTTTCGCTGGTGCTCCTCCTGCGCCGGCGCGGACGGATGACGGCAGACGAACTGGCCGCGGAGCTGGAGGTGTCGCCGCGCACCGTGCAGCGCGACATCGACGCGCTCTCGACCGCCGGGGTCCCCGTCTACGCCGATCGCGGGCGCCGTGGCGGCTACTCCCTCCTGCCGGGCTTCCGTACCGAGCTGACGGGCCTGACCCACGACGAGGCCCTCGCTCTGCTCACCGCCGGGTCGGGCACGGGCCGGAAGGTGTTCGGCCTCAACGCTGCCCTCGCCTCAGCGATGCGCAAGGTCGTCGACGCGCTGCCGGAGGGGAACCGCGCGGACTTGGATCGGGCCGCGTCACGCTTCCTCGTCGAGCCCGAGACGGACCTGCTGTCCCGGCGCGCGGCGGCCGAGGAGTTCGACCCGGCGGTCATGGGCGAGGTCCGTCGCGCCGTCCTCGCGGGGCGCGTGCTCCGCTTCCGGTACGCCGCGCCGGAGAAGGAACCGCGGTGGCACACCGTCGATCCGATCGGCCTGGTCACGGTGCGCGGGCGCACGTACCTGCTCGCGGCGAAGGCGGGTGACGACCGCACGTACCGGGTGTCGCGGATGCTCGCGGCCGAGGCGCTCGCGGACTCCGCGCAGCGACCGGCGCAGGTCGACCTCGACCGGATCTGGGCCGAGCGGAGCGCGCAGTTCCTCTCCGAGAACCACCTTCCGGTCCTCGTCCGCGTCGAGGCGGCGCGGCGCGACGAACTGCTGAACCACGCGCGCGCGGTGCGCGCCGAAGTCACCGAGCCCGACGGGCGCATCCGCCTCGACGTCTCCTTCGAGGACCTGCGTCACGCGGTGTGGGCTGTGTGGCAGCTGGACACCGCCGCCGAGGCTCTCGCGCCCGAGGAGTTGCGGGCCGCCCTGCGTGCTCGGGCGATCGTCCTCGCGGACCGCTACCCGCCCACCTGACGATCAGGCCCCGTGGTCGCGGACGTCCGTTCCCTGCTCGGCGAAGGCCTTGAAGTCCTCCATGTGCTGCAGTTGCTGCTTGCGGAAGACGCCGGGAATCAGGAGCGCCATCAGGCGCATCAGGGGATTGCGGAAGCGGTACCCGTTCTCGCTCTCCCATAACGTCCGGTCCGGGCCGGCCTCCGTCAGCCGCTCGCGCGCGGCGTTCCACATCCCCGCGCCCTCGATCTCCCGCTCGTACCGCACGACGGTCCCTGCGGGGAGCGTGCGCAGGTCCGCCGGTTCACGGCGGGTGATGGTCTCGGTGAGCTCCATCGTCTGCTTCCCCGACCGCAGTACGACGCGCGAGACCGTCCCGACCTCGCCGTGCGTCCCGCTCACCGGTTCGTGGACCTCCATGCCCCGCAGCCACATCGGCAGGTGCGCCGGGTCGGAGAGCAGCTGCGCGACCTGCTGCAGTGGCAGCGCGATCTCGATCGAGGTCGTGCACTTCATGACCTTGGACGGTAGTCGCTTCGCGGATTCGACGAGTGTGACTGCGGTGTCATGCGGTGGCGACGGTGAAGGGGGCGAGCGCGTCGGCGATCTGAGTCTCAACGGGCGGCCAGGCGTAGTCGCCGCGCATGCCGACTGAGAGGCGCAGGTGCACGATGCCGTGGAGCGTCGCCCAGAGCGTGGTAGCCGCCCGCCACGGGTCGCGCTCGAGTCGATGCTTAGTCAGGTGAGCGCGCATGGTGCCGACCAACAGCTCGAGGGCCGGGGTTCCGAGTATCTGCTTGTCGTCGGGCACGACGCGCTCGGGGTTGAGGGGCATCGCGAACATCAGACGGAATCGGCCGGGGTTCGACAGCCCGTATCCGACGAAGGTTTGAGCGAACGCCGACAGTCCGTCGTCGCTGTTCTCGACGTGGTCCCTCAGTACCTCGACGAGCTCGAGATAGTGCCGTCGCTGCACCTCGTCGACGATCGCTTCGAGCGTGTCGAAATGTCGGTACAGGGTCATGGGGCTGACACCCGTGCGTCGAGCGATCGCCCTCAGGGACAGGTCGGACCCGCTTCCGGCTTCGGTGATCAGTTCATCGGCGGCGGCGAGGATGTCGCCGCGAAGGCTCTCACCTTCGCCGCGCGGTGATCGTGGGCGCTGCGTCCGGTCGGTGTCCATGTGCGCTTCTCCGTAGTGGATAAGGTCGTCGGAGTCATTGACAGGTGTAAGCATACAGATGTAAACCTACCGGTGTGGGGGTGGAGTAGGCGTCGGCGAGATCGTCCGCAACGAAGGAGCTCGACCATGAAGTTCACGTCCGACCAGATCCTCGACATGGTGCCGTTCGCCCGGACCTTGGGGATGGAGTTCACGTCCATCTCCGATGGGAGCGTCGAGGCGAGACTGCCCTATCGCGGGGAGTTGTCGACCATGGGAGGCGGGCTGCATGGCGGCGCGATCATGGGCGCATCCGACGTGGTCGGAGCGGTGACCGCCGCGCTCAGCTTGAACGACGGTGATCTGTGGACGACCGTCGAATCGACGACGTACTTCTTGAAGGCGGGCAAGGGCGAGTTCCTCGTCGCGCGAGGGTCCGTGACGAAGGAGGGGGAGTCGCTCGTCTTCGTGCAGGTCGATCTGTACTCCGATCAGGAAGTGCACGTGGCCCGGACCGGTCAGGTTCTGGCGGTCCGGCGGCGGGGCTGACCGCGGTGAAGGGGTGAGCCGTGGCCTCGGGGCTGCAGGGGTTCGGCTCCGGGGAGCCTGAGGGCATGATGGAAATCATGAACCGTCTCGGCGAGTCGACCAGCCCCTACCTGCGCCAGCACGCGGACAACCCCGTGCACTGGCAGGAGTGGAGCGAGGCCGCGCTGGCGGAGGCGGCGGAGCGGGATGTGCCCGTCCTGTTGTCCATCGGCTACGCCGCGTGCCACTGGTGCCACGTGATGGCGCACGAGTCCTTCGAGAACGAGGCCATCGCGGCGCAGATGAACGCCGGCTTCGTGTGCATCAAGGTCGACCGCGAGGAGCGCCCCGACCTCGACGCGATCTACATGAACGCCACCGTCGCCATGACCGGCCAGGGCGGCTGGCCCATGACCTGCTTCCTCACCCCGTCCGGCGAGCCCTTCTACTGCGGCACCTACTACCCGCCGGAGCCTCGCAACGGGCAGGCGAGCTTCCCGCAGCTCCTCGAGGCCATCACCGACACCTGGCGCGACCGGCGCGACGAGGTGAGCCGCGTCTCCGGGCAGGTGGCCGCGCACCTGCGGCAGGCCTCCGCCGGCCTGCCCGACGGTGCCGCCCCCTCCGCCGAGGACCTGGCCGGGGCGGTGCGCGCGATCTGCGCCGACGAGGACCCGTCGGGCGGCTTCGGCCGCGCGCCGAAGTTCCCGCCGTCGGCCACCGTCGAGGCCCTGCTGCGGCACCACGAGCGCACCGGGGACCCGGCCTCCTACGGCGTCGCCGTGCGGTGCGCCGAGGCGATGGCCCGCGGCGGCATCTACGACCAGCTCGCCGGCGGCTTCGCCCGCTACGCCGTGGACGCCGACTGGGTGGTGCCGCATTTCGAGAAGATGTTGTACGACAACGCCCTTCTGCTCCGCTTCTACGCCCACCTCGGGCGCCGCACCGGCTCACCCCTGGCGCTGCGGGTGGCCGACGAGACCGCCGACTTCCTGATCCGCGACCTCGGCGTCGACGGTGGCGGGCTCGCCTCCTCGCTCGACGCGGACACCGTCGTCGACGGGCACGGCGTCGAGGGCGCCACCTACGTGTGGACGCCGGCGCAGCTCGTCGAGGTGCTCGGCGAAGCCGACGGCGCCTGGGCCGCCGAGGTTTTCGCGGTCACCGCGGGCGGCACCTTCGAGCACGGAACGTCCACGCTGCAGCTGCAGGGCGAGCCCGACCCGGTGCGCCTCGCCGACGTGCGACGCCGGCTCTACGACGTCCGGGCACGGCGCCCGCAGCCCGGCCGCGACGACAAGGTGGTCACCGTCTGGAACGGCCTCGCGATCACCGCGCTGGCGGAGGCCGGCCGGGTCGACGA
Organism: Tsukamurella sp. M9C; assembly: GCF_020169415.1. Taxonomy (GTDB): domain Bacteria; phylum Actinomycetota; class Actinomycetes; order Mycobacteriales; family Mycobacteriaceae; genus Tsukamurella. Next base: position 46,691 of record NZ_JAIULG010000007.1, read on the forward strand.
GGCCGCGTCCGTCGCGCGCTACGTCCTCGGAACCCATTGGGACGGTGCGCGACTGCGCCGCAGCTCACTCGGCGGCGCGGTCGGCGAAGCCGACGGCATGCTGGAGGACTACGCCGCCCTCGTCACCGGCCTGCTCGCGCTGGCGCAGCACGCGGGCGCCGCCGACACGGACGAGTCGCATTGGGCCGCAGCGGCAGCCGCGATCCTCGACGCCGCGATCGTGCGCTTCGCCGACCCCGCGGCGGACGGGAGCTGGTACGACGCACCGTCGGACGGCGAGACGCTGTTGACCCGCCCGCGCGACCCCGCGGACGGCGCCACCCCCGCCGGCGCGAGCATCGTCGCCGAGGCCCTCACCTACGCCGAGGCGCTGCTCGGGGAGCGCTACGCCCCGCTCGCCGCCGCCACCCGGGCCCGCTCCGGGGAGCTGATCCGCCGGGTGCCGCGCGGGGCGGGGCACCACCTCGCCGTCGCCGAGCAGGCCGCGGCGGGGCTCCAGATCGCCGTCGCCGACGGGACGGGCGCCGCCGCCCTGGTGGCGGAGGCGCGCCGCCTCGCCCCAGGCGGCGCGGTAGTCATTGCCGGAGCTAAGGATTCGCATCCGCTGCTGGAGGGGCGCGGCCCCGTCGACGGTCGGGCGGCGGCGTACGTCTGCCACGGCACCGTCTGCTCCCTGCCGGTCACCGACGGTGAGACGCTCGCCACAGAGATCGCGCGATAGCTGTGCTATGTTCGGCTCGTGGGTATGAACGCGTATTGGCGCTTTACCGAGGCTCCGGGTGGAGCCGGCGGTGATGCGCGCATGCGCGGATAATCCCGACCGTACGAACCCGGAGCCGAAGGCAGCGAGATCACTCGCTGCCTTTTTCTATGGCACCGGAAGGGATCTGGTGCCGCCACCAGGAAGGTTTCTCATGACCATCGAACTCGATACACCGGCGTCGACATCGAACCGTCGGGTTTCGGCGTTCCACGCGATCCCCTCGCCCGCGCAGCTGCGCGACGAGCTGCCGCTCGCACCCCGTCTGGCCGCGCAGGTCGAGGCCGATCGCGCCGCGGTCGCCGACGTCATCGCGGGCCGTGACCAGCGGCTCCTCGTCGTGGTCGGCCCCTGCTCCGTGCACGACCCCGAGGCCGCGCTCGACTACGCCCGCCGGCTCAAGCCGATCGCGGACGAGCTGGCCGACGAGTTGCTCGTCGTGATGCGCGTGTACTTCGAGAAGCCGCGCACCACCGTCGGGTGGAAAGGCCTCATCAACGACCCCGGCATGGACGAGAGCTACGACGTGCCCCGCGGCCTGCGCACCGCCCGGCAGCTGCTGCTCGACATCCTGGAGATCGGCCTGCCCGTGGGCTGCGAGTTCCTCGAGCCGACCAGCCCGCAGTACATCGCCGACACCGTCGCCTGGGGCGCGATCGGCGCTCGTACCACGGAGTCGCAGGTGCACCGCCAGCTCGCGTCCGGGCTGTCGATGCCGATCGGCTTCAAGAACGCCACCGACGGAAACGTCTCCGTCGCGATCGACGGGGTGCAGGCGGCCGCCGCCCGGCACGTCTTCTTCGGCACCGATGACGAGGGCGCCGCCGCCGTGGTCGAGACCGTCGGCAACGACAACTGCCACGTCATCCTGCGCGGCGGCCGCGGTGGGCCGAACTTCGACGCCGCCTCCGTCTCCGCCGCCGTCGGCGCGCTGGAGAAGGCCGGCCTCGCCCCGTCGGTGATGGTGGACTGCTCGCACGCCAACTCGGGCAAGGACCACGTCCGTCAGGCCGAGGTCGCGCGCGAGATCGCAGGCCGCCTCGCCGCGGGGGAGAAGGGGATCTCCGGCGTGATGCTCGAGTCCTTCCTCGTCGCCGGCGCGCAGCAGCCCGGCCCCGGCCCGCTGGTCTACGGCCAGTCCGTCACCGACAAGTGCATGGACTTCGCCACCTCCGATTCGGTGCTACACGACCTCGCCGCCGCGCTGCGCTGAGGGGATGGCTCACGAATTCGCGTTCTAGCGCGGTACGCGTGCGCCAGAGCAGGTGTACCTGCGCAGACCCCGAAATCGTGAGCCGTTGGAACGGCGTTGCACGCTGCTCGCGGTGGTCGTATCGTGGAGATGTAGCCGCCCCATCGCGGTGGGGTTGGAAGTGAGCCGCAGGATTACTCGCCGTATGGTGAGGCCTGCGGCTCGCGCATGTGATGCCGTGCTCAGATCACGTGCACCTCGACGGAGCCACCCAGACGAGTCAGGTGTTTCGGCTGGCCGATGCGGCTCTGAACGATCGCGCCACAAACTGCGTCTGCCACCCAGAGTGCGGGCTCGTCTCGTCCGACCACGTGACTGATCCGCAGATTGGACTCGATTGCCCGGCGTGATCGCAGTAGCTGCAGCGTCGCGATGTCGCTGGCGTCCAGATTCGCCCGTGATTCGAAGGTCATCGCTGCGCACGGCATCGCGGCGAGATGTGGGAGCAGGAACTCCAAGCACTTTCGGCGGTGTCGTCGATCGGTCGCCCCGATCTCTTCATGGACGACGCAGAAGGCTGCGACGGGCAGCGATGCCACAACCTCGACCAGCTCCGATCGGCGAGCTGCGTCCCGGGAGTACCAATGGACCTTGTCCTCGTTGCCCTGCTGTTCCAGCATCGTGGATCGAACGACGGGCAGATCGGCCTCTTCGATCAACGCCGCGGCGAGCAGGTACGCGCCCGGATCAAGGTCGGGCCTGGACCCGCTCTCGTCTCCCCACGCAGTGAGCACTCTCGGACGATAGCGGGCGGATCCGACAGGAAACCGGGGCCGAAGTAGATTGAATCCCGTGGCGATCACACCGGACACCAAGGACTGGACGTGGGTCATCGAGCGGGCCTGCCCGGCCTGCGGATTCGACCCGTCGACGGTCCGTCGCGAGGACGTCGCCGATCGCATCGCGCGGTCGGCCGTCGGCTGGGACGCCGCGCTGGCGCGGCCCGATGCGCGGGTCCGGCCCGACGAGCAGACCTGGTCGGTGCTCGAATACGGCTGCCACCTGCGCGACGTGCACCTCATCATGCGCGAACGGCTGAACCTCATGCTCGCCCGCGACGGCGCGACCTTCGCGAACTGGGATCAGGACGTGACCGCGGTCGAGGACGAGTACGACACCCAGGACCCGAGCACCGTCGCCGACGAGCTCGCGGACGCGGCGGCGGCGTTCGCGCAGGCCTACGCCACCGTCGGCGAGGAGGACTGGGCGCGGACGGGCCTGCGCTCCAACGGCTCCGCGTTCACCGTCGAGTCCTTCGCCGTCTACGCCCTGCACGACCTGGAACACCACCGCATCGACGTGGGAATGGAGAACACGCATGGCTGAAATCGCCGTCGTCACCGGAGCGAGCAGCGGGATCGGGGCCGCCACCGCGCGGCACCTGGTGCGCGCGGGGTTCGACGTGGTGATCGGAGCCCGTCGCGTGGAGCGGCTGGAAGACCTCAAGCGGCAGCTCGAGGCCGAGTACCCCGAGCGGATCGTCACCGCGCTGCCACTCGACGTCTCCGACGTGGACTCGGTGAAGACCTTCACCGACGCGATCGAGAAGGTCGACGTGCTGGTCAACAACGCCGGCGGCGCGCTCGGCGTCGACCGGATCGAGACCGCCGACGAGGCCGACTGGTCCCGCATGTACGACATCAACGTCCTGTCGATCCTGCGCGTCACCCAGGCGCTGCTGCCCAAACTGCGGGCGTCGCCGGCCGCGAGCGTCGTGACCATCGGGTCCGTCGCCGCGCTCGAGGCCTACGAGACCGGCGCCGGCTACAACGCCGCCAAGCACGGCGCCCGCGCGGTGACCCGCGTGCTGCGCCTGGAGCTCAAGGGCGAGCCGATCCGCGTCATCGAGATCGATCCCGGCCTCGTGGAGACCGAGTTCTCCGTGGTCCGGCTCGGCGGCGACCGGGCCGCGGCCGACAAGATCTACGAGGGCGTCGACAACCTCACGGCCGACGACATCGCCGACGCCGTGACCTGGACCGTCACCCGCCCGCCGCACGTGAACATCGACTCGATCCAGATCATGCCCCGGGACCAAGTAGCCGCTCGCAATGTGCACCGGAGGAACGTCTGAGCCACCCCGATGCCTCCCGACAGATAGCCGCCCGCAACGTGCACCGCACCTAACGATCACCACGATTCGAACGGTTCCGATGCGAACCGCGGCCTGACAGAGTTTCCTGTTCGTGTGCCCACTGGGGCGCCGGAGAGGAATTCATGGCCGGGGAGCCCCCGCTACTGAGGGTCAAGAACGCCGTCATCGAACCGCTGCCGCTGGCGGTCAGGTCGTGGCTCGTCCGCATCATCGCGCTGCTCGTCTTCGTCGCCGCCTGGTGGCTGGTGAGCGGGCTGCGCCTGATCGACGAGACCTTCCTGCCCACGCCGAAGGCCGTCTGGGACGCCGCGGTGCGCGCGAGCACGTGGCACCAGGTGGCGCCGGGCGTGCCGCGCGAGGTGCTCGGCGAACAGAACTACTTCCTCTGGGAGCACCTGGTCGCCAGCCTGCAGCGGATCTTCGCCGGCGTCGGCGCCGCGATCATCATCGGCCCGCTGCTCGGCTTCGCCATGGGCACCTCGAAGACGATCAACACGATCATCGAGCCCTACCTGAACTTCCTGCGCGCGCTGCCGCCACTGGGCTACATCGGCCTGCTCATCGTGTGGTTCGGCATCGGCGACACGTCGAAGATCTGGCTGCTCTTCCTGGCCGCCTTCCCCGCGATCGCGATCTCCACCGTCAACGGCGTGCAGGGCGTGAGCATCGATCAGATCAACGCCGCCCGCGCGCTCGGCGCGAACCGGCTGCAGACCATCCGCGGCGTCATCGTCCCGGCGACGCTGCCCGAGGTCATCAACGGCATCCGCATCGCCGTCGGCTTCGCGTGGACCACCGTCGTCGCGGCCGAGCTCAACAACGGCATCCCCGGCATCGGCGGCCTCGCCTACCTCGCCGGCCAGCAGCTCAACACCCCGCTGACGATCGCCTGCATCATCGTCATCGGCGTCACCGCGCTGCTGCTGGACTCGCTCATCAAGTGGATCGGCCTGCTGGCCGTCCCGTGGAAGGGGAAGGCATGAACCGCCTGAAGCGCCTCGCGCGCACGGCGCTCGTGGTCGGCACCGTCGGCCTCACCCTGACCGGCTGCATCGTCGAATCCGGCCGCGCCGAACAGTCCCGCTCCATCGGCGGGACCACGGCGTGCCCCGTCGACCCGGACCCGACGGTGACGGGCACCGTCCGGATCGGCTGGCAGGAGATCCCGAACGGCGACCTCGTCGTCAAGGACACCGGCCTGCTCAAGACCTGCCTGCCCAACGTGAACGTCGTGTGGAGCAAGTTCGCCTCCGGCGGCGACGTGATCCAGGCGTTCGGCGCCAACAGCCTCGACGTCGGCCTGCTCGGCAGCGCGCCCGCCGCGAAGGCGCTCAGCGCGCCGCTGAACATCGACATGAAGGTCATCTGGATCCAGGACCGGATCGGGGCCGCGGAGTCGCTCGTCGCCCGCGGCGACGGCATCAAGACCGTCGCCGACCTCAAGGGCAAGCGCATCGCCGTGCCCTTCGCGTCGACCGCGCACTACAGCCTGCTCACCGCCCTGGACAAGGCGGGCGTCACCGACGCGCAGGTCATCAACCTGGCCCCGGACGCCATCCGCGGCGCGTGGGGCGGCGGGCAGATCGACGCCACGTACATCTGGGAGCCGACGCTGAGCCAGCTCAAGGGCACCGTGCTCACCACGAGCGCCCAGGTCGCCGAGCAGGGCGCGCCGACCTACGATCTCGAGGGCGCCCGCGGCGACTTCGTGAAGAACAACCCGGCCTTCCTCAAGATCTGGACCGCCGCGCAGGGCTGGGCGGCGAACCTGCTGAACACCGATCCGAACAAGGCGGCCGAGCACATCGCGGGCCAGCTCGGCGTGCCGCTGGACCAGGTCCTCACGCAGATCAAGGGCTACGCCTACTTCGACGCGAAGACGCAGGGCGGCCCCGACCATCTCGGCGGGCAGCTCGGCGCCGACATCCGCCGGACCGCCGAGTTCCTGCTCCAGCAGGGCCAGGTCCAGGGCGTCGCTCCGGCGCAGCACTACACCGACGGCGTCTACGCCGCCGCCGCACAGGGGGTTTCCAAGTGACCGGGACCGAACGCGTCGAGCTGACGGGGGTCGGCAAGACCTACGACACCGCGAGCGGGCAGACCATCGCGCTGCAGCCGACGGACCTCACGATCGAGCCGGGCGAGTTCGTCTCCATCGTCGGCCCTTCGGGCTGCGGCAAGACGACGCTGCTGCGGCTCGTCGCCGGCTTCGAGGACCCGACCGAGGGCGTCGTCGAGGTCGGCGGCGCGCGGGTGACGGCACCGTCGGCCGACCGGGGCGTGGTCTTCCAGGCCCCCACCCTGTACCCCTGGCTGACGGTGCGCGGCAACGTCGAGTTCGGGCCCAAGGTGAGTGGCGTGGGCAAGGCCGAGCGGCGTGAGCAGGCGCAGAAGCTGCTGGACCTCGTGGGCCTCGGCGACTTCGGCGACAAGCGGCCCTACGAGCTCTCCGGCGGCATGCAGCAGCGCGCGCAGATCGCCCGCGTCCTGGTCAACGATCCCGCGATCGTGCTCATGGACGAGCCCTACGGCGCGCTCGACGCGCTGACCCGCGAGCGGCTGCAGGTGGACCTGCTCAAGATCTGGCGGGAGGCGGGCAAGACCATCGTCTTCATCACCCACTCGGTGGAGGAGGCGGTGTTCCTGAGCACCCGCGTGCTGGTGATGAGCGCCCGCCCGGGACGCGTGGTGATCGACCGCAAGGTCGAGCTGCCGGGCGACGGGCCGGACACCGTGCGCGACCCGTCGGTCACCGCGACCGCCGAGTTCCAGGCTCTGCGGACAGAGCTGGCGGCCGCGATCTACGCGGCGCACGACTGACGCCGACCGTGCCGGGGACGGCACCCGCCCGGCGGGCGCCGTCCACCGCGCGCGAATGAGGCTGGGTCTCAGGTTCCGGTTGTAGGGTTGCAGGCGTGGTGAGTGCCCCCAAACTGCCAGTGTCGCTGCCCACGGACGCGGCCCGCAAGCTCGTCTCGCCGGCCTACGCGCTCTACGAGCGACGGCTGGTGAACGAGCTCACCAACGCCTATCGCGATGGGGCGCAGCGCCCCCGCCACGTGGCGGTGCTCTGCGACGGCAACCGGCGTTGGGCCCGGGCCGCCGGGTTCAGCGACGTGAGCCACGGCTACCGCATGGGCGCGAAGAAGATCGCCGAGATGCTGGAGTGGTGCGACGAGGCCGGCATCGAGCTCGCCACCATCTACCTGCTCTCCACCGAGAACCTGCAGCGCGACCCCGACGAGCTCGCGGCGCTGCTGGAGATCATCACCGACGTCGTCGAGGAGATCTCGGGCCCGGACAAGAACTGGTCGGTGAAGATCGTCGGCGCGATGGACCTGCTGCCGCCCGACGCCGCGCGCCGGCTCACGGCCGCCGCCGAGGGCACGAAGGGGCGCACCGGCACCCACGTGAACGTGGCCGTCGGCTACGGGGGGCGCAAGGAGATCGTCGACGCCGTGCAGTCCCTGCTGCGCAGCGAGCTCGCCGACGGGATGTCGGGCCAGGAACTGGTGGACGCGGTCACCGTCGAGGGGATCGACCAGCACCTGTACACCAAGGGGCAGCCCGATCCGGACCTGGTGATCCGCACGTCGGGGGAGCAGCGGCTCTCCGGCTTCCTGTTGTGGCAGAGCGCGTACAGCGAGATCTGGTTCACGGAGGCCTACTGGCCGGAGTTCCGCCGCGTCGACTTCCTGCGCGCGCTGCGCGACTACGCCGCGCGGCACCGTCGCTTCGGGGCCTGACCGCCCTCCTCGCCTGCGGTGATCGCTCTCGTGAGTGGTGATCGAGAAATTCCTATCACCAACTCCTGGTGATGCGCGCCACACGCTGTTACGATTTAATCATCAGTCGTAACAACAAGGAGGCGGCATGACCCAGCTGGCGGAGCCCGAGAGCCGTACCGAGACCGTTCGCGCGCCCGCGCGCTACGGTCCCCGATCGCCGTTCGTCGACCCGCTGGGGATGAGCGGCACCGTCGCCGGCCAGTGGGCGTTCCTGCCGATCAACGGCGCGGCGTTCGTGATGCAGCTGATGCATCCGGTGATCGGCGACATCGTGGGGGAGTTCAGCGTCGCGTACACCGATCCGGTCGGCCGCGCGATCCGGTCCATGGACTCGGTGCAGCGCTGGTACTTCGGCGAGGATGCCGCCGTCGAGGAGGGGTACCGGCTGCGCGCACAGCACCAGCCGTTGCAGATGCGCAACGCCGAGGGCAAGCACATCAGCGCGCTCAATCCCGAGGCCTACGGCTGGGTGATCGCCACCGGAACGATCACGGGCATCGACTCCCTGCCGCGCAGCCTCGGGCGTTCGCTCACCGACGCCGACGTCCTCGAGATCTTCGACGACTCACGCAAGATCGCCGACATCGTGCAGGTGCCGGACGGTGCGGTCCCGTGGGAGCCGGATGCCTTCGGTCGCTACTACGCGGACATGCTGACGAAGCTGATCCCGCATCCCGGCGCGCTGCAGTTCCTCGACGATTTCGCCCACGGCAATCCGCCGCTCCCACCCGAGGCGGGCCCGTTCCTCCGCGCGATCGAGCCGGCCCTCAAGCCGGTCGGCGTTTCGGTCAACCGGGCGGTCTACCTGCTCACCGTCGGTGTCCTGCGGCCCGAGGTCCGCGAGATCCTGGGCGTGGGGTGGACACGCCGAGAGGAGTACTCGTACCGCGCCGTGACCGCGGCGATCCGCCAGGCCTACAAGGTGATCCCCGAGCGGGTGGGCTACACGCCGCTGGCGTACTACGCGCGCGGGAAGGCGCGTGCCCTGCGGGCGATGAAGGAGCGGGACCTGCCGGACTTCACCGCTTTCCAGCGCGAGCGCACGCCGGAGCAGCGGGCGAAGTCGCCCTCCGCCGGCTGCCCGTTCGGCTGAGTCGGGCTACGCCATCAGGAATTGCCGCACCAGGTCGACGAAGGCCTGCGGTGCTTCGACGTTGGACAGATGGGTGACCGGGAGGGTGGCGATCTCCGCGCCGCGCACCACGCGGGCGATGTGTTCCCCGTGTTCCGGCAGGCAGACGGCGTCGTGTTCGCCGACGATGACGAGTGTCGGGGCCTTGACCAGTGCGACGGTGCGCCGCATGTCGAAGTCACGCACGGCGGACAGGCAACCCGCCAAACCTGTCGGGCTCATTCGCGGGATCGCATCGCGGAACGGCCCGACGATCTGGTCGTCGGCTAGCAACTCCGCCGGAAACCAGTTACGCACGAACCGATCGGCCGTGTCTGAGAGGTCTTCGCCCGCGAGCAGACTCGCGATCCGGGCGTCCCACTGGCCCGAAGGCCCCAGGTAGGCCGATGTGTTCGCGAGGATCAGGCGATTGACTCGGTCAGGCGCGTGTACCCCGAGCCACTGTCCGACCATGCCGCCGAGTGATAGGCCGCAGAAGTGCGCGCGATCGATCCCCAGCTCGTCCAGCAGCTCGAGGACGTCCCGCCCGAGGCGTGCCACTGAGTATGCGCCGACCGGGGCATCGGACCCGCCGTGCCCGCGAGTGTCGTATCGAAGCACGCGGAGGTCGCCGGTCATCATGGGGACGGTCTGGTCCCACATCGCTGCTGTCGTGGCGATCGAGTTCGACAGCACGACTGTCGGGGCACCCTCCGGTCCTTCGAGCTGGTACCGCAGGCGTGTGCCGTCGCCGAGTACGGCGGTCGTGGTCATGGGTTCCTTCCGGTTCAGTGGATGCGGTGGCCGACGTACGGTAGGGCCTGACAGTGATGTGAGGTTCAAGGAGCGCAGCGTGAAGATCGGCGAACTCTCCCGACGCACAGGCGTCAGCGTGCGGTCGCTGCGGTACTACGAGGAACAGGGGCTCCTGTCGCCGGCTCGCACGCCGGGCGGGCATCGCGACTACCCGGAGGCGGCGGTCGACCGGGTGATTCTCGTGCAGCAATTGTTCGCCGCGGGGCTACACAGCCCCAGGATCGCTCGAATGCTTCCGTGCATGCAGGCCCCAGAGGGCGGGCCCAATGAACGTGCCACCGCGAAGCTCACGGATCAATTGAAAGCGGAACGTGAACGGATTGACGGGGCTATCACCGACCTCGTCAGGTCTCGGGCGCTTCTCGACGAGATCATCGCTGCGGCCGTCGAGCGCGATCACTGCACGAGGGGGACGAGCGCCGTGCGTGCGTAGGCGCGCGCGGCGTCGTCGTCCTCGAGATCGAACGGGGCGGGGGAGACGGCGAAGCACGCCGTGGTGAGCCGCACGAGGGCGTCGGCGCGGACGTCGGTCGCGTCCCCGGGCATCGTCCCGGCCTCCTGCTCCTGGACGATCATCGCGCGGACGAACCGGATGCCGTGCCGCACCGTGTCGAGGCGCTCGTCGGCGAACAGTTCCGCACGTTCCCGCGGATCCGCGGGAACGAGGCCCCGTCCCGCGCGGCAGCACAGCACGAACACCTCCTCGATCCGCGTCGGGATGTCGGGGGTCGCCGCGACCACCTCCGCGGTCTGGGCGAACAGTCGGCCCAGCGTCCACGCCAGAGCGGCGGCCAGGATCTCGTCCTTGGAGCCGAACTTCCGGAACAGGGTCATCCGGCTCATCCCCGCCTCGGCGGCGATCTTCTCCACCGTCGTGCGACGGGTGCCGTTGCGGCTCAGTGCGCGCAGGGCGGCCCGGTAGACGTGCGCATCGGCGTCGTCGACGTCCGCGCGTGCGCCCGCCTGCAGAAGGAGTTCGGGCAGCGAGGCCCCGGGACGGGTCATGGTGATCGATCGTAGGCCCGACGGTGCGCCGCCGGGCGCGGACCGTCAGAGCTTGCGCAGCCGAACGCGGTTGATGGAGTGGTCGGAGTCCTTGCGCAGCACCAGCGTCGCGCGCGGGCGGGTCGGCAGGATGTTCTGCACCAGGTTCGGGCGGTTGATGCCCGCCCAGATGCCCTCCGCGCGGTCGCGGGCCTCGGTGTCGGAGAGCCCGGCGTAGTGGTGGAAGTGCGAGGACGGGTCCGCGAACGAGGTGGTCCGCATCGAGAGGAACCGGTCGACGTACCAGCGCTCGATGTCCTCGATCCGCGCGTCCACGTAGACGGAGAAGTCGAACAGGTCCGAGACCATGAGTCGCGGCCCGGTCTGCAGCACGTTGAGCCCCTCCACGATGAGGATGTCGGGCCGGCGCACGTGGATGAACTCGCCGGGAACGATGTCGTAGAGCTGGTGCGAGTACATCGGCGCGGTCGCGTCCTCCGCGCCCGACTTCACCGTGGTCACGAAGCGCAGGAGGGCCCGGCGGTCGTAGGACTCGGGGAAGCCCTTGCGGTGCATGATGCCGCGACGCTCGAGCTCCGCCGTCGGGTGCAGGAAGCCGTCGGTGGTCACCAGGTCCACCCGGGGGTGCGAGTCCCACCGCGCGAGCAGCGCCTGCAGCACGCGGGCCGTCGTCGACTTGCCGACCGCCACCGAGCCGGCGACGCCGATGACGAAGGGGACCTGCGCGTTGTGCCGCTGCTCGCCGAGGAAGGTCGCGGTCGCGGCGTAGAGCCGTTGCCGCGCCGCCACCTGCAGGTGGATCAGGCGGGAGACGGGGAGGTAGACCTCGGCGACCTCGGCCAGGTCGATCTGCTCGCCCAGGCCGCGGAGGTCGGACAGGTCGGCCTCGGTCAGCGACAGCGGCGTCGACTGCCGGAGCTCGCGCCACTGAGCGCGGTCGAGCTCGATGTACGGGCTCGGTTCGCTCACCGGACGAGGCACCCCGCGTCAGACATGCCCTCTAGTCTGGCACGCATGGAGGAGCTGAGCGTCACCGACCGTTACCTGCGGCTGGGCCTGCGGTTCGACCGCATCGAATCCGGTTTCGTGGACGCCTACTTCGGCGACCCGGCGCACCGTCGGGCGGTGGAGGCCGAGGACGCCCCCGAACCCGCCCGCCTCGCCGCGGAGGCCCGCGCCCTGCTGCACGACGTCGCCGCCGACACAGCGCTCAGCGCGCCGCGCCGCGAGTTCCTGGCCGGGCACGTCGCCGCGCTCGAGTGCTCGGCGCGCAAGTTCGACGGTGCGCCGATCGGCTTCGTCGACGAGGTGAAGGCCTACTTCGACGTCGACATCGCCATGGGCGACACCGCCGACTACGAGGCGGCGCACGCCGCGCTCGACGAGATCCTGCCCGGGACGGGCCCGCTGCAGCCCCGCATGCAGGCCCAGCGCGATCGCTTCCTGGTGCCCGCCGAGCGCGTGCCCGAGGTGGTGGACGCGCTGGCCGGCGCGCTGCGGGACGTCGTGCGGGGGCGCTATCCGCTGCCCGAGGCGGAGACCGTGCGGTTCGAGATCGAACACGACAAGCCCTGGTCCGGCTTCAACTACTACCTCGGCGACTACACCTCGCGGGTCGCGGTCAACGGCGACCTGCCGCAGTACCTCTCGTCGCTGCCGCACCTCATCGCGCACGAGGCCTACCCGGGCCACCACACCGAGCACTGCCGCAAGGAGCAGCTGCTGGTCGCGGGGGAGAACCAGCCGGAGCAGGCGATCTTCCTGGTCAACACGCCGCAGTGCCTCATGGCGGAGGGCCTGGCCGACCACGCGCTGCACGCCGCGATCGGCCCCGGCTGGGGCCGCTGGGCGCAGGAGATCTACGCCGACCTCGGCCTGCCCTTCGACGGGGAGCTCGCCGAGCGGATCGCGGCGGCCTCGTCGGGCCTGCTGCACGTGCGGCAGGACGCCGCGCTGCTGCTGCACGACCGCGCCGCGAGCGAGGACGACGTGGCCGCCTACCTGCAGCGCTGGGGCCTCATGGCAGAGCGGAGCGCGCGGCAGTCGCTGCGCTTCGTCGGCTCGCCGCTGTGGCGGGCGTACATCAGCACCTACGTCGAGGGTTACGCGCTGCTCGGCACCTGGCTCGATCGCGCCGATTCCGGGCCGGCGCGGCTGGACCAGTTCGGAAGGCTGCTCGACGAGCCCCTCACCCCGTCTGCGCTGCGGCGGGAGCTCGCGGCTTAGGATGACCGCATGAGCGATTCCAGCGTGAACTCCGCGTCCCTGGCCGAACTCGATCCCGAGGTCGCGGCCGCCATGAACGGCGAGCTCGCGCGCCAGCGCGACACGCTGGAGATGATCGCCTCGGAGAACTTCGTGCCGCGCGCCGTGCTGCAGGCGCAGGGTTCCGTGCTCACCAACAAGTACGCCGAGGGCTACCCGGGTCGCCGCTACTACGGCGGCTGCGAGTACGTCGACGTCGTCGAGGACCTCGCGCGCAACCGGGCCAAGGAGCTGTTCGGCGCCGACTTCGCCAACGTCCAGCCGCACTCCGGCGCGCAGGCCAACGCCGCCGTGCTGCAGGCCCTCATGGAGCCGGGCGAGACCCTGATGGGCCTCGACCTCGCGCACGGCGGCCACCTCACGCACGGCATGCGCCTGAACTTCTCCGGCAAGCTCTACGAGAACGTCTTCTACGGCGTCTCCAAGGAGGACCACCGGGTCGATATGGACGAGGTGCGCAAGATCGCCCTCGACTCCAAGCCCAAGGTGATCGTCGCCGGCTGGTCGGCGTACCCGCGGCAGCTCGACTTCGCCGCCTTCCGCTCCATCGCCGACGAGGTGGGCGCCCACCTGTGGGTCGACATGGCGCACTTCGCCGGCCTCGTCGCCGCGGGCCTGCACCCGAGCCCCGTGCCGCACGCCGACGTCGTCAGCTCCACCGTCCACAAGACCCTCGGCGGCCCCCGCTCCGGCATCATCCTGGCGAAGCAGGAGTGGGCGAAGAAGCTCAACTCCGCCGTCTTCCCCGGCCAGCAGGGCGGCCCGCTCATGCATGTGATCGCCGCCAAGGCCGTCGCGCTCAAGGTCGCGGGCACGGAGGAGTTCCGCGAGAAGCAGCAGCGCACGCTCGACGGTGCCAAGCTCCTCGCCGACCGGCTGAACGGCAAGGACGTCGCCGACGCCGGCATCACCGTGCTGACCGGCGGCACCGACGTGCACCTGGTGCTCGTCGACCTGCGCAACAGCGACCTCGACGGCCAGCAGGCCGAGGACCTCCTCCACGAGGTCGGCATCACCGTCAACCGCAACGCCGTGCCCTTCGACCCGCGCCCGCCGATGGTCACCTCCGGCCTCCGGATCGGCACCGCCGCCCTCGCCAGCCGTGGCTTCGGCGAGAAGGAGTTCACCGAGGTCGCCGACATCATCGGCACCGCGCTCGCGCAGGGCAAGGCCGCCGACACCGCCGCGCTGCGCGCCCGCGTCTCCGCGCTGGCGCTCGAGGTCCCGCTGTACGAGGGCCTCGAGGACTGGGGCCTGCTCTCGCGCTGACCGGCGTCGCCGGGGGAGGAGCCGTCGGATGAAGCGAACGGGAGTGATCGCCGGGATCGCGACCGTGGTCGCTGTGGCCGCCGTGGCGGTCGTCGTGTTGCTGGTCACCCGGTTCACCTCCGACGAGAACGTCGAGTGCGGCGGTCGCGTCTACAGCGGGGCGCATCCGGCCGTCGTCTACGGACAGGGCCTCACCAGTCGCGCGACCTCGACGCCCACGACCGGACCCGACGGGGTCCCGGCCACCCGGGCCATCACGATGAAGGTCGGCGGGTCGGAGCAACTCCTCGGAAGGGCGAGCGACTACACCGTCGTCGGCCCGCCCGGGGTGGTGCGGCTGACCGACGAGGAGACGGCGTCCGCCTCGGACGGCTGCCGGGTCACCCAGACCGACCGCTACGTCGAGGTGACCGCGACCGCGCCCGGCGTCGTGGCGGTCGCGGGGGTCGTCGTCACCGTGGTTTGAAGGCCGGGTGGGCGCTGCCTTACAGTGTCCGGGTGACTTCCAGCACTTCAGAGGACGACCTGACGCTCGCCATCGACAAGGCGCTGCCGGACATCCGCGCGGCCTACGTCGAGGCCGGCGACGCCTGGCAGCCGCACGACTACATCCCGTGGGACGACGGCCGCAACTACGCCTTCCTCGGTGGCGAGGACTTCGTCCCCACCGACGTCAAGGTCGACGCGGTGGTCAGCAACGGCCTCATCCTGGGCCTGCTGACCAAGGACCACCTGCCGTCCTTCCACCGCCTGCTGGCGCAGCACCACCTCATCGAGTCGGACTGGGGCAAGTTCGTCGGCCACTGGACCGCCGAGGAGAACCGCCACGGCATTGCGCTGCGCGACCACGTCGTGGTCAGCCGCACCTGCGACGTCGAGCAGCTGGAGATGTGGCGCCTCGAGGCCGTGACCCGCGGCTACCGGCAGTACGAGGGCACCCGCGACGAGATCCACATCGCCGAGCAGATCGCCATGGTGATCGTGCACGAGGCGCTCTCCGCCGACTACTTCGACCGCCTCGCCGATTACGCCGAGAACGCCGAGGGCACGCCGCCCGGCCTGGCCACCACCCTGCGCAAGGTCGCGAACGACGACCGCGTGCAGCAGCAGTATTGGACTGAGCTGCTCACCGTCGCGCTCGACGTCAACGAGGGCCACGTCAAGGACGCCCTGCTGAGCCAGGCGCGCGTCGCGTCGCCGATCGGCGCCGAGACCGCGGACGGCTTGGACGAGGCCCGCCGCATCGTCACCGAGGCCGGCATCAGCTCGCCCGAGCGTGATCGCGAGATCCTCAACGGGCTCCTCGCGACCTGGGGTCTCGCCCTGTAACAACGGTCCCCGGCCCGTAACGAAGTGTTCACGAACGCGCCGCGCAGCCTCCGGGCCGCGCGGCGCGTTCGGCGTTAGTTTGGCGGTGACGGATTGCGGGGAAGCAGTTCGTCCCGGGAGGTTCCAACCGTGACTCGACTCATCGTCGCGAGAGGGCCGGCCCCGGTCCTCGTCGTCGGGGCGTAAACCGCGCACCGAGGGCGTTTGGACCGGCCGGCCGCAGCTACACGCTTGCGTGGGCGCCGCGCAGGCTAGGAGCGTCACCGTGTCTTTCCGTGAGACCCCCCGCACGTACGTGCTCGACACCTCCGTCCTGCTGTCCGATCCCTGGGCCATCACCCGCTTCGCCGAGCACGACGTCGTGCTCCCGCTCGTGGTGATCAGCGAACTCGAGGGCAAGCGTCACCACGCCGAACTCGGCTGGTTCGCCCGCGAGTCCCTGCGCATGCTCGACGACCTGCGGCTCGAGCACGGCCGACTCGACCAGCCGATCCCCACTCCGGGCGGCGGCACGGTCCAGGTCGAGCTCAACCACATCGATCCGACGGTGCTGCCGGTCGGTTTCCGCACGGAGACCAACGACGCCCGCATCCTCGCCTGCGCGCTGAACCTGCGCGCCGAGGGCCGCGACGTGGTGCTGGTCTCGAAGGACATCCCGCTGCGGGTCAAGGCCGGCGCGGTGGGGCTGGATGCCGACGAGTACCGGGCGCAGGACGTGGTGACCTCCGGCTGGACCGGCATGGAGGAGCTCGAGGTCTCGCGCGAGGTGATCGACGCGCTGTTCGCGGGCGGGGTCGTCGATCACGACGCCGCGCGGGAGCTGCCGTGCAACACGGGCGTGCGGCTGCTGGGCGGCACGTCCAGCGCGCTCGGCCGCGTGACCGCGGAGAAGCAGCTGCAGCTGGTGCGCGGCGATCGGGAGGCCTTCGGGCTGCACGGGCGCAGCGCGGAACAGCGCGTCGCGCTGGACCTGCTGCTCGACGAGTCGGTGGGGATCGTCTCCCTCGGCGGCAAGGCCGGCACCGGCAAGTCCGCGCTGGCGCTCTGCGCGGGGCTCGAGGCCGTGCTGGAGAAGCGCACGCAGCGCAAGGTCGTCGTCTTCCGCCCGCTGTACGCGGTCGGCGGCCAGGACCTCGGCTACCTGCCCGGCTCCGAGAACGAGAAGATGGGGCCGTGGGCGCAGGCCGTCTACGACACCCTCGACGGGCTCGCCTCGCCCGAGGTGATGGACGAGGTGATGTCGCGCGGGATGCTGGAGGTGCTGCCGCTCACGCACATCCGCGGCCGCTCGCTGCACGACTCCTTCGTGATCGTCGACGAGGCGCAGTCGCTGGAGCGCAACGTGCTGCTCACCGTGCTTTCGCGCCTCGGCTCGGGTTCGCGGGTGGTGCTCACGCACGACGTCGCCCAGCGCGACAACCTGCGCGTCGGCCGGCACGACGGCGTCGCCGCGGTGATCGAGAAGCTCAAGGGCCACCCGCTGTTCGCGCACGTCACGCTCACCCGCTCCGAGCGCTCGCCGATCGCGGCCCTGGTCACCGAGATGCTGGAGGAGTTCGCCCCCGGCGCGTAGCCCGTTCCGAAACCGGCCTCCTGCGCGACCACGATGGAAATACGTCGCCGTGCGGCCCCAGGAGCCCGGTTTCGGAACGTGCCCCGTTGCTATACCTAGAACCGCAAGGTATATCTGTACCTAGTGGTTCTAGGTATGGAGGGTCGATGCACATCGATAAGGATCTGGTCGCCGCGTCGGCGACCCCGCTGGTGCTGAGCATCCTCAGCAGCGGCGACAGCTACGGCTACGCGATCCTCACCCGCATCCGGGAGCTCTCCGGCGGGCGGCTGGAGTGGTCCGACGGCATGCTCTACCCGCTGCTGCACCGGCTGGAGCGGCTCGGGCACGTCGAATCGCGCTGGGGCGTCGCCGACACCGGCCGCAAGCGCAAGCACTACGCCATCACGCCCGCCGGGCGGGAGGCGCTCGCGGACCGTCGGGACCAGTGGCGGGTCGTCAGCGCCGCCCTCGACGGCCTCTGGTCCGACGGTGCGCCGCAGCCGGGGCTCGCATGACCGGCCCGGTCGACGCGCAGATCCGGCAGTGGCGC
The DNA here is from genome assembly GCF_020169415.1 of Tsukamurella sp. M9C. GTDB lineage: Bacteria > Actinomycetota > Actinomycetes > Mycobacteriales > Mycobacteriaceae > Tsukamurella. The sequence continues at coordinate 64,486 of NZ_JAIULG010000007.1, forward strand.
GGCTACCTGGAGGGCCGGCGCCGGATGCGGGCCGACGAGGTCGACGAGCTCGAGTCCCATCTGCGGGATCAGATCTCCGACCTCGAGGCCCTCGGCCTCGACGGCGACGAGTCCTTCCTCGTCGCGGTCAAGCGAATGGGTGCCGCCGACGCGGTGGCGCACGAGTTCGCCCGCGAGCACTCCGAGCGGCTGTGGAAGCAACTGGTGCTGGGCAGCGCCGAGGACGAATCCGCACGGCGCGGCGAGCTGCCGGTGGTGCTCGCACTCGGCGGCGCGGCGGGATTGTCGCTGCTCGCGGTGCTGCACCTGCTCGGTGAGTCCGCGCCGCGCTTCGTCGGGTTCGCGGTGGCGCCCTTCCTCGTCGGGTACTTCGCCTGGAAGCGCGCGATGCCCCGGCGGGCCGTGGCGGTGGTGCTCGGCGGCTTCGCGGTGATGGCGGGTCTCCTCGCCGCGTACCCGTTCGAGTCCGGCGGCTCCACAGAGGTCCTGGCCGTCGTCGCCGCGCCGGTGGTGCTGTGGTTCGGCGTGGGCGTCGCCTACACCGGCGGCGCGTGGCGTTCGGCGCCCCGGCGGATGGACTTCGTGCGGTTCACCGGCGAGTTCGTCATCTACTTCCTGCTCATCGCCCTCGGCGGCGGCGCGATCACGGGCCTGACGATCGCGGCGCTGGGCGCCGTCGGGCTGGACGCGGAGTCGCCGGTCACCGAGTGGGCGCTGCCGCTGTGCGTCGGCGGCGCGGTGCTGGTGGCCGCGTGGCTGGTCCAGGCGAAGCAGGAGGTGATCGAGAACATCGCGCCCGTGCTCACGCGGATCTTCACCCCGATCACGCTGGTCATGCTCGTGGTGGTGCTCGGCGCCTTCGCGTCGCGCCCGGGCCTGATCGGCGCCGACCGCGACCTGCTGGTGCTGATGACGGTGGTCCTCGTGCTCGTCGTCGGGCTGCTGCTGTACGCGGTCTCCGCCCGTGACCCGCGGCGCCGGCCGGACGTCTTCGACCGGCTGCAGGTGGCGCTGGTCGTCGCGGCGATCGCCGTCGACCTCGTGGTGCTCGTCGCGATGGTCACCCGCACCGCCGAGTTCGGCACGTCGCCGAACAAGGCCGCGGTCCTGGGCTTGAACCTGGTGCTGCTGGTGATCCTCGCGGGCGCGGCCCGGATGGGGCTCGGATTCGTCCGGGGGAGCAGGGACTTCGCCGCGATCGAGCGCTGGCAGACGAGCACGCTGCCCGCGTACGCGGCGTGGGCGGCGGTCGTCGCCCTCGCCTTCCCGCCGCTCTTCGGATTCAGCTGACGGCGGCCTCGCGGGCGCGGAACTGCGACGGGCTCAGGCCGTGGTGGCGCTTGAACGCGGCGCTCAGCGCGAAGGCGGAGCCGTAGCCCACGCGCCGGGCGATCGCCTCGAGCCCGTCGTCCGACGAGGTCAGCGCGTCGGCCGCGAGGGTGAGCCGCCACAGCGTGAGGTAGCGGCCGGGCGGCTCGCCGACCCCGGCGCGGAACCGCGCCGCCAGGCCGGCCCGGGAGACGTGCAGCGCGCCGGCCAGGGAGGCCACCGTCCACGGCTCGTCCGGCGACTCGTGGATGAGGTCCAGCGCGCCCGCGACCACGTCGTCGACGGTGCCCGACAGCCACCCCGTCGGGGCGGTGCGGGCGGCGGAGCGGATCGCGGCGCAGACGACGACGTCGAGGAGCCGGTCGATGACGAAGCTGTGGCCGGGGCGCGGATCCGCGAGCTCGCGGCGCATCAGCCCGATCAGCGCTTCGTCGACCTCGCCGGGCGGCAGCACCGTGAACTCGGGGAGCTGCGCGACGAGGTGCCGGCCCACCTGGGAGGCCGAGGCGTAGGTACCGACCAACAGCTGATCCGGGCCCTCGTCGTGGTTGCCCCACGTCAGCAGGCCGCGGTGCGTGGTCGAGCGCATCGACTCGGTGAGCGGCACGCACGCGCCGCCCTCCTCGATCCGGACGGTCGGCGGGCGATCCGGCTCGTCGGCGACGACGTAGTGCGGCCCGTGCGCGACCAGCGCGACGGCGCCCGCCTCGAGCCGGATCCGGGTGTCCGCTCCGGCGATCCAGGCGGCGCCGCGGTCGACCGCGATCACGCTCAGCGGCGCACCGTCGTCGATGTCCACCGACCACGGCGGAACCATCGAGATGCGCAGCGAGAACAGGCCCTGGGCGCGGAGCCCGGACACCATCCGGAACAGCGGGTCCACCCCGTCAGGTTAGACGAATGCGTATGCGATCCGGGGTCTGAACCATGGATCGCGCCACGCTCGGGCGCGATCCTTGATCCATGACACTCAAACTCCTCCTCGGATCGGCCGCCCTGCTCAGCGCGGTGCTGGCCGGCTTCTACTTCGCGTACGCCACGGTGATCACGGCCGAGCGGGGCGCCCCCGACGGTGCCGACGCAATGCGCCGGATGAACGTCGCGGTCGAGCGGCCGCCCTTCCTCGCGCTCTTCATGCTGGGCGCGCTGCTGCCGGTCGTCGCCGCCGTCTGGCTGGTGATCGCGGAGGGCTTCGACGCCCGGACCCTCGCCGCCGGGCTGGGGGCGCTCTGTGCGGTCGCGGCCTTCGTGTTCACCATCGCGGTGAACGTCCCCTTGAACCAGCGGCTGATGGCGGGCACCGTCGAATGGGCCGAGTTCGCGCGCACCTGGGGAACGTGGAACCTGGCGCGGCTGTGGCTCAGCGTCGTGGCCGCCGTGGGCCTCGCGGTCCCGGCCCTGCGGTGACGGCACCGTCGGGCCCGGGTCGCCGCAGGTAGGGCAACCTAACCCGGACCGGCGATCCGCCGGGGAATACTCTCGATACGTGACTTCGAACAGCCCCGAATTCATCTATTCCGACCTGCTGCCCATCGGCCCCGACACGACGCCCTACCGGCTCGTCACGGCCGAGGGCGTGGAGACCTTCGAGGTCGACGGGCAGAAGTTCCTCAAGGTCGCGCCCGAGGCGCTGCAGCAGCTGACCGCGGAGGCGATGCACGACATCAGCCACTACCTGCGGCCCGCGCACCTGCAGCAGCTGCGGAAGATTATCGACGACCCCGAGGCGTCGGGCAACGACCGCTTCGTGGCGCTCGACCTGCTCAAGAACGTCAACATCTCCGCGGGCGGCGTGCTGCCGATGTGCCAGGACACCGGCACCGCGATCGTCATGGGCAAGAAGTCCGAGGGCGTGCTGACCGGCGTGGACGACGGGGAGTGGGTCTCCCGCGGCGTCTACGACGCGTACACCAAGCTCAACCTGCGCTACTCGCAGAACGCGCCGATCACCATGTACGAGGAGAAGAACACCGGCACCAACCTGCCGGCCCAGGTGGAGATCTACGCCACCGAGCAGGGGCCGAAGGGTCCGGAGTACAAATTCCTGTTCATGGCCAAGGGCGGCGGCTCGGCCAACAAGTCCTTCCTGTTCCAGGAGACGAAGGCGATCCTCAACCCGGACCGCATCCTGAAGTTCCTCGACGAGAAGATCCGCTCGCTGGGCACCGCGGCCTGCCCGCCGTACCACCTCGCGATCGTCATCGGAGGCACGTCCGCCGAGTTCGCGCTCAAGACCGCGAAGTACGCCTCGGCGCACTACCTCGACGAGCTGCCCGAGACGGGATCGATCTCGGCGCACGGCTTCCGCGACAAGGAGCTGGAGGAGAAGGTCTTCGAGCTCACCCAGTCCTTCGGCATCGGTGCGCAATTCGGCGGCAAGTACTTCTGCCACGACGTGCGCGTCGTGCGCCTGCCCCGGCACGGAGCCTCGCTGCCCGTCGCGATCGCGGTGTCGTGCTCCGCGGACCGCCAGGCGCTCGGCAAGATCACCGCGGACGGAGTCTTCCTGGAGCAGCTGGAGACCGACCCGGCGCAGTACATGCCGGATGCCGGTGTGGCGGAGGACATCGAGGGCGGCGCGGTCGTCGAGATCGACCTGAACCGGCCGATGTCCGAGATCCTCGCCGAGCTGTCGAAGTACCCCGTGAAGACGCGACTGTCGCTGACCGGACCGCTGGTCGTCGCGCGCGACATCGCGCACGCCAAGATCAAGGACCTGCTCGACTCGGGTGCCCCGATGCCGCAGTACCTCAAGGATCACCCGGTGTACTACGCCGGACCCGCGAAGACGCCGGAGGGCATGGCGTCCGGCTCCTTCGGTCCCACCACCGCGGGCCGCATGGACAGCTACGTCGATGAATTCCAGGCCGCGGGCGGATCTCTCGTGATGTTGGCGAAGGGGAACCGGTCGAAGCAGGTCACGCAGGCGTGCGACACGCACGGCGGCTTCTACCTCGGCTCCATCGGCGGCCCCGCCGCCCGGCTCGCGCTCGACTGCATCAAGTCGCAGGAGGTCATCGAGTACCCCGAGCTCGGCATGGAGGCCGTGTGGAAGATCGAGGTCGAGAACTTCCCCGCGTTCATCGTCGTCGACGACAAGGGCAACGACTTCTTCACCGATCCGTCGGGTGAGGTCGCCTTGCCGCTCAGCGGGATCCGGGTGCGCTCGAAGGAGCGGTAGGCCGTCCGGCGCACCGCCGTCGGGTTCGACGGTGCGCCGCTCGTTCCGTCAGGCCGGGCGGAGGATCGTCACGGCGAAATCGGCGCCGTCGTGCCAGGGCTTGACGTCCCAGGTGGACAGGCGCAGGTCGGTCCGCAGGCCGGCTTCGGCGGCGTGGGCGTCCAGCTGCTCGGGACTCAGGCCGCGGTCGGTGTGGAAGCCGACGACCGCGAAACCCTCTGGCGTCAAATGCTTCCGGAAGTTCGCGAGCACCGTCGTCTCCGTGCCCTCCGCGACGAAGACCAACACGTTCCCCGCACAGACGATGGCGTCGAAGGTGCCGTCGAGGTCCAGTTCCGCGAGGTCCTGCACGAGCCACCGCGGGCCCGGATGATCCTCCTGCGCCGCGGCGATGAGCTTCGGGTCCACGTCCACTCCGGTCACGTCGTGGCCCACCGAGTGCAGGTAGCCGCCGATCCGGCCCGGCCCGCACCCGGCGTCCAGGATCCGCGAACCGCGGCCCACCATCGCGTTGACGAGCCGACCCTCACCCGCGAGGTCCGCGCCCTCGCGCGCCATCGTCCGGAAGCGCTCGATGTACCACTCGCTGTGGCCTTCTTTGGTGTCCGTGAACCAGCGCGGCGTGCTCATACCGTCCAAGTTACCCGCAGGGGTTCGTGCCGATCGCGACGCCGTTGCGGAGGGTGCGTACGTACGCTCCACTCCTGTGCTGCACCGCATAGCAGGCGGCCCCGAGGTCGGTGCCGTAGTCGATGTACGGGGTGTAGAAACGTTCGCCGTTCGCATCGACCGCGTTGATCGAGCCGCAGTTGAGGGCTCCGCTGTAGAAGTACTGCGCGGTGGGCTCGGCGGTGAGGCGCGCGGTGACGAGGGCGCGCAGCGACGGGTTGCTCTCCTCGATCGAGACGAGGGCCAGGATGTACCGGCCGTCGCACGCCGGCGTGCTCACGGGCTTGCCGAGCCCGAGATCCGCCGAGGGCCGCGGCGGCGGCGCCGTCGTCGTCGCGGTGGGCTGGACCGTCACCGTGGACGGTGCCGCCGTGACCGTGGCCGGTCCGGCAGTGGTCGATACCGTGGCGCTCGGTGGTGGATTTGTAGCGGCGGTAGGGATGTCGGATTCGGGGGAGCGGGTCAGGAGTACCGCTCCGGCGACGGCTGCTCCGAGCAGTACGACTGCCGTGGCGGCGGCAGGTAGTGCCCACCGTCGACGTGGACTACTCGCTGCGGGCGTCGGCGCTCCCGCGATGTTCGGCGCCGACGCCGGTGGCGGCGTGGGGGTGGGCGCGATCATCGTGCGGTCGTACTGGTGGCCCGTGGGCGCCGGGCGGAGCACGGTGGAGTCGCTCGCGCCAGAGCGCGTCGCGGCCAGTTCGGCAGCGAATCCGCCCGCCGTCGAGGGACGGTCGTGCGCCGCGCGGGACATTCCGCGCGCGAGAACCGCGTCGATGCTCGGTGGCAGGTCGGGACGGGCCGCATGCGCCGATGGGACCTGGCCGTCGAGCGCGGCCGCGACGACCGCCACCGGGCTGCTGCGATCGAACGGGCGGAGGCCGGTGAGCAGGGCGTAGGCGGTGGCGGCGAGCGAGTACGTGTCGGCCGCAGGTCCGATGGGTTCCCCACGGAGTTGTTCCGGCGCGGAGTACGCAACGGAGCCGATGGTGGTGCCCGTCGCGGTCAGATCCGACGCGTCGTCGGCGGCGCGAGCGATGCCGAAGTCCGTGAGGAGCGCGCGAGACCCGTCGAGCATGATGTTCGCGGGTTTGACGTCGCGGTGAAGTACCCCGCGATGATGGGCGAAGTCGAGCGCGGCGGCGGTGTCGCGGATGATGGCGATCACCTCGTCGAACGGAAGGCCGTTCGGTGACCGGCCGAGGCGGGCCGCCGCATCGATACCGTCGATGTAGGGCATCGACAGCCACAGCCGGCCCGAATCCTCGCCGCGGTCGAGCACGCTGACGATGTTCGGGTGGTTCAGGCCCGCGGCGAGGTCCGCTTCGCGGAGGAATCGCTGGCGGAAAACCTCGTCGGAGGCGAGCTGCGGGGGCAGGACTTTGATCGCGTCCTGCCGGGGCAATCGTGGGTGCTGCGCGAGATAGACCTCGCCCATACCGCCGGCGCCGAGCTGTCGAACGATCGTGTAGCCGGCGAAGATCTCGCCCGATACCAGTGTCATGCTGACCTCCCCGCGAAGAACCTACCGCGACAGGCTCCGGCGGGCGGGTGTTGTTCGGCTGAGAGCTCCTCGATCAGTTCCCTGCGGTTTCGGCGGCGCCGACCTGCGATTCGGTCGCCGAAACCCGCAGGGAATCGGTCGTGCGCCGCGCGACACGGGTCTACTACGCCCAGTAGTGGGTACTGTCGAGGAATGACCGACATCATCGACCGGATCGGCACCGCCCCGATCGCCGCCGCGGGTCTCGTGGGCGGCTACTACATCGCTCGGGAGACGGGGATCCGCCCGCTCGGCGGCGTCGTGCTCGCGGCGGCGGGTGCCGCGGCGGCCCAGGGCTGGCACGCGAAGTCGGGAGCGGGCACGGCGGCCGCGCTCGGGGCGGTCTACCTGGGCGGATTCGGTGCGTCGCATCCGCTGGCGAAGAAGATCGGCGCGTGGCCGTCGGTGCTCGCCGTGGCGGCGGCCGCCGCGGGCGCGTCCTATGTGCTCGTCGATCGTCGCTGACCGGTTCCACGGGCCCGGCGACGGGCTATCCTCAGCGGGTGAGATTGAGAACAAGTTTCACTGCAGCGACCTGTGCAGCCGCGTTCGCCATCGCCGGCTGCGGGGCGCAGGCGGCACCGTCGAACGAGGCGCACCCGGGCTCGCACAGCGTGGAGGCGAAGACGGCCACGGCCTCGTCGCTCACGGCGACGGAGGACGTCAGTCCGACGCCCACCGGCACGCCGCTCTACGCCCGCCTCGCCAGCTCCAGCGCCGTCGGTGACACCGGCCAGGCCCTCACCGCGACCCTCGCGGGAACCACCTACCGCAGCGCGACCGGCGTCTGGATCGGCTGCGAGGGCACTGCGGCGACCGCCGTCTACCGGCTCGGCGGCGAGTTCACCAAGCTCACGGGCGTCCTCGGACTCCAGCCGCACACCCCGCGGGACCTGCGGGTGCGCGTCTCCTTCATCGTCGACGGCGCGACGAAGCTGGCCGCTACCCTCGCGCGCGACGATGCGCCGCAGACCATCTCGATCCCGCTCGACGGTGCCCGGTCGGTCACCGTCTCCGCCCTCGCGACCGACGGTGAATGCGCGCCCGCCCCGGCGCCCTACGGCGCCATCGGCGCCGCTAGCCTCACCTGACCCGGTCGACGTTGGCCATCGCCAGCACGTCGAGCCGGCGGTCCAGCTCCTCGAGTGTGAGCTTCTCGCCGATCAGGCCGCGGTCGATCACCGTCTGCCGGATCGTCTTGCCCTCCTTGAGCGCCTGCTTCGCGACGGCCGCCGCCTCCTCGTAGCCGATGAGCGAGTTGAGCGGGGTCACGATCGACGGCGAGGATTCGGCGAGCGTCCGCAGCCGGTCCTCGTGCGCGACCAGCCCCTCGATGCACTTGTCCGCGAAGAGCCGGGAGACGTTGGCCAGCAGCGTGATCGACTCGAGCACGTTGCGCGCCATCATCGGGATGTAGACATTGAGCTCGAAGGCGCCGTTGCCGCCGCCCCACGCCACCGCGGCGTCGTTGCCGATCACCTGCGCGGCCACCTGCGTCACGGCCTCGGGGAGCACCGGGTTCACCTTGCCGGGCATGATCGAGCTGCCGGGCTGCAGGTCGGGGAGCGCGATCTCGCCGAGCCCGGTGAGCGGCCCGGAGCCCATCCAGCGCACGTCGTTCGCGATCTTGGTGAGCGACACCGCGATCGTCCGCAGCGCGCCCGACAGTTCGACGAGCCCGTCGCGCGCGGCCTGCGCCTCGAAGTTGTCCTTCGCCAGCCGGATGTCCTCGACCCCCGTGAGCCGCACCAGCTCCGCCACCACGAGCGAACCGAAGCCCTCCGGCGCGTTGAGGCCCGTGCCGACGGCGGTGCCGCCGATCGGCACCTCGCCGACGCGGGGGAGCGTGGCCCGCACCCGCTCGACGCCGGCCTCGACCTGGCGGGCGTAGCCGCCGAACTCCTGGCCCAGCGTCACGGGCACCGCGTCCATGAGGTGCGTGCGGCCCGACTTCACCGTCGTGCGCCAGGCCGCGGACTTCGCGGCGAGCGCCGCCTGCAGGTGCTCCAGCGCGGGGATCAGCGTGGTGACGGCGCCCTCGGTGGCGGCGACGTGCGTCGCCGTGGGGAAGGTGTCGTTCGACGACTGCGACATGTTCACGTCGTCGTTGGGGTGCACCTGGACCCCGGCGCGTGCGGCGAGCGAGGCGATCACCTCGTTGGCGTTCATGTTCGAGCTGGTACCCGAGCCGGTCTGGAAGACGTCGATCGGGAACTGGTCGTCGTGCAGCCCGTCGGCGATCTCCTGCGCGGCGGCGATGATCGCGGCGGCCTTCTCCGGCGCCAGCAGCCCCAGGTCCTGGTTGACCTGCGCCGCGGCGGCCTTGAGCAGCCCCATCGCGCGGATCTGGGCGCGCTCGAGCGGGCGGAAGCTGATCGGGAAGTTCTCCACGGCGCGCTGCGTCTGCGCGCGCCAGAGGGCGTTCACGGGCACCCGGACCTCGCCCATGGTGTCGTGCTCGATGCGGTACTCGGTCTCCGGGGTGTCAGCGTTGTTAGCCATACCTTAGAAACCTACTCGGGCCCCGGGAATGTTCCCAGGGCCCGAGGAGAAGATCACTCTCAGTCGAAGATCTGCGCGTAGGTCTTGAGCTTGGTCAGGCGGTGCGTCGCGTCCACGGTGCGGACGGTGCCCGACTTGCTGCGCATCACGATCGACTGCGTGGTGGCGCCGTCGGCGCGGTAGCGCACGCCGCGCAGCAGGTCACCGTCGGTCACGCCGGTCGCCGCGAAGTAGACGTGCTCGCCGCGCACCAGGTCGGTGGTGCCGAGCACCTGCGTCGGGTCGATGCCCAGGTCGGCGAGGCGCTGCTTCTCGATGTCGTTCGACGGTGCCAGGGTGCCCTGGATCTCACCGCCCATGCAGCGCAGTGCGGCCGCGGCGATGATGCCCTCGGGCGTGCCGCCGATGCCGACGAGGATGTCGGTCTTGGCCTCGGGGCGGGCGGCGGCGATGGCGCCGGCCACGTCACCGTCGGAGATGAGGCGCACGATCGCGCCGGTCGCGCGGATGTCGGCGATGAGCTGCTCGTGCCGGGGGCGGTCCAGCACCGTCAGGGTGACGTCGGTGACCTTGATGCCCTTGGCCTTGGCGACCTTCGCGATGTTGTCCGCGATCGGGGCCTCGATGTCGATGACGCCGGCCGCCTCGGGGCCCACGGCGATCTTGTTCATGTAGAACACGGCGGAGGGGTCGTACATCGCGCCGCGCTCGGCGACCGCGAGCACCGCGATCGAGCCGGGCATGCCCTTGGCCATGAGCGTCGTGCCGTCGACGGGGTCCACGGCGACGTCGGTCGACGGGCCGAAGCCGTTGCCCACCTCTTCGCCGTTGTAGAGCATGGGCGCCTCGTCCTTCTCGCCCTCGCCGATCACGACCACACCGCTCATCGACACCGTCGAGACCAGCTGGCGCATCGCGTCCACGGCCGCGCCGTCGCCCGACTCCTTCTGGCCGCGCCCCACCCAGCGGCCCGCGGCGAGCGCGCCGGCCTCGGTCACGCGGACCAGCTCCATGGCCAGGTTCCGGTCCGGCGCGATGGGGTTCTTCTCAGCGTGGGTATCGGACATGGATTCCTCCGGATCTCGATGCGCGCGGGTGGGCGCGGCGGGCCTCGCTCGATTCTTCCATGCCCTACCGGTCGGCGACGGGGCCGGTCGGGCCACGGCCCGTCGCGCCATGCCCGCCTCCACCGCCGGACGTCGCGCGCGGGATACTGGACGGCGTGGCTGACAAACCCCGGATCCTGCAGAACCGTCGCGACATGGTGCTCACGATGGTTCCGCTGCTCGCTCTGTGCCTGATCGTGCTGTTCGCATCCGGCAACTTCAAGCTGGGCTTCGGCGCCGACCCCAAGGACGAGACCGTCGAGCCGATCAACCCGAAGGGCGTCTACCAGGTGTCGGCGGACACGCTCGGCTTCCCGGTGCGGATGCCCGGCGGCGCGGGCGTGGTCGACGGTGTGCCGGAGGGCTGGAAGGCCACCGCCACCCGCGACGACGACGTGGTCGGCGGCAAGGTCTTCTCCGTCAATTACGTGACGCCCGAGAAGAACTCGCTGCAGCTCTCGCAGTCCGGATCGCCCGCCGACGTGGTGCTCGAGTCCGTCTACGGCGCGAAGGCCAAGCCCTCCGGCACGGTCCCCGTCGAGGGCCGGACCTGGGACGTCTACGGCCCGAACGACAAGAACCGCAGCGCCTGGGTCCTCCAGGTCGACGGTGCCGTCCTCGTCGTCTTCGGCGGCGGCACCGTGCCGCGGTTCACCGAGCTGGCCGCCGCGGTCCAGTCGCAGCAGCCGCTGCCGCGGTCCGGGGCGCCGGCCCCCGCCCCGCCCCGGTAGGCGGCGCGGCCCGTCCGCTCACTCCTCGGCGGCGATCGCCTTCTCGATGCGCTCCCGTGCACCCGCGAGGTGCTCCTCGCAGCGCTTGGCGAGCGCCTCGCCGCGCTCCCACAGGTTCAGCGACTCGTCCAGGTCGATCCCGCCCTGCTCCAGCAGCTTCACCACGACCGCGAGCTCGTCGCGGGCCTGCTCGTAGCCCAGCTCGGCCACCGGTGTCTGCTCGGTCAACGGTTCTCCTCCTGTTCGGGCCGGGCTCCGCCCAGCGGGACCATGCCCTTCTTCGGCGCTGTGGCGCCCAGCTTCGTCACGCCCATGACGGCAGCGGTCGCGGCACCGTCGGGCAGCCGGACCCGCAGTTGCGAGCCGGGCGCGAGTTCGTCGATGCCGCGGACCACGGGATTCTCGCCGTCCGGCGTCACCTTCTGCACCACGGCGTAGCCGCGCGCCATCGTCGCGGCGGGACCGAGCGACGTCAGCCGCGCGGCCAGGTGCGCGGTCCGCTCGGATTCCCGTTCGACGGTGCGCCGCACGTCCCGCCGGACGTCGCGCAGCAGGCGCGCGACATCGTCGGCGCGGTCGTCGACGAGGCGCAGCGGATGCGCGAACACCGGTCGCGACCGCAACGCGTCGAGCGTGTGCTCCTCCCGGCGCACCCACCCGCGCAGTGCCGCCGCCGCGCGCCCGCGCAGCTCGGCGATCCGCTCCAGCTCGGCGACCACGTCGGGCACCACGCGCTTCGCGGCGTCGGTCGGCGTCGCGGCGCGCACGTCGGCGGCGAAGTCGCAGAGCGGGTTGTCGGGCTCGTGGCCGATCGCGGAGACGATGGGGGTGCGGGCGGCGTGCACGGCGCGGCACAGCGTCTCGTCGGAGAAGGGCAGCAGGTCCTCCACGCTGCCGCCGCCGCGGGCCATGATGATCACGTCGACCTCGGGGTCGGCGTCGAGGGCGCGCAGGGCCGCCACCAGCTGGGGGGCCGCGGTCGGGCCCTGCACGGTGGCGTACTCGGCGCGGATCCGCACGTCGGGCCAGCGGCCCTCGGCGATCGATCGCACGTCGCGCTCGGCGGCGCTCGCCCGCGCGGTCACCAGCCCGACGGTGCGGGGCAGGAAGGGCAGCGGCCGCTTGAGCCGCGGGTCGAACAGGCCCTCGGCGTGCAGCAGCTGCCGGAGCCGTTCGATGCGGGCGAGCAGCTCGCCCACGCCGACGGCACGGATCTCGGTGATCCGCAGCGACAGGCTGCCGCGGCCGGTCCAGTAGGTGAACCTGCCGCGCACGATGACCTGCGTGCCCTCGGTGAGCGGCACCTCGGAGCGGTCGAGGACCGCCGGCAGGCATGTGACCTGCACCGAGACGTTCGCCGACGGGTCGCGCAGTGTGAGGAAGGCGGTGCCCCCGCCGCGGCGGTTGAGCTGGGTGATCTGCCCCTCGACCCACACCTCGCCGAGGCGATCGATCCACTGCGCGATCTTCATGGAGACCACGCGCACCGGCCACGGGTGCTCCGCGGTCGACGGGCCGCCCGCGCCGCCGGCGGGCGCGTTGGTGGAAGCCGGTCCGGTCACCGCGTGATGCGGTTCTCGAGCATCGTGAGGAAGGGCGGCCGCGCCTTGTGGCCGCGCTCGTACTCGACGAGCGACTCCACCTCGGGCGTGGTCAGGCCGGGCAGCCGGCCGCGCAGCTGCGCCAGGGTGAGCTCGGGGTAGTCGATGCGGAGCACCGCGGCGGGCAGGTCGTCGGGGGTCTCGGCGGGCGCCGCCGCGTCCGACGGTGCCGGGGCGGGGGAGCTGTACAGCGCGTACCGCCCGGCGCCCGACGGTGCCTCCTCGGCGGCCGGCTGCTCGTCCGCGGCCGGCGGGGCGGTGGCGACCGAGGTGGACTTCGCGGCACCGTCGGCCTGCGCGGCGTCGGCCTGCGCGGCCTCGGGGGAGAGGGCGGGCTCGGTGGCCGGCCGCACCTCGCCGTAAGCGGGCTTCGCCGCGGGCAGGTCCACGTCGACGTCCTCGTCGTCGTCGAAGGTCGCCCAGGCGGCCTGCTCCTCCTCCTTGGCGGGGAAGACGCTCTCGAGCGCGCGGTCGCCGCGGACGGCGAGGTCGGCGAGGTCCTGCTGGACGTGGATGAAGGCCTGCGCGGACTTGCTGCCCAGCGTGAGCGGGGCGCTCACGGCGCCCCCGACGAACTCCTGGCCCTTCTCGGCGGCGAGGGCGACGGCCCCGACGGCGACGCGGACCACGAACGGTAAACGGCTCATGTGTCCAGGGTGCCTCATCGCGCTCACCGGCACACCGTCAGGTGCCGTAGCCTGGAGGCATGAGTTCTGGCAAGCGTGTCCTGCTGGCCGAGCCGCGTGGCTACTGCGCGGGCGTCGACCGTGCGGTGGAAACGGTCGAGAAGGCCCTCGAGAAGCACGGCGCCCCGGTGTACGTGCGCAAGGAGATCGTGCACAACCGGCACGTCGTGGAGACGCTGCAGGACAAGGGTGTGATCTTCGTCGACGAGACCGACGAGGTGCCCGAGGGCTCGCTCCTCGTGTTCTCCGCGCACGGCGTCTCGCCCGCGGTGCACGAGGGCGCCGCGCAGCGCAGCCTGCGCACCATCGACGCGACGTGCCCGCTGGTCACCAAGGTGCACCAGGAGGCCAAGCGTTTCGCCCGCGACGATTTCGACATCCTGCTCATCGGCCACGAGGGGCACGAGGAGGTCGAGGGCACGGCCGGCGAGGCGCCGGAGCACGTGCAGCTCGTCGACGGCCCGGACGCGGTCGACAACGTCACCGTCCGCGACGAGGACAAGCTGGTCTGGCTCTCGCAGACCACGCTCTCGGTCGACGAGACCATGGAGACGGTCCGCCGCCTGCGGGAGAAGTTCCCCAAGCTGCAGGATCCGCCGAGCGACGACATCTGCTACGCCACCCAGAACCGGCAGGTCGCGGTGAAGGCGATGGCCCCGGAGTGCGATCTGGTGATCGTCGTGGGCTCGCGGAACTCGTCGAACTCGGTGCGACTGGTGGAGGTGGCGCTGCAGGCCGGCGCCCGCGCCGCGTACCTCATCGACTTCGCCCGCGAGATCGATCCCGCCTGGCTCGACGGCGTGGAGACGGTCGGCATCACCTCCGGCGCGTCGGTGCCCGAGATCCTGGTCAAGGGCGTCGTCGAGTACCTGGACGGCGAGGGCTTCCACGACGTCAAGGCTGTCACCACTGCGAACGAGACGCTGGTCTTCGCGCTTCCGCGCGAGCTGCGTCCCCGCGCCAAGGCCTGACCGCACCCGCGACGACGAAGGGCGCGCCACCGGATCCGGTGGCGCGCCCTTTCGCGTGCTGTGGGAGGAGTCAGTCCTTGTAGCGGTGCCGGCGGATCTGCCGGGGCTCGTCGGCGGGCTCCGTGAAGTCGTCCCGGAAGTTGGTCTCCACCGCCGAGTCCTCGCTCTGCGGACGGTAGCGCGGGGGCCGGTAGTGCTCGTAGCGTCCCGGGTTCGACGGTGTCTCGCCCCGGCGCGCGGTCCGCTCCTCGCCGGTCAGGCTGGGGAGGTCGGGCTGCGCGGCGCGGCTGCCGGAGATGCGGGGGAGCGAGGCGAAGTCGTCGCGCGGGATCTGCGAGCGCTCCCGCCCGGCGCGGGGCGCCGCGGGGTCCACGCCGCGGGCGCGGTCGATGTCGCCGGCCTCGCGCCGGTAGTCGCGCGAGTCGGCGGGGGCCGCCGCGCGCGCGGCGGGGGCGTCCGGGCGTCCCTCAGGACCCCGCGGAGTGCGCCACCGGGGCTGGGGCTCACCGATCCGGCGACGCTCGTCGTCGTGCCGCAGTTCCCGTGAGTCGTGGATCCCGGGCCGCGGCCGGTCGCCCTGCGCGACGGCGGGGCGGGGCCGGGCGCCGCGCGGTACCGCCCGACGGTCGTCCTCGCCGGGACGCCTCGGCATCGGCGGTCGCGGGATCTGCCCCGAGTCGGGCCGGATGACACGGTTGATCTGGGTCGCGGGTGCTCCGGCGTCGCGCGCGGCGATCTCTTCGCGGGTCCGCGCGAGGCGCGCTGCCGAGTCCCGGCGCTGCTCGTCGCGCCGCACCTCGTCGCGGCGGAGATCCCGGCGCGGGTCCTCGCGGCGCGCGGCCGAGCTGCGGCCCCGGACCGCGGCGTCGGCCTCTGCGGGTTCGCGACGGTCGGCCCGATCCGCCCGGTCCCGGACGGCGCGGCTCGAGTGGTGCTCGGTGGAGCGGCTCTGGTGCCGCTCCGAGCGGTCGGCGCCGTCGCCGACGAGGGCAGCGGCGCCCACCGCGCCCGCCGCGGGCGCGGGGCGCAGGCGGGTGAACGCCGCACGGATCCGCTCGCCCAGTGGCAGCCCGGCGGACTCGGCGGGCCGTTTCCCGCCGGCCGCGGCACCCGTGGCTCCAGCGCCTGCAGCGGGCTTCGCAGCGCCGGCGAGGGCGGGCTTCGCCGTCTCCGGCTTCGCCGCACCGGCCTTGGATCCGACTTTGGCGCCCGCCTTGGCGCCGGCCTTGGCGAGCGAGGCCTTCGTCCCCGACGTCGCTCCGCCGCGCTGTGCGCTGCGGGCGTTCGCGGTGAGCGAGCGGTACTGCAGCAGGCGCGCGCCGCCGATGACCAGCACGATCACGGTGGTCCAGAACATCCACGGGAACAGCGAGATCATGGGGAACAGCACGTCGGTGAGGATCTGGCTGGTCTTGCGCGGGCTGGGGAGGGAGAACCAGCGGTACAGCGGGATCGCGGTGGCGATGATGAGCGGGGGCTGCACCATCGCGGTGAACAGCGCGCGGTTGCGCACGGCGAGCACGGCGACGACCGCGCCGACCGACATCGCGAGCACACCGGCGTTCGCGCCCGCGAACTCCCCCGAGGCGAGGGCGCCCGCCGCGGTGAAGACCAGCATGGTCAGGACGGCGCCCCACCACGGCAGTCCGGGCACCGTCGCGAGCACGGAACGCTCGTCGACGGGCACCTGGGAGCGGGACGGTGGGAACTTCGACACAGGTGAACCGTACCGGTTAAGGCTGTGAGAACCGAGAATCTGCCGCCGTGGGGACGGCCCGCGGCGCGCGGTCGAGCTCCAGCGGATCGTCGCGCGCACCGTCGGGCATGGAATCCAGATCGGCCAGACGGCGGGCGGTGACGCCCACCCGCGAGTTGTACGAGCCGACGGTGGCGTTGAACGCCTCGACGGTCCTGCCCAACGCCGTACCCAGTGAGGAGAAGTGGCTGTTCAGAACGTCGAATCGCTCGTTCAGTTCGCGGCCGAGGGCCTGGATCCGCGCCGCATCCTCGCCGAGGGCGTGTTGCCGCCAGCTCAGCGCGACGGCGCGGAGCATCGCGACGAGGGTGGTCGGTGTGGCGAGCACCACATTCCGGTCGAGGGCGAATTCGAGCAGCTCGGGGTCGGCCTGCAGCGCGGCGTCGAGGAAGGCCTCGGCGGGCACGAACATCACCACGAGCTCCGGCGAGCCGACGGCCTCCCAGTACCGCTTGCCCGCCAGCTGCACGACGTGGGAGCGGAACCGGCGGGCGTGGTCGGAGAGCAGGGCGGCGTGCTGCGCCGGCGGCGCCTCGAGCAGCTGCAGGTACGCGTCCAGCGGCACCTTCGCGTCGACCGCCAGATCGCGTCCGCCTGCGAGGTGCACCACGACGTCGGGCCGGACCCGCGCGTCACCGACCGTGCCGCCCACCTGGGTGGAGAAGTCGCAGTGCCGGCTCAGCCCGGCCAGCTCCACCACCCGTTCCAGCTGCAACTCGCCCCAGCGGCCGCGCACCGTGGACGACTTCATCGCGGAGCGCAGCGTCGCGGTCTCGGCGCGCAGGGCCTCGCTCGTGCGCGCGACGGTGCCGATCTGCTCCCGCAGCCCCGCGAACGCCGCGACGCGGCTGCGCTCGGCCACGGCGAACTCGTGGCCCAGCGAATCCAGGGTCTGCCGCAGCGGCGCGAGCAGCGCGTTCACCGGCCCGGCCACCGCGTCGGGGGTGGGCCCGGCACCGTCGGACCGGCCGGGCGGCGCGGGTAGGGACCGGGCCAGGATGATCCCCACGGCGCCGCCGACCAGCAGCGCCAGCAGCGCGACGATCAGATGCGAGAGGTCCATGCCGTCAGCATGGACGCCCCCACTGACAAGTTTCAGGCCGTCTCGGCCGGGGTGTCCTTCGCCGGGTCCGCCGCCGGTGCCGCGGGCTTGCGCCGGAACTTGTCCCAGAAGCTGGGCTTCGGTTCCTCCTCGGGCGGTGGCGTCTCGCCGGTCTGTTCGTCGACGAGCTCGCCGAGGTACCGGAACAGCACCGCGATGGCCGCGGCGACGGGCACCGCGAGGAAGGCGCCGATGATGCCGAACTGGGTGCTGCCGAAGGCGATGGCGAGCAGCACGATCGCGGGGTGCAGCTCCATCGAGCGGGACTGCAGGATCGGGGAGAGGACGTTGCCCTCGAGCTGCTGCACGGCGATCACCACGGCGAGGACGGCCAGGGCGGTACCGGGACCGTTGGTCACCAGCGCCACGACCACCGCCAGCGCGCCGGCGACGAAGGCACCGACGATGGGGATGAAGCCGCCGAGGAAGGTGATCACGGCCAGCGCCCCGGCCAGGGGCACCTGCAGGATCACCAGGCCGAGGCCGATGAACAGGGCGTCGATGAAGCTGACCAGCGCCTGCGTGCGGATGAAGCCGCCCAGGGTGGTCCAGATGCGGCTGAGCAGTTCGGCGAAGTGCTCCGAGACGGGCGTGCCGGAGTGGCGTCGCAGCCACGGCATGAACTTGTCGCCGTCCTTGAGGAAGAAGAAGGTCAGCATCGCGACCATCACGATCGCCACCACGAAGGAGCCGGCGGCGCTGACGCCGGTGAAGACGCCCGACGCGATGGTCTCGGCGCTCTCCTGCAGCTTCTTGGTGATCGACGTGACGAACTTGCTGATCTGCTCGTCCTGCAGGTTCAGCGGCGGGCCCTGCGCCCACTTCTGCACCTTGCCGACGCCCTCGACGGCGCGGTCGGCGATCTCCTTGGACTGCCCGCCGATGGACGGCGCGATGGCGCCGATGACGCCGCCGAGGAGGCCCAGGGAGAGCAGCAGGACGAGCGCGGTGGCGAGCGCGGGCGGCAGGCCCTTGCTGCGCAGCCAGCGCACGGGCGGCCACAGCACGGTGCACAGCAGGATCGCCAGCAGCACGGGCAGCAGGATCGTCCAGAACTCGCCGATGATCCAGCTGAGTACGAACAGCATCGCCGCGACCGCGACGGTTCGCCAGCTCCAGGTGGCCAGCCAGCGGCCGGCCTCGCCGTAGACCTCGCTGCGGGTCTTCTTGCCCGGCGGCGGGGTCGTCGTCTCTTCGCTCACGTCGCGATCGTATGTGCCTCGTGGTCCAACAGCCACTCCTTCACGGCGAGTCCCCACCGGAATCCGCCGAGGGAGCCGTCCAGCCGCAGTACCCGGTGGCAGGGCACGAACAGCGCCGCCGCGTTGCGCGCGCAGGCCATTGCCGCGGCACGGACCGCCGCCGGGCGCCCGGACAGGTCGGCGTACTCCGTGTACGTCACGGGCTTTCCGGGTTCGACGGTGCGCAGCACGTCCCAGGCGTGCTCGACGAAGGCGCCGGAGCGCTGGCGCACGACGATGTCGTCGATCGCGGTCACCTCGCCGGTGTGGAAGGCCGCGACGGCCCGGGTGACGGCGCCGAGCTCGGCGCGCTCGTCGACGGCGATGGGCCGCAGCGTCGCGTGGATGACGGGCAGCAGGTCGCCGGGGTCCGCGGTCCAGCCCGAGGCGAGGACGGCCCCGTCGGCGTCGACGACGGCGGTGAAGGGCCCGGCGGGCGTGGAGACGGTGGCGAAGTGGGCGGTCACGGCGTGATCCTCCGGTCGGTGGTGAGCGAGTGGTTCCACAGGTGCAGGGAGACGTAGCTGCCCCACGGGCTCCACCGGTTCTCGGTGATGTCGAGCCCGAGGGCTTCCGCGCCCTTCGCGACCACGAGGTCGGACGCGAGGAGGGTATCGGGGTCGGCGAGCAGGCGCATCGCCACGTAGTCGGCGGTCCACGGCCCGACTCCCTTAAGCCGCAGCAGCTCCGCGCGCGCCTCCTCCCTGGGCATGCCGCCGTGCAGCACGAGCCGCCCCTCGGCCAGCTCGGTCGCGACGCCGAGGATCGCGGCGATCCGGGTTCGCGGGCCGGTGAGCACCTCGCCGCCCCGCTCGGCGACGGCGGCCGGGGTGGGGAAGGCGCGCCGCACCCTGCCCGACGGGTCGTCGACCTCCGCCCCGAGCGCCTCGACGAGCCGGGCCTGGTGTGTGGCCGCCGCGGCGATGGAGATCTGTTGCCCGATCATGGTGCGCAGCAGTAGTTCCGCGGGGTCGACGGTGCCGAACAGCCGGATGCCGGGCGTCGCGGCGACGAGCGGCGCCAGCTGCGGATCGGCGGCCAGCGCCTCGTCCACGGCGGTGGGGTCGGCGTCCAGGTCCAGCAGGTGCCGGAGCCGCGCGACTGCGGTCGACAGGTCGCTCATCGCGGCGAGCGAGAGAGTGGCGCGGACGTACCCGTCCGGGGCGGGCCCCAGATCGATGCCGGCGATCCCGTTCCCGCCCGGCAGGCTCAGGACGCGGGTGTAGCGGTCACCGTCGGCGTGCTCGAGGCCCGCGACGGCGTGCGCTGCGAGGAACCACCGCACCCAGCCGGTGGCGTAGGGGCCGCGCAGCGCGAGGCGCAGGCTCAGCTCCCCGGTCGACGGGGCCGCCGGGTCGGGGCCGCGCTGCGTCCGCAGCTCCGACGGGGTCCGTGCGAAGACCTCGCGGATCGTGTCGTTGAACTGGCGGATCGACGTGAAGCCGGCGGCGAAGGCGATGTCGGAGAAGGGCAGCGTCGTGCCGGTGATGAGGATCCGCGCGGTGGTGGCGCGGTGCGCCCGCGCGAGTGCCAGTGGGCCGGCGCCGAGTTCCGCGGTGAGGACCCGGGTGAGCTGTCGCGAGCTGTAGCCGAGCCGCTCCGCCAGGCCCGTCACCCCGGACCGGTCGACCACCCCGTCGGCGATGAGGCGCATGGCCCGCGCGGCGAGGTCGGATTCGAGGTTCCACCGGGGCGAGCCGGGTACGGCGTCGGGAAGGCAGCGCCGGCACGCCCGGTAGCCCGCGGCCTGCGCCGCGGCGGCCGTGAGGTGGAAGCTCACGTTCGCGGCCTTGGGGGTGGTCGCGGGGCACGACGGGCGGCAGTAGATGCCGGTGGTGGCGACGGCGGTGTAGAACTGGCCGTCGAACCGGGGATCGCGCCCGGCGATCGCCCGGTAGCACCGGTCGAAGTCGAGGTGGGGTGAGCTGGTGGTCACGCCTTCGACTCTGGCATCGCGCGGCGACGTGCGCTAGCGGCTTTCGGACATCACCGTGGCGGCGGGCTCAGCAGCAGCGGGCCTGCACCGTCGCGCCGTCGTGGCGCGCCTTCCAGTACTCGCGCTCCGTCATCACGGGCTCGCCCGGATGCGTCGCGCGACGGTGCTCGACGTACCGCTGGTAGTGGTTGTCGCCCATGACCGAGCCCACGTACCAGCGGACCGCCTTCAGTGCCCGGATGATCGAGTCACTCCCTGGGCGTCCCATTGCTCCTGCACCTTCCTCTCGGCGGCGGTGGGGATGAGGCCGCTCGGCGCGAACAGCTTGCTGGGCACCGGTTCCTCCTCGGTGAGCGGGCGGCCGTTCCCGGAGACCGTGCGGTAGACGGTCCACACGCCCATGATCACGACGATGAGCACCATGAGCGCGAAGACGATCGACAGCGTGCCCTGGATGAAGGTGTTGCGCACCACCGCGTCGATGGCCTCCGGCGTCTTGGCGGAGCCGAACGAGGACTTGCCGGCTTCGGCGGCGGCCTTGAAGTTGCTGTGCTGCTTCCAGTAGCCGACCGCCGGATCGGAGCTGAAGATCTTCTGCCAGGAGGCGGTCATGGTCACGATGAGGTCCCAGACGAGCGGGATCGCGGGTATCCAGACCCACTTGTAGTAGCCCTTCTTGACCACCACCACGACGACCACCGTGAGCGCCATGGCGGCGAGCAGCTGGTTGGCGATGCCGAACAGCGGGAAGAGCGTGTTGATGCCGCCCAGGGGGTCGGTCACGCCCATGAGCAGGATGCTGCCCCATGCGGCCACGACGAGCAGCGAGGCGACCCACGCACCGACGCGCCAGCTCGGGTCCTTGAGCCGCTGGAAGGGGCCGCCCAGGTTGCTCAGGGCGTCCGAGACGAGGAACCGGGCGACGCGGGTGCCGGCATCGACCGTGGTGAGGATGAACAGCGCCTCGAACATGATCGCGAAGTGGTACCAGAAGGACTTCATGGACGAGCCGCCGAACACCTGGTGTAGCACCTCGGACATGCCGAAGGCCAGCGTTGGTGCGCCGCCCGTGCGGGAGACGATGGACTCCTCGCCGACGTCCTTCGCCGCCTGGGACAGTTGCTGGCCGGTGACGGGATCGCCGCTCAGGCCCAGCGAATTGACGTAGGTGGCGGCGGTCTCCGCGGTGCCGCCCGTCTTGGCGATCGGCGCGTTCATCGCGAAGTAGAAGTGCTGGTTGATGATCGACGCGGTGATCAGCGCCATGATCGCGACGAAGGACTCGGTGAGCATGCCGCCGTAGCCGATCAGCCGCATCTGCCCCTCCTTCTCCAACAGCTTCGGCGTGGTGCCGGAGCTGACCAGGGAATGGAAGCCGGAGAGGGCGCCGCACGCGATGGTGATGAACAGGAACGGGAACAGGGAGCCGGCGAAGACCGGACCGTCGCCGCGAGTCGCGAAATCGGAGACGGCGGGCGCCTCCATGAGCGGGCGGGCGATGATGATGCCGATGGCCAGCAGCACGATGGTGCCGACCTTCATGAAGGTCGACAGGTAGTCGCGCGGCGCGAGCAGCAGCCACACCGGGAGCACGGAGGCGGCGAAGCCGTAGATGATGATCGCCCAGCTCAGCTGGACCGGGGTGAGCGTGAACAGGTCCTTGCCCCAGCTGCTCTCGCCCACGTAACGGCCGCCGATCACCGCGGCGAGCAGCAGCACGCAGCCGATGAGCGAGACCTCCGAGACCCGGCCGGGGCGGAGGAAGCGGAGGTAGACGCCCATGAACAGCGCGATGGGGATGGTCGCGGCGATGGAGAAGACGCCCCACGGGCTGTGGCCCAGCGCTTGCACCACGACGAGCGCGAGCACCGCGATGAGGATGGTCATGATCGCCGCGATGCCGATGATCGCGGCCGCGCCGCCGACGGGGCCGAGCTCGTCGCGGATCATCTGGCCCAGGGAGCGGCCGCGGCGGCGGGTCGCGACCCACAGCACGAGGTAGTCCTGGACGCAGCCGGCGACCAGCGCGCCGACGATGATCCAGATGGTGCCCGGCAGGTAGCCCATCTGCGCGGCCAGCACGGGACCCACGAGCGGCCCGGCGCCGGCGATCGCGGCGAAGTGGTGCCCGAACAGCACGCGCCGGTCCGTGGGCAGGTAGTCGGTGCCGTTCTCCAGCACCTCCGCGGGTGTGGCGTGGTCGTCGCGCGGGCGGACCACCTTGAGCTCGATGAGGCGGGCGTAGAAGCGGTAGCCGACCACGTAGGTGCAGATCGCGGCGAGCACGAACCACACGGCGTTCACGGATTCGCCGCGGGCGAGGGCGATCATCGCCCACGCGCCGGCGCCGATGAGTGCGATCACGCCGAAGATCACCTTGTGCTTGGTGGTGATCGGGCTGCGATCGATCACGGCGACGGGTGGCAGGTCCGGGTCCGTCCGGACGTAGGTGATGTCGCCGTCGGTCTCCGTGGTCGACGGAGCGGTGGGAGCTGACACGAGGCCTCCTGGATGTCTACGCCACGGTGGTGGTTCGCAGGGATCATCGTTTCATCCGGGTGGCGCGGGCGTCGCGGAATCGCTCGCGTTGGTGCGGGCGGGCGATGGGTGGCGTCGGCGCGCGGTCCGACGAGCAATGACACCAGAACATCTGATGTGTTTGCGTCTGCGCTAGCGATTTCGTCGCGTTTCTTGTCGGTGCACCGACTATTGACATGCAAACATCCGATGTCTAATGTGACTCAGCACACAGGGGGGTCGCTTGTCCACCCTGACCGAAGGACCAAGGACGCCGCCTGTCGGCGCCGGATCGGGCGGTGAGTGCATGAGCGTGGAAGCGACGTCGCAGGGCCCGGGCGCATCGGCCGCACGCGTCCCGCTGATCCGCATGAGCGGCGTGACCAAGCGCTTCCCCGGCGTCGTCGCCCTCGATCACGTCGACCTTGAGGTGTACCCGGGGGAGCGGATCGCGCTCGTCGGCGAGAATGGCGCCGGCAAGTCGACGCTCATGAAACTGCTCAGCGGGGTCGAATCGCCCGACGAGGGCACGATCGAGATCGACGGTGCCCCGGTCCAGTTGACCTCGCCCGCGCAGGCGCAGTCGCTCGGTGTGAGCATCATCCACCAGGAGCTGGGGCTGGTTCCGGATCTCACCGTCGCCCAGAACATCACGCTGGGCCGCGAACGCACCCGCTTCGGCGTCGTCGACGGTCGCGGCGCCGTCCGCGACACCACGGCCCTGCTCGAACGGCTCGGCATGGTCATCGATCCCAACGCGCGCGTCCGGGACCTGACCGTGGGCAAGCAGCAGATGGTCGAGATCGCCCGCGCGCTCTCGGAGAACGCACGGCTGCTGATCCTCGACGAACCGACTGCCGCCCTCAACGACGCCGAGGTGCAGACCCTGTTCGATCTGATCGGACGCTTCGTCACGGACGAGACCGGCGTCGTCTACATCTCGCACCGCATGGACGAACTGCCCCGCATCTCCGACCGCATCGTTGTGCTGCGCGACGGCACGTACGTGGGCCAGCGCCCCACGGCGACGACGCCGATGCGCGAGATCATCGAGATGATGGTCGGCCGCGAGGTCGCCGACGAGCAACGCCCGACGGTGCCGGAGACGCCCGGCGACGTGGTCCTCAAGGTCGACGGACTGAGCAGTCGGCATCCGCTGCAAGACATCTCGTTCGAGCTGCACCGCGGCGAGATCCTCGGTTTCGCCGGTCTCATGGGCGCCGGCCGCACCGAGTTGGCCCGCGCGATCATCGGCGCCGACCCGATCACCGCGGGCCGGATCGCGGTGAACGGCACCGAGCGCACGATCGACTCCCCGGCGACCGCGGCCGCCCTCGGCATCGGCTACCTCTCGGAGGATCGCAAGCGATTCGGGGCCGTCGTCGACCAGACGGTCCGCGACAACATCGCGCTGTCGTCGCTCGACGCCCATTCGAGGTTCGGCGTGATCCGCGACGGCGAGCTCAACACCCTCGCCACCGACATGGTGTCCCGGCTGCGGGTCAAGACGCCGTCGATCCGGCAGGCCGTGCGCAACCTGTCGGGCGGCAACCAGCAGAAGGTCATCATCGGCAAGTGGCTGGCCCGCGACTGCGACATCCTCATCGTGGACGAGCCCACGCGCGGCATCGACGTCGGCGCCAAGGACGAGATCTACCGGCTCCTCGAACAATTGGCGGCGTCGGGGAAGGCGATCATGGTGATCTCCAGCGACCTTCCCGAAGTGCTGCGCCTCTCCCACCGCATCGCGGTGATGGGCGAGGGCCGCCTCGCCACCATTCTCGACAGCGACGAAGCAACCCAGGAGACGATCATGGAGAACGCCACCCGCTTCCACGAGACGGCGGTGAAGTGATGACCGCGACCACCGCGCCCCCCACGCCCGACAGCGGCGCCGCCGGCGGCTTCGCGCTGACCTCCTGGATCAGGGGGCAGATGCAGCAGTTCCTGGCCTTCGTCAGCCTCATCGTGATCGTGATCTTCTTCTCGTTCGCGAGCCCGAACTTCCTGACCGCCAGCAACCTCACGGGCATCCTGGTCGCCTCGGTGACGATCGGCCTGCTCGCCCTCGGCACCACCATCGTGATCATCACGGGCGGCATCGATCTGTCGATCGGCACGGCGATGATCCTGTCGGGCATCATGACCGGCGTCTTCCTGGTGCACTGGAACCTGCCGCTCTGGGTGGGCGTGATCGGCGGCGTCCTGTTCGGCGCCTTCGTCGGCCTCGTCAACGGCCTCGTCGTCGCGTACCTCGGGATACCGCCCTTCATCGCCACGCTCGCCATGATGCTGGTGACGATCGGTGCGTCGCTGGTGATCTCGGGCACCGAGCCGATCCGGTTCACCTCGGTCGAGGGGTTCAGCGCCATCGCCAACAAATCCCTCGTGCCGGGCGCCCGCATCCCCTTCAGCGTGGTGCTGCTCGCGCTCATGGCGGTGATCGCCGGCATCGTGCTCGCGAAGACGAAGCTGGGCCGCTACGCCTATGCGATCGGTAGCAACGAAGAGGCGACCCGGCTCTCCGGCGTGAACGTCAAGAACTGGAAGGTCATCGTCTACACCTTCTCCGGCGTCTTCGTCGGCCTGGCCGGCGTGCTCGCCGCCGCGCGGCTGAACTCCGCCCAGCCCACCGGCGGCCAGGGGCTGGAGCTCGAGGCGATCGCCGCGGTGGTCATCGGCGGCACGTCGCTCGCCGGCGGCCGCGGCACCATCACCGGCACGGTCATCGGCATCCTCATCATGAGCGTTCTCACGAACGGCCTGCGGATCATGTCGATCCCGCAGGAATGGCAGTCCATCGCGGTCGGCGTGGTGATCCTCGTCGCCGTCTACATCGACATCGTCCGCAAACGACCCTGAGTCACCGACGCCCGTCGGTAACCACCTCCCACCCAACCAAGGAGAAACGCGTGTTCACCAAGGCTTCGACGCCCCTGCGGCGCATCTTCCGGGCGACGACCGTCACCGTCGCCGCGGTCGCGATGGTCACCACCGCGACCGCGTGCTCCAGCGGCGGCTCGTCGGGTGGCGACGGGCAGATCGCCATCATCTCCAAGGGCTACCAGCACCAGTTCTGGAAGGCCGTCAACAAGGGCGCCGAGGAGTCCGCGAAGGAACTCGGTAAGACCATCACCTTCGAGGGCCCCGACAACGAGACGCAGGTCGAGAAGCAGGTGCAGCTCCTGCAGACCGCGCTCGACCGCAACCCGTCGGCGATCGCGATCGCCGCGCTCGATTCGGCCGCGGTCGCGCCGATCCTGCAGCAGGCCAAGGACAAGGGCATCCCGGTCGTCGCCTTCGACTCCGGCGTCGACAGCGACATCCCCGTCACCACGGCGTCGACCGACAACAAGGCGGCGGCGGCCGAGGCCGCGAAGCGCATGGTCGACCTGATCGGCGGCAAGGGCGAGATCGGCGTCATCGCACATGATCAGACGTCGAAGACCGGTGTGGATCGGCGGGACGGCTTCACGGAGTGGATCAAGGCCAACGCGCCCGGCGTGCGCATCGTCGACGTGCAGTACGGCGGCGACCCGGCCAAGGCGGCCGACCTCGCGGCCACGATGATGCAGGCGTACCCGAACCTGGCGGGCCTGTACGGCACCAACGAGGGCGCGGCCACCGGCATCGTCAACGCGGCGCAGCGCGCGAACAAGCCGGCGATCAAGATCATCGGCTTCGACTCGGGCGCGGCGCAGATCGACGCGATCCGCTCGGGCCTGATGGCCGGCGCCATCACCCAGAATCCCGTGGGCATCGGCCGGGAGACCGTCGCGGCTGCGGTGAAGGCGATCAAGGGCGAATCGCTGCCCAAGACCATCGACACCGGCTTCTACTGGTACGACAAGACCAATGTCGACGACCCCAAGATCGCGGGCAGCCTCTACCGCTGACCGACGGGCTTTCCGACGGTGCGGGCCGGACCTGGGTGAGGGCGGCCTGCACCGTCGGGAAGTGCACCTCCCGCACCGTCGGGAGGCGCACGTGCGACCACGTAGAATGAGGCCCCGTGAGCCTTACCCTCGGAATCGTCGGACTGCCCAACGTCGGCAAGTCCACCCTGTTCAACGCCCTCACCAACAGTGAGGTGGAGGCGGCGAACTACCCGTTCGCCACCATCGAGCCGAACGTCGGCGTGGTGAACCTGCCGGACCCGCGGTTGAACCGCCTGGCCGAGATCTTCGGCTCGGAGCGCATCCTGCCCGCCACCGTGTCCTTCGTCGATATCGCCGGCATCGTCAAGGGCGCCTCCGAGGGCGAGGGCATGGGCAACCAGTTCCTCTCCAACATCCGCGAGGCCGACGCGATCTGCCAGGTGGTGCGCGTCTTCTCCGACGAGGACGTCGTGCACGTGGCAGGCAAGGTCGACCCGCTCGCCGACATCGAGACCGTCGCCACCGAGCTGATCCTCGCCGACCTGCAGACCATCGAGAAGGCGCTGCCCCGCCTCGAGAAGGACGCGCGCAAGAACAAGGAGCTCGTCGAGACGCTCGAGGCCGTCAAGGCCGCGGAGGCGATCCTGACCGACGGCAAGACCCTGTTCGGCGCCGGCTTCGACACCGCGCCGGTCCGGGAGCTGCACCTGATGACCGCGAAGCCCTTCCTGTACGTCTTCAACGCCGACGAGGGCGTGCTCACTGACGCCGCGCGCCGCGAGGAGCTCGTCGCCGCCGTCGCCCCGGCCGACGCCGTCTTCCTCGACGCCAAGATCGAGTCCGAGCTGCTGGAGCTCGACCCCGAGGACCAGGCCGAGATGCTGGAGTCCATCGGCCAGGACGAGCCGGGCCTCGACTCGCTCGCCCGCGCCGGCTTCCACACCCTGGGCCTGCAGACCTACCTCACCGCCGGCCCCAAGGAGTCGCGCGCCTGGACGATCCGCAAGGGCGACACCGCCCCCAAGGCCGCCGGCGTGATCCACACCGACTTCGAGAAGGGCTTCATCAAGGCCGAGATCGTCTCCTTCGCCGACCTCGACGCCAACGGCACCATGGCCGCCGCGAAAGCCGCCGGCAAGGTCCGCATGGAGGGCAAGGACTACGTCATGTCCGACGGTGATGTGGTCGAGTTCCGCTTCAACGTGTAGGTCGGGACGTCCCGATGCCCCGGCGCCGCGAGCTCGAAGACGTGTGCCGAGGGATCGCCACCAGTTTCGGTAGCCGGAACAACGACATCGCGGGCTGGTGGGGCATCGGCGTTCTCTGTCGTGAAGCGGGCCCGTCGGGAGTCGATCTCGACCTGCGCGACGACTCCAACGTTGATTCGCTGGCAAGGCAGTACGGCGCTCAGCTCGTCCGTCAGTTAGCCGCTCGGCGCATCCCGAGCGAGTGGGCGGAGACCGCGGGTCTCACCCTACGATTCACACCGCACTCGGGAGACGACCGATTCTGGCGGTACGCGGTGACCGTCGAGATTCGCGACGATCACGGGCGAACCTGGACCGCGAGTGACACAGGGTGGTGCTGGGCTCACGATCCCTCCCGCGAGAGCAGGTCGGGGAGATATCGCGCCGATCCGCCGAGCATCTGGGATGCAATGAAGATCCGCCGGCGCCGGATGGCATGATCCGCTCGACTAGTCGTCGACTTCCGCTGGTCGCCCGGCCGGGCAAGGAAGTCGTGGACGCTCGCCCGCTCACCTGTCGAGCGACACCGGTCCGGGATCGCGGAGGGCGTCGAGCGCGGCCTTCGGGCGCGACAGAGAGACCTCGCGGACCCAGTTCCGCACCGTCAGATAGACGCCGGCGTCGGAATCCGCCTCGACGCCCACCGCGTCGATGCCCTGCGCCTGGCACAGCGCGACGGCGCGGCGCAGGTGGAAGTCCTGCGTCACCAGGATCGCCTGCGTGATCCCGAAGACCAATGCCGCGCGGGCGCACGTGTTGTACGTCGTCACGCCGAAGCGGTCGTCGGTGATGGTGCCGGCGGCGACGCCGCGCTCTTCGAGGTACTTCCGCATCGCGGCCACCTCGTCGCCCTTCGTCGATGCCGCGTGTCCGGAGACGAGAACGCGCTGCGCCCGGTTCTCACGCAGGACCGTCAGTGCGGTGTCGAGCCGCTCGCGTAGATAGACCGAGGGTTCGCCGTCGTGCACGCGGTCGCCCAGCACGATCACCCACGGCCGGGACGCGTCCTGCTGGATGCGCGAGCGGCTCTCCCACTGCACCCACGCGCTCGAGGCGGCCATCGACAGGACGGCAGCGATCACGGCGTAGCGGATCAGGCGGCGCAGGATGGCGAACACTGGACCGAGCGTACCTATCGCCCGGACGCGGCCGCGGATGTCGGAGCGCCGGTCCGTCGTCAGGGCGAATCGGGTTGGAGGCCGTCCAGCAGGAGTGTGAGCCCGAACGCGAACTCCTCGTCGTACGAATCGGCGCCCTGGCTGCCGGCCCGGACTCGCGCAACCTCGACGAGGTGCGGGTATTCAGATTCGGAAACCGTCGAAGCGAGTTCTGTGGCCGCGTCGGCGATCGTGCGATCGTCACCGAGCGGAAGACTCTTCTCGGTGAGTGCGCTGCCGTAGACGTAACTGTCGAGCACTGCGACGGCGCGCACCGCCGCTGACGCGGAGAAGCCGGCGGAGAGCAGAAGGCCGAGGACGGCATCGTGGCGGTGCAGTGTCGCGGGCCCAGGCGTGGTGCGCGAATCGAGCATGCCGATCGCCCAGGGGTGCCGCTGTAGTGCGGCCCGGGTCTGCTCGGCGATCTCGCGCAGCGCGGGGCGCCACGTGGTGGATTCGGCGGGAGTCGAGATCTCTGCGAAGACCGCGTCGACCATGCCGTCCAGCAGGGCCTCCCGATTCTTCACGTGGTTGTACAGCGACATCGCCTCGACATCGAGGGCACCGGCGACGGCCCGCATGGTGGCGGCGGCGAGACCTGTCGCGTCCGCCAGCGCGACGGCGGCGCCGACGACACGCGCCCGGGTCAGCGGTGGCCGGTTCTTTCGCACGAAGGTCCTCTCGGGTCTTGCGGAAACTTACCGCGTAAGTCTAGCGTACTTACATCGTAAGTTTCATAGCTCGAGAAGGAGACGTCATGAAGGAGCAGGGGATTCGACGGGTCTGCGTCGTGGGTGCGTCGGGGAAGCTCGGCCGCTACCTGGTCGACGAGGCGCTGCGGCGCGACTACGAGGTGGTGGGGGTCTGCCGGGAGCGCAGCGTCGGCAAGCTCGCCGATCGCGCGGACCGGATCACGGTGATACCCGGCTACACCGACGACACGGACGTGATCCGTCGCGCAGTCGCCGGGTGCGACGGCGTGCTCACGGTCCTCGTGCCGTGGGGAGTGCGCGGCTACTCCTCGGGGACGGCGCAGGCTGTCCTCGACGCCGCGGAACCCGATGCCCGGCTGATCTTCTCGTGCGGCTGGCACGTGCCGTACGACGATGCGGATCTGTACTCGAAGCGAACGGTATTGATGCAGTCCGCACTGACGAAAGTGATGCGGGCGGCACGGATCATGGACATCGACGACCAGGTCGAGGCGGCACGACGGATCTATGCGAGTGACGCGGCGTGGACCCTCGTGCGGGCGAGCACACTCGAGGAGGGACCGGGCCAGGGCCTCCCGATCGCGGGGGAGCACGTGGGCGACCCGATCCTCGCGAGTGACCGCATGCGTCGCGCCGACTACGCGCTGTACATGGTCGAGGCGCTGACCGACGACTCTCTGATCCGGTCGGCGCCGGCCATCGTAGGCTGCGAGCCCCCGAGTGCGCTGGCGGGTCGGCGATGAGTAGTGCGCGACCGCCTTCGCGGAAGACGCGTTCACCTGCTGGATGCATCCCGACGAGTCCGCCCGCGAGATTGTCCTTGAGCAGATGTTCGCCGCCGCGATCGCCGAGGCCATGTCGACGGGCGGCGTCACCACGGCGGTCGTACCGAGCGCGGGCGCCGTGGGCGTCTCGATCTGGCTGGATCCGCGGTCCGGCCCGGAAGATGCAATCGCCGGCGACGATCCGCTCGCGCGCCGGATGCGGGCGGTGCAGGCGGCGACGGACAGTGTGCGGCCCGCCGAGCCGCACATCCATCTCGCGTCGATGGCGGTCCTGCCGGCGCGGCGCGGAGAGGGTATCGGCGCGAAGATGCTCGCGGAGTGCTTGTGCCGCGCCGCCGCCCGCGGGTTGCCGTGCTACCTGGAGGCGTCCTCGGAGGACAATCGCCGCCTGTACGGGCGGAACGGATTCGTCGATCTCGGCGCTCCGATCATCGCCGCCCCGGACGCCCCGCCGCTGTGGCCGATGTGGTGCGATCCGCGATGAGCCGGCGGGTGCGGCGTCAGTGCGGGGTGAGGATGAAGACCCTCGCACCGCCGTCGAACGCCCGGCGCAGGTCGTCGGGGGCGGGGGAGCCGTCGGCGGTGAAGCTGATGTTGTTGAACGAGGCGAAGTTCTTGTTGTCGGCCGCGATCACGCCGTACAGCTCGACCACGCCCGCCTCGTCCGAGACCACCCGCACGTGGGCGGTCCTCCGGCGGCCCGCGAGCTGGATGTCGATCGGGTCGTCCGTGCGCAGGTTCTTGCCCCACGCGAACGGGGAGCCGACCAGGAGATTTCCGTCGTGCTTCGTGTACGCGACGGGCACCTCGAAGACCTTGCCCGACTTCCGGCCCACTACGTACAGCGTGAGCAGCCGCTCGCCGATGAACTTGGACACTCCGGGAGCCTTGAGCAACGTGCGCATCACGGCGTTCATGACGCCCTGGAGCGGCATGGTGCTGGCGGTTCCGGCGTTCCTGCTCATGCCTCGACGGTAGACCCGTCCGTCGGGCCCGGCCAGGGCGCCGACGCTCGTGAAAACAGCGGAATCCGGGCACACGAGGCCGAATCTGGCCTCGTGCGCCGGCAGAACGCCGGATTCACGAATCGGGTCGGCGGGTGATGTCGAAAAACCTGTCAGTGGTTCGTCGTATTCATGAGGGCGATCGACAGGTCGCCGCGGAAAACGACTATGAGGAAGCCACCATGGCCACGCACACTGAACAGATGGACCATCCCCCCACCGACCTGACGAAGCCCGCCGACGCGTCGCCGACCGCGCGGATCGAGCAGGCCGGGCGCACGCCGCTGGTGATCAAGCTGCTGGTCGCGGCCACCTTCGTCGTGATCCTCAACGAGACGATCATGATCAACGCGATCCCGCGCCTCATGACGGACTTCCACGTCGACGCCCGCGCCGCTCAGTGGCTCTCCACTGTGTTCATGCTGACCATGGCCGCGGTGATCCCGGTGACCGGTTGGTTCCTGCAGCGGGTCAGCACCCGCACGGCGTACGCGGTGGCCATGGCGACGTTCAGCGCCGGCACCGCCCTCGCCGCGATCGCCCCGACCTTCGAGGTGCTGCTCGCGGCCCGCGTCGTCCAGGCGGGCGGCACCGCGGTGATGATGCCGCTGCTCATGACCACGCTGATGACCGTCGTCCCGGAGAGCGACCGCGGCCGTGTGATGGGCCAGGTCACCCTGGCCATGTCGTGCGCGCCCGCCCTCGGCCCGGCGGTCTCCGGCGTGATCCTGCACCTCGGCTCCTGGCGCCTGATCTTCGTGTTCGTGCTGCCCATCGCGGTGCTCGTCGGCGTCGCCGGGATGCGGCAGCTGCAGAACGTCGGCGAGACCGAGAGCACGCCGATCAGCTGGCTCAGCGTCGTGCTCGCGGCGGGCGGTTTCGGCAGCCTCGTGTACGGGCTCAGCGAGATCGGCACGGGTGATGTCACCGGGCCGGTCCTCATCGTCGTCGCGGGCGTCCTGCTCATCGCCGCGTTCGCTGCCTACCAGGTGCGCCTGCAGCAGCGCGAGATGCCGCTGCTCGACCTGCGCACCCTCCGCCACCGCACCTTCGCGATCTCCCTGCTGCTGATGACGGCCGGCTTCATGGCCTTCCTCGGCTCGATGATCCTGCTGCCGCTGTACCTGCAGGAGCTGCGCGGGCTGTCCGAGCTGCAGACCGGTTTGCTGGTCATGCCCGGCGGACTCGCGATGGGCCTGCTCGGCCCGCAGGTCGGCAAACTCTACGACCGCGTCGGTGCTCGCCCGCTGGTGATCCCCGGAGCGATCGGCATCGTCGTCGCCCTCGCGGCGCTCAGCCGCATCGGCGCGACCACGCCGTACCCGCTGCTCGTCGCGATCCACGTCGCGCTCATGGTGAGCCTGGCCGCCGTCTTCACCCCGATCTTCACAGTCGGCCTCGGCGACCTGCCGGAGCACCTGTACTCGCACGGTTCCTCGCTGCTCGGCACGCTCCAGCAGGTCGCCGGCGCGATCGGCACCGCGGCGCTCATCGTCGTCATGTCCAACCGGTCGTCGCGCCTCGCCGAGACCGGCGCCTCCCAGCCGGAAGCCTTCGTCGGCGGACTGCAGTGGGCCTTCGCCGCCGCCGCGCTGATGGGCGTCGTGGTCGTCGTGGCCGCCCTGCTCCTACCCTCCAAGGTCGACGGTGCCGCCCCGTCCGGCCCGGCGCATCACTGACGGCCCCGGCCTACGATCCGCGCATGCTGATCTCCACCGCTCCGCAGCGCCGCCTCGGCGTCCCGCACGACGAGGCGACGCTGCGGATCGACCAGATCGATCCTGACGATCCTGTCTCCACCAGGTATCTGTTCATCGAGGGGTCGCCCGCACTCGAGCTGTCATTCTGGACGGGGACGTCACCATTCCTGTTCGAACGCAAGAACATCGGCTACGACATCTCGGACGAGCGGGAACCGCTGGATAGGTTGGAACGAGGACTCGACCTGGTCGACGACGAGGTCATCGCCACATTCTCACGGCTGCTGCCAGAGGGCGAGTATCAGCCGCTCCTCGTCGAGGTCACCCCGGAACTGGTCGCACCGTACGACGACCGCGACTACTTCACGCACGAGCAGGTCGCCACGTGGGGAATCGACACGATCTGGGGACTGCCGCAGAACCCCTTGACGCACTACTACCGGACCTTCGAGACCGAGGTCGCGCCCGACGAGCACCTCTTCGAATTCGTTGTTCCCATGGTGCAGCCCAACTGGAACGACGAGAAGCGCGTCCAGCACTACGTCGACCTGCTCGCCGGCGGGACGACGCCCACGGCGGTGGCGTTGTCGATGCTCGACCGGCGCGCCCCAGCTGTGATCGCTGCGGACGCCGTCGACTTCTACGAGCACTGGGCGGTGACCCACTTCCTCCTCGACGGCCACCACAAGTTCGAGGCCGCAGCACGCGTCGGCGCGCCGCTGCGCCTGCTCGCCCTCGTCAACATCGACGAGAGCCTCGCCGGTGCCGAGGCTGTCGCCGAACTCCCGGGCCTGCTGCGGCGAGCCCCGTCGCCGCGCCGACCGAAGGAATGACCATGGACCTGTTCGCACGCCTCGCCGTGACCGACCTGCCCCGCGCGATCGCATGGGGCGAGCAGCTCTTCGGTGACGTGGAATCGTTCGCGCCCAACGATGTCGAGCATGTCTGGACGCTGGGGGAGCACGTGCACGTCTACGTCGAGCTGCTCCCCGAGCACGCGGGCCATTCCGCGGTCACGCTGTTCCTCGGCGACTTCGAGACCTTCCTCGCCGCAGCGGCCGGACGCGGACTGCGGCCGGACTCGGAGGAGTCCTACGACAACGGTGTGCGCAAGGCGGTCTTCATCGATCCCGACGGCAACGAGGTCGGGATCGGCGGCGGGCCCGCATAGCCCGACGAATTCGGGGACGATGGAACGCATGGCACTGCACGTACGAACCACGCTGGAGCCGGTTGGGCCGGCCACCGCCATCGAACTCACCGATGCGCAGGTCGAGGAACTCGGCGGAGGGAAGCGCGCGGCGGTGCGCGTCACGATCGGCGATCGCACCGCGCGGCTGCGGCTCGCGGGCATGGGTGGGTGCAACCTGATCGGCCTGTCCAAGGCCGCACGCAAGGACCTCGAGGTCGAGATCGGCGATACCGTCGACGCCCTGGTCGAGCTCGACGAGGCCGAGCGGACCGTCGACCTCCCGGACGATCTCGCCGCCGCGCTGCAGACGGCGGGCCGACGCGAGGCCTTCGACGCCCTCAGCTACACCCGCCGCAAGGAGGCGGCGCGCGGCGTGGCCGAGGCGAAGCGGGCCGAGACCCGCGAGCGGCGCATCGCCGCCGTCATCGCCTCCCTCTAGGATCGCGGGAAAGCCGCCGAGACCCTAGGAGAGACCACGATGACCCAGTTCCGGGCCCTGATCGCCGAATCCGCCGACGACGCGGTGACCACCCGCGTGGAGACCCGCGAACCGGCGGCGCTGGAGCCCGGGCAGCTGCGGATCGCCGTCGAGTTCTCCGGTGTCAACTTCAAGGACGCCCTGGCCCTCACACCGGGCGGCGGTGTGGTGCGCCAATACCCGATCGTCCCCGGCATCGACATCTCCGGCACCGTCCTGGAATCCACCTCGGACGAGTTCGCCGCGGGCGACCGCGTCATCGCCCACGGCTACGAGATCGGCACCGCCCGCGACGGCGGCTACGCCGAACAGGCCGTCGTCCCCGCCGAATGGGCCGTCAAGCTGGCTGCCCTGAGCACCCGCGAGGCCGCCGCCATCGGCACCGCCGGCTTCACCGCGGCCATGAGCGTCGCTGCCATCCTCGACGCCGGCATCACCCCCGATGCCGGGCCCGTCGTGGTCACCGGCGCGACCGGCGGCGTGGGCTCCACCAGCATTGACCTGCTCGCCGGCCTCGGCTACGAGGTCGTGGCGTCGTCGGGCAAACCCGCCGCCGCGGACCGCCTGCGCGAGCTCGGCGCCGCCGAGGTCATCGGCCGGCTCCCGCTCGACCCCGACGCCAAGCCCCGGCCGCTGGGCAGGAGTCGCTGGGCCGCCGCGGTCGACTGCGTCGGTGGGGCCGCGCTCGCCGACGTGATCAGCACCCTCAACTACGGCGGCGTCGTCGCCGCCAGCGGCCTCACCGGCGGCGCCGGCCTCAAGACCACGGTCATGCCCTTCATCCTCCGCGGCGTGACCCTCGCGGGCATCGATTCGGTGCTCATGCCGATCGCGCCGCGTCGCGCCCTGTGGCAGCGGATCGAGACCGACCTGCGCCCGCGGCATCTCGACCTCGTCGCCAACGACATCGGGATCGACGGTGTCGGCGCCGTCGTCGAGGACCTCCGCGCGGGCGGGTACACCG
The DNA here is from genome assembly GCF_020169415.1 of Tsukamurella sp. M9C. Taxonomy (GTDB): domain Bacteria; phylum Actinomycetota; class Actinomycetes; order Mycobacteriales; family Mycobacteriaceae; genus Tsukamurella. The sequence goes on from NZ_JAIULG010000007.1 coordinate 100,475, forward strand.
GCCGCGCGGTCGTGGACCTCGGCCGCGGCTGGTAACCGGCGGACGCGTCGCGGTGAAATGTGCGGTCGTTCTTCCTCACGATCGCTTGGATCGATGACCGCATGTTCGGCGAGCGCTACCTGAAAAGAGGTCGAGATCTGGCCGCTGCCGCCGCTAACGTTTCCGCATGACCGTCAGACAGATTCAGGTGACCTTCGACTGTGCGGATCCGAAGCGCGTCGCGCTGTTCTGGTGCGAGGTGCTCGGGTACATCGTGCCGCCGCCCCCGCCGGGTTTCGAGGACTGGGACGCCTTCGAGGCGTCGCTGCCGGCGGAGGTGCACGGATCGGCGTTCGCGTGCGTCGACCCCAACGGCGTCGGCCCGCGCCTGTTCTTCCAGCGCGTGCCCGAGGGCAAGACGGTCAAGAACCGCGTGCACCTCGACGTCCGCGTCGGCACCGGCATGGTGGGCGCCGAACGGCTCGCTGCCCTCGAGGCGGAGTGCGCGCGACTGGAGAAGCTCGGTGCGACCCGCCTCTACCTGCAGGAGGCCGACGGTGCGAACGAGTCCTGCCTCACCATGGCCGACGTCGAGGGCAACGAGTTCTGCCTCGATTGACGGTTCGCCCTGGATGAACGGGGTGGCCGGGGTCCCCTCCGGTGTGGACACTGGAGTCAAGTGGGTCCCTACGGCTCGAGGAGTCAAGTCATGGCAGGTAACGACAACCCGTTCGGGTTCGGTCCGGGCGAGTTCGACGACCTCGCGCGCGAGGCCCGGGACATGATCGGCCGGCTCGTCGGCGGCACCGCGGGCCGGGAGGCCTTCTCCGGGCTGTTCGACGATGCCGTCCGCCGCCCGAAACGCCAGCCGGAGACGGCGGGTGAGACGGGCGACGGGGTGTGGGCGATCATCGCCACTGCCGAGGACGGGGGAGCCCGCGTCGAGCAGGTCTACGCCACCGAGATCGACGCGCTGCGCTCCAACCAGCACAACACCGACGTCACCCGGAAGGTCCGCTTCCTGCCGTACGGGATCGCGGTCACTGCTCTGGACGACTGACGGCCTCGGGGGCCGCCTCGGCCTCGCCGTCGGCGGCGGGCTCAGGCCCGCGCGTCGGCTCGGGGCGCAGCCACAGCCACGTGCCCACGATCGCCATGATCGCGGTGCCGATGCCGGCGATCCACCAGTGCGGCGTCACGAGGAACAGGATCACGGCGCACACGGCCATGCTGCCGACGGCCATGTACTTGGCCTTGCGGCTGACGGCGCCGGTGGCCTGCCAGTCCCGGATCATCGGGCCGAAGACCCGGTGCTCGAGGAGCTTGCGGTGCAGGGTGTCGGAACCGCGCGCCGCGCAGTACGCCGCGATCAGGATGAACACGGTGGTCGGCATGAGCGGGACGACGACGCCGACGATGCCCAGGCCGAGCGCGATGTAGGCGCAGAGCCACCACATCCACTTCAGTCGAGATCGCCCTGCCATGCCACCAGTGTAGGGAAGGGCCGCGGGGTCAGGCGTCGCCGTGCTCGACCAGCCAGTCGAGCAGGGCGGAGGTCTCGCGCCAGTGCTTGCGGATCTGGGGCACCAGCTTCGGCGTGTGGATGATCTCCTCGAAGCCGTAGTCGCGCATCACGGTGAGCGACTTGTGCCGCAACAGGTCGATCCGCGGGTGGTCGGCATCCCATCCGCGCGGGGAGGTCTTGAGCGTCTCGCCGCCGATCTCCCAGCCCTTGCGGCGGAGCTTCGCGATGACTTGCTCGAGCGCGGGGCCGTACAGGTCGTTGTCGATCGCCTTCCGGAAGGCGGCCAGCCGGGTGGGGCTCGCCTCGTAGAAGCCGGCGCCGACCCGCATTCCGGGCGCGCCGATCTGCAGGTAGTAGCCGGTGGCGGGGCCGACCCCGATGAAGGCGCCCTGGTGCGTCTTGTACGGCGTCTTGTCCTTGGAGAAGCGGACGTCGCGGTAGGGGCGGAAGATCTTCGCGGTGCCGAACTCGTCGGCCAGCTCCTCGGTCAGCGCGGCCATCGGCGCGGCGACGGAGGTCTTGTAGACCTCCTTGTGCGCCTCCCAGAAGACCTTCGAGTTGTCGGCCTCGAGGTCGTCGTAGAAGTCCAGCGCAGCCTCGGGGAATCCGGTGAAGCTCATGCGCCGAGGTTACCGCCGGCCCGGATATTCGATGGCGCCGGACGGCTTCCCCGCCTACCGTTCGTCCGATGCCCATCGACTTGACCGGGGAGAACCGGGACGTGACGCGCGCCGTGGAAGTGATCCGCGCGCTGCTCGGTGATGCCCACGTGACGCCGCGTACCGCGACGTCCTTCGCGGAGGACGCGCTCGGCGTTCTCGAGGCGCAGCACACGGTCATCAAGATCGCGACCACGCCCGCGACGGCCGTCGCGGTGGGCCTCGCCGTGTCGCGGCTCGTCGCCGAGCACGACGCCGAGTCGGGACCGGCCTGCCACACGGACCCGCCGTCCTGGCTCTCGATCGACCTGGGGGACGGCGCCGACCGCATCCCCGGAGATGCGGCGTTCGCCTTCCGTGCGGGCACCCTTGCCGATGCGCCGGTCGTGTTGCGCTGCGAGACCGAGTACCGCGAGACGCTGAGCGTCGGCGTCGTCACCCGGTCGTGCGACGTCGCTGTCGGCGAGGCGGTCCGTGACCGGATCCGCGCCGCGGCAGAGGAACTCAACCCGCTCAAGGGGCGGGCGATCGCAGTCTCCTTCCACGGCGGCATGACCTTCCGCGCATTCGAGCTCACCGGAGACCGCGCCGACGTCGTCGTCCCCGACCGGGTCTGGGCCGAGATCGACCTTTCCGTCCGCGCGGTCACCACCCACGCGGAACAGCTGCGACGCCTCGGCTTCCGCGCCGCGCGCGGTGTACTGCTCTGCGGGCCGCCCGGCGTGGGGAAGACGGCGGTCTCCCGCGCGGTCGCCGCCGAGTTGGTCGGCGACTTCACCGTGATCGTCGTCGGCGCGGCCGCGATCGGCGCGGGGCTCGCGTCGGTCTACGCGGCGGCCGTCGAGCTCGGACGGTGCGTCGTGATCCTCGACGACGTGGACCTCGCGGTCCGTCGCCGCGGTGACGGCGACGACACCGCGCTCGCGTCTCTGCTCGACGCGCTCGACGGCGTCGATCAGTCCGCCGAGGTGCTCACCATCGCGACGACCAACGACCCGCGCTCACTCGACGGAGCCGCCACCCGCGCGACCCGCTTCGACAGCGTCGTCGAGGTGGGCTACCCGAATCGCGAGGCGCTGATCGGCATCCTGCGACGGCGCACGGTCGGCCTCGGCCTCACCGACGGCGACGTGGCCTCGATCGCCGACGCCCTGCCGACCGAGACCAGCGGCGCCGACGTGGGCGCTCTCGTTCGGCGCGTCGTCCTGGCCAACGCGGGCACCGACCTCGAAGCCTTCCTCACGGAGGTACGGCGCCGTGGCTGGCTGGCGGCCGTCCCGGTCGGGCAGTACCTGTGAGCGCCGCCGGCGGGGGCGCTCCGGCGGGCGGGGGACTAGCGTGGTCGACATGAAACCCGGTGACACCGCGCCCGACTTCGAACTGCCCGATCAGGACGGCACCCCGCGGAAGCTGAGCGACCTGCTCGCCGCCGGCCCCGTCGCCCTGTTCTTCTACCCGGCGGCGTTCACGCCGGGCTGCACCAAGGAGGCGTGCCACTTCCGCGACCTCGCCGCCGAGTTCGCGGAGGCGGGCGTGCAGCGCGTCGGCATCAGCCGCGACGCCGTCGCCAAGCAGCAGGACTGGACGGCGAAGCACGGCCTCGACTACCCGCTCCTCTCCGACGTCGACGGCGCCGTGGCCACGGCGTTCGGCGTGAAGCGCGACGGACTGCTCAAGCTCGCCGGCATGCCCACCAAGCGCACCACCTTCGCGATCCGGCCCGACGGCACCGTCGCCGACGTCATCGCCTCCGAGGTGAACATGCAGGTCCACGCCGACCGCGCCCTCGCCGCTCTCCGGGCCTGAGGCGCCGCCGGAACCCCGCGCAGATTTGCTTTCAACCCCGCGAATATTCATGATGGCGGATATGGGGCGAAGGTTCGGCAGTGGTGTTCTCGGACCCGAGGTCCCGCCGGCGTTCGTCGTCGGATTCGGGTTCCGCGGTGCGGGGTTCATCGCGCTGGCGGCGTACGGAGGCATGGCGGTGCTCGCACTCGTTGGGAGTGTGGGGATGCGGCAAGCGGGTGAGTCGGCCTCCGCGGTGGCCGTCGTCGGCGCGCTGGGGGTGGCTTCGGCGGGCTACGTCGTGGCGCTGGCGGCTCTCCTGGCCTCGCGCCGCGTCGCGGCAATCCTGTCGCCGAGGGGCATCGCTCTGCCCTGGGTCGCGGATCCGGCACTCCGCGAGTGGGATTGGTCGGAGATCCAGAGGATCGAGGTGATGAAGCGGGATGCGAGGGGCGTGACCTATCGGTCGGACTTCCTACTCCAGCTGCATCCGTCCGCGCGTGCCTCCGCGCTGGAATCGGCGTCTGACGACCTCACGGGTTGGCAACGACGATGGGTTCATCCCGCCGGTCCCGCGTCGTTCTCGACCGGGTGGATGACCGCGCCCGCGCCCCGCCACGTGAGGCGCTACATCTACGCGGTCGCACCGGAACTCGGCTTGCCGTTGATCCCGCCGCGGCATCGTCCCAAGGGATACCCATGGGGCGAAAACCGCTCGACAGGTCCGGAAGAATGACCGGAGTGATCACGCTCCGCAATGGCACCGACGCCGACCATCCCGCGCTGGTGCGGGTGTGGCGCAGTTCCGTCGACGCCACCCACGACTTCCTCGCCGCAGCGGACCGCGACGCCATCGAGGCGCGCCTCGCGAGCGACTACTTCCCGCAGGTCCGGCTCACCGTCGCGGAGATCGACGGTGCCGTGGCCGGGTTCGCCGGCACGGCCGGCGACGATCTGGCGATGCTCTTCGCGCATGCCGACGCCCGGGGGTGCGGCGTCGGCCGCGCCCTTCTCGACCACGCCGTCCGCGAGCTCGGCGTGCGCACCGTCGACGTCAACGAGCAGAACGAGCAGGCCGTCGGCTTCTACGCGCACAGCGGCTTCACGGTGACCGGGCGGAGCGAGACGGACGGCGACGGACTCCCGTACCCGCTGCTGCACCTGGCTCTCGCCGAGGACTAGCCCGCGCACCCGTCGCGCGACGTGCGGGCCACGGTGGCGACCGCGCGCCGCAGCACCTCGGCGTCGCCGGGGGAGAGCGGCCCGAGCAACTCCGCCTCGGCGGTACTGACTTCCGCGCCCACCTCACGCAACATCGACAGCCCCGCGTCGGTCGGCACGACCCGCCGCGCCCGGCGATCAGTGCGGGAGGGCTCGCGACGCACGAGTCCCGCGTCGACGAGGTCGTCGACCACGTACGGCATCACCGACTTGTCGATGAGCAGGTACTCCGCGAGCGCCAGCTGTGTCGGTAGGTCGTACGTCGCGGCGGCGTACAGCGTCTGGTAGCCGCGCACCCCGCGCGGGATCCGGTCCAGGATCGGCGCCACCGCCTCCGCGTACGCCTTGTTCAACACCCCCACGGACCAGCCGAAATCGCAGGTCTCCTCGTGCTCCGCCACACCTTCAGTCTAACAGGCGTCACATATCAGTTGATGCACATATCAGTTGTGATACCGTTCAGTTGTCGCGCAAACCAACTGAGGAGTACGTCATGAGCCGCATCCTGGTCGTCACCACCAGCGTCCCGTCCTACGCCGTGAGCGGCCGCCGCACCGGCCTCTGGCTCGGCGAGCTGACCCATTTCGTCGATGCCGTCGAGGCCGCGGGCCACAGCACCGTCATCGCCAGCATCGAGGGCGGCTTCGTCCCCATCGACCCGGAGTCCCTCAGCCACGAGGTGCTCGCGCAGGGCGGCACGCGCGCCCGCTACGACGACCCCGCCTTCATGGACCGCCTGCGGAACACGCCCTCGCTCCGGGACGTCGACGCCGCCGACTTCGACGCGATCTACCTCACCGGCGGCCACGGCGTCATGTTCGACTTCCCGACCGACGAGCGCCTCGCGGCCCTGCTCCGCGACTTCGACGCGGCGGGCAAGGTCGTCTCCGCTGTCTGTCACGGCACCGCCGGGCTCCTCGGCGCCACGAAGGCCGACGGTGCGCCGCTGATCGCCGGCCTGCGCATCGCGGGCTTCTCCTGGAACGAGGAGGTGCTGGCGGGGCTGGATTCGATCGTCCCGTTCAACCTCGAGGAGCGGATCGCCGCGCTTGGCGCCACCTACGTGCAGGCCGACGAGGCGTGGTCCCCGTTCGCCGTCACCGACGGCACCGTCGTGACCGGCCAGAACCCGGCCAGCGCGCACCCTGTGGCTGAGGCGGTTCTGAAGCTCCTCTGATCGCGAACCGGGTACCGGCGGTACCCCCGAACGGAAGCATCTGGGCATAACCGGACGAACCGCACAGGATGGACTCATCAGTCGCACCGAACGAAAGGTCTCCATGATGTTCCGCACCACCAGTCGCCGCCCGGCGCTCGTCGTCGCCACCGTCGCCGCCGCGATCGCGCTCGCCGGGTGCGGGGCGAGCTCGAACGAGGCCGGTCAGACCTCGACCGGGGCGGCCTCCGTCGCCGCTGCGTCCTCCGCATCGCCGACGGCCGGGCGGATCCAGATGGACCCGGTCACCAAGGCCTTCGTCGACGCGTGGAACAACCGGGATGCCACCGCCATGGTCAATCTGTTCACCGCCGACGGGGTCCTGGTCGACGACACGCGCACATTCCGCGGCCACGACGAGATCCGCACCTTCGCCGAGCCCGAGGTCACCGGTTACACGATCGAGGTGCTCACGGTGGAGGAGCGTCGCGCTGACGGTCAGAAGATCCTGGTCGAGGTGAACCGCAACTCGGGCGGCGGCTTCAAGGCAACCTTCGACTTCACCATCGCCGACGGCAGGATCCCGCGCGCGAACCTGCAGTACGCCTGATCGGCACGCCCTGTCGATTCCGCGTCGCCTCGATCGTCATCACTGTGCCCGCCCCTGGGGCAGAGTGGATACGAGGAGGAACCATGCACTACGCACTGCTGATCAACAACGCCGAACCCGACGAGGGCGACATCGCGGAGGAGGCCTTCCTGCAGATGCAGCGGGCCATGGCGGACTACACCGCCGCTCTGCAGGCCGCGGGCGTGCTCATCGGCGCCGAGATCCTGGAACCGCAGGCGAAGACGGTCACCGTCACCCGCCGCGACGGCGACCTGACGATCCAGGACGGCCCGTTCGCCGACACCCGCGAGGCGCTCGCCGGCGTCTTCCTGCTCGACGTCCCGGACCAGGACGCGGCCCTGGCCTGGGCTGAGAAGCACCCCGCCACCCAGTACGCGGTGATCGAGGTCCGCAAGGTCGCCGCAGCCTGCGACGAGGGCATCTGGAACGCCGAGGACTGATGGCCGGGGACGCCGAGGTGCGGGCGGAGAACGCCGCCCGCACCTCGTACGGCAGGCTCCTCGCGCTGCTCGCGACCCGCACCCACGACCTCGCAGCCGCCGAGGACGCCCTGGCGGACGCCTTCGAGCGGGCGCTGACGCAATGGCCGGTCGACGGGACGCCCGACGATCCGGACGCGTGGCTGCTCACCGTGGCGAGGAACCGCCAGCGCGACCGGTGGAAGTCCGCGGCGGAGCGTCGCTCGCTGCCCTTCGACGAGGCGGCGCACGACGCCGCGGCGCCGGGCGAGAGCCCCGACCGACGGCTCGAACTGCTCCTCGTCTGCGCGCACCCGGCCGTCGCGGGCGCGAGCGTGCCGCTCATGCTCAACACCGTCCTGGGCTTCACCGCCGAGCAGATCGGCGCTGCCCTGCTGGTCCCGACGGCGACCATGGCCGCCCGCCTGACGCGGGCGAAGAAGCGCATCGAGCGCGAGCGGATCCCGTTCGCGGTCCCCGAGGTGGACGCGCTCGCGGGCCGCCTCGGGCCCGTCCTCGAAGCCGTGTACGGCTCGTACTCGATCGAATGGCCCACCCCGCCGCGCGAGCGCCATGCACTCCTCCTCGGGCTGGCCGGGACCATCGCCGAGTCGGCCCCGACGGTCGCGGAGGCGCACGGCCTGGCCGCCCTGATGTACCTCTCCAGCGCCCGGCTGCCCGCCCGTGTCGACGAGGACGGGCGCTACATCCCGCTGCCGCTGCAGGATCCGCGGCGCTGGGACCGTGACCTCATCGCCGCCGGGCACCGGCACCTGCGGGTGGCGCACGCGCTCGGCACGGTCGGACGGTTCCAGCTGGAAGCGGCGATCGGGGCTGTGCACTGCGCCCGCCGCCCGGGCGAGGCATCGGACTGGGCGAACCTGCGGCGCCTCTACGACGCACTCGTCGCCCTGGCGCCCACGCGCGGTGCGGCCGTCGCGCGGGCCGCCGTCATCGCCGAGACCGACGGTGCGCGTGCGGGACTGGAGGCGCTGGACCTCCTCGACGGCGTGGAGCGACTGCAACCCGCGTGGGCCGTCCGCGCGTCCCTGCTCGACCGCCTCGGCGAGCCCGCAGCCGATGCCGCCTACGCCAAGGCGATCTCGATCACCACCGATCCGGCCGAACGCGAGTACCTGGCCCGGCGCGCCCGCGGCACCGGTCGATAGCGGCGGAATCCGGGCGCAATCGCTAGGGTCGGGCGCATGGCGGACAGCGATGGGATCCGGGTGGGCGACCCCGAACGACAGCGGGCCGTCGAACTGCTCGGGGAGGCGATGGCCACCGGCTACCTCACCGTCGAGGAGTTCGACCAACGCACGCACGCGGCCTACGCCGCCGCGAATCGCGGTGAGCTGCAGGCGCTGGTGAACGACCTGCCGATCCGCGAGCGACTCTTCCCCACGGTGCCGGACGTCGCGGACCGGCCCGTGGAGGTGCTCGACCTGGAATGGACGACGGTGCACCGCAAGGGCGTGTGGACCGTGCCCGCGCGCCTGCGCATCACGGGCTCGACGGGCACCGCGAAGATCGACTTCCGCAACGCCGACTTCCCCTACGGCGGGGTCGAGATCGACGTCCAGGTCTCGTGGAGCACGCTGAAGCTGCACCTGACGCCGACGATGCGGGTCGACGCCACCGGTGTCGACTACTCGGGGTGGAGCTCGCTCAAGGACAAGGCCGGGCCGGCGGACGGCGCGGCGGGGCCGCTCCTGGTGCTGCGCGGCTCGGCTTCGGCGGGGAGCAGCATCCAACTTCGCCGGTGAGGCCCTGGATTTCCCGCTACGGTGAGCGGGACGAAGGAGTCGCATGTCCGATGTCTGGCAACTGGTCCACGCGGAGCGCCGCGCCCTGATCGCCTTCCTCGAGGGCGTCGACGATGCGCGTTGGGACACGCCCTCGCTGTGTCCGGGGTGGCGCGTGCGCGACGTCGTCGCCCACCAGATCTCCACCGCGGACACCACGCGCCTGGGTTTCATCAAGGGAATGATCCTGGCCCGCTTCGATTTCGACAGGGACAACCAGAGCGGCGTCGACCGCGAGCTGGGACCGGCGGCGCAGATGCTGGACCGGTACCGCTCGCTCGTCGACCGCACCTCGGGCCCGCCCGCGCCGCTCGACACCCGGCTCGTCGAGGCCGTCGTGCACGGCGAGGACATCCGCCGGCCGCTCGGCGCCGTCGGCGACTATCCGGCGGAGGCGGTCGAACGGGCCCTGCGGCTGCAGGCCCGCACCGGGAAGGGCATGGGCGGAGCGAAGGAGCACATCGCCGGACTGCGGCTGCGCGCCACCGACGCGGACGTCACGCTCGGCGACGGCCCCGAAGTCACCGGTCCGCTGCTCGCCTTGTTGCTCGCCGTGAGCGGGCGCACCGTCGCCCTGGGGGAACTGAGCGGGGAGGGCCTGCCCACCCTCGCGGAACGGGTCTCCTGACGCTCAGCGCGGCGGTGTGATCGTGATCAACGCGTCGATGCGGGTGATGAGGCACGTGCTGCGCGGGATCCGGAAGTCCTCGTCCGTGGGCGCGTCCACGACGCGCTGCCCGGCGATGCGCACGGGCACGATGAATCGGTAGTTCAGCAGGTCACGGTCGCCGCCGGGCGCGACGGTGCGCGCCGTGACCCGCGGCGCGTCCATGATCGAGTACTGCAGGTGCCGGTCGAGATCCCCGCGCAACTGGTCCCCGGAGAAGCCCGTCTGCAGGCCGTTCTCGAAGCGGACGGCGTTCGGCGCGAAGGGGACCGCGCCGGCTTTGGTGCGATCGCCGAGCGCCGCGAGGTAGGCGTCGGCGGCCGCGAGCTGGCGTGCCGGCGTGCAGGTCGCCGCCGTGGCGGGCGCTGCGAGTGAGGCGGCCGCGACGGCGGGGATCAGGGCGGGCACGAGGCGGGCGAGGACGGCCATGCGCTCACAGTAGCGGCGCCGCTGCGTCATTCCGGGTTGTACGCCGAAAGCACCTCGCGCACCGCGGCGTCGATCGTCGCGTGATCCACGCCGCGCTCGGCCAGGAAGACCGCGCCGGGGCCGGTGCCCTCCGCCAGGATGCCGAGCAGGATGTGCTCGGTGCCGACGTAGTTGTGGCCCAGTCGGAGCGCCTCGCGCAGCACCATCTCGACGGCCTTCTTCGCCGCGGGCGAGAAGGGGATGAGCTCCGGGCTCTCCTCGGTGTCCGTCGTCGAGATCTGTCGGTGCAGGACGGCTTCCGTGATCGCCTCCTCCGTGATCCCCCGGCCGAGGAGTAGGCGGGCAGCGATGCCCTCGGGCTCGCGGAACAGTCCCAGCAGCATGTGGTCCGTGTCGATCGTCGGGCTCCCTGCCTCGCGCGCCTCGTCCTGCGCCGCCACGACGACGCTCCGTGCCCGCGGCGTGAACCGCGAGTAGGGCGAGCCGGTCGCGTCGATGAGCGCCGACGGGTCGATGCTCGGCGGCGCCGAGCGCTGCTGCGCGGCCTGCTTCGTCATCCCCATGGACTCGCCGATCGAGGTCCAGGTGGCGCCGCTGCGCCGCGCCTGGTCGACGAAGTGTCCGACGAGGTGGTCGGCGGTCTCGCCGAGGTGCGCCGCGACGGCGACGGCATCGCCGAGGTGGGCGAGCGCGTCGCCGTCCGGGTGGAGCGCGTGGACGGTGCGGATGAGGGCGTCGAGGCTGACGGGATCGTTCTGAGGCATGCGTCAAGCATGAGTTGACGCGGCGTGGTTGTCAACCATTGATTGACGACGATCAGGCGGCGGCACCGTCGGCGATGCGCGCGGCGACCGACGCGGCGGCGTCCTCGGCCGCGACCTCGCGGGCGCGATGCCGATCCGGATCGTCCGATTCCCCGTCGCCCAGCAGGAACAGCCCGGAATCCTCCGCGCCCATGTAGTTCGCGAGGCCGTCGACCAGCTGGGCGTTCATGCCGTCGAGGTAGCCGTGCTTGCGGTAGGTGGACTCGCCGACGGCGCCGATCGGGAAGAAGTACAGGCGCTTCGGCGCCGCGAGCTCGGCACCGGAGTTCGTGTCGTCGTACGCCCAGTCGCGGGTGAAGACGCGGTCGACCCAGCCCTTGAGCGGGCCGGGCAGGCCCCACCAGTACACCGGAAAGACGACGGCGATCGCGTCGAACTCCTCCAGTCGGCGCTGCTCGGCCCGCACGTCCGCGGGGACGACGGTGCGGTCGCGGTACGCCGCGTGGTCGGCCGAACCGAAGGTCGGGTCGAAGCCGGCGGCGAGGACGTCGTGCCGCTCGACCTCGGCGTACCCGCCGCGGAGCAGGCCGCGGGCCACGGCGGCGGCGGTGGAGGCGGTGGCGGAGTCGGCATCGGGGTGGGCGGTCACCACGAGCGCGCGGAGCTGCTGCTGATTCGTCATACTGAGAGCATGAACTCTGACACCAGTGTCATGGTCAAGCCCGGGCTGCGGATGCGTGACCTGTGTGCCCGCACCGGCACCACGCCCCGCATGATCCGGCACTACGAGAAGACGGGGATCCTCGCGCCGGGGCGCGAGTCGAACGGCTATCGGGTGTTCACCGAGGAGGACGTGCGCACCGTCGCCGATGCGCGGTGTCTCATCGAGGCCGGGTTGTCGGCCACGGAGACGGCGGAGTTGGTGGGCATCGTCTGCGGCGAGGGCGACGCCCCGCCGGCGGAGTTGGACGCGGCGCTGGTCCGTATCGGCGAGCGTCGCACCGTGCTCGACGAGCGGATCGCGCAGCTCGTCGCCGCGAAGGAAAAGCTCGACGAGCTCCGCGACTACGTCCACGACATCCGAGGCGTCACCAGATGACGGCGAGCCCCGCGGCGGTCAGTGACAGCAGGCCCGCGGCGTAGAACATCCCGCGCGGGACGGCCTCGCCGGTGCGCTTCTGTCGTGCGCTGCCCATGCCGAGCAGGCCGCCGAGGACGAGCAGGATGAGCAGCTTGATCCCGATCTTGGGATAGTTCAGCTCGATTCCCGCGGGCCAGGGCGCGGCCAGAGCGAGGCCGGTGACGAGCGAGACCAGCAGCCCGTAGTCCATGACGCGCTCGAACCGGAACCGTCCCGCGGCCGCGGAGGCAACCCAGCCGCCGAAGGTGACGGCGAAGCCCACGATGTGCACCAGAACTATTACGTTGCGTAGTACTTCCATGGTCTGAGCGTAGCGAACCGGACGAATCGTGCACCCGATACGGCGATTCGAGGGGTTCCCCTCGTCGGCGGACGGGGCTACGGTCGAGGGCATGGGTGCGATCGTCATCGTCGGAGCAGGACTGGCGGCCGCGAAAGCGGCCGAGGCGCTACGGGATCTGGGCCACGACGGCCCGATCACGGTGATCGGCGCCGAATCCCATCCGCCCTACGAGCGACCCCCGCTGTCGAAGGACTACCTGCAGGGCAAGGCCGAGCGCGACAGCGTCTTCACCTTCGACGCCGCCTGGTACGCCGACCACGACGTCACCGTGCGGACCGGCGTCCGCGCCACCGCCCTCGACCGGGAGGCGCGCACCGTCGGCCTGGACACGGGGGAGTCGCTGCCCTACGAGCACCTGGTGCTGGCAACGGGATCCCGCGCGCGACCGCTGCCCGGGGCCGACGGGGTGCACTACCTCCGCACCCTCGACGACAGTGACGCGCTGCGGGAAGTGTTCGAGAAGGGCGGGCGGCTCGGCGTCGTGGGCGGCGGGTGGATCGGTCTCGAGGCGGCCGCCGCAGCCCGCGGGGCCGGCCTGGAGGTCACCGTCGTCGAACCCGCCGAGCAGCCGCTGCTCGGCGCCCTCGGCCCCGAGCTCGGCAAGGTCTTCGCGGACCTGCACCGCAGCCACGGCGTGGACCTGCGCACCGGCACCGGCGTGCGGGCCGTGGAGCCCGGCGGCCGGGGGCTGGTCCTCGAGGACGGGACCACGATCGAGACCGACGCCGTGCTCGTCGGGATCGGCGCGATGCCGAACATCGAACTCGCCGAGGCCGCCGGCCTCGAGACCGCCGAGGGCGGCGTGGCCGTCGACGCCGGGCTGCGCACCTCCGACCCGCACGTCTTCGCCGTCGGCGACATCGCCGCTGCCGAGAACCCGACGGTGGGCCGGCGCGTGCGCGTCGAGCACTGGGCCAACGCCCTCAACCAGCCGCGCGTGGCCGCCGCCAACATCCTCGGCGGATCCGAGGTCTACGACCGCCTCCCGTACTTCTTCACCGACCAGTACCAGCTGGGCATGGAGTACCTCGGCCTGTCCACCGGCTACGACGACGTGGTGATCCGCGGCGACCTGGACGCCCTCGAGTTCGTCGCCTTCTGGCTGGCGAAGGGACGCGTTCTGGCCGGTATGAACGTGAACGTGTGGGACGTGGGCGATGATGTGCGTGCGCTGATCACGTCCCGCCGGGTGGTCGACGCCGCCCGTCTCGCGGATCCCGGCGTACCGCTCGCGGAGGTCTAGTACGCATGATGCCCCGACGGTCGGCGCGGGTCGCCGGCACGATCGCCGCTGCCCTGGTCACCGTCGCGCTGGTCTCCGCCCCGCCGTCGAGCGCGGCACCGTCGCCCTACTGCGGCACCGCGCTGACGCCCGCGGAGAACAAGCGCATCATCGCGCTGTCCGATCCGGCCGCACTGCCCACGGAGCCGACCTTCGCCGGCCTCGACGACCTGACTGTGCGCCAGCGCGGCATCGCCGACATCCTCGGCGCCCACAGAGACCGACGGGGACTGTTCGGCGTCGGCATGGACGGCGTCATCCGCGATGCGGTGACCCCGACGCAGCGCAACGAGGCCGGGCTCGACGACCCGCGGTACGCCAAGTCCCTGTCCATCGACCTGGTCAGCCGCTACCTGAAGGCCGTCCACGCGCAGTGGACCGGCGGCGCCGTGCAGCAGTGGTGGGGCAACTACTTCCGGCTGGCCGCGCGGTGCGAACTGCCGCCCGGGCGGGTGGCGATGGCGGGCTACAACGCGCACATCACCGTCGACCTCGCGTACACGGTCGCGCACTCCCGCAGCACACCCGCGAACGCGCTCGACTTCTACCGCATCGTCGACTCGATCGCGAAGAACGGCAACGTGATCCCCGAGCGCAGCAAGCGGATCTACGGCGCCGACCTGTGGGGCCTGTGGACCTTCTACTTCTTCGGCCAGGGGCTCGACCGGATCGTCGGCGCGGGCGTCGCATCGAACCTGATGCTGCGCGCCGCCGACGACGGCTACAACACCCTCACCTTCGCCAACGGCCTCGCGCTGCAGAACCCCGCCGTGCGGCCCGCCACGGAGGGCGCGATCCTCGCGCTGTGGCAGACGGGCGAGATCGCCTTCGACGTCCTCTCCGGGCTCGGCGGCCTCGGCACCCCCGTCACCCCGGCGCCGAACCCGGAG
>NZ_JAIULG010000080.1 GCF_020169415.1 Tsukamurella sp. M9C
CGACCACACGGGCTCCGCCGCTGCCGGGGCCCCCGCCGCCGTCCGAGCCGCCCGCGCCGGAGCCCGTGTGGTCGAACGCGCAGAAGCTGGCCTTCCGCCTGCTGTTCGTGCTCGGCGGCGGCATCCTGCTGCTGTCCGTGTACGGCAACGCGGGTCTCGCCATCCTGTGGAACGCGTCCGGCATCTGGTGGCTGCTCGCGCAGATCGGCAGCTTCGTCACCACCGGCGGGGGCGTCGACATCGTCATCTCCGGCGGCGGCGACAACCGGTGGCAATGGTCCATGCACCTCGGCTGGATCCTCGTCGGCCTGGTGATCGTGGTGGTGTGGACGGCGCTCGACCGGAACCGCCCCAATTACCGCTCCCTGCTGGGGCTGCTCGGCGTGTTCGCGCGGTTCGCGCTCGCGCTGTCGATGCTGTTCTACGGCATCGCCAAGGTGATCCCCACCCAGATGGGCTTCATGGCACTGCCCTCGCACCAGCTGCAGCTCACCGGCGACACCAGCCTGTTCTCCACGCTGTGGGGCTTCATGGGCGCGTCGGTCCCGTACATGGTGATCACCGGCCTGGTGGAGCTGACGGCGGGCGTGCTGCTGCTGTGGCGCCGCACCGCGGTGCTGGGATCGCTGGTCGCGATCGTCGCGATGGGCCAGGTCTTCCTGCTCAACCTGTTCTACGACGTGCCCGTGAAGATCATCGCGGGCGAGCTGCTGATCATCGCGATCGCCCTCACCGTGCCGTACGCGCCGAACCTGGTGCGGGCCGCGCTGAACCGCCCGACCGCGACCCCGGTGCCGCCGCTGCCCGTCGCCGGCGCGAGCCGCTCGTGGGCCCGGATCACCGGGCAGGTCCTCAAGTTCGGCATCGCGGGGATCCTGATGATGGTGCTCACGGCGAGCGGCGCGCTCATGACCTACGTGATCCACACCCCGCGCTCCGACCTCGACGGGGTCTGGCGGGCCACGTCCTTCACCGTCGACGGTGCCCCTGCCGGGCTCGCCCAGCGCGATCCGGCGCCGTGGTCGAACGTGGCGATCACCCTGCGCGGCAACGACTCCAACGCGGCCCTGAAGTCGCTGAGCACCGCGTACGACAGCGTGGTGACGCAGGAGCCCTCCGGGTACACCACCGCGTGGGGGCTCGAGGTGGACGGCGACGTGCTCGCGCTCCGCAAGAAGGAGGGCGACGCTCCCCTCCGCATCACCGCGCGCGTCGACGGCGACAAGCTGCACCTGAGCGGCACCGTGGACGGCAAGCGCATCGACGGCGTCTACGAGCGCCGGTACATGGAACGGGAGCGATCGCACTTCCGCTTCGTCCAGCCCGACGATTCCGGCGCCGCCGGCCCGGAGCAAGGAGGTTCCTGACATGACCAGACCATTCCGCTTCGCGGTGACCGCACTGCCGGTGCCGCAGCTCGGCGACTGGGCGACCTACGCCCGGTCGGTGGAGTCCGACGGCTTCGACGTGCTCGCGCTCCCCGAGAACTACCCGCTGCCCGACGGTTTCACCTCCGCCGCGGTGGCGCTGGGCGCGACTACGACGCTGGAGGTGGCGAACTACGTGGTGGCCGCGCCGCTGCACGATCCGAAGCACGCGGCGTGGCAGGCGCATTCGCTGGCGACGATCAGCGGCGGCCGGTACCGGTTCGGCATCGGCACGGGCCGGCCCGACGTGGCCGGCGACGCCGCCGCCCTCGGCGTGCCCTTCGGCACGGGCGCCGAGCGCCTCGCCCGCGTCGTGGACACGCTCGACGCCCTGGCCTCGCTCGACGGTGCCGGGCACACCCCGGTGCTCATGGCCGCGGGCGGCCCGAAGGCCCTCGCGGTGGCGCGCGAGCGGGCCGACACGGTGGCCGTCGCGACGGCGCCCACCACCACGGCCGAGGCCCTCGCGGCGCTGACGGCGCCGCTGCGGGACCGGGTGGAGCTGGCCTGCTCGATCTTCGCGGTGAACGGCTTCGCGCCCGACTACGTGAGCGCCTTCATCGGCACCGACCTCGACGCCCTGCGCGCCGTGGACTCCCCCGCGCTGGTGGACGGCTCCGTGGACGAGATCTGCGAGACGCTGATCCGCCGCCGCGAGGAGTACGGCTTCTCGCTCATCGCGCTCGGCGGGCACACCCTGGAGGCGATGCGCCCGGTGGTCTCGCGCCTGGCCGGGACGTGACGCGCCGACGCTGCCCGTCCCCGACCGTGCAGGCGCATGATGGAGGCATGCGCCCAGAACTGAGGTCCGTGCCCGGTGCCGCCCCGCAGGGCGTGGTGTTCGGCGATCCGCACGTCACGCCCGACGGGACGACGGTGATCACCGTCTCCCGAGTGCGGCGCCGGCGCAGCGGCGAGGACCGCGTCTCCGCGATCGGCGTCTACTCCGTCCGGGACGGGCAGGCGGTGTGGTCGCCGGCCGTCGACGCCGACCGGATCGCGCTCATCGGGGTGGCGACCGGCTTCGTCGCCGCCACACTCGCGACCCTCGCCGTGCTGCGTCAGCCCCCGTGGCCGGTGATGACCGGGACGATCACAGCGATCCGGGACCGGTAGCGCCCTCCGGTTCGTCGACCATCGCCACCTGCACCAGCTCCACGCCGCGCGCCCGGGAGACCCAGGTGCCGCGGCCGGGCGGCTGCGGCGACATCTTGACCGCGCCCAGAACGATGCCCTCCTCGCGGGAGCCGCTCATGACGAGGCCGTCGGCGGCGAGGTCGCGGATGCGGGCGAGGAAGCTCTCGTACAGGCCACGGGCGAGGCCGCCGCTGCGCCGCGCGACGATCACCTTGAGGCCGATGTCGCGCGCCTGCGGCAGCAGCTCCAGCAGCGGCGCCAGCGGGTTGCCGGTGGCGCTCGCGACGAGGTCGTAGTCGTCGACGATCAGGTAGATGTCCGGGCCGGTCCACCACGAGCGGTCCTTGAGCTGCTGCGGCGTGACGTCCGCACCCGGGCAGCGCTCGCGCAGGACCCGCTCGAGGTGCGCGACCATGGGGCTCAGCGCATCCGATGACGAGGCGTAGCCCGCGAGGTGGTCGCTCTCGATCACGCCGAGCAGCGTCCGGCGGTAGTCGACGAGGACGATCTTCGTCTGCTGCGGGGTGCCGCCGGCGACGAGGCCCGCGATGATCGTCCGCAGGGTCTCGGTCTTGCCGCATTCACTGTCGCCCAGCACCAGGAAGAAGGGCTGCGACTCGAACTGCAGTGTCGCGGCGGCGAGCTCGGATTCGCCGACGCCGAAGACGGCGTGCGTGGGCGGCGCGTCCCGGCGGGCCGGGATCCGGTCCCGGAGTACCAGATCGGGCAGCATCCGCACCTCCGGCGCGTGGTCCGCGTACCGCTCGCCGATCTCGGCGACCAGTGCCTCCTGCGCCGCGGGCAGGTCCTCGGACTCCGCGCCGCAGGGCAGCGCGACGAGCATGTGCAGCTGATCCGAGGTGATGCCGCGACCCGGCCGGCCGACGGGCACCGAACCCGCCACCCGACGGCCCATCTCCGAATCCATCGGATCGCCCAGCCGCAGCTCGATCCGCGTGCCCAGCTGGTCCTTCACCGCGGGGCGGACCTCGCCCCATCGCGACGCGGCGATCACCAGGTGCACGCCGTAGGACAGACCCTGCGCGGCGATGGCGTTCACCTGCGGCTCGAGCGACTCGAACTCACTGCGCAGCACCTGCCAGCCGTCGATCACGAGGAAGACGTCGCCGAACGGATCCGCCGCCGCGGCGGGGTGGGCCCGGTACTGCTCCATCGACGCGACACCGTGCTCACGGAAAGCCGCCTCCCGCCGCCGGATCACGCCCGTGACCTCCGCGACGGTGCGCCGCACCCGGTCCGGGTCGAGGCGGCCCGCGACCGAGCCGACATGGGGAACACCGGCGATGCTCGCGAGCGAACCGCCACCGAAATCGAGCGCGTAGAACTGCACCTGCCGCGGGGTGTGCGTGAGCGCCGCCGAGACGATCAGAGTGCGCAGGGCGGTCGACTTGCCCGACTGCGGACCACCGACGACGGCGACGTTGCCCTGGGCGCCGTTGAGATCGACCAGCAGCAGGTCCCGCCGCTGGTCGTACGGCCGATCGACCACGCCGATCGCGACGCGCAGCGGCGTGGAGTCGTTGCGCCGCAGGTGCTGCGCCAGCTCGCCCACCGCAGCCGACTCGTCGAGCGGCGGCAGCCAGACCTCGTGGGCGGGCAGGCCGTGCCCGGCCAGGCGCGCGACCATCGTCTGCAGGAGCGACGGTGCGCCGACCCCTGGCGCGGATCCGCCCGACGGGGCGGCCGGAGGCACGGGATCTCCCGGCTGCGCGGGAATCCGCATGAGCCCCTCGGGAAGCCCGGGCGACCGCCGCCGCTCGATCGGAGCCGCCGCATTGAGGTATTCGCGGACCGCGACGCTACCGACCGTGCCGCGGCGCACCGCCGCCGCCGCGGCGGCGGGTGGCTCGTACTCGCCCGAGACATAGCTGGCGTGGAAGCGGCGCGGCGGGTCGGCGTCGAACTTGAGGAAGCCCGCGCCCGGCGTCGACGGCAAGTGGTAGGCGTCCGGCACGCCGAGGACGGCTCGGGACTCGCTGGCGGAGAACGTCTTCAGTCCGATCCGGTAGGACAGGTGCGAATCCAGCCCCCGCAGCTTGCCCTCCTCGAGCCGCTGCGAGGCGAGCAACAGATGGATGTGCAGCGACCGGCCGAGGCGGCCGATCGCGACGAACAGCTCCGCGAAATCCGGCTTCTGCGAGAGCAACTCGGAGAACTCGTCGACGATGACCACGAGCGCGGGCATCGGCTCCAGCGGAGCACCCGCGCGGCGGGCCTTCTCGTACTCACCGACATTGGCGAAGTTCCCCGCCCGGCGCAGCACCTCCTGCCGTCGGTTCATCTCGCCGGAGAGGGCGTCGCGCATGCGGTCGACCATCGCGATCTCCTCCTCGAGGTTCGTGATGACCGCCGCGACGTGGTTCAGCGACTCGAGGCCCAGGAAGGTCGCACCGCCCTTGAAGTCGACGAGCACCAGGTTCAGGGCCTCGGGCGGATGCGTGGCGACCATCGAGAGCACCAGTGTCCTGAGGAACTCGGACTTTCCCGATCCCGTGGCCCCGATGCACAGGCCGTGCGGACCCATGCCGTTCTCCGCGGCCTCCTTGAGGTCGATCTCCACCGGCTCGCCCCGCGGCCCGACCCCGATCGGTACCCGCAGCCGCTCGCGGGCGGTGCGCTCGCGCCACACCGTCTCGGGCGTGACCGCGGCGGCGTCGGCGATGCCGATCAGGGCGGGCAGGCCCGGATCGCTCGCGCCCGCGTCACCGTCGAAGTCGAGCAGCTCGGCCATGGACGCCGGGCGGAACCGGCCGATCCGGCGGGCCGTGACCTGCGCGGCGCCCGCGGTCACCGCGTCGGGCTGCGCGAAGTACTCCACCCCGCCCGCACTGCGCGCGCCCAGCCGCCGGGCGTCGTCGATGACCAGCTGCAGGCCCCCGCGGACCGCGAGCGAGTCGGGCTCGGGCGAGAGGTCGAGCACGGTCACGCCGTCGATCCCGACGGCCGCGTCGAGCGCGCCGCCGGGCGTCACGGCGATCCCGCGGTCGAGCAGGATCACGTAGTGCGCACGCGCGGGATCGACGGGCGCGGAACGCGCGAACGGCCCGCGATCGGCGAGCTGGGGCGCGATGGCGTCCTCGAGCTCCGCTGCCGAGCCGTAGACCGTCCGCACGGGACCGAGGCTGTCGCACTCCGTCGGATGCGCCACGTGCGGCAGCCATTTCAGCCAGCCCCACTCGGCGGAGTCGACGTCGGGAGCGGCGACGACGATCCGCACGTGGTCGGGGCCGTGCAGGGCCGCGAGGGCGAGCAGCATCGCCCGGGCGACGTCGAAGACCTCGGCGCGGGGCCCGCTCAGACCCACGGCGGGGAAGCCGCGCAGGGCCACCGCGACGGGGAGCCCGGGCACGGACGCGCCGTGCCGGACGAAGCGGCGCAGCGCCACCGTCGACACCGGTTCGAGGTCCTCGAGCGGGCCGGTCTCCGGCGGCACCAGGCGGGTGGCGAGGCGCTGGCTGCCGACGCCGACGCGCACGTGCAGGAAGTCGGGGTCGGCGGGCCGGCGCTCCCACATCCGGCGGGTGCCGACGCAGCCGGGCAGCGCCGCCGGGTCGGGGTGGATCCACTCCAGGGCTGCGCGCTGCTCCGTGCGGGTGCGATCCACCTGTGCCCGGATCTGCCCCAGGTACCGCAGGTAGTCCTTGCGGTCCTCGTTGAGCTCGGCCGCGGACGTCCCGTTGCCCCGGTTGTTCATGCCGTACATGCCGAACATCGACATCAGCATCATGATCGGGAACATCATCATGAACGGGCTCTGCATCATGGCGCTGCCCGAGGTGAACATCAGCGCGATCATGCCGAGTACGGCGACCACCATTACGACGGGCAGGAGCTTGCCGAGCAGCCCGCCCGGAACCGCGCGCGGGATCTCGGGCGGCGCCTGCAGCGCCACCTCGCCGCCCGGCGTGCGCGGCGGCGCGAGTCGCTGCTTGCGCGCGAAACCCTCTGTGACGGGCTCGAAAACCACGTCGGTCGTGTCAGTCACCCTCGGTCTCCCCCGGGACTGCGGCGCGCCCCCACGCGCCGTCGTGGCATCACTGTGCACCCTCGCGATCGCACGCGGAAGACTTTCCGCGAACTTCGCGCGAATGGGAACCGATCGCCGACCTGGTGCGTCCAATGAGTATCGGGCCCTGTTCCGCGGGCGCGGATGACGGCATGCGAGGGGACGCTATGACCGACGTGATGGAGGAGACGACCGCCGAGGTGGCGCGGCTGAGCCGCGTCTCGGTGCTGTGCGGCGGTGCGCAGGTGGACGTCTCCCTGCCCCTGCTCACGCCGACGGAGGTGCTGATCCCGGAGCTGGTGCGACTCTTCGGCGACCGGATCGGCGGCTCCGCGGAGTCGGCGTGGTCGCGCCCCTGGCGCCTCGCGCCGGTCGGGGGCGAGCCGTTGCCCGGTCCGCAGACCCCCGCGGATGCCGGCATCGCCGACGGTGCGCTGCTGGTCCTGTTCGTGGCGGAGGCGCCGCCCCCGCCGCCGATCTTCGACGACGTCTTCGACCGCACCGCGGCCGATCTCGTCGCGAGCCGGCGCTGGGACGAGCGGGCGGCCCTGATCGTCGGACTCGTGGTGCTCGGGCTGGCGACGCTCGCGACCGGGGCGGTCGCGCTGCGCCTGGGCCTGGCCCCGCGCAGCGCCGACGGCGCCCGGCCCGCGGTCGACCACGTCTTCGCGCAGCTGTGGTGCGGCGCAGCGGCGCTGGCGCTGCTCACCGGATCCCTGCTCTCCGTCCGCCGGATGGCCGCTCCCGGGCCGGTGCCCACCGCGCTCGCCGTGTGCGCGACGGCGCTCGCCGGGGCGACCGGCGTCCTGATCGTGCCGCTGGGCGCGGACGGCCGGTACGGCCCCGCGCACGGGCTCCTCGCCACGGCGACGGCGGCGGTGGCCGCGCTGGTCGCGCTGCGGTTCACCGGCCGCGGCACGGTGGTGCACACGGCGCTGCTCGCCGCGGCCGCGCTCGCCGGACCGGCGATGTTCGCCGCGCTGTGGCTGCCCGGGCGGCGGGCCGCGATCGCCGCCACCATCGCGATCGCCGCCTACCTCGTGCTGGTCTTCGCGGCCCGGATCGCCGCCGTGGCCGCCCGCCTGCCGCTGCCGCACGTACCCGCGGCCGGAGAGCGGATCGACCCCATCGACGACGACCCGCCGCCCACCGTCGCCGGGATCGGCGCGGTGGCAGCGGGCCTGGACGAGGACCAGCCCGAGCGCGTCGTCCCGCCGCGTTCCGCCCTGGCGCAGCTCATCTGCACCGGGATCACCGTGGGTGCCGCGGTCGCGGGCGCGATCGCCACCCTCGCCGTGGGCGCCGCGTCCCGCGAGCTTCCGGGCCATCACCTCGCCTTCGCCCTGGTCATGGCCGTCGCCTTCTGCCTGCGCGGCCGCACCCACACGGAGCCGCTGCAGGCGGGAGCGGGCGTTCTCGCCGGGGCGGTCATCGCGATCGGCACCGCCACCAGCCTGGCGTGGGGCTTCGGCTCGTGGCCGGTGATCGGTCTGGTGGGCCTCGCGCTGATCGGGGTGCTCGCGCTCGCGTGCGGCGCGCTCGCCCCCGGCGTCGTCTTCAGCCCGGTGCAGCGGCGTCTGGCGGAGCTCGGCGAGTACCTCACGATCGCCGCCGCCGGGCCCCTGTTGGGCTGGGTGTGGGACGTCTACGCGACCGTCCGGAACCTCTGATGGGTCGGCGGATCCGCGCCGCGACCGCGGCGGCGGTGCTCGCGCTCGCCGTTCCCGCGGTCCCCGTCGGGCCCGCATCCGCCGATCCGCCGCCCGACGGTGCGCCGCGCGGCCCCGTCGCCCCGCTCGCCCCCACGGTCCAGCGGTCCCAGTGCAACACCTTGCGCACACAGCCCGGAACCGACTACACGCGTGCGGATCACGCCGCCCGGTCCCTGCGCTTCGACCAGGCCTGGCGGTTCACCCGCGGCGAGGGCCAGAAAGTCGCGGTGATCGACACCGGGGTCACGCCCCACCCACGGCTCGGCGAGGTGATCGCCGGCGGCGACTACGTCTCGTCGGGCGATGGTCGCGACGACTGCGACGCTCACGGCACGGCGGTCGCGGGCATCATCGCGGGTCGGCCCGCCCCGGGAGACGCCTTCGCGGGGGTCGCTCCCGCGGCGTCGATCATCGCGATCCGCCAGGCCAGTGCGGCCTTCGAGGCCCAGCAACGCGGCGCCAACAGCCACGGCAACGTGACCACCATGGCCTACGCCGTGGTGCGCGCGGTGGACCTGGGCGCCACGGTGGTCAACATCTCCGAAGTGGCCTGCGCCGGTTCGGCGTCCGCGCTCGGCGACGATGCTCTCGGCCGGGCCGTGCGCTACGCCGCGGACCGGAACGTCGTGGTGGTCGCGGCCGCCGGCAACGTCTCCTCGGGCAGCGCCTGCGCCGAACAGAACGCGAATCCGGCTGCGCCGGTGACGATCGCCTCGCCGGCGCGGTTCGCCGACCAGGTGATCGCGGTGGGCGCGACGGAGCCGGACGGCCGGGCCGCCGAGTTCTCGCTCGCCGGGCCGTGGGTCACCGTCGCCGCACCGGGCACCGACGTGACGACCCTCGAGCCCCGCGGCGCGGGGCTCGCGAACGCGCAGGTGACCCGCGAGGGAACCACCCCGCTCGCCGGCACCAGCTACTCCGCGCCGTACGTGGCCGGGGTGGCAGCCCTGGTCCGGGCGCGGTTCCCACAGCTGACGGCGGCGCAGGTGCGCAATCGGATCCTGGCGACCGCGCGGCGATCCGCGGGGATGGGCGACGCGGGGATCGTCGATCCCGTGGCCGCGGTGTCGGCAGTGCTGCCCGGCGAGGCTCCCGCGCCGGGCCGGCTGGAGGTGTCCGCCGCGCCGGCGCCGGACACGCGTCCGCGGACGTACGCCCTCGCCGGAGTCGCGCTCCTGGCCGTGGCCGCTGTCGCGGCGTGCCTGGCACGCCGCTGAGACTCAGCGGTCGACGGTGATCGGCGTGCCGTCGCGGGTCACTGCGGCGGCGGCGCGGGTGAGGTCGGGCCCCGCGGGAATCGCGGCCAGCACGGACCAGGCCACCGGTCGCGCCTTGTGCTGCAGGCCGAGGATCTGGGCCGTCGCCGCGTTCGGGATGCCGTACCGCACCCCCGAGTCCGAGACGTAGAACAGCCCGTCCCGGCGCTCGCCGCCGGGTTCGGCCGCCACCACGTACTCGCCCGAGCCGGACGGGATGGACGCGAAGTCGAGGGCGTCCCCGGCACCGTCGGCACCGGCGAGCGCGACGGGCTCACCCGGGCCGGGCGCGGCCCGGAAGGTCCGCAGTTCGACCGTGCCGCCGCCCGCGCCGTCGGTCGACGCGGCCGCGCAGATCACGGGTGCGTCGCGCACGGTCCGTACCGCGGGGCGGCGATCGGGCAGGTCGGCGACCGGGACGGCGCGTCGAGTGGCCGCCGCGGCCACGGCGGACGCCGACACCGTCCCGATCGCGGTGCCCGCGGGGTCGCCGGCGCGGATCAGGTCGGCGGCCCACGTGCCGACGGGCTGCACGCCGTCGGCGAGGACGACGTACAGGCGGTCGCGGTCGGTGTCGGAGACGCGTACGACGTCGCCGACGCGGGACCCGCTCACCGCGTTCGACGGCTGGCCGCGACCCGGGATCTGCGGCACCGCGATGGCATCGATCGGCTCGAAGGCGTTGAGCAGGGGCGCGCTGATCGCGCGGGCCGCGGCGCCGTCGATCCCGGCGAGCCTGCGCACCACCGGATCCGACGGGTTCACCGGCGCGCGCACGCCCCGGAAGAGCAGGAAGTGATCGTCGTCCCGGCGGACGAGCACGGCGCCGTCGTCCGCGGTCCCGGTGTCGATCGAGGAGACCATCGTGTCGAGTCCGTCCCGCGCAGTGGGCCGGTCCGACGGCGCCGGCCGCGTGCGGTCGCACAGCAGCCACGGCGCGGCCTCCTCGGTCCACGCTGCGACGGGCCCGAGGATCTGCGCGGGCGCGCCGACGATGCCCACCTCTGGGCCGCGACGGAAGTCGCTGAGCCGCTTGTCCTTCACCGACGTCGGCTGCGCGGCCTCGCCGACGACGAGGCGCGCGGAGGCGAGCCCGGTGACCGGGTGGAGCACGTCCTCGACTCGGACGTACAGCGCGCCGGACTCCTTGGCCAGCACGATCTTCGCGTCGCCCACGGCGCCCTGCGGCCGGAGCAGGGCGAGCACGCCGCAGCCGCCGGTGATCACGAGCGCGAGCACCAGGCCGACGATCAGCGACCGCGACTGCGACGCCATCGGATCGGAGATCATGCGTGGATCCCGGCGCAGCAGCGCGTGGTCCATCCGCCGCAGGATGAACCGGTACCCGCTGACCTGTGCGCGCGTGGTCAACTGCTTCCGCATGACGCCCTCCCCCAAGGTGCGTGTCGGCCGCTTCCCCCGAAGCGGCCCTACAGGCCCTCAGATTACGGTACTTTCGGCGCACAGCAGCACGTTTCGGGGGAGACGGCGCTCTTTCTGGGGGAGACGGAACATGGAACAGGCGACTGGATCGACCGGACTCGTCGCGCCCGGGCGCTGGCACCGCGCTGCGTGGCCGTCCAGCGGCTCGGTCCTCCTCGCGGAGGCCGCCGCGGCCGCCGCGGGACTGGGTACCGCCGCCCTGGGCGGGCCGCACTGGGCGGCCGCCACTGCGGCGCTGACGGTCGGCGCGGGAGCCCTCGTCCGGGTGCGCGGGACGTCGGGCGCGGAGTACGCGGCGGACCGGCTCCGAGTGCATGCCGCCGCCGGCGCGCTCGTCGAGGCGGCGCCGTATCCGGGCGGCGGCGAGATCGGGGTCCGCCGCGCCGAGCGCCGGCTGACCGCGTTCGTGCGGCTCGCGCCGCCCGCCCCGCGGCTCGTGACGATGCTGCGGCCGGAGGACCCGGCGATCCCATTGCGCCTGCTGGCCGACCTGCTCCGGCACGCGGACACCC
>NZ_JAIULG010000081.1 GCF_020169415.1 Tsukamurella sp. M9C
CGGCGAGGGCGGTGGTGGGGCGCGGAGGTCAGCGGGCGAGGAGGGCGATCTCGCGGATCTCGGCGAGGTCCGGGCCGTACTCCGGGGAGGACCAGAACCGCAGCCGCCAGTGATCGGCGCCCTCGCCGGCGTGCCGCGCCGCGGCCTCGACCTCGTAGAAGCCGCGGGCCATGGGGAACTCCAGCACCTCGCCGGGGCCGTCCGCGGTGGGCGAGAACCACTCGACCGTGCCGGAGGTATCCACGCACAGCTGGGTGTGCAGGACCGTGTCCCACTCGCCGTCCGCCGGCGGCACGTCGTCCCAGTGCTCGAGCTCGACGGGCATCGCCGCCTGCGCCCGCGACGGGGACGCGAAGCCGGCGGTGGCGCGGTTGGTCGCGGCGCCGTGCACCGTGACGGCGGCCAGCAGGTCGGCGGGCACCCGGTGCCCGAAGCAGCTGCCGAAGAACTTGCCGTCGCGCAGGTCGAGCACGCCGGAGAGCTGCGTGAGGATCCGAGGTTCGAGGCGCATCGGTCCATCATGACGGATGCCGATGGGCCTCACCCCGCGGTGTCCGGTTCGAGTGGGGGATCGCCCCGATGTCGCAGGTGACGAGATTCTGGCATTCTCGGTGACATGTCACAGACTCCGTTCGCGCCGGCGACGCTGCCCACGCCCGAGACGGTGGCCGCGCGGGCCGTCGGCGTCACCAAGGTCTACGGCGAGGGCGACAATGTCGTGCACGCCCTCGCCGGGGTCTCGGTCGACTTCCGGGCGGGGGAGTTCACCGCCATCATGGGGCCGTCGGGCTCGGGCAAGTCGACGCTCATGCACTGCCTCGCGGGCCTCGACGCGGCGTCGGGCGGCTCGGTGCAGGTGGGCGGCACGGAGCTGACCTCGCTCAACGACAAGCAGATCACGCAGCTGCGGCGCGACCGGATCGGCTTCGTCTTCCAGAGCTTCAACCTGGTGCCCACGCTCACCGCCATCGAGAACATCACGCTGCCGCTGGACATCGCGGGCCGTAAGCCCGATCAGCAGTGGCTCGACGCGGTGATCGACCGCCTCGGGCTGCGGGACCGGCTGGGCCACCGCCCCACCGAGCTGTCCGGCGGCCAGCAGCAGCGCGTCGCGTGCGCCCGCGCGCTCGTGGGACGGCCCGAGATCATCTTCGGCGACGAGCCCACGGGCAACCTGGATTCGCGCTCCGGCGCCGAGGTGCTGTCCATCCTGCGCGCCGCCGTCGACGACTACCGGCAGACCGTCGTGATCGTCACGCACGACCCGCGCGCCGCGTCCTACGCCGACCGCGTGGTCTTCCTCGCCGACGGTCGCATCGTCGACGAGATGCGCAGCCCCACCGCGGAACGGGTGCTGGAGAAGATGATCCACCTCGACGAGCTCGTCGCCCGCTGATGGCCAACCCGATGCGCCGGGTGGCGCTGCGGAACCTCTTGGCGCACAAGGGGCGCCTCGTCCTGACCGTGCTCTCGGTGCTGCTCGGCACGTCGTTCATCGCCGGCTCCATGGTCTTCACCGGCACCCTGTCGAAGGCCTTCGACGGGATCTCCGACAAGATCGCCGTCGGCGTCGACGCCCGGATCTCGCCCGAGAACGCCCAGGGACAGGGCGGATTCGGCCCGTCGGGACCGGGCGTGCCTTTGTCCGTGGTGGACCAGGTCAAGACGGTGCCGGGCGTGCGCGTCGTGGTCCCCGCGGTCACCGGCACCATCGCCCTGCGCGACGGCAACGGCGACGTGGTCTCGCCCACCGGCGCGCCCCAGGTCGGCGGCGCCTACCTTCCGCCCGGGGAGAACCTCGACCCCGACGGCCTGAAGATCACCTCCGGCCGAGCACCGTCGGCCCCGAACGAGATGGTGCTCAACGAGTCCGCCTCCGAACGGCTGAAGCTGCCGGTGGGGTCGAAGACCACCATCGTGGCGCCGCACTCGCCCGGCCCGACCGACGTCACGGTCGTCGGGCTGTACACGATCTCCACGGACTCCGGTGGCTACCTCGGCGCGCTGTTCGCGAAGGACGAGGCGCAGAAGCTGTTCGGCGACGGCGCGACCGCGCCGTACATCGAGGTGGGCGCCGCCCAGGGCACCTCACCCGAGCAGCTGCGCGACGCGCTCGCCCAGCGCCTGCCCGACCTGAACGTGCAGACCGGCGCGCAGGTGCGGCAGGAGTTCGAGGACACGATCAACCAGGGGCTGAGCTTCCTCAACTACTTCCTGGTGGCGTTCGGCCTCATCGGGCTCCTCGTCGGCGTTTTCATCATCTACAACACCTTCTCGATGCTCGTCGCGCAGCGGCTGTCCGAGCTCGCCCTGCTTCGCGCCATCGGCGCCGGCCGGGAGCAGGTGCGCAACTCGGTCGTGCTGGAGGCGCTCGTCGTGGGCGTGGTCGGCAGCGCGCTGGGGCTCGCCGTCGGCATCGGCCTCGCGGTGCTGCTGCGCGCCGGCGTCACCGCCGCGGGCGCGGGATTCCCCGACGGCGGCCTCGCCGTCAGCCCGTCGGTGGTGATCACGGTGATGGTGGTCGGCACCGTCGTCACGGTGATCTCCGCGCTGATCCCCGCCGTGCGGGCATCCCGGGTGCCGCCCGTCGCCGCGATGCGCGCGCAGGACGGCGGCTCGCCGCAGTCGCTGCTCGTGCGCGGGGCGGTCGGCGCGGCGCTGCTGCTGTGCTCCCTGGCGCTGCTCTTCGTGGCGACCACCGAGGTCGGTTCGACGGCCGCGATCGAGGTCGGCATCGCCGGCTTCGGCCTGATCCTCGCCATCGTCATCGGCGGGCCCGCCCTCGTCGGGCCGCTGCTCGGCGGCATCGGCAAGGTCATCGCCGCGCCCTTCGGCCCGGCGGGCCGGCTGGGCCGCACCAACGTGATGCGGAATCCGCAGCGCACCACCGCCACCGCGTTCGCGCTGGTGATCGGCGTGGCGCTGGTCGGCGTCATCGGCACGCTCGGCGCGTCCATGCAGAAGTCGATCGACGCCCAGGTCGACCAGGGCATCCGCTCCGACCTCATGCTGCAGGCCCCGTCGCTCGGCATGCCGCCCGCCGCGCTCACCGCCATCAAGGACGTGCCCGGCGTCGGCGCGAAGACCATCCTCTACGGCGTGCCCGTGCGACTCGGGGGCGATCGGCTCAGCGCGCTCGGGATCGACGGTGACATCACCACCGCCTTCAACCTCACCCGGACCTCGGGCGAGCTGGCGCTGAAGCCGGGCGGGCTGCTCGTGGACGACCGCACCGCGCGCGAGCGCGGCTGGGACGTGGGCTCGGTCGTCGAGCCGATGTCGGCCGTCGGCGCCGCGAAGGCGAAGCTCACGGTGACCGGGATCTACGCCGGCACCGGCGGTTCCCTGTCCGGCCCCGTGATCACCGCGGCCGACATGAACACCCTCTACCCGCCCGCGAGCGGCGCATCGACGCCGCTCGTCACGCCGCAGTCGGTGTTCGTCGACGCCGCCGAGGGCACGTCGGTGAGCGACCTCAAGGAGCGGCTGCGGGAGGCCGTGAAGCCGCTGCTGGTGGTCAACGTCGACGACCAGGACGACCTCAAGGAGCAGGCGGGACAGGCGATCACGGCGCTCATGGGCGTGCTGTACGGGCTGCTCGGTCTCGCGGTGGTGATCGCGATCCTCGGCATCGTCAACACCCTCGCGCTGTCGGTGGTGGAGCGGCGCCGCGAGATCGGCATGCTGCGTGCGATCGGCCTCATCCGGTCGCAGGTGCGCCGCTCGATCTACCTGGAGTCCATGCTCATCGCCGTCTTCGGCGCCGCGCTCGGCCTGGTGCTCGGCGTGCTGCTGGGCGTCTCGCTCGTGCACGCGCTGCGCGACGAGGGCCTCGGCTCCGTGGTGGTGCCCTGGTCCACCGTGATCGTGATGCTGGTGGCGTCCGCGTTCGTCGGCGTCGGCGCGGCGATCCTGCCCGCCATCCGTGCCGCGCGTACACCGCCGTTGGCCGCCATCGCGGAGGGCTGAGGCGGCGGCTGTCACAGATCGCGCGCGGCCGGTGTCCCATGTGCGGAAGACTCGAATTCGCATGAGGAGGCAATCATGAAGGTCGTCGTGATCGGCGCGGGCTACGCCGGAACCATCGCCGCGAACCGGCTGGTGAAGAAGGCGGACGCGGACGTGACCGTCGTCAACCCGCGGCCCGGGTTCGTCGAGCGGGTGCGGCTGCACGAGCACATCGCGGGCAGCGGCTCCGCGGTCACTCCGCTCACCGAGATGCTGGACCCGCGGATCCGGCTGGTCGTGGGCACCGTCGACAAAATCGGCGACGGCACGCTGCTGCTCGCCGACGGGACGTCCCTGCCCTTCGACCGCGCGATCTACGCCGCGGGCGGGGCGCCGACGGCACCGTCGGGCACCCACGTGGTGGGCACGCTCGAAACCGCGGAGGAGGCGCACCGCGCGCTCGCCGCCCTGTCCGACGGGGCCGCCGTCACCGTCGTCGGCGGGGGCCTCACCGGCATCGAGACCGCGGCCGAGGTGGCCGAGGCCCGCCCGGCGCTGCGGGTGCGGCTGCTCAGCGAGGGCGAGGTCGGGGCGTCGCTCGGGCCCGGCGCCCGGGCCCGGGTCCGCCGCGAGCTGGACCGGCTCGGCGTCGCGGTGGAGCGCGGGCGGTACGACGGTGCCGGCGACGCCGACCTGGTGCTGTGGGCCGTCGCGACGCAGGTCAGCGACCTGGCTGCGCGCAGCGGCCTGGAGGTGGACGACGCCGGCCGGATGGTCGTGGACGAGTTCCTGCGGAGCGTCTCGGACCCGCGGATCGTCGCGGTGGGCGACGGCGCTGCCGTCCCCGGTGCGCGGCTGAGCTGCCAGACCGCGCTGCCCCAGGGCGCGCACGGCGCGGACAACCTCGCGCGGGAGCTGGCGGGGAAGCAGGCGAAGGCGTTCTCGATGGGCTACACCGGCCAGAACGTCTCGATCGGCCGGCGCAGCGCGGTGATCCAGGCAGCACGCCGCGACGACACGCCGACCCGCATCCAGTTCGGGGGCCGGTCCGCCGCGCTGGTCAAGGAGCAGGTCTGCCGCATGGCCAAGGGGGCGGCGAAGACGGCGCGCTACGCCTGGCTGCCGGCGCCGCGATGAGCCCGGCGACGTCGGCCGAGGACCTGTTCGCCGAGCACCGCCCGCTGCTGTTCTCCGTGGCGTACGAGATCCTGGGCAGCGTCGCGGATGCCGAGGACGTGCTGCAGGAGAGCTACCTGCGCTGGCGGGATGTGGACCTCGGGTCGGTCGGGAATCCGCGGGCGTACCTGGCGCGGATCGTGACCCGGCAGGCGCTCAACGCGTTGCGCACCGCGTCGCGGCGGCGCGAGGAGTACGTCGGGCCGTGGCTGCCGGAGCCGTTGGCGGCACCGTCGGGCGACGGGCCGGCCGAGCACGTGCTCACCGGCGAGGCGGTGACCACCGCGATGCTGCTGGTCCTGGAATCGCTGACGCCCACGGAACGCGCGGTCTTCGTGCTGCGCGAGGTCTTCGACTTCGGCTACCCCGAGATCGCCGCGGCGGTGGGCAAGAGCGAGGCGACGGTGCGGCAGACCGCGCACCGCGCCCGCGGGCACGTGCGGGCGCGGCGGCCGCGCGAGGTCGTGGACCCCGTCGCCGCGCAGGGCGTCGCCGAGCGGTTCGTCCTCGCGGCGGCGACCGGCGACGTGCAGGCGCTCATGGACGTCCTCGCGCCCGACGTGGTCTACCTCGGCGACGGTGGAGGCGTCGTCTCGGCCGCGCGGCGGCCGGTGCAGGGCGCGGATCGCGTGGCCCGGTTCGTCGCGGGTCTGTTCCGCAAGAGCGCGACGATGGGCGAGCTCGGGCTGCGCTTCGCCGTCTACAACGGCATGCCCGCGATGGTCGTGACGTTCGACGGGGTGGTCGACCAGGTCACGTGCATCGAGGTCGGCGGTGCGGAGGTCACGGGTGTGTACTCGGTGCGGAATCCGGACAAGTTGCACCGAGTCATCGGATGACTGGCTTTCAGGGCGTCGAGCTGTGGATCTGCACCCAAAGGTATGGAACGGTTCATTAACTTCGCGATTCGGTAGCGCTCCGGAGGGGCAACCAGGGCGGAAAGTGCTGCTAACGAATTGTGAAAGTGCAAAGATAAGACTGACGCGCAACTCAGCTACTCAGCTCTGACCTGCGCGTATCGCGCACTCGCAAGCAAAGATCACGAAATGGTAACGGTTGCATTTCGAAAAGGATTTGCTACTGCCGGGTAGCGAATCCTGTGATTAATCTTCGCGGTGATCGAGCGCACTCACAGCTTCTCTTGTGACGACACACACGCTCAATCATCCGATCGCCGCCATCCGCAGGGCGTGCTGATCGTCACGTGAAGACATCAGGAGAGACCCATGCGTGCTGCCACCCTGCCCACGAACGCCGACCTCGGCCGACGCACCACGTTCAGCTGGAGCCGCACGGGGGTGATCACCCAGGCGATGGCGGCCACCGTCCTCACCGGATCGTTGACCCTCGCCGCGCTGCCGCCGTCGAGCCTCACGGTGCCGACGCCGGCGCAGGTGCTCGCCGTGCCGGCCGCCGCCGCGCCGCTGCGCATCGAGGTCAACACCGTCGGCCTGATCGACCTGCTGCCCGACGCGCTGCTCGTCGCCGAGCTCTCCAGCGCGAATCCCGACAAGTTGGCCCGCGTCCTGGCCCAGGTCCCGCCGGACAAGGTCGCCGCGATCATGGAGAAGATCCCGGCCGACAAGACCGCGAAGATCCTCGAGGCGATGCCGCCCGAGAGCGTGGTCGCCATCATGAACGCGCTCGACGAGAGCAAGCTGACCGCCATCGTCAACGGCCTGCCGCAGAACAAGCTCAACACGATCGTCGCCGGGCTCTCCCAGGAGAAGCTCAACGCCGTGGTCAAGAGCATCCCCGAGGCCAAGCTCATCGAGGTCGTCAAGAGCCTCGACGACAAGACCCTCGGCAAGATCGTCGGCGCGCTGCCGACCGATCGCCTCGTGACCATCGTCTCCGGCCTGGACCAGCAGAAGCTCAAGGACCTGGTCGGCGGCATTCCCACCGATGTCCTCGGCCCCGTCGTCGGCAGCCTGCCCAATGACAAGCTCGCCGCGCTCGTGGCGCAGATCCCCGTCGACAAGCTCGGCGCGGTGGTCGCGACCCTGCCTCCCGCCACGATCGCCAAGCTGGTCGAGGGCCTGCCGACATCCGTGCTCACCGAGGTGATCGGCACCGTCGACCCCGCGAAGATCGGCCCCGCGGTCGCGGCGCTGCCCACCGACAAGCTCAGCGCCCTCGTCGGCTACATCCCCACGGACAAGCTGGCCGCCGTGGTCTCCGGCTTCGACGAGAAGAAGCTCGGCGACATCGTCGGCCTCATCCCGGTCGAGAAGCTCGGCCCCGTGGTCGCCGGTCTGCCCGCCGACAAGCTCACCGCGCTGGTCAAGCAGATCCCCACCGAGAAGCTCATCACCGTGGTCTCGGGCCTCGACGACAAGGTCCTGGCCGACCTCGTGAACGGGATCCCGGTCGAGAAGCTCGGCCCCATCGTCGCGGGCCTGCCCACCGAGAAGCTCATTCAGCTCGTCGGTTCCATCCCCACCGACAAGCTCAAGGACATCGTCGGCGGGCTGCCCGACGACAAGCTGCTCGGCATCATGGACGGCCAGCTCATCGGCCGTGTCGTCTCGCTGGTCGTCGCGAGCCTCGGCACCCCGGGCGGCATCGCGAAACTCCCCGAGCTGCTGACGGGCGTGGTCGGTGGCGCGGTCGCCGGTGGCGCCCAGCTCATTCCGAACCTCGTCGCGAACATTCCGCTGGTCGGCCCGATCGTCGCCGGCCCGATCGAGTTCGTGGCGAACAACGTCGTGGTGCCCGCGGTGAACCTCGGCCTCAGCCTGCTGCAGCCGGTCTTCTCGCTGATCTCGACCGTGATCTCCCTGCCGGTGTCGCTGGCGACCTCCGTCATCAACGGCGGGGGACTGACGAACCTGTTCGGCGAGGTGACGAAGGGGCTCGCCGGCCTCGGCGGCGCGACCAAGGACCTCACCGGACTGGCGCAGGGCACGTCGGCGCTCGCCGGGGCGGACGCCAGCGGTGCCCGGACGCAGTCGGCCCTGTCGTCGCTGTTCTCGGCGCCGAACGGCACGGAGACGGAGGACGCCGCGGCGGGCGACTACGTCGGCAAGCACCGGGTCGCGGAGACGGAGGGCGCCGAGCCGACGACGACGGTCGACGCTCCGACCACCGCGGTCGAGCCGACGAAGACGGTCGAGCCGACGAAGACGGTCGAGCCGACGACGGTGGAGCCGACGAAGACTGCCGACCCGACGACGGTCGAGCCGACGGGCACCGTCACCCCCGAGACGGACGAGCAGGCGCCCGCCGACGAGACCTCGGAGGCGCAGACGCCCGCTGCGGACTCGACCGAGAAGCCCGCAGCGGACTCGACCGAGACGCCGGCTGCCGACGCGGGCTCGGACGCCGACGACGCTCCGACGGTCGCGGACTCCGCGGCCTGATCGACCCACCCTCCGGCCCCCTCCGCGGTCCGCGGAGGGGGCCGGAGCCGTGTGCGGCACCGTCGGGCGGCTAGCGCTTGCGGAATACCAGCACCAGGTTGGAGACGAGCAGCTCCCGCAGGCCCGGCACGCGGACCAGCCACCACGCCCACGCCGGGTGGTAGCGCGGGAACGCGGCCACGAGCTCCGCGTTCTCGACGGTGGCCGCCCACCGCAGTCCGTCCGCGGCGCCGACCTTGAACAGCGACGTGCCGTAGAGGTTCTTCGGCGGATGCCCGTGCTTGCGCGTGTACATCCGAGCGGCGCGCTCGCCGCCGAGATAGTGCGTCTGCCCCATCTCGTGGCCGCCGAACGGGCCGTACCAGAGCGTGTAGCTCAGGATCACCATGCCGCCGGGCCGGGTGACGCGCAGCATCTCGTCGCCCATAGTGCGCCAGTCGCGCACGTGCTCGGCGACGTTGGACGAGAGGCAGACGTCGACGGCACCGTCGGCGATGGGGAGCGCGAGGCCCGAGCCCCGCAGGCCCCGCGAGGACGTGATGCCGGCGGCGTGCGCCTCCGACGGATCGGGCTCGACGGGGATGTAGACCGCGCCATGTTCGGCGAAGGCGTCCTCGAAGTAGCCGGGCCCGCCGCCCACGTCGAGGACGAGGGCGCCGTCGAGATCCCCGAACAGGTCGCCGGTCAGCTCGACGGTGTCGCGCGCGAGCGAGCCGTAGAACCGGGCCGGCTCGGACTGCTCGAACCGGAAGTCGGACAGCAGCCCCACCGACCGGCGCAGCGTGGCGCGGCGGCGGAGGCGTTCGGTGGCCTTCTTCCAGGTCGCGGGGTACACGCAGACGGACGGTACCCTAGGAACCGTGCGTGAAGTCCTCCTGCTGTGTTGGCGTGACACCCGCCACCCGCAGGGCGGCGGCAGCGAGTTGTACCTCGAGCGCGTGGGCGAGGAGCTGGCCGCCCGCGGCGTGCGGGTCACACTGCGGACCGCGATGTACCCCGGCGCGGCGCGGTCCGAGACGGTGCGCGGCGTGCGCATCTCCCGCGGCGGCGGCCGCTTCACCGTGTATCCGCTGGCGTTGCTGGCGATCGTTGCGGCGCGGTTCGGCCGCGGCCCGCTGCGCGGCATCCGCCCGGACGCGGTGATCGACACGCAGAACGGCATCCCCTTCTTCGCGCGGCTCGTCGCCGGCGTGCCCGTCACCGTGCTCGTGCATCACTGCCACCGCGAGCAGTGGCCCGTCGCGGGCCGGCTCGTGGCGCGGATCGGCTGGTTCATCGAGTCGCGGCTCTCGCCGTGGCTGCACCGGCGCTCGCAGTACCTCACCGTCTCGCTGCCGTCGGCCGAGGAGCTGGCGCTGCTCGGCGTCGGCCCGGAGCGGGTGGCCGTGGTGCGCAACGGGATCGACTCCGTGGCACCCGGGATCGCGGACGTTCGGTCCGCGTCGCCGCGGATGGTCGTGCTCTCGCGGCTCGTGCCGCACAAGCAGATCGAGGACGCCCTCGACGTGCTCGCCCGGCTGCGGCGCCGCGTCCCCGACCTGCACCTCGACGTCATCGGCAGCGGCTGGTGGGACTCCGAGCTGTACGCGCACGCCGCGAAGCTCGGTGTCCTCGACCGCGTGACCTTCCACGGCCACGTCACCGAGCAGCGCAAGCATCGGCTGCTCTCGCGGGCGTGGGTGCACGTCATGCCGTCGCGCAAGGAGGGCTGGGGCATCACGGTGATCGAGGCGGCCCAGCACGCGGTGCCGACCGTCGGGTACGTCTCGTCGCGCGGGCTCACGGACTCCGTCGTCGACGGTGCCACCGGCCTGCTGGTCCGCGACCTCGCCGGACTCACCGAATCGGTGTACACGCTGCTGAGTGACGCTCTGCTGCGAGAGGAGCTCGGCGCGAAGGCGCAGGAGCGGGCGGGGGAGTTCTCCTGGCCCGCCACCGCCGACGGCGTCTCCCGCGTGTTGTCCGCGTCCGTCGCGGGGGAGCGCGTCGGCGGGTTGGTCTGATTCGGCGGGGTGACCTGGCTCGGATGCGGGCATGTGGTGCTCCACGAAAGTGATGCGTGCGGTGCATCACCGTGTCTACGCAGGTCGCGGCTTCTAGTGGGGGAGCGAATGTCGCACGAGGGTCACTCGGTCCCTCGCGGCGAGCACGGCCTCTGGTGGGGGTTCGAACGTGGGGCGGGCGGATCGGCGTCGCGCGGGGGACGA
>NZ_JAIULG010000082.1 GCF_020169415.1 Tsukamurella sp. M9C
CCACAACCCCTAAGCGCCGCCCCGCCGGCGCCCATCGCATGAGCTGGCGAATGCCCGCCGCGCTGATCCCGCCCACCATCGCTGGTATCCCCGCGCAGGCCGTGAGCGTCCCGGTGGCCGCCGCCATGCTCGGCGTCAGCGACCGCAGCGTCCGTCGGATGATCGACTCCGGTGATCTGCCCGCCCGCAAGCTGCCGACCGGCAGCCTCTCGATCCGGGTGGCGGACCTCGACGCGGTCGGTGTGCCGGTCGAGCCACGCCGCGCCTGAGCCGAACAGCCAACGCACCCCGCCACCAGGAACGGTGGCGGGGTGCTTGCGTCGGGTCAGGCGGTGGCTTCGATTGCGGCCATCGCTTCAATCACCGCGACGCGCTCCATGATCTCCGCCCAGTGGTTTCCCACGCTGAGCGCGATGCTCGCGCGGGTCGATTCATCCAGGTGCTCCCGCGCCATGCCCGCGACCGGATCCTCCTCGAGGACGCTGCTGACGAAGCCGCCTGCTGCGGGATCCGATCGTGCGGAGTTCCAGCGGACGAACGCGACGGCGAGGGTGGCGGCGAAGGCGAGCGTGGCGGTCGACGTGTCGGGCTCGGCCTCTGTGAGCAGCTCGATCGTCGCGCGGCGGTACATGCGCTCAGCGTTGGTGAGGGTGGGCGGAACGGCCTCCGCGGCGAGCTCCTCGATGCGCTCCCACATCTCGCAGACCCACGTTTCCAGTGCCAGGCAGCCGACCGGGCCGATCTCCACGGCGGCCCGGTGGGCGACGCGATCGCCGCTCAGTTCGTCGAGCAGCATCGGCGACAGCTGCGCGCTGACTGCGGCGGATCGCGGCGGCGACGGCGCCCGAGTAGATCGCGACCGCGGCGGGCGCGGCGTGGTCTCGGGTGATGGTGTGCGCGGCGTGGCGGAAAGCTTCCTCGGTCATGTTTTTCCTTGTTTCAGCTCAGGTTCGGCGGACAAGGCCCGGCCACCCGCGGTGGCGGATGCCGCACCCTGGCGGCCGGCTCAGCGACGGTTCGGGTCGGGGTCGACTCGGCAGCCGGTGAGGCCGAGCTGATCGCGATCGACTCGACGGAGCTTGCTCTCGCCGATCGGGGCGGCCCAGGTGGTGGTGCTGTCGAACGAGGTGACCACTTGGGAACAAACCCCGTCGACGCTGCGCTGCTCGACGGTGGCCGGCGGGGCCACCCCGGCCGATCGCTGCGAGGTGAAGGCGAGCGCGAGCAGCACGCCGATGACGAGCGCCAGCGCGGCGATGAGGCCCGAGCGCGTGGCCGGGCGAGCGAGGATGTTCGTGACTGTTCTCCTTGGTTCAGTTGGGGATGGTGGTGGGCGTCGGGATCGGGGCGCCGTTGACGCCGGGCACGGTCTCGCCGAGCGTCGGCGCCGGCCCATGGCTCACCGCGTCGCGCAGAGCCGTGCCGGTCTCGGGGATGTTCACGGGTACCGAGTACACGGCGGCGTTCCACCGCAGCAGCAATGTGCCGCGCTCGTTGGTCCACAGGTAAGGGCCGGGCGAGCTGAGGTCATCTGCGGCGGGCACGTTGACCGCGGGCGAGCAGGGGTGGCTCTCACTCGCACCCGCGCCGGGCCAGGAACCGAAGCGCTGCTCGGCTGCGGTGTCCCGGGTGAGCGGGCCGCCCGCCGCGTGCAGGGGCCAGAGCGTTCCGTCGGGGAGCCGGACCCACGAGCAGCCCGGGCCGTAGCCGAACGCGAACGGGGTGCCATCCGTCGAGGCGGCCTCCGCGTACAGGCGATCGACCGCCTCGGGAATACCAGCCGCGACGTGTCGCCTCATCTCGCGCTTGGCCTCCTCGGCCTGCGCCTTGCGGTATGTGCGGACGGCGCTGTCGCTGGGCGAGGCGGTGACCGAGGAGGTCGACGGCGTCGAGGCAGTCTCGGTGGTGGTGTCGCACGCGGTGAGGATGGTCGCCGCGGCGATTGCCGCGGCGAGGGCGGGGTACTTCTTCTTGTTCATGTTGTCCCTTTCGTGGACGAGGTGAGGGGGATGCACCCTGGGTGTCGGTGGGGTGGGTCGCGGAGGTCTATGCGAAGGCCGGCTCGGGCTCCTCGGAGGCGGCCTCCAGCTCGCGGGCGGCCGTGACGATGCGCTGCACAGCGGACTCCGAGAGACCCGTCTCGTCGGCCAGATCGCGGTTCGACATGCCGTTCGCCTTCCCGCGAAGCACGCGCACCACGACCTCGACCGGCGCCTTCGTGCGGCCCGCGTCGACCAGCTGCTGCGCGCGAAGCAAGTACTCCGCGTCGTCTGCGTCGCGATCGGTCGCGGTCCGCGTCGAGGGCGAAGCGGCGGCGTGCGCCGCGGCGGGTCGAGGAGTCGGCACCGCGGCGAGCCGCCGCGACGTGGGTGCTTCGTCGCCGTGCTTCGCGGCTGCGTCGCGCGAATCAGCGCTGGTCACGGACAGTTCCTCGGTGTCTGCGTCGCGAAGTGCGTCGGGCCGCGTCGCGGGTTCCTCGGGCGTCGCGTCGCGGTTCGCGTTGGCGCACGTCGCGGTGTGCGTCGCGAGCTCCGCATCGCGAACGGAGGCGTTCTGCGTCGCGGTGCGTCGCGCGTCGCGCGTCGCCGGGGCTTCGACCGGCTGCGTCACGGGTGTCTCGTCGCGAAGCAACGGGGTGTCGACGTGGCGGCCCGCCGTGGGCTGCGTCGCGCCGGTGGGGGTGCTCCGCCACCAGGCGTGCACCCGCTGCGGCAGGGTTACGGAACCGGCCTGCTGCGCGCCGGCAGCGAGGTGAGGAGTCGATGCTGCGCCGCGGCCTGCATCGCGATGCGGTGCAGACTCGCGCGGGTGTCGAGATCGCTGCTCGTCGCCTCGTACCCCTCCTGCGCTGCGGCGGCGCAGGCGGAGCAGAGCCGGCGCACGCTGCCCTCGCACGACTGATTTAGCGATCCGGCTGCACCACACTCCTCGCACAGGTGGGCCGCCGGCTGCGCGGCGTCCCGAACCAGTGCGCGCATCTGCTGGTAGCGCTCGCCGTGGACGGTGTCGAAGCGGACGTCGAGCTCACCCGCCTCCTCTTTCACCTGCTTGAGCACGTAGTCCGGATCGATTGCGGCGAGCTGCCGGTCGAGGTCGACGAGTACCGGATACCAGCCGGGGCCGATGTCGATGTTCCGGCCCCACTCCTCGGGGATCCTGCGCAGGATCGGCTGCAGCGCGGGGTACTGGTCCTCGTCGTCCATGCCCCGATCATCGCGCGGAGAACTGACAGTGTCGACAGCGTTTCCGATGCCGCCGACGGTTGCACTTGCATCGGAACCTGCAGCCGCTCAAGCTCATTCGGTACTCGTCAGCGCCTGGAGAGATACTGCCGGCATGACCGACGATGCCCCCGATGTGATCGCCCAGCTCCGCCAGATGCTCACCGACGCCGAGGAACGTGAGGATCCGGTCGACGCCGCCTGGGCCCGTCACGCCCTCGCCGTCGCCACGAAGGTCGTGGCGCAGATGGACGCCGTCGAGGCCCTGATCCTCTCCTTGATCCCGACGCGGGAGCGGGGTGCGATCACCGCGCTGGTGATGGCAGATGCCATGCTCCGGCTGACGGCCGCGGTGGACGCCGCGTTCGCGCAGGCGAAGCGCACCTCGGACGAGATGGCCGATCGTGGCTGAGTCGGAGGGCTACCGTCGACGCGTCGAGCTGCTCGACGCCGTCGACGCGGAGATGATGGCGGTCCATGAGCAGGTGATGGCTCTGATGCGGAAGGGGTTGCCCGAGGACGAGTTCACCGTGCGGATGCAGGTCTCGATGCACCTGGAGCAGCTCGTCGAGGCCGTCGACACCGCGCTCGGATATTTCGAGCTGCATCCCGCCGAGCTCGCCGAGCGAGCAGACCGCGTCGTCCTCGTCGAGCGCAGCGGGCCCACGCCGATCGAGACCACCTACCCGCTCGACGACTGGCGCCGGGAGGGGCCGAAGATCCTGACCGCGGCGTTGAAGCTGTGGGGCGTAGCAGGAGGACAAGTCCGCCTCTCTGGCAGCGCACTACGCGGCCGCGGCACCGTCTACACGCAGAGCGGCAGCTACACCGCCGCGGCGTGGTACGCCGCGAATGAGCACGGAGCCATCTGGCCCGCCGACACCGACGAGAAGTCGTGACCGAGAGCCGCACCCTGACCGATCTGATCCCCGGCGGCGGCACGGTCGCGCTGACCGTCACCGCGAGTACCTCGAACCTCGACATCGAGACGATGGTCCTCGACGCGCAGCGCGAGCAGGCCAACGCAGTACATGCCCTCCTGGCCGAGCAGTTCGCGTTCTGGAGGCGCGCCCTCTACGAGATGCGGGAACAGCTCGGCGGAGACCCCGCACCGGCTGCTCACCCGAGCAGCCTTGCACCCAATCCTATGCCCGGGCGGATGCGAACTTGGGACACGGACGATGCCGTGTGGCTGCAGTTCATTGCGCCCGGACGGGCGATGGACCTCGACAACGCAGAGGCAGTGCGCGTACCGGTGGAGCGCGACCGACACCGACGCCGACCTGGCGGCGGCCGCGGGGAAGTGGCTGACCGGCGGTGGTGCACCGCCCTACTGGCGGAGGGCGGTATTTTAGTAGGGCGCTATTCGGTGGGTCACGCCTGGACAGGCGCCGAAGCTGTCGTTGGAGGCGTACACCTATGTCCGGCCCCGTTTGTGACCGGCATGGCTAGCGCGCATAG
Source organism: Tsukamurella sp. M9C (assembly GCF_020169415.1). GTDB lineage: Bacteria > Actinomycetota > Actinomycetes > Mycobacteriales > Mycobacteriaceae > Tsukamurella. Next base: position 4,683 of record NZ_JAIULG010000082.1, read on the forward strand.
TCATGCTCGCTCACCAGGGGCGGCTTCACGCACCTACGCGACCCTGTCTGCCGGCGGGAAGGTCCGGAGCGCGCTATGGGGAGGTGTCCGTCGCGGCGACGCGTTCGGCCTCCGCTCGGGCTTGGATGCGGGCGAGGGTTTTGGTGACGGCTTGTGGGCTGGTGCCGGCGTAGGGGGCGATGTGGGTCGGGCGCATCTGGCGGCGGTGTGCGTGGGCGATCGCGGCGCGGTAGTCCTGTTCGGCGGCACGTTTGCGCTGGGCGGCTGCCCGGATCGGCTCAAGGAGTTCGCGGATCTCGTCTTCGCTGGGTGCAGGGACGTACGGCATACCGCTCATTGTGACGCGGCGGCGGCGTGATTGTTCTGGCGGATCTGCGGCCGGGCCGGGTTGTCGCCTCCTGCGGTTTCGGTTGATGTCAGGGTCGCGGTCGGTACTGTCTGCTGCATGTCGCCTCAGCAGCCGTTGTTCGCATCGGCGCGTAAGCGTGGCCGGGATGTGGTTGTGGGTGAGCATGCGTGGTACCGCGGTGAGTACTGGCTGGTGAATTCGATCACGCTTCTCGACACCGCTGATTCGAGCCAGGCAACAGTGCAGCTCGACCTGCGTAACACCGTCGGGCATGGCCGCCGCTGGGTGTTGCCGGCCGATGTCGATGTCGCAGTCCGCGGGCAGCGCCGCCAGCAGCAACACCGCAACTAGGAGCTTCAACGATCTTGTGGCGGTTCCGCCCTGGGAGGCTGAGGCCGGAAGATGAGCGGGAAGATAAGCGCAGGACAGCCGTGTTCGCTAGTTGATGTGACGAAGCGTACGTTCGTTGCGGTAACTATTGCGGCCACACTTAACCGCCTATAAGGTTTGCCCAAATCCAACCCCCGTCGCACCAGCTGCCGGGGACACTCCTGGAGGGGCACGACGGCCATGGGTACTCGTTTCTCAGTCGCCAATCATGCGGTGACCACGCACGCGACCAACATCGAGCAGGTGTCCGGGGCGTTGAATGCTCAGGGCAAGCGGTTCGTCTCCGCGGTGGAGGCGTTGCCGGCGGCGTGGAAGGGGCAGTCGTTCATCGCGTGGGATCAGTTGACGACGCGGTGGGATGCTTCGTTCAAGGAGCTCAACGCGGCGTTGACGACGATCCGCGAGTCGGTGGGTCAGGCCGGGCAGCTGTACACCTCCGGTGAGCAGCAGCAGGCCGCGAACCTTGAGCAGGCGGCTCGGGGCATGGCCTGGGATCAGGCGAAGTTCCGCTGACTCCGGGGTTTTCGAGCCGACTTCTTATCTGCAGCCACGGACTCCCGTGAGCTGCGTCTGAGCCTTCCTATGAGGAGATGATCATGTCTGAGATGTATGCGTACGACGAGGGTGGCGCGGAAACCGCCGGTGATGATCTGGCGTCGATCGTCGCCGCGTTGGAGGCGAACCTGGAGCAGTTGCAGGGGTACGTGGCGTCGGTGGAGTCGCAGTGGAACGCGGATGAGCAGGTGCTCTACCGCGGTGTGCAGACCAAGTGGAACAACGCCGCGGCGTCGGTGAGCGAGATCCTGGGGCAGATGAAGACCGCGCTCGGTACGAACACTGAGCAGGTGCGTGACATGCGGTCGCAGGTCCGCTCCGCCCTGTCGCGCAACTGAATCCCTCAACGACCTCGCCGCTGTCCCTGCGGTGGCGGCATGCCGCGCCCGCCGGAGCGCTTCCCACACTTGCATGGAACGGACCCACCGATGAACTCCATCGTCGTCACCTTGATCGAGCGGCTATCGGTCGCGGCCCTCACCGGTGTCGCGATCGCGGCGTCCGCCGTGACCTCCTCGCCCACCGACGATGCTTCTCCCGCAACGGGGGACCCGTGTTCGGAACGACAGCGATCAGATTCCCTTGAGTTGTCTCAGCTGTCTTGCTGATCCACTGCCCACCAGTTCCCGCCGAGCCAACGACCCCTGCCTAGAGAGGCCTTCGCGATGAGTTTCGACATCACTCCTGGTGACGGCATCGTCGGGGAGCTGGAGCTGCTCGGTGACCTGATCGTCGGCGGGTTCCCGGAGGCCGTGTTCACGCTGCCGGGGGTGAGCGTTGATGAGGTGCTCGATCATGCGCGACTGTATCTGGGATTCGCGGAGGCCGCGCAGGCGGCGCACTCGCGGGTTCGTGGACTCGAGATCCCTGAATTCGTGGGTGTGGAGGGTGAGTTCTTCCGCGGCCGAGTCCCCGGCGAGCTGGCGATGCAACTCGGCGCGGCGGTGGAGTCGTACTCCCGAGTCGGTTCGGGGATCAAGGAACTCGCCCGCGAACTCGACGCCTCCCAAGCAGCTTTGAAGCCCCTCGAGGCGCGGGCGCGGGCGGTGTTCGAGCACATGCAGAAGGTGTGGATCAAGGTCAACGTCCCGTTCACCGAGTACAGCGGGTTGCGCAGCGAGTGGGATGAGCTCGTCCGGGCCGCCGGTGTGGTGCACGAGCGGGTCGCGGTGGCAGGGCAGCAGGCGGCCGCGGCGATCACCGCGGGCACCGAGGCGATGGTGCCGGTCAATGACTACTTCTCCACGCTGCCTGGTGGAGCGGTGGCGGGTGGTGTTGTGGCGCAGGGTGTGCGGTCGACCGCCTCGCGTGCGGTTACGGCTGCCGGCGGTGTGACCGGTGCTCCGGGGCGCGCGGTGAAGGCGATCGCCGACGGGCTGGGTGTCGCAGCCGGCGCGGTCACCTCGGTTCCGCAGCAGATCACCGTCCGCGGGCAGCAGCTCGCCTACCACGCGGCGGAGCTCACCTCCTACGGGCCTCGGGTGGGCGATCAGCTGATCACCGATCCGCGTAGCGAGGCCGCGCAGCGCCTGGTCCGGGAGGGTCGCGCGACCAACATCCTGGGCCTCGACCCCACGGGTGTTCCGACGGCGATGCTGATGCTCGCCTCACCGAACACCCTCATCCGCGAACAGGAACCGAAGAAGCGTAACGCGGGCCGGCGGTGGACCACCGCGTCCGGGGCCGGGCAATCCCGGATCGCCGACACCACTGCCGTTCCCGCCGCCTCGTCTGTTGTGGTCGCGGAGCGGAGGCGGTCGGCACTGTCCACCGTGTTCACCGGTGCCGCTGGTGCGGCGGGGTCGGTGCGGGACCGTGCAGGCGCGGTCCGCGAGGGCTCGGCGGGTGTCGCCCGTAACAGCCGGGGTGTGTGGATCGTCGGGGAACAGATCGCCCAAGCCGCACAACGCGTCACGCAAGTGGCCGGCAACGTCGAGCAGCTCGCCGCCCTCACCTCGTGGGCGGCAACCCAGACAGCGGCGGGGCAGCTCCCGCACGCTGCAGCCAAAGTTGCCGACGCTACGGTCGGGCAGCTGGTTTCGGTGCCGGGCCGGTTCATCAGCGGGTACGCCTCCATCGTCACCGACGGGATTTCGGGCACCGCCGCCCTGCTCGGCGTCGGGGGCGACCCGGTGCGAGCCTGGTCGGGCCTCGCGTGGAATGTGCTCAACCCGGTCAAGGGGGCGTCCCGGTTCGCGGTGGCGGCGTCACCATTGGAAGCCGCCGCTGATCCGGTGTACGCAGCCGGTGCGGCAGCGTTGTGGGGGACGAACGCCGCGATCGCGGCGGTCCCGTTCGCGTGGGTGGTCACCCTGCCGTTGACGTTCACCCTCGGTACCGCCCAAACCCTCCTGCGCCCCGGCCTCCTGTCGCGGATCGAAGCGAAGAAGACCCTCGATCAATCCCTCGACGCGACCACCGAGCAGCACCTGCAGGACACCGCCGCCCGCGCCACGGCAAACACGAGTCAGGTGCAGGTCACCACCTCCGATGTGGACGTTCACGCCCTCGATCATGGTGGGTACGTCACCTTCACCCTCCCCGACCTCGAAGGCGGGGAGCCCAAGGCCTGGTACATCCTCGCCACCCCCGACAGCCCCGGAAACTTCACCACCAACGTTCCCACCGCCCCGGACCAAGAACTCGTCGAACGCGCCGACGGCTCCGTCGTCCTGGTCAACACCGCCACCGGGCAGATCGTCCGCACCATCAAAACGCCCTGGGCGAAAGACGCACTCGGTCGGGATCAACCCACCTGGTACTCCATCGACAAGGTCGACGATGTGACGTCGACGATTACCCAGCACATCGCCCCGAACAAGAACGCCTTGTATCCGTTGGTGGCGGACCCTGTCTCCGTCACTAGTGGCGGCGAGATGACCAGCGGGAATACCCCACCGGTGGACTCGAAGGACAATCAAACACCCTCGAATCTCCCAGCTGCGAGCGCTGGCCCGAGCAGCGGCTCCGCTTCAGGTTCCGGTCCCAGTCGTGGCTCGAGCAGCAACCCACCTCCGGCTCGCACCGCACCCGTCGCACCTCCTCCGCCGCCGCCACCGCCGCCGCCTGCGGATCCGAGTTCCCCCGGCGATGACCGCAGCCAAGGCGACATCGGCGTGCGAGAGGACCCCGGAACAGGCACCGACAGCGGCACTGGCGCCGGTGGAGGGTTCGGTGGCGCTCGCATCGACAACGGCTCCGGTGTCTTCGACGGCGGCGCACACATCGACGACGGCTCCGGGCCGATCACACCACCGTCCGGCGGGTATGGAATCGGCGGGAGCGGCGACGGCGTTGGGACCGGCAGCGGGTCCTTCCTTCCCGACCAGGACAAGAACAAGCCTGGCTGGGGATTCATCGACGGCGTCTACCGGGGCCAGGACCCGCAATACGCGGACGGCGTGTACCGCCCCGGTGAAGGCCGGCCGGACATGCAGCAAGTGGTTTTCCCGTTAATCGCCGCCGCAATCGCCGCAGTGACCGTCGTCGATGTTGTCATCGTCGGGTCGGTCGTGGTCGTGGCGACCAGTCTGCTCGTCCTGGCCCAGAACCCCGAAGCCCGCCACAGCTTCGCAGCGTTCGAAAAGGACGTCAGAGATCGCATCGGCGCAGCCTGGGACACTTCCAGCAGCGCGTTCCGCGGATGGTACGAACGCAACGTCGCCACCAAGGTCATCGAAGGTCAAGCTGTCCCCGCCCCAGGCGCCGGCACCCCGAAGCCACCGACGGCACCAGCACCCGCGGCGCCGGCACAACCCGGAGGCCAACCCCCAGCGACCGCGCCCGCACCACCGGTCCCGCCCGCAGCGTCCGCGCCGTTCGTCACCGCACCCGCACGCCCCAACAC
>NZ_JAIULG010000083.1 GCF_020169415.1 Tsukamurella sp. M9C
GGTGAGCAGGGCGACCAGGCCGCGGTCCCAGCCGGCGCTGACGTTGCGCACCTTCCAGGCCCCGTTCCGCCGGTAGACCTCGGCGAGCACGGCGGCCCGCTCGCTGGTCAGGCCGGTGGCGGGGCAGTCGTCGGCGCCGACCCGCGCGCTCAGCCCGGGGATGGCGGCGAGCGACCCGGGCACCTTGTCGTCGAGCGCGACGGCGAGCCGGACGGTGCTGATCGACGCCGGGACCAGCGCGAGGTCGAGGGTGAGGACGTCCGGTCCGGTCAGCCGCACGGCCCCCTCGGGCGACGTGGGGCTGTTGAAGAAGACCAGGTCGGCGTCGCTGCGGACCCGTCCGTCGTCGGTGACCTGGATGGCGAACAGGTCCACCGAGCCCGGGGCGACACCGGAGATGGAGACCGGGACGGAGGTCTGGGACAGGGCCGCGTTCTGACCGCGTGCGAGTGACGTCACGATGTCGATTGTTGCAAGAATCCGGCGAATCGGCGCGGAAGGACGTGAAAAGCGAGTGACACGTCGCTCACCATCGGGGCGGCCCCGTCGAACCCGGCGCCGCGCGCCCGAGATCGCGTACTGTGAATTTCGCGACCACGTCAGCGGGCGGCGGTGCGCCGTCGCCTTTTTCTCGGGAGGAATCACATGGGAGTCAGCCTCAGCAAGGGTGGAAACGTCTCGCTCAGCAAGGAGGCGCCCGGCCTGACCGCGGTCGCCGTCGGCCTCGGCTGGGACGCGCGGAGCACCACCGGCGCCGAGTTCGACCTCGACGCCAGCGCCCTCGCGGTGGACACCGCCAAGCGGGTGCTCGACGATCAGCACTTCGTCTTCTACAACAACCTGCGTTCGCCCGACGGCTCGATCGAGCACACCGGCGACAACCTCACCGGTGAGGGCGACGGCGACGACGAGGTCATCAACGTCAACCTCGCGGGCGTGCCGCCGCAGATCGACGCGGTGGTCTTCCCGGTCTCGATCCACGACGCCGACAACCGCGGCCAGTCCTTCGGCCAGGTCCGCAACGCGTACATCCGCGTGGTGAACCAGGCCAACGGCCAGGAGATCGCCCGCTACGACCTGTCCGAGGACGCCTCCACCGAGACCGCCATGGTCTTCGGCGAGCTGTACCGGCACGGCACCGAGTGGAAGTTCCGGGCCATCGGCCAGGGCTACGCCTCGGGCCTCGCGGGAATCGCCCGCGACTTCGGCGTGAACATCTGACCTTTCGCGAACTTCGTCCGGATCGGGTATCCGAAACGTCGGTATAGTTCGAATCACACGCGGGGGCGGTCGGCGTCGTCGTGCTACCAGGAGGAACCAGGTATGGGTGTCAGTCTCGTCAAGGGCGGCAACGTCTCGCTCACCAAGGAGGCCCCCGGCCTCACCGCGGTGTCCGTCGGTCTCGGCTGGGACCTGCGCACCACCACCGGCACCGACTTCGACCTCGACGCCAGCGCCATCGGCATCGACGCCAACAAGAAGGTCGCCTCGCCCGAGAACTTCGTCTTCTTCAACAACCTGCGGACGCCGGACGGCTCGATCGAGCACCTCGGCGACAACCTCACGGGTGAGGGCGACGGCGACGACGAGGTCATCAAGGTGAACCTCGCCGCGATCCCGCCGAACGTCGAGGGCATCGTCTTCCCGGTCTCGATCTACGACGCCGACAACCGCGGCCAGTCCTTCGGCCAGGTCCGCAACGCCTTCATCCGCGTGGTGAACCAGGCCAACGGCCAGGAGATCGCCCGCTACGACCTGTCCGAGGACGCCTCCACGGAGACCGCGATGGTCTTCGGCGAGTTGTACCGCAACGGCGCGGAGTGGAAGTTCCGGGCCGTCGGCCAGGGCTACGCCTCGGGCCTCGCGGGTATCGCTCGCGACTACGGCGTCAACGTCTAGTACTGCACCTCTCGAGCCACAGCGCGTAGACCCGGCGAGCGGACCCCCGCACGCCGGGTCCTCGCGCTCCGCACCCCTTCAGTCGAAAGGCCGATGTGTTCCGCATCTTCGGACTCTCCTTCTTCGTCACGATCGCCGCCCTCGTGGCCGCGTTCTTCTACGGCGGCCCCGAGGCCCTGATCCTCACCCTGATCCTGGGCATCCTCGAGGTCAGCCTCTCGTTCGACAACGCCGTCATCAACGCGACCGTGCTGCAGCGCATGAGCCAGTTCTGGGTGCGCATGTTCCTCACGGTGGGCATCCTGATCGCGGTCTTCGGCATGCGCCTGGTGTTCCCGCTCGCGATCGTGTGGATCACGGCCGGCCTGAACCCCGTGCAAGCGCTCGACCTGGCGCTCAACCCGCCGGCCGACGGTGCCCACTACTTCCCGGACGGCAGCGCCAGCTACCAGACGCTGATCGAGGCCGCGCACCCGCAGATCGCGGCCTTCGGCGGCATGTTCCTGCTCATGCTGTTCCTGGACTTCATCTTCGATCCCGAGCGCGAGATCACCTGGCTCAGCTGGATCGAGAAGCCGCTGCAGCGCATCGGCCAGCTCGATCGGTTCTCGATCATCGTGGCCCTGGTCGCGCTGCTGGCCACCGGCGTCTGGGCGGCGCACACCGTCGACGAGTCGAAGACGGTGTTCATCGCGGGCCTGCTCGGCCTGGTCACGTACATCGTGGTCAACGGCCTCGGCGAGTTCTTCCACGTCGAGGAGATGGAGGAGGAGGCGGAGCTCGCGCGCTCCGGCCCGTCCGAGCTGGCGAAGGCCACCGGTAAGGCCGGCTTCTTCCTGTTCCTCTACCTCGAGGTGCTCGACGCGTCGTTCTCCTTCGACGGCGTGATCGGCGCGTTCGCCATTACGGCGGACCCGATCATCATCGCCCTGGGCCTCGGCTTCATCGGCGCGATGTTCGTCCGCTCGCTCACCGTGTACCTCGTGGAGAAGGGCACGCTCTCGGAGTACGTGTACCTCGAGCACGGCGCGCACTGGGCCATCGGCGCGCTCGCCGGCATCCTGCTGTTCTCGATCTACACGCCGGTTCCCGAGCTGGTCACTGGCCTCGTCGGCGTTGTGCTGATCCTCGCGGCGCTCTTCTCGAGCATCATCCGGAACCGACGCGAGGGCGACGGCGAGGGCGACGGCGCACTGGTCGCCGACGGCCCGACCGTGTCGACCTCGCAGACGATCGAGTCCTGAGCTCCCCGAGATCGTGGCAGCGAATCCGTTCCGCAGGCTGTTCGGCGGGGACCCGGCAGGGACCCCGCCGAGCCCGCCCGCGGGCGGCGACACGGGGCTGACCAGCGCCTTCCTCGACGCGGATCGCCGGTTCAGCTCCCTGGACGAGGACGTCCGGACGCTGTCGGCACAGAACCCGACCGCGTCGGCGGTGCAGCAGTGGCCCACGATCCGGGACCGCTTCGGCGGCGCCACGGAGCGCTACCTGTGGGCCAGCGGCAGCCAGCCCGGCACGCGCTCGCCCACACCGCAGGACCGGGACGCCACCGCGCGCGAGCTGGCCGACCTGGTCTCCGTGCTGGACCGGTTCCACACCGATCACGAGCGAGCACTGACCGTCGCGCGGGGGGCGCGCGCCAGCTCGGCGGCGCAGGAGCAGGCGGCCCGCGTGGCCGCCGAGCGCGCCACCGACCTGCTGGCGGCACCGTCGACGGCGCCCTACCTCACGCTGCGCCCCGTGGTCCGGGCCACCGACGGACTGGTCGAGGCGGTCCGGCAGCTGGACACCGCGCCGGACCTCGTCGCGCGCGACGCGGCCGCCCGGGCGGTGCAGGAGAAGGCCGCGGAGCTCACCGCCGCGGTCGAGGCCGCGCCCCGGATCGGCGACGACGCCCAGCGCTCCCTTGCCGCGGCCGGCACCCGCCTCCAAGCGGTCCGGAACCGGGCGAGCGACCTCACGGACACCCGGTCGGCGCTGCTGCGCGAGTTCAGCGCGGCCTGCTCCGCCGACCTCGTCGACAACGACAAGACCGCAGCGCGCGAGTCCGCCGCCGCGGAGGCAGCCCTCGCAACGGCCGCCCTCCGCCTCCGCGAGGGCACCCCGGACCTGGCGCTGGAGGACGTGGGCACGGCCCGCGACCATCTGGACACCGCCGACGCCGCGGTGAACGCCGTCGGCGAGCGGCTCCGCACGCTGCGCTCCGCCAAGGCCGACCCCACCGCCGTCGCCGCCCGCACCCGCTTCGCGCTCCGCGACGCGCAGCACCTCGCGGTGCAGAAGCAGCAGGTCCATCGCTGGGGCACCGTCCTCGACGCGCAGCACGCGCGGATCGAGCGGGCCATCGCGGACCTCGAGCGCGTGCACCCCGACTACTGGCAGTACCTGCAGACCCTGGCCGACATCGACCGGGTGATCGCCGACGCCGTGGACCGGATGCGGGGGCGCGCGTGAGCAGCGCCCTGCATCACTTCGACCAGCTGCCGGAGGAGGTGCGCACGCGCCTGTTCCACCGCCCGCCGCAGCCCTTCGACCGCTCCGCGCCGCGCGAGCAGCTCGCGCACGCCCTCGGCGCCACCCTGTACGTGCCGGCGACCCGCGCCGACCTCGCCGGGACCATCCGCCGGCGCCGGGACGACGGGGTGCTCTCGATGGTCATCGACCTCGAGGACGCCGTCGCCGACGATGCCGTGCAGCACGCGATCGACGCCGCCACCACCGCTCTGGCGGAGCTCGCCGACGCCGCGGATCCGTTGCCGCTGCTGTTCATCCGGCCGCGCACCACCGCTGAGACCGCCGAGCTGCTGGACCACCTGGGCGACGGTGCCCGCGCCCTCACCGGGGTCGTCCTCCCTAAGTTCACCGCCGCGGCGGGCGGCGCCGCCCTCGCCGCGATCGCCGACCGCGCACCGTCGTACCAGCTGTACGCGATGCCCGTGCTCGAGACGCCCGAGATCGTCTACCGCGAGACGCGCGACGAGCAGCTCGCGGGCATCTCCGACGTGCTGCGCGAGTACCGGGAGCGGGTACTCGCGGTACGGATCGGCGCCACCGACATGTCGGCGCTGTTCGGCATCCGCCGCGACCGCGACCTCACGATCTACGACGTGCACGTGGTGGCCGAGACGATCTCGGCGATCGTCAATCGCCTCGGCCGGGCGGACGGCAGCGGCTTCGTCGTGACCGGCCCGGTGTGGGAGTACTTCGCCGACCACGAGCGCATGTTCCGGCCGCTGCTGCGCGCCACGCCCTTCGAGCGCAACCACGCCGCGCGGTTCCGCGAGCAGCTCGTGGGCCGCGACCTCGACGGTCTGCTGCGGGAGACCGCACTCGACCGGGCGAACGGCCTGCACGGGAAGACGGTGATCCACCCCTCCCACGTCGCGGCCGTGCACGCGCTCTCGGCCGTGACCCACGAGGAGTACGAGGACGCCCTCGACATCGTCGGCGGCGAGGCGGGCGGCGTGGGGGCCTCCAGCTACCGCAACAAGATGAACGAGATGAAACCGCACCGCAATTGGGCGCGGCAGACACTGATCCGCGCGGACGTCTTCGGGGTGACCCGGCCCGACGTCGGCTTCGTCGACCTGCTGACCGCGCTGGTGGAAGGACGGTAATGGCGCCCACCCTGTGCGCGGACCTCGGCATGCACGTGCGCGGCGACGCGGAGCTCGCCGAGCTGATCGTGCCGGGCCTGCGGCGCAATCCGCGGCGCGCGCACCTGCTGGTGTCGACGGTCCTCGGCAAGCACATCCCCGCCGACCCCGCCGCGGTGCGCGCGGCGGCGGATCGCCTCGCCGACCTGGTCGCGGAGCGGCTCGACGGTCCCTGCGTCGTCTTCGGCTTCGCGGAGACGGCGACGGGCCTGGGCCACTGCGTCGCGGCGCGCCTCGGCGCGGCGGTGTACCTGCAATCCACGCGCCGCCCCGGCGCGATCACCCACGGCGAGTTCACCGAGGGGCACTCGCACGCGACCTCGCACCTGCTGCAGCCCACCTCGCCCGGGCTCCTGTCCGCCGCCGACACGCTGGTGCTCGTGGACGACGAGATCTCCACGGGCGCCACCGCACTCGATTCCATCCGCGCGCTGCACGGTCTCGCCCCGCACCGCCGCTACGTGGTCGCCTCGCTGGTCGACCTGCGCGCGCCGGAGCACGTCGTCGACAACGAGCGCGCCGCCGCGGCGGCCGGGCTCGACATCGCCTTCGTCGCGCTGGCGCGCGGCACCGTCGACCTGCCCGACGGCCTGCCCGCGCGGGTCGCGGACCTGCCCGCGACCCCGTCGAATCCCCGCGCGCCGCAACCCGGCACGGTGCGGGTCGTGCACGCGGCGTGGCCGCAGGACGTGCCCGACGGGGGCCGGCACGGCGTGCTCGCCGCCGACCAGCCGCGCCTCGAGGAAGCGGCCGCCGCGGTGGCGGCAGCGATCGCCCCCGAGCTCGACGACCGCCCCGTGATCGTGGTGGGCCACGAGGAGCTGATGTACCTGCCGCTGTGCACGGCGGAGTCGCTCGCCCGCACCGGCTTCCGGGTGCGCTTCCAGACCACCACCCGCTCCCCCGCCCTGGTCCGGGACGAGGACGGCTACCCGCTGCGCCGCGGTTTCGAGTTCCTCTCCCCCGAGCCGGACGAGGAGGCGCCGCGCCGGCACCTGTACAACGCCGCGTGGCCCGGGGAGGACGTGCGCATCGTCTTCGTCGCGGACTCCCCCGCCGACACCGACCGGCTGCGCGCCCCGGGCGGGCTGCTCGACGTGCTGACGGCCGCCGGGCACGACGTGCTCGCGGTGATCGTGCCCGCGTCGGATCAGGCCGCGCTCGCCGCGGCCCGCACCCGGGCGGCGGCCCGATGACCGCCGCGACGCCGCCGCTGCGGGGACCGGGTTTCGGCTCGTACGCGCCCGACGAGGTGACCTGGCTGCTCAAGGACCTCTCCCACGTGGCGCTCGAGGCCGACATCGCCGAGCGGGAGCGGCGGATCCAGTCGGGAGAAGCGCACTACGCCGAATCGCTGCCCATCGAGTACCAGCCGAGCGCCGAGTACCGGGAGCTCTTCGACGCGGCGCTCGCCGCCTCCGCGCCGCGCCTCGCCGAGGCCGTGGGCACGGTGACGGAGCTCCTGCTGGCCGAGCGCGGCCGCGACCTGGTCCTGGTCTCGCTCGCCCGCGCGGGCACGCCGATCGGGATCCTCATGCGGCGCTGGGCGCAGCGTTTCCACGGGCTGGACCTGCCGCACTACGCCGTGTCGATCGTGCGCGGCCGCGGCATCGATCACGTGGCTCTCGATCACCTGGTCGCCCATCATGATCCGGCGTCGATCGTCTTCGTCGACGGGTGGACCGGCAAGGGGGCCATCACCCGCGAGCTCGCGGCGGCCCTCGACGAGTACGCCGCCGCCACCGGCGCCCGGCTGAACCCGGACCTCGCGGTGCTCGCCGACCCCGGTCACTGCGTGCGCACCTTCGGTACCCGCGACGACTTCCTCATCGCCTCCGCGTGTCTCAATTCCACGGTCTCCGGCCTGGTCTCGCGCACCGTGCTCAACGCCGACCTGATCGGGCCGGCGGACTTCCACGGCGCCAAGTTCTACGCCGAGCTCGCGCCGTACGACGTCTCCGGCGTGCTGCTCGACACCGTGACGGACGCCTTCGACGGCGCCGCCCCGGCCGCGCGCGCCGAGGCCAGACGACTCGCCGCGGATCCCGCCGCGCGGGAGCCCGATTGGTCCGGCTGGGCGACCGTGGAGCGGGTGTGCGCGGAGTACGGCGTCACGACCGCCAACCTGGTGAAGCCGGGGATCGGCGAGACCACCCGGGTGCTGCTGCGCCGGGTGCCGTGGCGGGTGCTGCTGCGGGACCCCGACGATCCCGATCACCTGCACATCCGCCGCCTCGCCGCGGAGCGCGACGTGCCGGTGGAGATCGTGCCCGGCCTGGCCTACGCGTGCATCGGCCTCATCAAGGAGGACTCGTGACCGCCTTCGTCACCAGCGACCTCGACCGCACGCTGATCTACTCCCGGGCCGCCGCGGGCCCGGCCTTCGCGACCGCCGAGCCGATCTGCGTGGAGATCTACCGCGATGCGCCGCTGTCGTACATGGCGCCGGCCGCGCACGCGGGCCTCGCCGCGCTCGCCGCCGCGACCCCGGTGGTGCCCACCACCACCCGTACCCCCGAGCAGTACCTCCGGGTGCACCTGCCCGGCGCGCCCTTCCGCTTCGCCATCTGCTCCAACGGCGGCGAGATCCTCGTCGACGGTGCGCCGGACCCGCAGTGGCAGACCCACATCCGCGGCCTGCTCGCCGCGCTGCCCGCGGACCTCGACCGCATCGCGGCGCAGCTGAAGACCCGCCTCGCCCCGGACTGGGGCGCGCGCCTGCGCCTGGTGCCGGGCCTGTTCGCGTACGTGGTCTCCGAGGTGCGCGTCCCCGCCGAGGTGGTCGACGAGTGGCGCGCGTACTGCGCCCCGCTCGGCTGGAGCATCTCGCAGCAGGGCCGCAAGCTCTACACGATCCCCGAGCCCGTGACCAAGTCCCGTGCCGCCCTGGAGGTCCGGCGGCGCCTCGAGGAGGCCGGCGCGCTCGAGCCGGGCGCGCCCTGGCTCGCGGCCGGCGACGGCGCCCTCGACGCCGACCTGCTGGAGGCGGCCGACGCGGCGATCCGCCCGCGGCACGGCGAGCTCGAGGAGCTCGGCTTCGCGCTCCCGCACCTCACGCTCACCGAGGGCGCCGGCATCGCGGCCGGCGCCGAGATCGTCGAGTGGCTCGCCGCCACCGCAGACCCCGTCCCCGATCCGATCAAGGAGATCCGATGACCGCACTGTCCAAGGGCCAGAACGGGCCGCTGCCCGCCGGGCCGGTCTCCGTCACCGTCGACGTCCCCGCCCCCGCCGACGTCTCCGCCCTGCTCGTGACCGAGTCCGGAAAGGTCCGGTCCGACGCCGACTTCGTCTTCTTCAACCAGCCCACCGGCCCCGGCGTGAGTCTGGCGAACGGAGCTCTCCGCATCGACGGCGCCGGCCTCCCCGCCGACATCGCGCAGGTGCGCGTCGCCATCACCCTCGACGACGCCTCCTCCTCCTTCGGGCGGTTCGGGGCGCCCGTCGCCCGGGTCGCCGACGGTGCGGGTGCCCCGCTGTACGAGTACCCGATCGACGGCCTGAGCAGCGAGTCCGTGGTGATCGCGGTGGAGATCTACCGGCGCGGCGCCGACTGGAAGGTGCGGGCCGTGGGCCAGGGCTACGCGGGCGGCTTCGCCGACCTCGTGCGCGATCACGGCGTCAGCGTCGACGACGCCCCCGCCACACCGCCCGCC
>NZ_JAIULG010000084.1 GCF_020169415.1 Tsukamurella sp. M9C
GTGGGCGGGTTCGCGGTCGTCCTCGCCGCGCGGGCCGGGTGGGCGGTCACCGGTCTTGCGCGACCCGCTGATGGCGAGGGCATCCGTGCCCTCGGTGCGGTGGCGATCACCGACCTCACCGGCGGGTACGACGCGGCTCTGGACACCGCGGCCCTCGGAGAGCCGGTCGCTGCGACGATCCGGGACGGCGGCGCGTACGTCGGCGTGCTCCCCGGTGCCGAGCCCCGGACCGATCGGATCCGGTCCGCCGCGGTGTCGGTCCGCGCGGACGGCGAGCGTCTCGCCGGCCTGTTCCGGCTCGTCGAGCAGGGCGTCCTGGTTCCCCGGGTGCGGGCCACCGTGCCGCTGGCGCGGTTCGACGAGGCGCTGGCCGCGGCGGCGACGCGCGGCGCGCGGGGCAAGGTGGTCGTCACGGTGCCGTGACCGCCGTGTGCGGGCGCCCGTCCGCGCCGCCTAGGATCTAGGGCATGTCTGCCATCTCCCGGGACGAGGTCGCCCATCTGGCGCGGCTGTCGCGCCTCGCCGTCACCGACGAAGAGCTCGACGTCTTCGCCACGCAGCTCGATTCGATCCTCGAGCACGTCAAGGTGGTGACCGAGGTCGGCGACGCCGACGTCGCGCCGCTCACCCTGCCGGAGGGCAACATGAACGTGAACCGGGCCGACGCCCCGTCGGGCAGCCTGACACCGGAGGAGGCGCTCTCGGGCGCCCCGAACCGCGACGGCGACCGCTTCGCCGTGCCGCGCATCCTGGGGGAGGAGTGACCGTGACCGACCTGCGAGCATCGAACGAGATCACCGGCGCCACTGCCGCCGACCTGGCTGCGAAGATCGCCTCGGGCGAGCTGAGCTCCGTCGAGGTCACCCAGGCGCACCTGGACCGGATCGCCGAGGTCGACGGTGACCTCGGCGCCTTCCTGCACGTCTCCGGCGCGGAGGCCCTCGCGGCCGCGCGCGTCGTCGACGATGCCCGGGCCCGCGGCGAGGAGCCCGCGTCCGCGCTGGCCGGCGTGCCGCTGGCGCTCAAGGACGTCTTCACCACGACCGATGCGCCGACCACCTGCGGCTCCAAGATCCTCGAGGGCTGGACCGCGCCGTACGACGCCACCGTCACCGCGAAGCTGCGCGCCGCCGGGATCCCGATCCTCGGCAAGACCAACATGGACGAGTTCGCCATGGGCTCGTCGACGGAGAACTCGGCGTACGGCGTGACCCGCAACCCGTGGGCCGCCGACCGCACCCCGGGCGGCTCCGGTGGCGGCAGCGCCGCGGCGCTCGCCTCGCACGAGGCGCCGCTCGCGATCGGCACGGACACCGGCGGCTCCATCCGGCAGCCCGCCTCGCTGACGGCCACCGTCGGCGTGCGCCCGACGTACGGCGCCGTCAGCCGCTACGGCCTCGTCGCCTGCGCCTCGTCGCTGGACCAGGGCGGGCCCTGCGCGCGCACCGTCCTCGACACCGCGCTCCTGCACGAGGTGATCGCCGGGCACGACCCGCGCGACTCGACCTCGCTCGACGCCGCGGTGCCCGACGTCGTGGCCGCGGCCCGCGCGGGCGCCTCCGGCGACCTCAAGGGCGTCCGGGTGGGCCTGGTGAAGGAGTTCGGCGCCGACGGCACCGAGGCCGGCGTCCAGGCGTCCTTCGAGAAGGCCGTGCAGCAGCTGCGCGACCTGGGCGCGGAGACCGTCGAGGTCTCGCTGCCGACGCTGCAGTACTCGCTGGCCGCGTACTACCTGATCCTCCCGTCGGAGGTCTCCTCGAACCTCGCCCGGTTCGACGCGATGCGCTACGGCCTCCGGTCGGGCGACGATGGGACGCACTCCGCGGAGGAGGTCATGGCGCTCACCCGCGAGGCCGGCTTCGGCGCGGAGGTCAAGCGGCGCATCATGATCGGCACCTACGCGCTGAGCTCCGGCTACTACGACGCCTATTACGGCAGCGCGCAGAAGGTCCGCACCCTGTTGGCTGCGGACTTCGCCAAGGCGTACGAGCAGGTCGACGTCATCGTCTCGCCGACCACCCCCACCACGGCGTTCAAGCTGGGGGAGAAGGTCGGCGATCCGCTGGCGATGTACCTGTTCGACCTGTTCACGCTGCCGACGAACCTCGCCGGCCACTGCGGAATGTCGGTGCCGTCGGGCCTGTCCAGCGACGACGGACTCCCCGTCGGGCTGCAGATCCTGGCGCCCGCGCAGGCGGACGACCGGCTGTACAAGGTCGGCGCCGCGTACGAGGCCGCCCGCGGCCCCGTCGCCTGACGGTGCCCCGACCCGCCCGGCCGACTACGCGGCCGGGTGGAGGTGAGTGGTGACGCCCAGCATGTTCCACGTGTTGATGGTGCCGACGGCGACGAGCAGGTCGGTGCGGCGCTCCTCGCCGAGGAGACGGCCGGCCTCGTCCCACAGGGCGTCGTCGACCGCGTCGATGCCGCCGGTGAGGCGCTCGACGAAGGCGAGCGCGACGCGCTGCGTCTCGTCGAAGAAGGGGCTCTCCTCCCACGCGGCGATGCCGTAGATGGTGCGGGTGGGCGTGCCCAGCCGCTGGAGGTCGCTCGCGTGCATGTCCACGCAGTACGCGCAGCCGTTGATCTGCGAAGCGCGCAGCTTGACGATGTCGTACAGGACCTTGCCGAGCGACTTCGCCAGCCGGCCGTCCAGCGCGACCAGCGCCTTGTAGGTCTCGGGCGACGACGTTGCTCCGGGGGTGCGGCTCATGGTGGATTCCTCTCAATAAACAGATATTGAATGTCCAGGTTTTGGACCTGGGGTCTCTGGGTGGTTGCGAAGGGGGCTTCAGGCGCCGCCGAAGTGGCGGCGGGCCGCATCGGCGACCCGCCGCGGCGTGGCGTCCGACAGGTCGGCGATGGAGGTCGCGGCCAGCTCGCGCCGCCACGCCAGCTCGGCGCCGCGCATGGCGTGGGCGATCCCGCACGGCTGCGAGAACTCGCTGCGCGGCTTGCCCTCGTTCATCCCGCGCTGCCGGATCTCGGTGCAGGCGAAGGCCGCTGTTCCTCCCTCGATGGCCGCGACGACGTCCATCAGGGTGATCTCGGACGCGGGACGGGCCAGCCGGATCCCGCCCCGGCGGCCGGGGAGGGATTCGGTGATCCCGTTGCGGGCCAGCGCCTGCAGCTGCTTCCCGAGGTAGGCGGCGGGCAGGTCGTAGGACTCGGCGAGTCGCGAGGCGGGGACGGGGGTGATGCCGCCCTCGTCGAGCCAGTGCAGCAGCACGCACGCGTGCGCCGCCCACTCGACGCCCTCGCTCATCCGCATGCCCGCCTCCTTAACCTGGACATAACATATCCGGTTAAGCCGCGGCGGGCAAGCCCTTCCGCGCGACGAGGTCCGCGACCAGGTCCGAGCCCTGTCGCTCGTCGTAGCGGTGCCCCAGCCCGGGCGGCGGGGCGGTGGCGCCCAGCAGGTCGACGGTGGCCTGGACGAACGAGAGGACGGGCAGCCACGGCGGCCGCGGCGTGGCGCGACCGGATCCGGACGCCGCCCGCTCCGGCGGCGCCACGAGGAGGCGCGACGACCAGATCCCGACCGGATCGGAGGCGTTGAGCTGCGCGGGGCCGGTCACCGCGACGCCCGCTGGTGTGCCCACCTGGAGGGTCGCGGCGATCGGGACGTGCAGCTCCGCCGCCCGCCGCTGGGCGGCGAGGACGCCCACCGTGCCCAGGCTCTGCCCGTACACGCGGACCGGGGTCGACGGTGCCCGCCGGTGCAGCTCGTCGATCAGGGCCGCCGTGCTCGCCGCGGCGGCGTCGCGATGCAGGACGAAGGACTGCCAGCTCGGCATCTCCGTGTACTGCACCGCCAGGATCGCGCTGTCCCCGTGCATCGCCTCCTCGACCCCGCGCACGAAATGCGGGTCCACCCAGCCGGACCCGGTCGGCACCGCGATCACCACGGCCCGACGGGCGAGCCCGCCCGCGGCGATGAGCCGGTCCACCGCCACCGCGGCCCGGGCGGCGGGGGAGGCGCCGTCGGCGAGCGAGGCGTACGCCCGTACGCCCTGCGACGACGACTCGATCCCCACGAAACGCTCGGCGTACGACGCGCTCTCCGCGGACGTCGCGGTCGCGGGCCAGGCGATCCCGGCGACGACCGCGACCGCCGCAAGCGCTCCCGCGGCGGCCCGCGCCGGGACGGGCCACAGCGCCGCGACCGCCGACGGCGCGGCTGCCACGGCGACCGCGAGTGCGGCGAAGGCCATCGGCCCCACGGGATCCGCGCCGGCGGCAGCCCTGAGGTGGTTCTGCCACAGCACCCATCCGACCAGCGCCGCCGACCCGAGGTACAGCGCGACGCGGCAGCCACCGTCGGACACCGCGCGACGGCGGACGACCGCCCACCCGACCAATGCCCCGATCGCGCCGAACACCAGGCACACCACGATCTGCACGACGACGGTGCGCGGCAACTGGTTCGGGAACAGCGCGCACGCCACCCCGACCGCGTAGCCCGTGAGCACCCCGCCTCGGATGCGCGGCGGCGCGATCACAGCCGTTCCCCGCCCGTGAGCCAGCTGGTGACGAGCTCGCCCGCGGACTCGGCGCGCGGCGGACCGTCGTGCTGGCGCCAGGTGTTGGCGCGCACCGCCATCACCGTCAGCCCGGCGACCTCGGTGCAGTGGCGGCGCTGGGCGACGGGGCGCGCGGCGCAGGCGGCGGCGAGCCGATCGGCGAAGGTGTCGTCGATCCGGTGCCGTGCCCAGCCGCCCAGAGGGCGCCCGGCGGCGTCGGCGTGCCGCAGCAGGTCGTAGCCCAGGTCGTGCCCCTTGCACGGCGCGTCGAAGTCGGCCGGCAGGCGGACCACCGACGAGCAGTCGCCGTGCGGGTTCACCGCGTATCCGGGCCCGGCGGCCGCCGCGTAACCCAGCGTGCGGGGCACGGTGCGTACTTGGTCGGCGGGGTCCAGCGCGGGATCAGTGATCGCGCGGACGGCGACGGCGGTCGCGGCGTCCTCGCGCTCGGCGGTGTCACCCGCGGCGGCGGGGAGCGAGATCCCGAACGAGAGGGGGACGGCGAGGACGGCTGCGGCGGCGAGCATGCGGCGGTTCATGACAGCGACGCTAGGAATCCGGGACCGGCGCCCGGATCGGCTGCGGGAGGGGTTCGATATCACCCGGAAGTATGAGGACGCCGAGCGCGCGGTGCCCCTAGCGTTGCCTTCCATGAGGACGACCACGAAGAGGATCGAGCGGCTCGGACGCGCCACGGTGCGCGCCGGCCGGTACCTGGATCAGCAGAGCGCGCTGCACATCAAGGCCCCCGACGGCGCGCTGCACGCCACGCCACTCGGGATGTTCCTGTCCCGGAAGATCAACTGGCTGTTCCTGCTGGTGGCGCTCATCATGTGGGCCGTCGCGTGGCCCACTCTGAACGAGCAGTTCGCCGTGCCGGCGGCGCTGCTGCCGATCATCAGCGGGTTGTCCGTGCTGCCGATCGCCATCGCCTGGGCGCACCCGCGCGCTGCGTGGGGAATCGTCGCCGCGACGGCCGCGGTCTTCCCGCTGCTGTGGTTCGACGCGAAACAGGACTGGCAGTGGAACTGGCAGGTCTCGCTGATCATGGCCATGCTGATCACCAGCTGGATCGCCTTCCTCAAGTGCTCGCCACTCGACGCCATCGCCATCGCTGCGGCCTCGTCGATGTTGTTCTGGCTCAACGCTCAGGACGGCACGGGCGGCGGCTGGGTCGCGGGGATCCTGGTCTCGCTCGTGATCATCCTGCTACTGCGGTTGGCGCTGCAGTCCCGCAACCGCCTCGAGGAGCAGACCGAGGTCAGTGAGCTCGAGCGCGGCCGCCGCGCCATCCTCGAGGAGCGCACCCGCATCGCCCGCGACCTGCACGACATCGTCGCGCACCGGATGTCGCTCGTGGTGGTGCAGGCACAGACCGCGCAGTACCGCGTGCCCGACGTCTCCGAGCGCGCCCGCGCCGAGTTCGACGGGATCGCCGTCTCCGCCCGCGAGGCACTCAACGAGGTGCGCGCCCTGCTCGGCGTCCTCCGGCTCGACGACGCCTCGGCCGACCTCGCCCCGGCTCCCGGCCTCGGCGGGGTCGACGAGCTCATCGACGGCGCCCGCGCGGCCGGGGTCGTGGTCGAGTACCTGCCGCTGCCCGATCCGTCGGCGATCGGCGAGAGCACGGCCCTCGTCGCCTACCGCATCGTGCAGGAGTCGATCGCCAACGCCACCCGCCACGCGCAGGGCGCCGCGATCACCGTCGCGCTCACGCTCGACGCCGGCACGCTCAACCTGAGCATCGAGAACGGCCCGCGCACCTCCGACGCCGATCTCGGCGGGCCGGGCCTGGGCCAGGGCATCCCCGGCATGACCGAGCGGGCCCGCACCGTCGGCGGCTCCCTGTCGGCCACGCCGACGGCGGGCGGCGGGTTCGCGGTGCGCGCCTCGTTCCCGGCGCGCCCCGACGGCGCCACCGCCTAGGCTGGGCGCGTGCCCATCACCGTGTTCATCGCCGACGATCAGGCCATGGTCCGGCAGGGCTTCGGCGCCCTGCTGGGCGCGCAGCCGGACATCTCCGTGATCGGGGACGCCCCCGACGGGAAGGCCGCGGTGGCGGAGGTCGCGCGCCTGCTGCCCGACGTGGTGCTCATGGACGTCCGTATGCCCGAGATGAACGGACTGCAGGCGGCCGCCGAGATCCTGCGCCGCCACGACGGCGTGCGGGTGCTCATGCTCACCACCTTCGACATCGACGACTACGTCTACGAGGCGCTGCGCGTCGGGGCGTCGGGCTTCATGCTCAAGGACGCGCCGGCGGAGGAACTCGTCCGCGCCGTCCGAGTGGTGCACGAGGGCCAGTCGCTGCTCGCCCCGTCGGTCACCCGGCGCATGATCGCCGAGGTCACCGCGGCCCGGGCGCACCGTCGAACCGCGCCGCCGGAACTCGCGACGCTCACGCCCCGCGAGCGCGAGGTGCTCGAGGCCGTCGCCGCCGGGCGGTCCAACGCCGAGATCGCCGCGGCCCTGTTCGTGTCCGACCAGACCGTGAAGACGCACGTCAGCAAGGTCCTGCAGAAGCTCGGCCTGCGTGACCGGGCGCAGGCCGTGGTCTACGCCTACGAGACCGGTGTCGTCACGCCCGGGTGAACTCCTCGCTGGTTGTCGGGACGGGCGCGCGCCCAGGCGGCAAGATCGATGCCATGAGTCTGCGCATCGGAGTGTTGACCGGTGGTGGTGACTGCCCGGGCCTGAACGCGGTGATCCGCGCGGTGGTCCGCACCAGCGACTCCCGCTACGGATCCGCCGTCGTCGGATTTCAGGACGGCTGGCGCGGCCTCCTCGAAGACCGCCGGATCCACCTGTCCAACGACGACCGCAACGACCGGTTGTTGACCAAGGGCGGCACGATGCTCGGCACCGCCCGCACCCACCCCGACGTCCTCAAAGCCGGCCTCGACCGGATCAAGGCCACGCTCGACGACAACGGCATCGACGTCCTCATCCCCATCGGCGGCGAAGGCACCCTGACGGCCGCGTCGTGGCTCGCCGACGAAGGCGTCCCCGTCGTCGGAGTCCCGAAGACCATCGACAACGACATCGACTGCACCGACGTCACCTTCGGCTTCGACACCGCCCTGACCATCGCCACCGACGCCA
>NZ_JAIULG010000085.1 GCF_020169415.1 Tsukamurella sp. M9C
GGTGGAGAGGGGCGCGAGGGGGATCGCCTCGGTCGCGGGCGTCGCGTCCGGCAGCTCGTTCTGCTCGGTATCGATGATCGCCTGGTCCGGTCGCACGGCGGCCGGGATCGCCGTCGTTGCGGCCTCGTCCGTGTCGTCGGCCGCGTCCGACTCGTCCTCGGTGGTCTCCTCCGGCGCGGGCGCCTCGGTCTCGACCGGTCCGACGGTGCGCAGCGGCGACGCGTCCGCGTCCTCGGTGGCGGCCTCGTCGGCGGCCGCAGCGGCCTCGCTCGCGTCGGAGGCGTCCGCCTCGCTCTCGTCGGCCGCCTCGTCCCCGGCGGTCCCGTCCTGCGCGGTAGGACCCTGCTCGTCGGCGGAGGCCTCGTCGCCGTCCTCGGCGGTGTCGTTGGCGGTGTCCTCGGCGACGGATGCATCGTCGCCGGCGTCCTCCGCGCTCTCGGCGGTCGCCTCGCCCGCAGCGGCGGCCTCGGGCTCGTCGTCGCTCTCGGCCGATTCCGCGTCCGCGGCCGATTCCGCGTCGTCGGCGGCCTCGTCCTCTGCGGCGCTGTCGTCCGCGGGCGCGTCGGCCTCGGTGGCAGTGTCCTGGTCGTCCTGATCGTCGCCGGTGAGCGCGGCTGCTCCGGCGACGACGGCAGCGGCACCCGCGACCCCGGCGGCCGCCGCGGCGACCGACGGACCGTCGACCTCGGCGTCGTCGTCGGATCCGTCAGCACTGTCCGCGCTGTCCGCGCTGTCCGCGCTGTCCGCGCTGTCCGCGCCGTCCGCACTGTCGGCTGCGTCTGCGCCGTCGGATCCGTCCGCGGCCTCTGCGCCGTCCGCGCCGTCCTCATCGTCAGTGGTGTCCGCGTCGACGACCTCGTCGGCCGCGACCCGATCCTCGTCCGCGTCGTCGTCGGCGGCGGTCTCGTCGGCCTCGTCATTCACGTCGGCCTCGGACGTCGCCGCAGCCTCATCCGTCTCCTGCGCGGCCTCGTCGGCGACGACCTCGTCAGCGCTCGTCTCCTCCTCGACGGGTTCCGCGGGAGTCTCCTCGGCCGGGCGGGCCTGCACGGGGATGGCGGTGGTCTCGGCGGAGCTCGGGCGCTGCACGGCGGGCAGCACGGTGGTCTCGGTGTCGTCGGCGCCCGGCGACGTGGTCACCACCGGCCCGACGGTCCGCAGCGGCGAGTCCGGTGTGCTCTTGTCCGCGGTCTCCTCGCTCGCATCGCCGGCGGCGTCCGCTGCGACGGCGACGTCCGCGGGGTCGGTCGCGGAGGCGTCGTCCTCGTCCTCGGAGGGAGCGTCGGCGTCGTCTTCGTCCTCGGCCTCGACGGAGGAGTCCTCGGCGACGAGGGCACGCCCCGCGGCGGGCAGCACCCGCGTCTCCGCTTCGGACGGCGCCTCGCCGGCCTCGTCGGTGCGCGCGGAGTCGGACGCCGCGGCACCGTCGACGGGGATGACAGTGGTCTCGGCCTCTCCCGGCGACGGGGCGGGGGCGGCGTCCTGAACGAGCTGCGCGAGGGAGTCGGACTGCGAGGGGATCACGGCGTCGGAGGGCGCGCTGCCGAGCGTGCCGGCGGTCTCCGGGTGATCGTGGAGGGGCGCCGCGGGCCACGCCGCGAGGCGTCCGCGCAGGTCACGAAGTCGCGACAGAGGTCCCCGGTTGTCATCCCGCGCCATCGCTTCCGCCATCCCCTCGTTCGTGAACCGTCCTCCTCCGCGGCGGCGCGCCGCACACGGAACACCTGACACCCTAGCGGGCGCGCACCCGCGGTGACCGGCGCGTCGAGCGGGCACGCACGTCGTCCACCCTCCGCCGGGCGCAGCATGGAAGACTGGAGCAATGACGTCCTTCGGTGATCTCCTCGGCCCGCCCCCGGTCCTGCTCGACATCGACGAAGAGCCGGAACTCCAGCTGAACCAGGGCCGCCCGGCGGTCGAGGTCGCGGCGGACACCCCCACGTCGTCGCTGGCGTGGGCCGTGCTCGCGGAGGGCGCGCTCGACGAGGGCCAGGCCGTCACCGCGTACGCCTATGCGCGCACCGGTTACCACCGCGGCCTCGACCAGCTGCGTCGCCAGGGCTGGCGCGGCTTCGGCCCCGTGCCCTACAGCCACGAGAACAACCGCGGTTTCCTGCGGGCGGTGGCCGCGTTGGCCCGCGCCGCGCAGTCGATCGGCGAGGAAGACGAGTACCTCCGTTGCCTGGATCTGTTGAACGACTGTGACCCCGAAGCCGCCGGCGCCCTCGGACTCGGCGCGTAGCCGACTCCTCCGGCGGCACAACGCGCTGCCGCAGGTGATCCAGAGCCGCACCAAGCGGCTCTGGAACGCCAAACTGCCCATCCTGCAGTGCGCGGTCGCCGCGGGCATCGCGTGGTTCATCGCGAACGACGTGATCGGGCACGTCTCGCCCTTCTTCGCGCCGATCGCCGCGATCATCTCGCTGGGGCTGTCCCTGCAGCAGCGGCTGCGCCGCTCGCTGGAGCTGGTCGGCGGCGTCACCGTCGGCATCGGTGTGGGCGACCTGCTGATCTCCGTGATCGGCACCGGGCCCTGGCAGCTGGCCCTCGTCGTGGCGATCGCGATGGCCGTCGCGGTGCTCGCCGACCGGGGCCCGCTCGTGCCGATGCAGGCCGCGTCGTCGGCGGTGCTCGTCGCGACCCTGATCCCGCCCGGGTCGACGGGCGGCTGGACCCGGATGCTCGACGCGCTCATCGGCGGCCTCGTCGGCGTCGTGATCGCGGCGCTGATCCCGAACAACCCCGCCCGGCGGCCGCGCAAGGACGCCGCCAAGGTGCTCGACACCATGCGGCGCGTCGTCGCCTCGATCGCCGCCGGCCTCACCGACCGCGACATCTCCTCGCTCGAATGGGCGCTGGAGACCGCCCGCGCCACCCAGCCCGACCTGGACCAGCTCACCAACGACCTCGCGGGCGGCCTCGAGATCGCGAAGGTCTCGCCGATGTTCTGGAGCTCGCGGCCCCGGATGGACAAGCTCCAGGCGATCGCCGATCCGCTCGACAACGCCGTGCGCAACGTGCGGGTCATGGCCCGTCGCGCGCTCGCCTCGAATCAGAGCGGCGAGCGGATCGACCCCGCCCTGGTCACCGAGGTCGGCCGGCTCGCCGAGTCCTTCAAGACGATGCGCGACGTGGTGCTCGCCGAGCCGGGCGCGCACCCGGATCAGGCCGACGGTGCCCGCGTGCTCCGGTCGGCCGCGCGGCGCGCCAACGCGCTGCCGATGCACCACGAGATCTCCGAGAGCGAATCGCTCAACGAGGTGATGATCTACGGGCAGCTGCGATCGACGATCGTCGACCTGCTGCAGGTCGCGGGCCTGTCCCGAACGTCGGCGGTCGCGCAGATGCGCGAGGTGCCGAAGAAGAAGGACGCGCCGAAGCCGCCCGAGTAGCGCGTCAGACCGGGGCGGCGAAGTCGATGTGATGCCCCTGCAGCCAGGTCAGGGACCGGCCGTCGTCCTTCGCCGCGCGCCGGAACATGACCGGCAGGACCAGGTCGCGGACCACGCGGCCGACGGGGCCGGCGGCCTTCGAGTTCGACGCGCGGCGCCCCTCGGCGACGATCCGCTCCGTGCGTGCGCGGCGCAGTCCCTCGAAGGCGGCGAAGGCCTCGGTGGTGGTGGCCCGGTCGCGGATGCACTGCGCGAGGATCACGGCGTCCTCGAGGGCCATCGCGGCGCCCTGCCCGGCCGCAGGGGAGGTGGCGTGCGCGGCGTCGCCGATGAGCGCCAAGCGCCCGCGCCCGTCGTGCCACCGGTCGACGACGGGCAGATCGTAGGTCGCCCACCCGACGAGCGGGCCGGGCGCGGCGTCGATGATCGCGCCCGCCGGGCCGGCGTCGCCGTCCATGAGGGCGTGCAGGCGACGCCGCCATTCCGCGTCGTCGACGCCGGACAGCACGCCCCGCTCGGGCTCGGTCCGCGCCGGCGGATTGGCGAACCACACGGTCCCGCCGTCGGGCGTGGGCATCCAGGCGAAGAAGCAGCGGGTCCCGAACTGCATGCGGAACTCGCGGGGCGGCACGTCGACCGTGAAGTCGGGGATGTACCCGCCCAGGTTGAGCACGGGGACGTAGCGCGGCGCGGCCGCGGCCGGGTCGATGAGGGTGCGCACGGGCGAGTGGATGCCGTCCGCGCCGATGAGGACGTCGCCGCGCGCCGTCGTCCCGTCCGCGAAATGCGCCGTGACGCCGTCGGCGTCGACGGTGGCGGTGATCAGCTCGGCCCCGTGCCTGACGGTGACGCCGCGGGAGCGCGCCTCCTCCGCGAGGGCGGAGTAGAGCGTCGCGCGGGGCATCATCAGCGAGGTCAGGCCGTCGGGGCGGCGGGCCGCGAGCGGCATCCGCCCGAGAGCGCGGCCCTTGCCGCTGACGAAGGCGATGGTCTCGACGGGGTAGCCGACGCCCTCCAGCGGGCCGGCCGCGTCGATCGCCTGCAGTGCGTCGAGACCGTTGGCCTGCAGGGTGAGCCACGCGCCGCGCTGGGCCGCGTCCTGCTCGTCGCGTTCGAAGACCTCGGCGTCGACGCCGACGCGCGCGAGGGCCATGGCGGCGACGGGACCCGCGACACCGGCGCCGATGATGAGAGCCTTCATGGTGTTCTCCCACAGATCGATATAGCTTGATTATCAAGCAATCATGCGAGGAGGTAGCTTGAATGTCAAGCGATATTGCGGCGGAGGTGGGTCCCGCCGTGCAGGCCTATCAGGTCTCGGTGAGCGATTTCGATCGGGAAGTGGCGCGGGTCCTCGGCGTCGGCTCGACGGATCTGGCCTGCTTGGAGCTGGTGCTGGGGGCCGACGGAGTCTCGCCCCGCGACGTGGCGACGGCGCTGGGCCTGACGACCGGCAGCGTCACGACGATGGTCGACCGCCTGGAGAAGCGTGGCTACGTGACGCGGCACCCGCACCCCGACGACGGACGCAAGGTGCTGGTGCGCGCCACGCCGCGGCTGACGGAGCGGGTGGGGGCGGCCATGGGGCCCATGCTCGCCTCGGCCGGCGCCGACGTGCTGGAGCGGTTCACCGACGATGAGCTCGCCGCGGTGGTGCGCTTCATGCGGGTCGCCGCCGCGCACCAGGCGGCGCACACCGTGCTGCTCCGTGCCGAGCCGCCCGCCGTCGACTGACGGCCGAGTGGCGTCCGCGTCAGCTGATGAGCAGCCAGTCGTCGGTGTTGCGGTAGAACGTCGCGCGGGTCACGACGCTGGAGTCGGTGCGGCCGTCGCGGGTCACGACGAGCTCGAGCCCGCCGGTCTGCGCGGCGCGACCGGACAGCCACCGTCGGCGCACGCCCTTCGCGAGCCGGGCGCGGACCCCGCCCGTCTCGCCGGCCGCGCCGAAGGGCTCCACGATCACGGCCTTCGCCTGTCCGGTGAACAGCTTCTCCGAGTCGACGAAGGTCTCTCCGGTCAGCGGCCCACCGTCGGGGCCCGTGATCTTGGCCTTGCCCACCAGGACGAAGCCGCGATCGTCGCGGATCAGGGGGACGGCGCGGGGCGTGCCGGTCAGCGGGTCGCCCGGCGGATAGATGGACGACGCGTGCGAGTTCTCGGTGGGCACGTACGCCACCTCCACGTCGAGCCGTTCCGATGCCATGAGCCGGGCGATCACCGCCGCCAGCAGGTCATCGGGCCCCGCGACCACGATCCGCTTCGGGAACGTCAGCTTCTGCTTCAGTTCCGCCTTGGCGGAGTCGAGGTCGACGGTGATCGTTTCGAGGTCGCGGAGGCTGCCCGGGATACGGACATCGGGGGCGCGCACCACGACGGTGCTCTGGGTCACGGAGCTCACCGCACCTACTGTAAGGTTGCGGCACGGCTCGACGTTATCCAGGTGATTCCGAAGGTGAATAGCGAGCCGGAAGGAGATCGTCCATGCCTGCGATCGTGCTGATCGGCGCCCAGTGGGGCGATGAAGGTAAGGGAAAGGCCACCGATCTGCTGGGGGAGAAGCTCCAGTGGGTGGTTCGCTACCAGGGCGGCAACAACGCCGGCCACACGGTGGTCCTGCCGAACGGCGACAAGTTCGCGCTCCACCTCATCCCGTCGGGCATCCTGACCCCCGGCGTGAAGAACGTCATCGGCAACGGCGTCGTGGTGGACCCGTCGGTCCTGCTCGCCGAGCTCGACGGCCTCGAGGCGCGCGACGTCGACACGTCGAACCTGCTGCTCTCGGCCGACGCGCACCTGCTCATGCCGTACCACGTGGCCATCGACAAGGTCACCGAGCGCTTCCTCGGCAACAAGAAGATCGGCACCACAGGCCGCGGCATCGGGCCCTGCTACCAGGACAAGATCGCCCGCGTCGGCGTCCGCGCGCAGGACGTGCTGGACGAGTCGATCCTCACCCAGAAGGTCGAGGCGGCACTGGAGTTCAAGAACCAGGTGCTCACCAAGATCTACAACCGCCGCGCGCTCGACGCGCGCCAGGTCGTCGACGAGACGCTGGAGCTCGCCGAGAGCTTCAAGCACCGCATCGCCGACACCCGCCTCGAGCTCAACCTCGCGCTGGAGCGCGGCGAGACGATCCTGCTGGAGGGCTCGCAGGGCACCCTGCTCGACGTCGACCACGGCACGTACCCGTACGTGACCTCGTCGAACCCCACGTCGGGCGGCGCGTCGGTGGGCTCGGGCATCGGCCCCACCCGCATCACGACGGTGCTGGGCATCCTCAAGGCGTACACCACCCGCGTCGGCTCGGGCCCGTTCCCGACGGAGCTGTTCGACGAGTGGGGCGAGTACCTCGCCAAGCACGGCGGCGAGGTGGGTGTCACCACCGGCCGCGCGCGCCGCTGCGGCTGGTTCGACGCCGTGATCGCCCGCTACGCGACCCGCGTCAACGGCATCACCGACTACTTCCTCACCAAGCTCGACGTGCTCAGCTCGATCGAGAACGTGCCGATCTGCGTCGCGTACGAGATCGACGGTGTGCGGTACGACGAGATGCCGCCCAACCAGACCGATTTCCATCACGCGAAGCCGATCTACGAGACGATGCCCGGCTGGTGGGAGGACATCTCCGAGTGCCGCACGTTCGAGGACCTGCCGAAGAACGCGCAGGACTACGTGCTGCGGCTCGAGGAGCTCTCCGGCGCGCACATCTCCTGCATCGGCGTGGGCCCGGGCCGCGACGAGACCATCGTCCGCCGCGCCATCGTCTGAGGTGTTCTGAAACCGAGCCTGTTCGAGGCCGCGGCGAGGCGTTTCCATCGTCGCTCCGCTCAGGCTCGGTTTCTGACGCG
Organism: Tsukamurella sp. M9C; assembly: GCF_020169415.1. Classification (GTDB taxonomy): domain Bacteria; phylum Actinomycetota; class Actinomycetes; order Mycobacteriales; family Mycobacteriaceae; genus Tsukamurella. The sequence continues at coordinate 7,241 of NZ_JAIULG010000085.1, forward strand.
TCCTAGGGCGTCGGAGCCGGGGTCGGCGTCGCCGAGGGGGCGGCGGTCGGAGTCACGCGGTACATCCGCGGGCCCTCGCCGCGGCCGGGTCCCCGCTTCTGGGCCTCGTGGCCGCCGGGCCCGCGCTGCTGCATCGAGTGCCCCTTGTGCTTGCCGGTGGCCTCGTTGACCCAGTAGCCGGCGGTGAAGCTGACGCCGCTGATCCCGATGAGCCCGAAGACGATCGCCGCGATGAGCAGCTTCCTCGACGGTCCGGTCGTCGACGGTGCGGCCTCCTGCGGGGCCGGGCTGGGGGCTGCGGCTGCGGGGG
>NZ_JAIULG010000086.1 GCF_020169415.1 Tsukamurella sp. M9C
TCCTTGCCGCTCGGCGGGACCACGGGGAACTGCGTCGTGGGCGCCGCCTGCGGCGTCGCGGGGCGCGGCGGAACCGGCGGGGTGGGGCCTCCGGGCCGCGACGGCCCTCCGGCCGCCCCGTTCCGCTCGTCCTTGCCACCCGGGTTCGTCACCGCTGGTTCTCCGCTCGTCTCATCGTCGTCTCGTACGTTCCGTGCCGGTCCGGCCGCCGCTCGTTCAGCCGGGGGCCGCGCGGCGCTTGCGCCGCGGTCGCGGCGGTAGGCCCGCCACGTACGACTGCACCAGATGATTCCAGTTGCACGACCTGCACACTTCCACGACATGCACGGAGAACTCCACCCGTGTGGATTCCATCTCGCTGAGCTCGGCATCCGTCCGGGCCGAGCCCGAGGCGTCGCCGAGGGATTCACCGAACACCCAGGACACCAGGGTCAGCTGCTCCTTGCGACAGATCGGGCAGAGCACCTCGGACGGCCGGCCGTGGAACTTGGCCGCACGCAAGAGGTACGGATCGGCGTCGCACACCGCCTTCACGGCGGTGCGCCCGGCGTTGACCGACGCGAGCAGCGATCGCCGCTGCAGCGCGTAGTCCACCGTTTGCCTCTGCGTCCGCACGGATCCAATGTACGTGGCCGGGCCGGGAGACGCCGCGACAAGGGCATACCGCCCGGGACCGTCCGCCCCGGTCGCGGGCCACGGACGCGGCGCCGCGCCGCCTGGCGTTCATCGCCGGTTCACCCCTGAGGTATCGTTCTATATATCGGCGCGATACAACTGCCGATCGATTGATGAGATAGATCCACTCGCGTCAGCCGCTCGACGCCGCGCACGGAAGGAGGCAGCAGTGCTCGAACTCGCAGTTCTGGGACTCCTGCACGACTCCCCCATGCACGGCTACGAGATCCGCAAGCGGCTGACGGAACTGCTGGGCCCGTTCCGCGCGTTCTCCTACGGATCGCTGTACCCCGCCCTGCGCCGCGCGCAGGACGCCGGGTACATCGCCGAGGAGGACGGACCGGGCCCGTCGAAGCGCCGCGCGCGCCGTGTCTACGGACTGACCCCGGCCGGCAAGGAGCGGTTCTCCGCCCTGGTCGCCGACACCGGTCCGCAGAACTACACGGACGACGGGTTCGGCGTGCATCTCGCCTTCTTCACCGCCACTCCCGCCCAGGCCCGGCTGCGCATCCTCGAGGGTCGCCGCCGGCAGGTCGAGGAGCGGCGCGAGGAACTCCGCCGGGCCCTTGCGGCCGGCGGGACCAGCGAGACGTACACGCGGCAGTTGCACGAGCTGGGACTGGAAACGACGGAGCGCGAGGTGCGGTGGCTCAACGAGTTGATCGCCGCCGAATCCCGCTCCGACGCGAAGACCGACACCGACTGAAGGGAACAACGGTGACTGACAACTCCACCAAGGTGCGCGTCGCGATCGTCGGCGTGGGCAACTGCGCCTCGTCGCTCGTGCAGGGCGTGCACTACTACAAGGACGTGGCCGACGACGCCACCGTGCCGGGCCTCATGCACGTGAAGTTCGGCCCGTACCACGTGCGCGACGTCGAGTTCGTCGCCGCGTTCGACGTGGACGGCAAGAAGGTCGGCTTCGACCTCTCCGACGCCATCAACGCGTCCGAGAACAACACCATCAAGATCGCCGACGTGCCGCCCACCGGCGTCACCGTGCAGCGCGGCCACACCCTCGACGGGCTGGGCAAGTACTACCGCCTGACCATCGAGGAGGCGCCGGGCGAGGGTGTCGACGTCGTCCAGCAGCTCAAGGACAACGAGGTCGACGTGCTCGTCTCGTACCTGCCCGTGGGCTCCGAGGAGGCCGACAAGTTCTACGCGCAGTGCGCCATCGACGCGGGCGTGGCCTTCGTCAACGCGCTGCCCGTCTTCATCGCCTCCGACCCGGAGTGGGCCGCGAAGTTCCGCGACGCCGGCGTCCCGATCGTCGGCGACGACATCAAGAGCCAGGTCGGCGCCACCATCACCCACCGCGTGATGGCGAAGCTGTTCGAGGACCGCGGCGTCACGCTGGACCGCACGTACCAGCTCAACGTCGGCGGCAACATGGACTTCAAGAACATGCTCGAGCGCGACCGCCTCGAGTCGAAGAAGGTCTCCAAGACGCAGGCCGTCACGTCGAACCTGACCGGTCCGCTCTCGGGCAAGGTGCACGACAAGAACGTGCACATCGGCCCGTCGGACTACGTCGAGTGGCTCGACGACCGCAAGTGGGCGTACGTGCGCCTCGAGGGCCGCGCCTTCGGCGACGTGCCGCTGAACCTGGAGTACAAGCTCGAGGTCTGGGACTCGCCCAACTCGGCCGGCATCATCATCGACGCCGTGCGCGCCGCGAAGATCGCCAAGGACCGCGGCATCGGCGGCCCCGTGATCCCCGCCTCGGCGTACCTGATGAAGTCCCCGCCCGAGCAGATCGCCGACGACGTCGCGCGCAAGCAGCTCGAGGAGTTCATCATCGGCGCGGACTAGTCCCCGCCCGGCCGGCACGTCCGGCCACCGTCGTAGGGCCCGTCACCCGTGGGGTGGCGGGCCCTCGTCGTGCCCGAGCGACCCCCTTCGCCCTGGGCGAAAAGTCCGGATCGCACAGCTTCTCGTCAGCCTCGCAGCGGGCGATCTCGGTACCGTCGGGTCATGGACCCCGTGCTGATCCTCGTCGCCGTCGCCGTCCTCGCCCTGATCGTGCTGCTCGTGATCCGCGGCAACCGGAACCGGTCGACCGCGCTCTCCGACGCGCAGGCGGACGCCCGCGCCGCCATCGACCGGCTGGCCGGCCAGGTGAACAACCTCGTCGGCTCGAACGACGCCGCCCGGCAGGCGCTCGCCGACGCGGGCGAGCGGTACACGGCCGCCGGCGCGCAGGTCGGGGGCGCGAACACGCCCGCGCAGGCCCGCCTCGCCAAGCAGACCGCGCTCGAGGGCCTCTACTACGCGCGCGCCGCGCGGGTCGCGATGGACATGGACCCCGGCCCGCCCATCCCCGAGCTCGACGGCCAGCGCACCGCGGGCTCCGTCTCCGAGGACCGGACGGTCGACGTCGACGGCCGCGCGCTCACCGCCTCGCCGTCGCCGTCGGACCGCACCCCGAACTACTACCCCGGCGGCGTCGTCGCAGGCCGGCCGGTGCCCGCGGGCTGGTACAGCGAGCCCTGGTGGAAGCCCGCGCTCGTCGCCGGAGCCTGGGGCATGGGCAGCTACCTGCTGTTCAGCTCGATGTTCGTCGGGATGGCCGGGGTCGGCCCGGCCGTCCTCGCCGACCCGGGGGTCGACGGTGCCGCCGACGCCGGTGCCGACGGGGGCGGCGACTTCGGCTCCGACGGGGGCGGATTCGGTGACTTCGGCGGCGGGGACTTCGGCGGGGGCGACTTCGGCGGCTTCTGACCGCCGGCCCGGGCTATTGCTGCTGCCCCAGCTGCTGCTGGACGGACGCGTTGATCTCGCGCAGGCCGCCCGCCGAGAGGCCGGGGAGCTGCCCGGTGATGTTGCGGACCACGTGCCGGTCGTCGAGCACCTTCTCGCTGGACTGCACGAGCACCGTGCCGGAGCCGGTGAAGTCGAACTGCCGCTCCTCGCCCGAGCTCACGCCGAACGCGCGGCCCGCGGCGGCGACGAAGCTCGTCACCCACGCCTGGTCGTAGTGGTGGCTCGGCGAGGGGCAGTCGGCCCAGCCGACGAGCGCCTCGGGGTCCACCCGCACGGGCGGCTCGACGAACATGACCTGCCCGTTCGACGAGGCGAGGAACCGGCCGGTGCCGATCAGCGTCACGAAACCCGGCACGATCGACTGCTGCAGTGAGAGGTTCGGCTCGAAGGCCAGGAGGTTCGCGGCGCGGATCGTGAGGTTGCCGTTGTCCTCGAGGTCGTAGGCGTTGATGTCGTTGCCGCGGTCGCCGATGATCAGCTTGCCGTGGCCCTCGGCCACGACGTAGTCGCCGAGGTACAGCGGCGCGGAGAACTGCTGCGCCACCATCTGCAGCAGTTGCCCCTGCAGGCCGTGCTGCAGCGAGGTGAAGGTCATCTGCCCGTAGTGGGCGATCATCGCGCCCTTGGACAGGAACCAGGGCTTGATCAGGTCGATGCAGTACGAGTACTGGTTGCCCGGGACGTTGTCGCCGCCCGCCGGGAGGGTGTGCGGGTTCCACACCGTGTCGAGTTCGCTCACAGCCGGTGCTCCGATGCTTGGACGTAGACGACACCCTGACCGGTGCAGTCGAGCTGGAAGGCCTCGCCGCCGGTGCGGCCCATGTTCCGTAGGCTCACGGTGGAGCGCAGGTTGGTCTGGACCGGGCCGAGCGCCGCGGCGAAGGCCTGCGGGTCGACGGTGACCGGACGGTTCGGCGCGACCTCCAGCGTGATGAAGCCGCCATGCCCGAGGATCGCGGCAGCTCCGACGCCGCTGAGCTGCGTGGTGAACATGCCCTGCCCCGTCGCGACGCCGCTCGCCGCGGACCGCAGCGCGCCCATGATGCCGCCCCCGCCGCCGCCCCCGCCCGACGCGGAGGTGGAGACGATCGAGGCCTGCAGGCCCTGGGTGTAGGCGAGCAGCCGGGAGGCCTCGACGCGGAGGTCGCCGCCCTGCGGCATCTCCACCACCTCGACCTCGAGGCCGCGGAAGCCGTAGTGCACGGTGCCGTTGCCCTGCGCGACCATGGTCGCCTCGTGCTCGCCCTGCATCATCCGGCCGGCCATCCCGGCGATGCCGCCGAGCGCGCCGCCCATGCCGCCGCCCATGCCGGGGATCTGGTGCGGCTGGAAGAAGACGTTCCCCGTGTAGAAGAGCATCGCGCCGCGGCGTGCAATGACGGGGCCGGAGCGCGTGAGGTCGATCGAGACGACCTTGCCGTTGACCTTGGTGAACACCGCGCCTACCTCTCCGCCGGCTGGATCGAGACCACGCCGGAGCCGTCCCAGCGCAGGGAGAAGGCCTCGCCGCCGCCCTGGCCCATGACGGACCGCCACGACACGTCGGTCACGAAGGACTGCGAGAGCTGCCCCCGCGCGCAGACGAAGGCGTCGGGGTCCACTACCAGGGGGTACTGCGGCGAGACCTCGAGGTGGATCAGCGGCCCGCCGAGCGAGAGCAGCGCGACCTGGCCGTGCCCCGTCACCGTCGTGGTGAACAGGCCCTGCCCGGACGCCCCGCCGCGCACGCCGGCGAAGGTCACGTTGGTCGAGAGCTGCGGGGTGAGCGCGAGCAGCTGCTCGGACTCGACCTGCAGGGTCTCGCCGTTCAGGTCCACGACGGTGACGGTGGCCGCGTCCTGCGCCAGGTACACCACCCCGGTGCCGGTGCACTCCATGAGCGAGAGGCCCTCGCCCGTCGCGCGGCGCTTGAGCCCGGCCACCACGCCGTCGCCCCCGCCGAAGCCGGCCGACTTGAAGCTGACCTGGCCCTCGTAGGCGATCATCGAGCCGCTGATCGCGCGGATCGAGCTGTTGTTCAGGTGCGCCTCGACGACGCGTTTCGTCTTCGATCTCAGCTGCATGGGCTCCCCTCCCCGTCCTCGTACGCCGCCACTGTAGGGGGCGTCACTTCCTCCCGGGCGTGAAGTTCAGCCCCCAGTTGTAGGCCTCGGCGACGGCGCGCTGCGAGCCGTGGATGTATTGCACCTCGCGGGTCACCGTGAGCTCGCCGTTCACCACGTGCAGCTGCGCGATGGCGCAGGAGATGGCGCGCCGGTCCGGGTTGTCGAGGCGCACCTCCACCTCGGGCCCGCCGGGCGGGAAAAGGGTGACGACGCCGTTCGCGGACGCCCAGTTCGGTGTGCCCTCGTAGATGTAGGCGAAGATCAGGATCCGCACGAAGTCGTCGAGGTGCGCCAGGTTGATGTGCAGGTTCTCGCCGCCCTGGGACCGGCCGGAGCGGTCGTCGGCGTCGAGCTGGATGAACGGCGGCCGGTCGATGCTGCCGAACGAGTTGCCGAGCGCCTGCACGCCGCCGCGGTCGCCGTTGCGGAGTTCGTAGAAGCACGCCAGGTCCAGGTCCACGGCGTTCCCTCCGCCGAACAGGCCCTTCTTGCCCTGGGTCCAGTTCAGGTTCACGCGCATGGTGCCGGTCGGCCGCTCGGAGGACTTCGCCAGCGAGACGGTGGGCGCGGACTTGGTCAGCGTGATCTTGGAGAGGTTCACCGGCGGCGCGGCCGGCGCCGGGGCCGGGGGCTGCTGATAGGCGGGCTGGGCCGGCGGGTACGCCGGTGCCGGCGGCTGCTGATAGGCGGGCGGCTGGTACGCGGGCGGCTGCTGCGCGGGCGGAGGCTGGTACGCGGGCGGCTGCTGGTAGGTCGGCTGGGCCGGCGGGGGCTGGTACGCCGGCTGCGCGGGCGGGTACGACGG
>NZ_JAIULG010000087.1 GCF_020169415.1 Tsukamurella sp. M9C
GGGACAGCCGCCGCAGGCGCCCCGCCGGCCGCGCGTGATCCCGCCGCCCGAGGTGCAGGTCGCCGCGAAGGAGGCGGCCCGCGCCGCCGCGGGCGCGCCGCCGTCCGCCCCGGGCACGCCGGGCGCCGGTCCGGCACCGTCGGATCCGCTGGCGGGCCTCGCGTCGCCGTCGTTCTCGCAGGCCGACAGCCCGGCGCCCGAGGCGCCGCGCACCAAGCCCGACCCCCTGACGGACCCGCTGACCTCGGAGACCTTCCAGGGCGTGCAGCCCGCGTCGGACACGTACGAGGCGGGCGTGGTCGGCGGCTTCGGCTACAGCGCGTCGACGGGGCCGCAGACCGCCTCGAACACGTCCGCGACCGCCTTCGACGGCGGCTTCGACCAGTTCGCGCCGCCGCGCTTCGAGCCCCGTGCCGAGGGCCGCACGGAGGACCTCTGGGCCGACGCCGCGCCGCAGTCCGCGCACGAGGACGGCGAGACCCTCGAGGCGACGTTCGAGGCGCACCCCGAGTCCGAGACCCTCGACGAGCCCGACGAGTCGTACATCGACGTCGAGGTGGTGGACGTCGAGGTGGACGCGGCGCACGCTGCGCAGCCCGAGCCGGAGCCGGAGACCGAGGAGCCCGCCGAGACCGCTACGCCCGACGTGGCCGCTGAGGCGGAGGCGCACGAGGCCGAGGTCCACCACGCGGAGTTCGTCGACCACGAGCCCGAACCCGAGGTCGGGACCGCCGCCGCAGCAGCGGAGACCGATGATTCCGCGGCGACGGAGACCGTCGCGGATGCCCCGCAGGAGCTCGCGGACGACCCGGCCGACGAGGCGGCGACGGTCGCGGCCCCGGCGGAGCCCGAGGAGTCCGAGGGCACCGGCGAGACCGAGGAGTCCGCGGAGGCCGGCGACGCCGCGCCCGCGGAGGAGCCGGTTCGCCCGACGTTCGCGGAGCCGCTCGCGATCGATCCGTACCCGTACACGCAGATCGATGAGACCTACGTCGACTCCGAGACCCTGCAGAATCTGCAGAACCGCCAGGCACCGCACGAGCCGAAGGACCCCGGTGACATGACCGAATTCAACGAGTCCCTGAACGAAGCCATGACCATCGACGGCGCGCTGGGCGTCGCGCTGGTCGATGCGAGCAGCGGCATGGCGCTCGCGACCGCCGGCGATCCCGCGGAGTTCAACCTCGAGGTCGCGGCGGCGGGCAATTCGGCGCTGGTGCAGGCGATGAGCCGCACGCTGGGCGATCTGGACCTCGACGACCACATCGAGGACATCCTCATCACCCTCGGCACGCAGTACCAGATCGTGCGCCCGATCAACCAGGGCACCGACGACCTGTTCCTGTACCTGGTGCTGGACCGCTCGCGCGCCAACCTCGCGATGGCCCGTTTCCGCCTCACCAAGCTCGCGGAGCAGATCGAGGTCTGACGGCCCAGGCGGCCGATTCCTCGCAATACCGCCGCCCCTGCTTGCGCGGTAACGTAGCTCCGATGCACGATGGTTCAGTCGAGGTGTCGACGCCACGCCGGCGACGGCCACCGGGATGGGCACTCGCCGCGTTCACCGCGCTCGTCGGCGGCGTCTGGATCTACGCCGAGAGTAAGCTGGGCGGCGACATGCTCCTCGGGTTCGCGGTGCTCCTCGGCATCGCGATCGCCGGCCTGACGTGGTTCGTCCGCACGGTGCTCGCGCTGTCACATCGCCGGGCATGGAGTCCGATGTTCCTCGTCGCGCCGCTGATCGGCGCGGTGACGGTCGCGACGGTCTGGCTCGGCATCCCGTTCCAGGCGCGCTGGGCCCTCGCGCGACCGGCCTTCGAACGCGCGGCGCAGGCGACCCTGTCGGGCGAGCTCCCCCTGCACGAGAACAGGACGATCGGCGGCTACGAAGTCAGCCCGTCGATCACCGACGGGACGGTCCGCTTCATGATGTGGGGCTCCGGCGGACTCATGGACATCCACTACCTCGTGTACGCACCCGACGGGACGACGGTCCGCGCCCACGGCGAGCACCCCGACCGCAACACCGTTGAACACATCGACGGGCCGTGGTGGCACGTGATGGAGATCTTCTAGCACCGCGATCGGGGACACCCTTCGCGTCGTACCCTGCGTCGGCCATGATCTTCGGCAACCAGGTGTTGAGACCGTAGGTCTGCAGCAGCCCGGCGAAGCTCGTGAGCCCAGTAGCGCGCGACTCTCGGATTCTGTCCATCACGGACAGCGTGTCCGTAGCGGACAGGATCCGAGAGTCGGGCCCGGAGCATCTACGCCCAGCGGCCCGCGAGGTCGTGGTCGTGGCACGGAACGACTGTGACGTCGCCGGGCAACGCCATGAGGCGCATCATCGTCTCGAAGGTCGCGTCGCGGTCGACATCGACGAGCAGCCCCGGAAAGGCCGCCTTCTGCGCGCCGTGCGCCAGTTGCTCGGAGTGCCAGACCGCGTCGCCGGCCATGAGCACCCGCCCGCGTTCGGTGTTCAGCAGCACGCCGACGCTTCCCGGCGTGTGCCCCGCGAGGTCGACGAGTACGACCGATCCGTCGCCGAAGACATCGTGGCTCGCCGGGAACGCCAGAACGGGCGGACCGTCGAGGTCCCGCAGGTCCATCGTGCGACCGGCGAGCGCGGGGCGGACCCCCGCGGCCGGTGCCAGTTCTCCGGCGACCGCCCACTCGTACTCCCGACGGTGCGCCGTCAACTGCAGGCCCGGTAGGTCGAGCAGCCCGCTGACGTGATCCCAGTGCAGGTGCGTCGACAGCGCGAGGTCGACGCTCGCCGGATCCACTCCGCCGCGGTGCAGCGCCTCGACGGTGCTGAGGACGTCAGGAGACGGCATCACTGCGGCGCGGAGCATCGGCTGCATGGCGCCGAGGACCCGCTCGCGCACCTGGGAGGCGACGGACGGGTCGAGCAGGATCCGGGCGGACGGGTGGTCGATCACGTAGGTGCGCATGCCCATCCGGATCGTCGCCGGACCACGCACCCCTTCGAGCACGGTCATCGTGCGGACGTCGCGCGGGACCTGCGGCAGGGCCCGCAGGCGCACCGCCACCGACGACGCCGGCGGCGCGGCGAGCGTCTCGCGCAGACGCGCGATACGGGCGGGATCGGGTCGGCGCGGGCGCACCGCACCGGCTATCGACTGCCCGACCGCCCGGCAGCACGTGCTCAGCGCCGTCGGTACGACGCGGTCGACGATGTGGTCGGGGCTGATCTGCTCGGTGGTGTCCGTCATGGCGCTACGGTAGAACTTCAGGTCGACCTGAAGTAAAGGCGGAACGCATGCGCATCGGATATGCGGCGGCGGAGGTGGGCGTCGCGACGCACGTCCTCCGTCATTGGGAGGACGTCGGCGTACTCGTGCCACCACGCGAGCCCGGCGGACAGCGCAGCTACTCCGACGAGCACGTCGCCCGGGCGCGCCTCATCCTGCTGTGCCAGCGGGCGGGCCTGTCGCTCGACCAGATCAAGCAGCTGATCGTCGCCGACACGGCCGGTCGCGCCGAACGACTCCGGGGGCACCGGGAGACGATCGCCGGACGCATCGACGAGTTGCGGCGCGCAGACGCCTTCCTCGAGCACACGCTCACCTGCGCGCATCCCGTCGTCACCCAGTGTCCGGAGTGCTCCGGCTTCGCCTCGGGCCGGGACCTTACGGGCGCAGCACGTCCGTTCCGATGAACGGCTGCAGCGCGACGGGCACGCGGACGGAACCGTCTGGCTGCTGGTGGTTCTCCCAGATCGCGACGAGCCAGCGCGTGGTGGCCAGCGTTCCGTTCAACGTGGCCGCGACCTGCGGCCTACCGTCGGCATCCCGGTACCGGATGCCCAGGCGCCGCGCCTGGAAGGTGGTGCAGTTCGAGGTCGACGTGAGCTCGCGGTAGCGGCCCTGCGACGGCACCCACGCCTCGCTGTCGAACTTGCGCGCCGCCGACGAGCCGAGGTCGCCCGCCGCCACGTCGATCACCCGGTAGGGCACCTCGACGGCCGCGAGCATCTCCTTCTCCCAGTTCAGCAGCCGCTGGTGCTCGGCCTCCGCGTCCTCCGGCTTGCAGTAGACGAACATCTCGATCTTGTCGAACTGGTGCACGCGGATGATGCCGCGCGTGTCCTTGCCGTACGAGCCGGCCTCGCGCCGGAAGCAGCTCGACTGCGCGGCGTAGCGCACGGGACCGTCGGAGAGGTCGAGGATCTCGTCCATGTGGTAGCCGGCCAGCGGCACCTCCGAGGTGCCCACGAGGTACAGGTCGTCGGCCTCGAGGCGGTAGATCTCGTCGGCGTGCGCACCCAGGAAGCCGGTGCCGGCCATGACCTCGGGCTTGACCAGCACGGGCGGGATCATCAGCGTGAAGCCGTTGGCCACGGCCTTCTGCACCGCGAGCTGCAGCAGCGCCATCTGGAACAGCGCGCCGTAGCCCTTCATGAAGTAGAACCGCGAGCCCGAGACCTTGGCGCCGCGCTCCATGTCGAGCAGGCCCAGGCCCTCGGCGAGCTCCAGGTGGTCCTTGGGGTCGGCGATCTCGGGGATCTCGCCCACGTGCTCGAGCACCACGAAGTCGTCCTCGCCGCCGGCGGGCACGCCGTCGATGATGACGTTGCCGATCTTCCGCGCGACCTCGTCGAACACCTCGTCGGCGCGGCTCTGCGCGGCCTCGGCCTCCTTCACCCGCGCGGCCAGCTCGCCCGCCGCGGCCACGAGGGCCTTGCGGTCCTCGGGCGCCGCCTTGCCGATCGACTTCGACGAGGCCTTGTGCTCGGCCCGCAGGTTGTCGGCCGCCAGCACCGCCGCCCGACGGTCCGCGTCCGCGGACAGCAGGGCGTCGACCAGCGACGGGTCCTCTCCACGGGCGCGCTGCGAGGCGCGCACACGGTCCGGGTTCTCGCGTACCAGCTTGACGTCGATCACCCGACCAGCCTATTACGGCACCGTCGACCCGCCCCGACCGACGTACCGCGCACCCGTCCGCGCCCGGACCGGGCATGATGGAAGGCGATGGCCGACGACACCGAAACCCAGCCCGCACCCGCCGCGAAGACCGGGCGCGCCGGCGCCCTCACCGTGCGCGCCGTCCTGGCCGCGGTGGTCGTGGGCGCGCTCGCCATCGGCGGGATCCTGTTCGCCACCGGCGCCTTCGAGCCGAAGAACGAGGAGAAGGCCCCGCGGCTCGCCGCCGCCGGGACCACCCTCGCCCGCTCCAAGCCCGGCACGTGCCTGACCTGGGACAAGGACCCGTCGACGATGGCCCCCGTGGACTGCGTGCAGCCCCACAAGTTCGAGGTCGCGGGCGAGCCCGCCCGCACCCTGCCGGAGAACGCGCCCTACCCGTCGGCGACGGCCCTGGCCGCGCAGCGCGACCAGCTGTGCCCGCCCGTGGTGACCGAATACCTCGGCACGCGCCTCGACCCGATGGGCCGGTTCCAGATGGGGCTGCTCACCGCCGGCGAGAAGGCGTGGGAGTCCGGGGACCGGACGATGCGCTGCGGCGTGCAGGTGGTCGACGGTGCTGGCAACGCCCTGGAGAACCAGGGCAAGATCGTGAACCAGGACAAGTCGCTGACCTGGCCGCCGGGCACCTGCATCGGCATCGACGACCGCGGCCAGCGCACCGCGCCCGTGGCCTGCACGCAGCCGCACGCCTTCGAGGTGACCGCCGTGATCGACATGCGGCAGGCCTTCCCCGACGCCTCGTGGCCCACCGAGCGGCAGCAGGAGGACTACCTGAGCCGCATCTGCCCGTCGCGCACGACGGGCTGGTTCGGCTCGCAGGACGGGCTGCGGAAGTCCGGCCTGCAGCTCGCGTGGAACAAGCTCTCGCAGCCCTCGTGGACCGCGGGCTCGCGCTCGGTGATCTGCTTCCTGGCCTCGTCGAAGGACGCGCGCACCTTCACCCCGATCACGGGCTCCGCGAAGTCGCCCGACCTGCTCATCGACGGCAAGAAGCCCGTGATGCCGACCTTCCCCGGCGCCGGGCCCGCCCCGACGC
>NZ_JAIULG010000088.1 GCF_020169415.1 Tsukamurella sp. M9C
TCCTGTATCTAATTTTAGTCCGGCGGTGTCCTACTCTCCCACACCCTCGCGAGTGCAGTACCATCGGCGCTGGAGGGCTTAGCTTCCGGGTTCGGAATGGAGCCGGGCGTTTCCCCTCCGCTATGGCCGCCGTAACACTGCGAAACAACACATGTGTGCTGTCTCAGACATTGCATAGTGGACGCGAACCAGCCTCAGCTGGTTTCTGTTATTGTTACACGCTTTCACCTGTGAGCTTGTGCTCGTTTTGGCGAATGTTATGTGTGTGGTAAGTCCTCGACCGATTAGTACCAGTCACCTACACGCATTACTGCGCTTCCAGTTCTGGCCTATCAACCCCATAGTCTGTAGGGGGTCTTACCCACTCAAGGTGGTGAGAAACCTAATCTTGGAACAGGCTTCCCGCTTAGATGCTTTCAGCGGTTATCCCTTCCGAACGTAGCCAACCAGCCGTGCTCCTGGTGGAACAACTGGCACACCAGAGGTTCGTCCGTCCCGGTCCTCTCGTACTAGGGACAGCCTTCCTCAAGTTTCTAACGCGCGCGGCGGATAGAGACCGAACTGTCTCACGACGTTCTAAACCCAGCTCGCGTGCCGCTTTAATGGGCGAACAGCCCAACCCTTGGGACCTACTCCAGCCCCAGGATGCGACGAGCCGACATCGAGGTGCCAAACCATCCCGTCGATATGGACTCTTGGGGAAGATCAGCCTGTTATCCCCGGGGTACCTTTTATCCGTTGAGCGACACCGCTTCCACTTGCCGGTGCCGGATCACTAGTCCCGACTTTCGTCCCTGCTCGACCTGTCAGTCTCACAGTCAAGCTCCCTTGTGCACTTGCACTCAACACCTGATTGCCAACCAGGCTGAGGGAACCTTTGGGCGCCTCCGTTACATTTTGGGAGGCAACCGCCCCAGTTAAACTACCCACCAGGCACTGTCCCTGAACCAGATCATGGTCCGAGGTTGAGGTATCCAATACGATCAGAGTGGTATTTCAACAACGACTCCACGAACACTGGCGTGCCCGCTTCACAGTCTCCCACCTATCCTACACAAACCGAACCGAACACCAATACCAAGCTATAGTGAAGGTCCCGGGGTCTTTTCGTCCTGCCGCGCGTAACGAGCATCTTTACTCGTACTGCAATTTCGCCGAGTCTGTGGTTGAGACAGCAGAGAAGTCGTTACGCCATTCGTGCAGGTCGGAACTTACCCGACAAGGAATTTCGCTACCTTAGGATGGTTATAGTTACCACCGCCGTTTACTGGGGCTTAAATTCTCAGCTTCGCCTTACGGCTAACCGGTCCTCTTAACCTTCCAGCACCGGGCAGGCGTCAGTCCATATACATCGTCTTACGACTTCGCATGGACCTGTGTTTTTAGTAAACAGTCGCTTCTCTCTGGTCTCTGCGACCCCACACAGCTCACGGAGTAAATCCGGTCACCATGCGAGGTCCCCCTTCTCCCGAAGTTACGGGGGCATTTTGCCGAGTTCCTTAACCACAGTTCTCTCGATCTCCTTGGTATTCTCTACCTGACCACCTGTGTTGGTTTGGGGTACGGGCCACATCAGATCTCGCTAGAGGCTTTTCTCGGCAGCATAGGATCATGGAATTCACCGCAACGGCTACGCATCACCTCTCAGGCTTATATGAGATCCGGATTTGCCTAGATCTCGCCCTACAGGCTTACACCAGTACAACCACTGACTGGCCCCACTACCTTCCTGCGTCACCCCATCGCTTGACTACTACCAGCCGAGGTCCCGTGCATCCACCAGCTCGTCACCCGAAGGTGATCTCGCGGCTTCAGGACGGTTAGTACAACTGATTCATCAGGGGCGATCTGACACGGGTACGGGAATATCAACCCGTTGTCCATCGACTACGCCTGTCGGCCTCGCCTTAGGTCCCGACTCACCCTGGGAGGATTAACCTAGCCCAGGAACCCTTGGTCATCCGGAGGACACGTTTCTCACGTGTCATTCGCTACTCATGCCTGCATTCTCACTCGCACAGCCTCCACAACTAGGTCACCCTGCTGCTTCTACGGCTGCACGACGCTCCCCTACCCACCCACACCAAAGGTGTGAGTGCCGCGGCTTCGGCGGTGTACTTGAGCCCCGCTACATTGTCGGCGCCCAGCCACTAGACCAGTGAGCTATTACGCACTCTTTCAAGGGTGGCTGCTTCTAAGCCAACCTCCTGGTTGTCTTCGCGACCGGACATCCTTTTCCACTTAGTACACGCTTAGGGGCCTTAGCCGGCGATCTGGGCTGTTTCCCTCTCGACTACGAAGCTTATCCCCCGCAGTCTCACTGCCACGTTCTCACTTACCGGCATTCGGAGTTTGGCTGACGTCAGTAACCTGTGAGGGCCCATCGGCCATCCAGTAGCTCTACCTCCGGCAAGAAACACGTGACGCTGCACCTAAATGCATTTCGGGGAGAACCAGCTATCACGGAGTTTGATTGGCCTTTCACCCCTACCCACAGCTCATCCCCTCAGTTTTCAACCTAAGTGGGTTCGGGCCTCCACAACATCTTACTGCTGCTTCACCCTGGCCATGGGTAGATCACTCCGCTTCGGGTCCAGACCCGGCGACTCAAACGCCCTATTCGGACTCGCTTTCGCTACGGCTACCCCCAGACGGGTTAACCTCGCCACCGAGCACTGACTCGCAGGCTCATTCTTCAAAAGGCACGCCATCACCCCACGATGAGGGCTCTGACGGATTGTAAGCACACGGTTTCAGGTACTATTTCACTCCCCTCCCGGGGTACTTTTCACCTTTCCCTCACGGTACTTGTCCGCTATCGGTCGCAAGGTAGTATTCAGGCTTACCGGGTGGTCCCGGCAGATTCACAGCAAATTCCACGGGCTCGCTGCTACTCGGGTATCCATCACAACAGGCACCACGTTTTCAGTTACGGGACTCTCACCCTCTCCGGCGGACCATTCCAGGCCACTTCACCTAACATGACACTTTCTTACTGCTGTCCAGCCAGGTAGAGCTGGAAAGATGAACCCCACAACACCACACACACAACCCCTACCCGGTATCACATGTGCATGGTTTAGCCTCATCCGCTTTCGCTCGCCACTACTCACGGAATCACTATTGTTTTCTCTTCCTGAGGGTACTGAGATGTTTCACTTCCCCTCGTTCCCTCCACACCGTCTATATATTCAACGGCGGGTAACACCACATGACTGGTGCTGGGTTTCCCCATTCGGAAATCCTCGGATCACAGCTCGGTTGACAGCTCCCCGAGGCATATCGCAGCCTCCCACGTCCTTCATCGGCTCCTTGCGCCAAGGCATCCACCGTGCGCCCTTAGACACTTACAACACACAAAACACACACCAAACACAAGACACAAACACTCTCGCATCAGCATATACTCCATGACGAAGCGCCAAATAAAACACAACAAAATGCTTACACAGAAACATGTAAAATTACAGAAACATAACACAACAACCACACCAAAACGATGCGGCGTCATGTTGATGCTCGCGTCCACTATACAATTCTCAAACAACACACACCACCACACCGCCACCCACCCACACCCCCGAAGGACCGTGGTACGTGAGCGCTGACGCGCAGCAGCAACAGAAAGGACGTGTCCTCTCAGACACCCAACAGTGTGCCGACGAAACCCCCTCAACCGGACAAGCCGGCCACCAGGGCGATAAGAATTACCGTGTCAGTGTTCCACCCAATAATATGAGCAACCGCATCAGCCACATTCGAGCTGATCAACGGCACTATTGCTCCTTAGAAAGGAGGTGATCCAGCCGCACCTTCCGGTACGGCTACCTTGTTACGACTTCGTCCCAATCGCCAATCCCACCTTCGACAGCTCCCTCCCACAAGGGGTTAGGCCACCGGCTTCGGGTGTTACCGACTTTCATGACGTGACGGGCGGTGTGTACAAGGCCCGGGAACGTATTCACCGCAGCGTTGCTGATCTGCGATTACTAGCGACTCCGACTTCATGGGGTCGAGTTGCAGACCCCAATCCGAACTGAGACGCGCTTTAAGGGATTCGCTCCACCTCGCGGTATCGCAGCCCTCTGTACGCGCCATTGTAGCATGTGTGAAGCCCTGGACATAAGGGGCATGATGACTTGACGTCATCCCCACCTTCCTCCGAGTTGACCCCGGCAGTCTCTCACGAGTCCCCACCATTACGTGCTGGCAACATGAGACAAGGGTTGCGCTCGTTGCGGGACTTAACCCAACATCTCACGACACGAGCTGACGACAGCCATGCACCACCTGTATAGAAGGCACAAGGCAAACCGAATCTCTCCGGCGATCCTCTATATGTCAAACCCAGGTAAGGTTCTTCGCGTTGCATCGAATTAATCCACATGCTCCGCCGCTTGTGCGGGCCCCCGTCAATTCCTTTGAGTTTTAGCCTTGCGGCCGTACTCCCCAGGCGGGGTACTTAATGCGTTAGCTACGGCACGGATCCCGTGGAAGGAAACCCACACCTAGTACCCACCGTTTACGGCGTGGACTACCAGGGTATCTAATCCTGTTCGCTACCCACGCTTTCGCTCCTCAGCGTCAGTTACTGCCCAGAGACCCGCCTTCGCCACCGGTGTTCCTCCTGATATCTGCGCATTCCACCGCTACACCAGGAATTCCAGTCTCCCCTACAGTACTCAAGTCTGCCCGTATCGCCTGCAGGCCCGAGGTTAAGCCTCGGGTTTTCACAGACGACGTGACAAACCGCCTACGAGCTCTTTACGCCCAGTAAATCCGGACAACGCTCGCACCCTACGTATTACCGCGGCTGCTGGCACGTAGTTGGCCGGTGCTTCTTCTGTAGGTACCGTCACTTGCGCTTCGTCCCTACTGAAAGAGGTTTACAACCCGAAGGCCGTCATCCCTCACGCGGCGTCGCTGCATCAGGCTTCCGCCCATTGTGCAATATTCCCCACTGCTGCCTCCCGTAGGAGTCTGGGCCGTGTCTCAGTCCCAGTGTGGCCGGTCGCCCTCTCAGGCCGGCTACCCGTCGTCGCCTTGGTAGGCCATTACCCCACCAACAAGCTGATAGGCCGCGGGCCCATCCTGTACCGCAAAAGCTTTCCACCAACCCCCATGCAGGGGAAGGTCATATCCGGTATTAGACCCAGTTTCCCAGGCTTATCCCGAAGTACAGGGCAGGTCACCCACGTGTTACTCACCCGTTCGCCACTCGTGTACCCCGAAGGGCCTTACCGTTCGACTTGCATGTGTTAAGCACGCCGCCAGCGTTCGTCCTGAGCCAGGATCAAACTCTCCATAAAAAACACTAGAAACCGAAGTTTCAGCATAATCAGGAAATCCTGAACAAAAAACGAAACCACTGACAAAAATCAATGATTCCAGAAATACATCTCGCAAAGAAATAAACGAGAAAAGCCACAACACAAACAACCAAATAATTTGATTGTCCATGCGTGCCAAAAAATTT
>NZ_JAIULG010000089.1 GCF_020169415.1 Tsukamurella sp. M9C
CCGTCGGGGGAGCGTGCGGTGCGGCGGGCGCCGGGCGAGAGCCCATGCCCGTGTCGTGCACGCCGTAGTAGTCCTCGACGCGCTGCCGGTTGTTGCGCGGACGCCGCGGCCCGCTCATGTCAGCTTCTTCGCGCGCAGCTCGTGCCCGCTCGACGTGAGGCAGCGGCCGGACTCGAGGTCCCACTGCCAGCCGTGCAGGTTGCAGGTCAGCTTGCCGCCGTCGACGACGCCGAACTTCGACAGGTCGGCCTTCAGGTGCGGGCAGCGGCGCTGCACCTCCCAGCCGTCGAGCTCCGTCGACGCGGTGTCGTCGTGCGCCTCGGAGAACCAGCCGTCGGCGTACGCGATCCGCTCGTCGGTGAGGCACTTGAAGAAGGTGTAGAGGAACTCGTTGTAGCCGCCGATGCGCCACGTGGTGAACCGCGTCGACAGGAAGATCGTGTTCACCCAGTCGGGCTCGTCGTCGCGGAGCACGGTGCGGACGAGCTCGGCGGCGATGCGGAAGCCGTACCGGTACTTGCCGTCGCCCTCCTCCGGGCTGCGGACCGTGCGGTTCGGGAAGTCCAGCACCACGGTCTCGACGGCACCGTCGGGCGAGGCCATCTCCAGCCCGACCGCGTAGCCGATCCCGTCGCTGATCAGCGCGGACGCCTGCATGATCGGCTCGAACTTGGCCTTGAGGGCGCCGAGGAGCGGCACCCCGTCGTCGGCCGCCCAGGTGGCCTTCTCGGCCTCGAGCACCGGCGCCTGGCGCGCCGCGAAGGCGTCCAGGTACGCGGTCTTGTTCTCGAAGATGTCCATCACCTCGGCCTCGGAGACCGGGTGCGTGAGCGAAACGAGTTCCTTACCCCGGAAGTCGCCGACGGTGCCGGGGATGAACAGCAGGCCCCCGTCGTTCCCGTTCTCCCGCATCTGCTCCAGGAAGGTGATCTGGTCCGGGAAGATGTTCGACGGGTCGCCGCCGATCGTCTCGCGGTCCACGCGGCCCTCGTCGTTGAGGTAGCGCAGCTCGGGATCGAGGAAGGCGGGCGGGCCCGCCGACGGCACGACCCAGGTGCCGGCGACCTGGTCGACGTAGCTGCGGGCGCGATCCATGCCGCGCTGGCGCTTCTGCTCGGCGAAGCGGCGCTTGGAGCCCTTCGGCATGTCGTAGACCATCGGGTACCAGATGGCGCCCGAGTACTGCAGCAGGTGCACGTCGATGCCGCCGAACTCGTCGAGCACCTCCATGTCGACGGGGCGGGCGTCGTTCATGTTGAACAGCACCGTCTCGCCGTCGGAGACGACGAGGCCCGAGTCGCCGATGGGGCCGTCCGCGGGGGCGCGCAGGGCGATGATCATCACGTCGAGCTCGCCCTTGGGGCCGCTGAGCGTGTGCTTCACCGAGTCCTGCGTCTCGAAGAACTTCGTGAAGCCCAGCTTCTCCAGCTCACGCCGCAGGTCCGGCACGGGGTAGTCGGGCAGCAGGACGGTGGCGTCCTTGCTCACGTTCTCGGCGAGGTTGCGCGCATCGAAGTGATCGCGGTGCAGGTGGGAGACGTAGAGGTAGTCGACGTCACCCAGGGCCTTCCAGTCCAGCTGCGTGTTGTCCGGGAAGGGGAACCACGACCCGAAGTACGCGGGGTTGACCCACGGATCGCACAGGATGGTGCCTGCGGCGGTGGAGACGTGGAAACCCGCGTGCCCGACGCTGGTGACCTGCACTGTGGAGCCTTTCGCCTGTGTTCGTTACCGCTACAGCGTAATGGGCGCTCGGCGTACCGGCTGACACACCGTGGAGACGACCGCGCGGCTACGCTGACGGTGTGGAACCCGTCTACGGAACGATCATCAAGGTGGCCCGCGGCATGTGGGCCTATCAGGGCATCAAGTTCACCGAGGTGGACTTCCATAAGTTCCCCCGCACGGGCGGTGCCGTGGTCGCCATCAATCACACCGGCTACCTGGACTTCCCGTTCGCCGGGAAGCCCGCCGACGAGGCCGGCCACCGCAAGGTGCGGTTCATGGCGAAGCAGGAGGTCTTCGACAACTCCAAGACCGGCCCCATCATGCGCGCGCTGCGGCACATCCCCGTCGACCGCGAGGCCGGGGCGACCGCCTACCAGGCCGCGGTGGACGCGCTGAAGAGCGGCGAGCTCGTCGGCGTCTATCCGGAGGCGACGCACAGCCGCAGCTTCGAGCTCAAGGGCTTCAAATCCGGCGCCGCGCGCATGGCGATCGAGGCGAACGTGCCGATCGTCCCCGTCGTGGTGTGGGGCGCGCAACAGGTCTGGACCAAGGGCCTGCCCAAGCAGCTCGGCCGGAACAAGTTCCGCGTCGTCATCGGCGTCTGCGACCCGCTCGACCCCGTCGGGCCGCCCGACGAGCTGACCGCGCGACTCAAGGAGTCGATGCAGGCCATGCTGCTGCAGCTGCAGGACCTCTACGGCCCGCACCCGCAGGGCGAGCCCTGGGTGCCCGCGCGCCTCGGCGGCACCGCGCCCACGCTGGAGGAGGCGGACGCCATGGACGCCGCCGACCTCGACGAGCGCCGTCGCGCCCGGGAGGAACGTCAGGCCGACGGTGCCTGAGGCGCCATCGACTGCGCCGGGTCTCGACACGCTCGGCGCCGCGCCGATCCTGGTCGCGAGCGACGTCGACGGCACGCTCGTCGATGATCACGAGCGCCTGACGCTGCGCACCCACGTCGCCGTGAACGCGGTCCGCGACGCCGGCGGCCACTTCGTGCTGGCCACCGGGCGCCCGCCGCGGGCCGTCGACCCCATCGCCGAGCAGCTCGACTTCGCGCCGCTCGCGGTGTGCGCGAACGGCGCGGTGCTCTACGACACCGGCTCGGGCCGGGTGGTCTCGGCGGCGCTGATGTCGCCGGAGCTGCTGGAGACCGTCGCCGAGCTGGTCTACCGGCATCTGCCGGGCGCCGGCTTCGCCGCCGAGCGGGTGGCGCAGGGCGAGCACGACTCCGCGACGCCTCGGTTCGCCGCGTCGACCGGCTACCAGCACGCCTGGCTCGAGCCCGACACCGTGACCGCCGCCGACGCCGAGGTGCTCGCGCACCCCGCGGTGAAGCTGCTGGTCCGCCAGCCGGGTATGACCTCCGACGAGATGCACGCCCGCGTCGCCCCGCACCTGGAGGGCCTCGCCGACGTCACCTACGCCACCAACAACGGGCTCATCGAGTTCCACGTCCCCGGCGTCACCAAGGCCACCGGGATCCAGCTGGCGATCGAGCACCTCGGCCTCACCGGCGAGCTCCGCACCGCCGCGTTCGGCGACATGCCCAACGACGCCGCCATGCTGCGCTGGGCGAGCATGGGCGTCGCCATGGGCAACGCCCACCCGCTGGCCCGCGGCGCCGCGAACACCGTGACCGCGACGAACCTCGACGACGGCGTCGCGCGGGTGCTGGAGCGCTGGTTCTAGCTCGTGCGACCGTGCGGCGTGGGCGCGTGCCCTGGCCGGGTGGAGCCCTGTAGTCGTTCGCGGAGGGTATGCGCGCCGCGCATACCCTCCGTTTGCGCAGGTAGATGACCTGATTGCTCGATCGGTCGATGCGCGCGACGCATCGCCCCCCGCGGGCTACTCCGCGCCACGCAGACCCCTCCTGTGACCGATGTGACAAATGTTGCTCACGTGACGAATGTTGCAGATGGTGTTAGTCTCGACCTCACGTTGAGCTTTGCCGTTCCCGGGCACGGCTCACCTGCGTCGAGCTAAGGAGAAGCCATGCCCGTGTGGATCGACGGCGGACCTCGTCGCCGCCGCGGACGGCGTACCGTCGCGCTCGCACTGCTCCCGGCCCTGGCCGTGGGCGGCGCCGCCGCGCTGCTCAGCACCACCAACATCGTCGGCGATCCCGCGCTGGCCGCCGGCAGCGACGTGACCTTCACCGGACAGGGCAACGGTCACGGCCGCGGCCTCGGCCAGTGGGGCGCGTTCGGCTACGCGAAGTCAGGCTGGATGGCCGAGCAGATCGTCGCCCACTACTACGGCGGCTCGCAGCTCTCCCGTGCCGATACCAATCTGCCCGTCCGCGTGCAGCTCACCACCCAGAAGGCCGCGAACGTGCTGGCCCCGGCGGGCGCGAAGATCGGCGACCAGCCCGTCGCGCCCGGCCAGGCCGTGCGGCTCGAGGGCGGCAACGCCGTCATCACCACCGGCTGCGGCGGCCCCGTCGTCAAGACGATCCCCGCGGGCGACGACGCCACCATCGCCCCGCTCAACGCCGAGGCGAACCGCCCCGTCGGCGAGCTGCTGAAGTTCTGCGGCACGAACGCCACCTACCGCGGCGCGATCGCGGCCAAGGACGGCAAGGTCTTCAACGTGGTCACCATCGAGGACTACGTCCGCGGCGTGGTCCCCGTCGAGAGCAAGGTCGAGTGGGCGGACCAGGGCGGCTACGAGGCCCTGCGCGCCCAGGCGATCGCGGCCCGCTCGTACGCGCTGGCCGAGGGCGCCAAGCGCGGCGACCGCTACAACGATACCCAGGACTCGCAGGTCTACGGCGGCGCCGGCAAGGAGGACCCGCGCACCGACAAGGCCGTCGCGAGCACCGCCGGCCTCGTCATGGCCAAGAACGGCTACGCCGTCTCGACGGAGTTCTCCAGCTCCACCGGCGGCTTCACCGCGGGCGGCGACTTCACGGCGGTCAAGGACGACGGCGACGTCGTCTCCCCGTTCAAGAACTGGACCCAGAAGGTCCCCACCGCGAAGATCGCGCAGGAGTTCGGCGTCGGCGCGTTCAAGTCCATCCGCGTGGTCAAGACGCAGTCGGCGCAGGCCGGCCGCGTCGAGGCCGTCGAGATCGTCGGCGCGAACCGTACCGTCACCGCGAAGGGCGACGAGGTCCGTAAGAAGCTGGGCCTGCGCTCGGACTGGTTCACCATCGACGGCCAGGCCCCGGCCGCGGCCCCCGCGCCCGGCGCCCCGAGCACGCCCGGCGCGGCCACCGCACCGTCGACGGCGAACCAGGCCCCGGTCCCCGGGCGCGTGGTGGACCAGCCGATCGTGGCGGCCCCCGTCGACCCGTTCAACCCGGTCCCGACCGCCCCCAACGCGGCGCAGTCCGCCCCGGTGGGCGCGACCACGCCCACCGCCTCGGCGGGTGCCGTCGCCGCGGCCCCGGCTGCCCCGGCCGC
>NZ_JAIULG010000008.1 GCF_020169415.1 Tsukamurella sp. M9C
GGCCGCGGTCGTGCCGCCGCAGCAGCCCTCGTCGCGCGTGGCCCCGCCGCCGGCCGGCCCCGGTGAGCCGGTCGCGCCGACGAGCATGCACCCCGTCGCGGGCCGGCGCCCCGCGCCGCCCCGCCCGATCCAGCCCGCGCCGCGCCAGCCGACCGGCGAGACCGCGACGCGTCCGAAGCCTCCGACGCCCCAGGCGACTCCGGAGACCGAGGAGTACGACCACAACCCGCCCACCTCCATGGGCCTGCCGCCGCAGCGCCCGCAGGACTAGGCGAACCGCTCGAAGGCCTCCACCCAGTCGGGAGTGCCGAGGTCGCGGGGGAGGGGCGTGCCGCGGTGGCCCCGTCGGGCCGCCCACTTCCGCGCTTCCGCCCGACGGTGCCGCGGCGCCACGCCCGCCAGGACCTCGGGCAGTCCGTGGCCGCGGCCGGTGAAGACGGCGTGCACGAAGGCGGCGTAATCGCGCCGGCGCGCCACCGGCACGAGGGGCGTGCTGCGGCGCGCGATCGTCAGTAGTCCCGCGTCGACGGACGGACGGGGGGTGAAGGCCGCGGCGGGAACCCGGCCGGCGAGGCCGAATTCGTACCAGGGGGACCACTGCGCGGTCATCATCGTCGCGCCACCGACACCGGCCCGCCGGCGCGCGACCTCCCACTGCACCACGAGGACCGCGCCGGTCCAGTGCGGCGCGTGCAGCAGCTTGCGGAGCACGGCGGTGGTCAGGTGGAAGGGCAGATTCCCCACCACCGCATGGGGTTCCGCCGGTAGCCGGTGCCGCAGGAAATCCCCGTGCACGACGGTCGCCTCCGGGTGTCGCTCGCGCAGGCGTCGGGCGTGGCCGCCGTCGATCTCGACGGCCGTGAGCGGTCGTCCCAGGCGAAGGAGTGGATCGGTCAATGCGCCTGCGCCGGGACCGATCTCGAGGATCGGACCGTCGGTGCGGCGGGTGAGGTCGACGAATCGGCCGATGACGACATCGTCGGTGAGGAAGTTCTGGCCGTGCTCGTGACGGCCCCCGTGATGGGTGGGCATGAAGGGAGTTCTCCGGGTCGAGGATCACCCGGGCAGCGCGAATCGCCGCCCAGCGGAAGGATGCTGGGGCGGTGAAGCCGAGATGGTGTGGGAGGCTCCGCCGCCGCTACGCGCGGCCGCGGTCCACCACTGCCGCCGCTGCCGCGGCGGCTGCTGCCGAAGAACTCACGGGGTGCACTCTAGGCGCCGTAGCGGCGGGGTGCCAACGGATTATCCGCGCTGCAGCCAATAGGCCTGGGACTTGATCCGGTCCTTCGGCAGGCCGAAGTCGCGCTTGGCGGCCTTGGTGATCTCGCGCGTCGCCTTGGTCTCGGCGGCGACGAAGAGGAAGGCGTCCGCGCCGATCCCGGCGCCGACGACCGTGGACACCAGTGTGGCGCCGCGGTTCTCGCGCGGCACCCAGGTGACGGCCTCGCTCTGCACGGGAAGCTCCCGCTCGCCGTCGTGCTGGTACTCCAGGTACACGCGGCACGGGGCCTGCGCGGTCCCGAGGATGCTGTTGATCGCGGGGATCGACGCGGCGTCGCCCACGAGCACGTATTCCGACGGTGCCGGCTCCTCCGGGACCGTCAGGTCGGCGCCCATCATGGTGGCGGCGATCCGGTCGCCCGGCTCGGCGTCCAGGGCCCAACTGGGCGCGGGACCGTCGTGCATCGCGAACTCGATGGTGAACTCCGAGCCCTCGGGCGCGACGATCGTGTAGCCGCGCTGCACGAGCGTCCCCTCGTCCGCGTCGGTCGTCGCGGCGCCGCTCTTCGGTACCCACAGGCGCACCCACATGGTCGGGAACCACGGGTTGTCCTGCAGGAAGTCGCCGCCGTCGAAACGGATGCGGTGATAGTGCTCGCTGACGGCCTTTGTCGACAGCACCGTGAAAACGTAGTCGTCCGCCCGCATCGCCTTGAGGATCAGGCCGGTCACTCCTCTACCCATGAAGCTGAGGCTACCCTAATCGACTCGATCATCGCGAGCACATGCCGCGTGCGCTGGGCTGATACGGGTTAAGCTTCCTCAATTTTTCACACGGTCCAGCAGAGGAGCCGCGGGATGGAGATGTCCAACGATTGGAGTGCGGAGTGGGCCGCGAGTGCGTGGTGGCTGCTCAAGGCGGTCGCTATCACCACGCCGATCTTCGTGGTCGTGCTCGCGGTCTGCTTCGTGAGTACGAAGTGGGGCCGCCAGTTCTGGCGCGTCTCCGGCGCGTACTTCACGGGGCGTGACTCCTGGCGGGTCTATGCGCGCATCCTGCTGCTCATCGTGTCGACGCTCGCGGCCGTCCGGTTGTCCGTGCTGTTCACGTACTTCTACAACGACTCGCAGACGGCGCTGCAGTACGCCGTGCAGGCGGTGTCGAAGGGTGATTCGCCGGCGCTGCAGGCTGCCGAGGACGGGTTCTGGCTGTCGATGCGGATCTTCGCGCTGCTCGCCGTGCTGTGGGTGGCGCGGGCGTTGATCGACTACCTGGTGAACCAATGGCTCGTCATCGACTGGCGGATCTGGCTCACCGAACGTGTCGTCGACGACTACCTCGACGGCGAGGCGTACTACCGCAATCGGTTCATCGACGACACGATCGACAACCCCGACCAGCGGATCCAGGCGGACATCACCGCGTTCGTGGCCACGTCGGTGTCCCTGTCGTTCGGGGCGGTCAACGCGGTGGCGTCGATCATCTCGTTCACGAAGATCCTTTGGGAGCTGTCCGCACCCATGACGATCCTCGGCGTCACGATTCCCCGCGCGATGCTGTGGCTGGTGTTCGCGTACGTGCTGATCAGCACGGTGATCGCCTTCTGGATCGGTCGGCCGCTCATCAATCTCAACTTCATCAACGAGCGCCTCACCGCCGCGTACCGGTACGCGCTCGTGCGTCTGCGGGACAATGCCGAGCGGGTGGCGTTCTACCAGGGTGAGCAGGTCGAGCGGCGCACGCTCCTCGGCCGGTTCTCCGCGGTGATCGCCAACACCTGGGCGATCGTGTTCCGCTCCTTGAAGTTCAGCGGGTGGAACCTCACCGTGAGTCAGACGGCGGAGGTGTTCCCGATGGTGATCCAGGCGCCGCGGGTCTTCTCCGGCGAGCTCACCATCGGTGACGTCAGTCAGACCGCGAGCGCGTTCCGGCAGGTGCACGACTCGCTGTCGTTCTTCCGTTTGTCGTACGACGACTTCGCGGAGTACCGCGCATCCCTCATCCGTTTGGACGGCCTCCTCACGGCCGACGATGAGTCCCGGAAGCTGCCGCGCGTCAAGGGAACCGACGAGGACCGGTCGGTTCGGCTCGACGGCATCGGCGTCCGCAAACCCGACGGGGTCGTTCTCGTCGACGATCTCCGGCTCCACCTGGAGCCCGGCGACGCCGTGGTCGTCAAGGGGGTCTCGGGATCCGGCAAGACGACCCTCCTGCGCGCGCTCGCCAGGATCTGGCCCTATGCGGACGGCGAGATCGGGCGCCCCGCTGGAGCCGAGACGCTGTTCGTGTCGCAGCTGCCGTATCTGCCGCTCGGCGACCTGCGGACCGCGCTGAGCTACCCGGCGGAGCCCGGCGCGTTCGGCGACGACCTACTGCGGGAGGTCCTCGGCAAGGTCTTCCTGCCACATCTCGCGGACCGGCTGGACGACGAGGAGGACTGGGCGGCGGTGCTCTCCCCGGGCGAGCAGCAGCGCATCGCGTTCGCGCGCATCCTCCTGATCAGGCCGCAGGCCGTGTTCCTCGACGAGGCCACGTCCGCCGTCGACGAGGGGCTCGAGCACTCGCTGTACACGCTGATCCGGGGCGAGGTGCCCGAGGCGGTTCTCGTGAGCGTCGCCCACCGCAGCACCGTCGACAGGCACCACGCGCACCGACTCGAGCTCAGCGGTAGCGGGTCTTGGGAGTACTCACCGCTGTAGGCCCGCGACGAGGTCGCGGCCGCCCACGTAGGTGGTGGTGTGCTCCGGCGAGCCGCCGGTGTCGACGGTGCCTGCGATCGCGGCGGCGAACTCGGTGGCGGTCGGCAGGGGGCCGTGGCTGCGCCGTTCCTCGACGGCGGCGGGGTCGCGGCGCTCCAGGAGCCGGACGATGATCGTGCCCTCGATCATGTCGCCCGAGACGACGCGCAGGTCGAGGCCGAGTTCCGCGGCGAGCGCGCGCAGGGCCCGCTCCCCGGCGAGCTTGCTGGCCGCGATCGGCTCGTAGCCGGCGGGCACGGGGTGGGTCTCGGAGAAGTGTGCCTGGTGGCTGGTGACGAAGACGATCCGCCCGCCCGGCCGCAGGTGCTCCGCGGCCGCGCGGGCCGCGGCGACCTGCGCGTCCCGGTTCAACCGCATCGCGTAGTCCTGGTCGGCGCCGAGCTCCAGGCCGCCGGAGGCGTTGAGGACCACCGCGTCGATCGGGCCGAACGCGGCGACCGCCGCATCGAGGAGGTGGGCCGGTCCATCGGCCGCGGTCACGTCTGCGCCCACCGCGATCGCCCGCCCGCCGGCCTCGCGGACCAGGTCGCACACCTTCTCCGCCCGGCGTTCCTTCTCGCGGTAGTTCACCACCACGTCGTGCCCGCGCGCGCCGAGCGCCACCGCCGTCTCGGCGCCCACCCCGCGGGACGCCCCGGTCACCACTACGACCGCCATCGCTGAACCTCCATGCTTCTGATTTAGAACTGCCGCCAGCATGACGCTTCGATTTCAGAAGCGCAAGTAGGCTCTGTCTCGTGTCAGTGCGCGATGTGGTGCCGCAGCGCCGCGAGGAACCGGATCCCGCGGCGGTCGCTGCGATGGACCTGCTCGGTCAGCGCTGGGTGTTGCGCATCGTCTGGGAGCTCGAGCCGGGATCGCTCGGCTTCCTCGAATTGCGCAGGCGCATGGGCAATTGCAGCTCCAGCGTGCTCGCCACCCGGCTCGCGCAGCTGGTCGAGAAGGGCATCGCCCGCAAACTCCCCGACAAGCAGTACGAACTCACGCCTCGGGGCGAGGCCCTCGGCCGCGCCCTCTGGCCCGTCTGGGACTGGGCCGCCGACTGAGCAGCACAGGTCGCCCCGCGAACTGTCCGGCCGATAGCAACGCCCCGGTCATGACGCTCGCTTAGGATGTTGCGCATGCAGAAGCGGACGATTCGGACTTCCCGTGTTGCGCTCGCGGCGCTCGCGATGGCATTTCTGGTGCCCGGGGTGGTCGGGATGGGGGCGGCATCCGCCGACCCGTCGACGGGCTCGGAGTGCCGGATGTTCGACACCAAGCCCGGCTACGAGTGCCGGTTCGGGAAGTGGGAGCGCGACTTCACGCCGCCCTATCCGGGGAAGTCCTGCTCGATCGGCGAGGCTGCGCCGCCGCTCCAGCGACTCACCTGTTCCGGAGGGATCTGGATCGTCAAGCCCGCGGATCCCAACGGCGCGAAGTGCACCGCGGTCGGAGCCCAGCGCGTCGGTCCGGGTGGGCTTCAGACGTGCACGCACGGCCCCTACGGTTTCACCTGGGAATGAACGCGCCGGCCCGTCGCGGCCGGCGAGGAGGAGGAGAACGATGAAACGAGCGATTGCGGCCATCGGCGCGTGCGCGGGACTGGTGACGGTCGGGGCGGTGCTCACCGCGGGGCCCGCGGGCGCGGACTGCGGCGCCGCCGCGCGGGATGATTGCGTCGTCCAGCGCGACGCGACGCGGACGGAGACCGTCACGGTCACCCGGACGAAGACCACCACGTCGACCACGACCACCACGTCGACGACGACGCGCACCACGACGGTCACCGTCACCGCGACGCGGACGCGTGCCGCCGCGCTCGGCGTCGCGCGGGTCGGGCACGACCCGGCCGACGGCCCCGTCGTCACCGCGCGACCGGACTGAGCGCCCGCGCGGCGAGGAGTCACCGCGCGACCGAATTAGAATCATCGTGAGCGAAAAGTGCCGCCGCCCCGAAAAATCGGGACGGCGGCACCGTCGTACGTGCGCTCGGGACTAGTCCTGCTGGACCTTGCCCGGCTCCGAGGCGGCCAGCATGTCGCCGCGCTCGACGACCTTCACGCGCTCGCGGCCCTCGGCCTCGCCCAGGCTGCGCTCGTGCTCGTCGAGGCGGTACCAGCCGTCCCAGGTGGTGTACGGGGTGTCGTGGTCGTCCAGCCAGTCGGTGACGCCGGTGGTCGACGGGTCCGACGGGGCGTTCAGCTTGCCGGCGTGGAAGTCCTCCAGCAGGCAGGCGATGGTCTCGTTGGCGTCGCCCTTGGTGTGGCCGATGAGGCCGACGGGGCCGCGCTTGATCCAGCCGGTGGTGTAGACGCCCGTGATGTGCTGACCTGCGTCGATGACGCGGCCGGCCTCGTTGGGGATGACGCCGGCCTGGTCGTCGAAGGGGATCTCGGGCAGGTCGTTCGAGAGGTAGCCGACGGCGCGGTAGACGGCGCCGAGCTCCCAGTCGGTGAACTTGCCGGTGCCCCGGACGTTGCCGGTGCCGTCGAGCTCGGTGCGCTCGGTGCGCAGGCCCGTGACCTTGCCGTTCTCGCCCAGGATCTCGACGGGCGACTCGAAGAGGTGGATGAACAGCTTGTGCGGGCGGTTGTTCGGCTCGCGGATCGCGTAGTTCTCGAGGATCGTGGCGACCTGGTCGGTGATCTTCGACTCGCGGCGGGCCTTGGCCGAGCCCTCGTCGTACTCGATGTCCTCGGGGTTCACGACGACCTCGATGGTCTGCGAGTGGTCGAGCTCCTTGAGCTCGAGCGGAGTGAACTTCACCTGCGCCGGGCCGCGGCGACCGAAGACGTGCACCTCCTTGGCCTTGTTGACCTTGAGGCCCTCGTAGACGTTCGGCGGGATCTCGGTGGGGAGCAGCTCGTCTGCGGTCTTGGCCAGCACGCGGGCCACGTCGAGGCCCACGTTGCCGACGCCCAGGACGGCCACCTTCTCCTCGGTGAGCGGCCACTCGCGCGAGAAGTCCGGGTGCCCGTCGTACCAGGCCACGAACTCGGCGGCGCCGTAGCTGCCCTCCAGGTCGATGCCGGGGATCTCCAGGTTGCGGTCGGCGACGGCGCCCGTGGAGAAGATCACCGCGTCGTAGTGGCGGCGCACGTCCTCGAGGGTGAAGTCCTTGCCGAAGTCGAGGTTGCCGAGCAGGCGGACCTGCGGCTTGTCGAGCACCTTGTGCAGCGCGGTGATGATGCCCTTGATCCGCGGATGATCGGGGGCGACGCCGTACCGGATCAGGCCGAACGGTGCCGGCATCTTCTCGAAGAGATCGATGCTGACGCCGGGGTCCTTCGCCTCGTCGGACTTCATGAGGGCGTCCGCTGCGTAGATACCAGCGGGGCCCGCGCCCACGATCGCGACGCGCAACGGGCGGTTCTGTTCGGTCATGTGAAGTCGGCTACCTTGTCTGCATACGCGGTTGAAGTTCCCCACCAGGTTAGTGCGGACTTATCAACTGTTCCTAGTGCGGGTGGTCCATCCCACCCATCCAAGGAACTGGAACGTGTTCTAGTAGCAGAGGGTAGAGACTTCAGTGAGCGCAGACAAGGCCCCCGCCGGACCGCCGCCCGAACGCCGCACCACGGCGACCCCGTTCATCATCGCTCTCGTGGTCGCCGTCGTGCTCATCGGCGGCGTCCTCGCCTGGAACGCGATCCGCCCCTCCGATGAGCGGCTCAGCGACTCCGCGCAGGTCCAGGTCACGATCGGCCAGTACTACGGCGCCCTGAACAAGGGGCGGTACGCGGATCTCGTCGCCAACACCTGCGCCAAGGACCGCTCCGCCGCCGACTTCCCGAAGGAGGCCGGCTTCCCCGACGCGCGCAAGGCCGTCGTCGAGCGCGAAGGCGAGGCGAAGCTGGACGAGAAGGGCGTCAAGAACCTCACCGTGAACGGCGACACCGCGTCCGCCGATCTGACGGTGACCTACGAGAAGGCGGGCGAGCGCACCGAGCAGGCGAAGTTCGTCCGCGAAGACGGCAAGTGGAAGAAGTGCTCGTGAACTACGCCGGAAACCTGACGCCGCGCGAGGCCTGGGAGCTGCTCGAACAGGACCCCGCGGCCATCCTCGTCGACTGCCGCACCGAGGCCGAGTGGAACTACGTCGGCATCCCCGAGCTCTCGCAGGTCGGGCGCAATCCCGTGCTCGTCGAGTGGCAGCGCTATCCCGACGGTGCGCTCAACCCCACGTTCGTCGACGAGCTCCGCGCCAAGGGCGTCACCGACGAGGCACCCGTGGTCTTCCTCTGCCGCTCCGGGCACCGCTCGATCGGCGCCGCGGAGACCGCCACCGCCGCCGGCGTGGCGCGCGCCTACAACGTGCTCGACGGCTTCGAGGGCCCCATCGACGCACTCGGGCATCGGGGCGTCGCGGGCTGGCGCGCCGACGGCCTGCCCTGGCGGCAGTTCTAGGCTGAAGCCCATGACGGAGTTCAGCCCCCTGCCCGACGGCCTGCGGCCCGAGACGTACGCGGTGCGCGGCGGCGTCCTGCGCACGAACCACGAGGAGACCTCCGAGGCGCTCTTCCTGAACTCGGGCTACACCTACGAGAGCGCCGAGGCCGCCGAGGCCGCCTTCAACGGCGACATCGACCGGTTCGTCTACTCGCGCTACGGCAACCCGACGGTGGCGATGTTCCAGGAGCGCCTGCGCCTCCTGGAGGGCGCCGAGGCCTGCTTCGCGACCGCCTCCGGCATGTCCGCCGTCTTCACCGCTCTCGGCGCGCTGCTCAAGGCCGGCGACCGGCTCGTCGCGGCCCGCTCGCTGTTCGGCTCCTGCTACGTCGTGTGCAACGAGATCCTGCCGCGCTGGGGCATCGAGACCGTCTTCGTCGACGGCGAGGACCTCGCCCAGTGGGAGGAGGCGCTCAGCGTCCCCGCCCAGGCCGTCTTCTTCGAGACCCCCGCGAACCCGATGCAGGGCCTCGTCGACGTGCGCGCCGTGGCCTCGCTGGCGCACGCCGCGGGCGCGCAGGTCGTGCTCGACGCCGGCTTCACCCCCGTCGGCTACCAGGATTCGCTCGGGATGGGCGCCGACGTGATCGTGCACTCCTCCACCAAGACCATGGACGGCCAGGGCCGCGTCATGGGCGGAGCCATCCTCGGCCGGTTCGACTACATCGACGGTCCGGTGAAGCAGCTGATGCGGCACACCGGTCCCGCGATGGCGCCGTTCAACGCCTGGGTGCTGCTCAAGGCGCTGGAGACGCTGGACCTTCGGGCCGAGCGGGTGAGCGCGAACGCGCAGAAGGTCGCCGAGTTCCTCGACGCCGACCCCCGCGTCTCGAAGGTGCTCTTCCCCTTCCTGCCCTCGCACCCGCAGCACGAGCTGGCGAAGGCGCAGATGAAGGCCGGCGGCACCGTGATCACCCTCGAGCTGGCCGATTCGGCGTCGGCCGCGGGCAAGGCGCGGGCCTTCGAGTTCCTCAACCGGCTGCAGGTCATCGACATCTCCAACAACTTCGGCGACGCCAAGTCGCTGATCACCCACCCCGCCACCACGACGCATCGGGCGACGGGGCCGGAAGGTCGCGCGAAGATCGGGCTCACCGACTCGATGCTGCGCCTGTCCGTCGGGCTGGAGAACGTCGACGACCTCATCGCCGATCTGGATCAGGCCCTGGGCTGAGCCACTCAGGGCCTCTGATCGTCGACGGCGGCGCGCCACGTCCGCACGGCCTCTGCTGACACCGGCGACATCCACCCCTGTGGCCGCGCGGCACTGCCGATGTGGAAGGCGTCGATTCCTGCCTGCATGAGTGGCGGCAGGTGATCGAGGCGCAGGCCGCCGCCGGCCAGGATCCGTTGCAGTCCAGACGCTTCCGCGACCAGCGTGGCGATGCCGTGATCGACGCCGGAGGTCGCGCCCGCGGTGAGGAAGCCGTCGAGCCCCGGCAGCTCCGCCACGGCGGCCCGCAGCGCCGCGCGGTCCGCGCAGTGGTCGATCGCGCGGTGGAAGGTCCACGGCGCGCCGTCGATCGCCTCGACGACCCGCGTCACGGCCGGTAGGTCCACGGCGCCGTCTGCGGTGAGGAAGCCGAGCACGAACTCCTCCGCCCCAGCGCTTCTCAGTTCGACGGTGCGCCGCACCAGCGCGCCGAGGTCCCCGGCCGCGAAACCGTCGGTGAGCCGGAGCATCACGCGCACGGGGATGTCCACGGCGGCACGGACCTCGGCGACGGTGGCGGGGGAGGGGCTCAGCCCGTCCGCCGCCATGTCGGCGACCAGCTCCACCCGGTCCGCCCCGCCCTCCCACGCGGCGACCGCGTCGCGCGTGTCCAGGGCGATCACTTCCAGCAGTGCCATGAACCCAGTCTCCCAAATCCGGTCGCACAGCCGGGCCTGCAGTGCCTACTGTGCAGGTCATGGAATCGCCCGCGCCCGAGGAGCCGCGCCCGCTCACCGATATCGAGCGGGCGATCCTCGACGGCTTCCTGAGTTTCGGCTTCCCCGGCGTCGAAGAGCTCCGCTCCCAGGTGCCCACAGTGCGGGCTCGGCCGTCGTGTTCGTGCGGCTGCGGATCGATCGCGCTTCTCGCAGACCGCAGTGCGCCTGCATCGCTCCGGACCAGCTGGACTCCGCTCGAAGCCGCCCTCGCCGACGGCGAGGGCGGTGTGATCGGCGGACTTCTGCTGTTCACGAATGACGGCTACCTCGACGCCCTCGAGGTCTACTCGTTCACGGACGAGCCTCTGCAACTGCCTCCCGTCGACCGCATCCGCTGGGGCGATGTCCGTGCATGAGGTCGACGGAGTTCGACGACCGACCACCGAGGAACTGGCGGAGTTCGACGGCGCCTGGAGGCGGAGCTTCGGCGATGCGCCGCTGCGGGCGATCGACATGCGCGGTGCGTTCTCTCGTAATTGGGTTCGGCTGCACAGTCTTCCGGAGAGTAAGCGCTACGCGGACACCCAGGAGGAGTACGACGAGCTGCTGCGACGCTATTTCGCCGTCCTGGACGAGTTGCGCGCAGGCGAAGGCGTACTGACGGTGTTGACGTGCGCGTTCTCGTTCTCGACATCGCCCCGTCCCGTGCGCCGATCGTCCCTGCTGGCCGGACTGCTCCCGCGCCCGCGCTACTGGCGCAGCGTTTCGGAGGGAGAAGAAGCGGGCGAGGAACAGGTCTGGACGCACCTGTACGTGCACCGCGTTCGCCGCACCGCGCCTGCCCTGCGGGACCTGTTTCGCGCGGCAGCCGACGATCGGACCGGCGATGTCATGGTTACCGGATCAGCGGTCAACTGGGTCCACTGCCCTTATGACGGCGGCGCCGACCTCATTCTTAAGTCGCCGGACGAACGAGACCGAGTATCGAATCTGTTCGCCGAGTGGCGGTCACCTTGGGACCACGGGCTGTGACCGGAGAAAGTCGGTGGACCGCGGCGGCGCCCTCGAATACGCTTCCCGACATGGATATGCGCAAGCTCCCCGAATCGCTGCGGCAGTGCTACTGCCGCCGGTTCGGCGTGCCCGCATAACCTGCGGCAACCCGGGCCGTCGCTTCACCGCCGGCCCGGTGCCCATGCGTCACACGCATGGCTTCTCGGACCGGTGACCATCACATCGAGAACGAGAAAGCCATGGAGAAGATCAGTAAGTCCTTGGTCTCGTGGGCGTCCATCCTGGACGAGAAGACCCGCGAGCAGGCGATCAACACGGCGAAGCTGCCGTTCATCTACCCGCACATCGCGTTGATGCCCGACGCCCACCTGGGCAAGGGCGCCACCGTCGGCTCGGTCATCCCGAGCCTCGGCGCCGTGATCCCCGCGGCGGTCGGCGTCGACATCGGCTGCGGCATGATCGCGGTCCGCACCCAGTTCACGAAGTCCGACCTGCCCGACGACCGCGCGACGGTCCGCGAGGCCATCGAGCGGGCGGTCCCGCTCTCGCCCGGCCGCTACAACAAGAAGGTCGTGGCCACGGCGGAGCCCCGGATCGCGGAGCTGGAGACGCTCGCCGAGCGGGCGGACTTCAACCCGGCCCAGTACGCCGGGAACTGGAAGCTTCAGTTGGGCACGCTCGGCGGAGGAAATCATTTCGCAGAGCTAAGTATCGACGCCGACCAGCGGGTTTGGGCGTTCCTGCACTCCGGCTCTCGCGGCGTGGGCAACAAGATCGCCCAGCACCACATCGCCGTGGCCACGCGCCTGTGCAAGCAGTGGTGGATCGAGCTGCCGGATCCGGACCTGGCCTACCTCGTGGAGGGCACGCCCGAGTTCCGCCGGTACATCGCCGAGCTGACGTGGGCGCAGCACTTCGCGCTGCTCAACCGTGAGGAGATGATGGACCGGGTGATCCGCCAGCTCGGCGAGTGGGTGGGGACGCCCGTCGTGGAGGCGGAGCGGATCAACTGCCACCACAACTTCACCAAGCGCGAGAAGCACTTCGGCAAGGAAGTGTGGGTGTCGAGGAAGGGTGCGATCGAGGCCACCGAGGGCAAGCTCGGCCTCATCCCGGGCTCGATGGGCACCGCGTCGTACATCGTCGAGGGCAAGGGCTTCGCCCCGTCGCTGAACAGCTCGCCGCACGGCGCGGGCAGGGAGTACTCCCGGTCCGCGGCGCGCAGGGCCTTCACGCACGAGCAGCTCCGGGAGGCCATGGTGGGCATCGAGTTCCGCGACAGCCCCGACTTCATCGACGAGATCCCGCAGGCCTACAAGCCGATCGACCGGGTGATGGCCGATGCGGAGCAGCTGGTGACGGTCCGCGCCCTCCTGCGCCAGATCGTCAACGTGAAGGGCCAGTAGAAAATTCTGCAGCTTGCGGCGGCGACACGCCGACGGTTCGCCGCCGCAAGCCGCAGATGTTGTCCGTCTTGAGGGCTTCATCGGCCTGGCGTGCCGGCCTCCAATAGGAGCAGCGCCTCGGGCAATGCGTACACCGAGGACACAGTGGGGAGAAGCACGTCGAGGTCCGTGCGGCGGTGCGCTGCAGTCAGTCCCCAGACCTGCGTGCCGTTGCGGCGGACCCAGGCCAGCGTGCGGTTCACCCACCGCTCGAAGTCCGCCGACACGGCGCGCATCGAATCCGCCTGCGATCCGATGGAGCCGATGGTGAGACCCTCGGCGGTGCAGGTCGCGGGTTCCCAGTACAGAACAGGTGACGCGTTCGAGTCGACGATGCCCTCCGTCGCGCCCGGCGCGAGCCGATCCCAGTTCAGGCGGTTGAACAGGGCTGATCGGGTTCGGCCGGACATGGCATCGCTTCCCTCGCGGATCACGACGGGCGGTCCCAGGGATCGGTCGGCGATCAGCACCTGACCGCTTTTCATCGCGGCTTCCCGCGACAGCGTCACCGTCGGTGACGCGACCACGGGCCACGGATGCAGCGTCACAGCATCGGGCTCACCGAGGTGATCCAGCAGGCGCGCGTGATCGACCGCGGTGGCATAGAAATGGATCGCGGTCACCATTGCCGAATACTCCCATGCTGTACGGGTGCGTGGAACAGTTGGTATGACCGAGTCTTCGGCGCCATTCAGGGCTTCTGGAACAGGCGGGCGAGGTGGTACCGCGCCACCTCGATCGCGCGCTCCGGTGTGTGATGCCCGATCGCCACGGCGGTGCTCAGGCCGTTGCACAGTGAGACGAGGGCGTCCGCCTCGGTGTCGGGATCCGCGTCCGCGGACAGTTCGCCATTGCTGATGGCCGACCGGAGCGCGGAGAGGACTGCGTCTCGTAGCCGTGCGACGCCGCCTGCGAGGGGTTCCGCGGCGAGAGCGGGGTCGGTCAGGGCGAGACCGGTGAACGCGGTGGACACACGGTAGAAGTCGAGGCTCGGGCCGTCGGTCGGCAGCGCCTCCATGAGGAAGGCCTCAAGAACCTCCCGTGGTGGGGCAGTAGTCGTTCCACGGCTCAACCGCGCACGCCAGCGCTCGTTCGACTGCTCCTC
Organism: Tsukamurella sp. M9C; assembly: GCF_020169415.1. Lineage (GTDB taxonomy): Bacteria > Actinomycetota > Actinomycetes > Mycobacteriales > Mycobacteriaceae > Tsukamurella. The sequence continues at coordinate 13,849 of NZ_JAIULG010000008.1, forward strand.
CAGCCTGCGCATCGCCCCGATCAGTAGGTGCTCCTTGCTGTCGAAGTAGTACTGGACGAGGCGCAGCGAGACACCTGCCTCAGCGGCCACGGACCGCATCGATACGGCGTGCAGGCCGTCGCGGGCGGCTACGCGGGCCAAGGCGTCGGCGAGCTGCGACCGGCGCACCTCGTGATCGACTGTCCGCGGCATCGGCACCTCCTTGTTGATACAGTCGTATCATATCCTTTGTGATACAGCTGACTAATGAAAGGAGTCGCGATGCGCGGACGTGTTCTTGCCGCGGCCTGTCTTGCGCAACTGATGATCACGCTCGACGTCTCCGTCGTGAACATCGCCCTTCCCGCCGTCCGCGCCGACCTCGCATTGGGCTCCGTCGGGCTGCAGTGGGTGGTCACTGCCTACGCCCTGCCGTTCGCGGGCTGCCTTCTGCTCGGCGGTCGCGTGGTGGACATGGTGGGGGTGCGTGCGGCCTTCGTCGGTGGTATGGCGGCGTTCACCGCGGCGAGCGCCGTCGCAGGCGCCGCACCGGGGCCCGAGGTGCTGCTGGCCGGTCGCGCCGCGCAGGGCTTGGCCGCGTCCCTGGTCGCACCGGCCGCCCTCGCCGCGATCACCACGACGTTCGGCGAGGGGGAGTCGCGAACGAGGGCGCTCGCTCGATGGACGGCGATGAGTATCGCCGGCGGCACCGCCGGAAACCTCTGCGGCGGCGTGCTCACGGAGTTCTTCGGCTGGCGTGCAGTGCTGTTGGTCAATCTTCCACTCGGCGCACTCGCCATCGTGCTTGCGGTGCGGGCCCTTTCGGCGGCCGGACACGAAGGACGAACCTCCGTCGGGATCGCCCCGGCGCCGCTCGCCACCGGCATGTTGGTGGTCGCGGCTATCGCCTTCGCCGCCGTCGGGGAGCAGAGTTGGGGGATCGGGATCGCCGCATCCGGTGTCGCAGTGGTCTGCCTCGCCGCCTTCGTGCGCAGTAACGGCACGGCGCGGAATCCGCTCATCCCGCCGACGTTGCTCGCGATCCGGTCCGTGCGGTGGGGTAATGCAGGGCTCCTGGTCATCGGTGCCACGCTCGTACCGATGTGGTTCTTCCTGTCCCTTCAGGTGCAGGTGGTTCTCGGCTACCCACCTCTGATGGCGGGCCTGGCCTTCCTGCCGCACACCGTCATCCAGCTGGTCGTGGGCCTCCACTGGACACCGCGGCTGTTGCGGATCACGACGCCGCCGCGCCTCGTCGCCGCCGGTGCGGCGCTCCTTGCGGGCGGGTTCGTCTGGCAGAGCGGGCTGGAGACCGGCTCAGCGTATTCCACCGCGGTTCTCGTCCCTGCGGTGCTCATCGCGGTCGGTGCGGGTCTGGTGAACCTTCCGCTCACCGCGATGACGGTGGCGGGTGTCCCCGCGTCCGACGCCGGCGCCGCAGCGGGCGTGATGAACTGCGCGAAGCAGGTCGGCGGCGGGATGGGGCTCGCGGTCCTGGTCGCCGCGACCGCGGCGATCGGGCCGCCGGAGCGTGCGTACGGCCTGGCGTTCCTGATCATGGCGGCGCTCGCCGCGGGAGTCGGGCTCGCGGCCCTGTCCGCCGCGCGCCCTGCGCGAGCGGATGGTTTCGCGTCGCCGTGATTCGAACCTTGACGACGGGCGGCACGACAGGGCATTCTCGACGCAGGTCATGAGTGCCAGCGACAAGCCCCGGCTCGCTGGTCGGCAACCCTCCTCCGCGGTGGGGTGCTCCGGGTGACGACCTGGCCGCACCGAACGAGTGCGGCAAGCGCGGATTCGCGGCACGTCGGAAACGGGTGCCGTGCGTCCTCATACCGAAGGACATCTCTCATGAGCATCGCCACCACCGAGCGCACCGCCGTCTGCCTGACCCCGACCGTCCGCAGCACGCCGCTGTCGCTGGGCCCCCTCGCCGCCGTGACCGGCGCCGACGAGTACGCCCCGCTCACCGACGGCGCGACGGTCCGCTACGCCAACTTCGACTACGCCGCGAGCGCGCCGGCCCTGGTCGAGGTGCAGCAGGCGGTCCAGGAGGCGCTGGGCGAGTACGCGAGCGTGCACCGCGGCGCCGGCTACCTCTCGCAGCGCTCCACCTCCCGCTACGAGCGGGCCCGCGAGGTCGTCGCCGAGTTCGTGGGCGCCCGCGCCGACGACCACGTGATCTTCACCGGCAACACCACCGACTCGATCAACCTGCTCGCGGGCTGCGTCCCCGGCGAGGTCGTGGTCCTCGACTGCGAGCACCACGCGAACCTGCTGCCGTGGAAGCGGATCGGGGCCCGCGTGATCTCCGCTCCGCTGTCGATCGAGGGCACCCTCGAGGTGCTCGAGAAGGAGCTCCGCGCGCGCCCCGCGGCCCTGGTCAGCGTGACCGGCGCGTCCAACGTCACCGGCGAGGTGCTGCCGATCCGCCGGCTCGCCGCGCTCGCCCATCGGCACGGCGCGCGCATCGCGGTCGACGGTGCCCAGCTGGTCCCGCACCGTCGGATCTCGCTGCGCGAGAGCGGCGTCGACTACCTCGCCTTCTCGGGGCACAAGCTGTACGCGCCCTTCGGCTCCGGCGTGCTCGTCGGCCGCGCCGACTGGTTCGACGAGGCCGAGCCCGTCCGCTGCGGCGGCGGCGCCAGCTACGAGGTGATCGGCACGCCCGTCTCGAAGTCCGTCGAGGTCGCCTGGCACATCGGCCCCGCGCGGCACGAGGCCGGTTCGCCCAACGTCCTGGGCGCGGTCGCCATCGCCGCCGCGTGCGAGGCCATCGAGCGCCTCGGCGAGGACGCCATCGCCCGGCACGAGCGCTTCCTCACCGACCTGCTGCTGCGTTCGCTCGAGGGCATCGACGGTGTCCGCACGCTGAAGATCTGGGCCGACTCCACCGAGCGGGTGGGCATCGTCGCCTTCACCGTGGACGGCCGCACGCCCCGCGAGGTCGCCGAGTTCCTCTCGTCCGAGCACGGGATCGGCGTGCGCGACGGGAAGTTCTGCGCCCACCCCGTCGTTAACCGATTGGGATGCTACGACGGCGCCGTCCGCGCGAGCATCGGCCTCGGCACGAGCGAGCACGACGTGCGCCGCCTGGCGCGCGCCCTCGAAGACCTGTCCGCACGAGCGAACTGAACCCGGAGGAATCCATGACGACCGTCTCCCGCCCCGCACTGGTGGTCACCGTCGACGGTGAGCCCGAGGCCTCGCACCTGACCCGCGTACGCGCCGCCGACCTGCGCATCGCCCAGCGGGAGCGCGGCTACCTGCGCGCCGAGGCCGAGCGCGCCGGGCGGGAGCCGGGCGCGGTCGCGCTCGAGGTCGACGTGGTGATCGACGAGCGCGCCGCCGACGCCCGCGCCAGCTACGCCCCGAGCGGCGCCGCGCCGCAGGGCATCACGTACATCGGCACCCCGTCGGGCCTGAAGTCCCTGATCGAGGACGTCTACGCGGCCGAGGTCGCCGACGCCGTCGTGCTGCGCCCCGTCGGCGGGGCGCGCACCAAGGACCTCATCGCCACCCTGCTCGCCGCGTAGCGGGGGCGGGCATACTGATCGGCGTGACCGAGCAGTACTCCGCCCGCACCGAGACCGTCCGCGCGGCCCTGGCCGCCGCGGGGCACCCGGACACCGTCCGCCTGGTGCCGGACGGTGCCAAGACCGCCGCGGAGGCCGCGGCGGCGCTCGGCTGCGAGGTGGGCGCGATCGCCAACAGCCTCGTCTTCCTGGCCGACGGTGCGCCGCTGCTCGTCCTCTCGAGCGGGCGGCACCGCGTGGACACCGACGGCCTCGCCACTCGACTCGGCTACGGCGCGATCACCCGCGCGAAGCCGGACGACGTGGCCGCCGCGACCGGCCAGGTCATCGGCGGCGTCTCGCCCGTCGGGCATCCGCGGCCGGTGGTCACCGTCATCGACGAGTCGCTCGCCGGCTATCCGGACCTGTACGCCGCGGCCGGGACGCACGACACGATCTTCCGCACCGACTTCGCCGCGCTCGTGGCGCTCACGGGTGCCAGAATCGTCACGACATCGGCGGCATAGGCCGGTTCGCCCGAGTCGACTAGTTCTCCTAATAGTTGTAGGCTGCACGTAGTTTTGCATGTCCGAACACGGCGACGTGGGCGGACGGGACCTGCGGAGGCGTGATGACGGACGAGGAACGGGCGGACCGGATCGAGGGGATCGTCGGCGTGATCGCCGAGCTCACCCGGCTCAAGGAGCGGCACGCCGTGATGACGCGGCACGCGGTCGCGCCGGACGGCGTCGAACTGGCGGCGTACACCGCGCTCTTCGCCCTGGTGAAGGGCGGGCCCATGCGCTCGTCCGTGCTCGCGGACCAGATCCACACCGACCCGTCCACCGCGAGCCGGTACGTGACCACCCTGACCAACCTGGGCTACGCCGAGCGCACCGCCGATCCCTCGGATCGCCGGGCGGCGCTCGTCTCCGCGACGGAGGCGGGGGAGGCCAAGGTCGAGTTCATCCGGCAGCAGCGCAACGAGAAGCTCCGGCCCCTCATGGAGCAGTGGACCGACGAGGAGATCGACCAGTTCGTGACGCTCGGGAACCGGGCGCTGGTGCAGTTCGAGCAGGCCCTCAAGCTGATGCGGGAAGGCGAGTGACCGCCGCGACGGTCCAGCAGGAGGAGACCGCGGGCGCGGGCCTCACGCACAAGCAGATCCTCTACATCCTGTCGGGGCTCATGACCGGCATGTTCCTGGCCGCGCTCGACCAGACGATCGTCTCCACCGCGATCCGGACCATCGCGGACGATCTCAACGGCTACAAGCTGCAGGCGTGGGTCACCACGGCGTACCTCATCACCTCGACGATCGTCACCCCGCTGTACGGCAAGCTGTCGGACATCTACGGGCGCAAGCCCTTCTTCATGTTCGCCATCACGGTCTTCGTGATCGGCTCCCTGCTGTGCAGCACGGCCACGTCGATGTACGAGCTGGCCGCCTTCCGCGCGGTCCAGGGCCTCGGCGCCGGCGGCCTGATGTCGCTGGCGCTCACCATCATCGGCGACATCGTGCCGCCCCGCGAGCGCGCCAAGTACCAGGGCTACTTCCTCGCCGTGTTCGGCACCAGCTCGGTGCTCGGCCCCGTGCTCGGCGGCCTGTTCTCGGGCGCCGACAACATCCTCGGCATCGCCGGCTGGCGCTGGGTCTTCCTGGTGAACGTGCCGATCGGCATCGTCGCGCTCGCCGTCGTCTCCCGCGTGCTGCGCCTGCCGCACACCCGCCGCGAGGGCGTCCGCATCGACTGGTTCGGCGCGGTCGCGCTGTCCGTCGGCCTGGTCCCGCTGCTCATCGTCGCCGAGCAGGGCCAGGAGTGGGGCTGGGGCTCGACGCGGGCCATCGCCTGCTACGCCATCGGTGCGGTCGGCGTCGTCGCGTTCATCGCCATCGAGAAGTACATGGGCGAGGACGCGATCATCCCGCTGCGCATCTTCAAGAACGTCATCTTCGCGCAGGGCGTGCTCATCTCGATGGTCGTGGGCGCCGCGATGTTCGGCGGGATCTCGCTGCTTCCCCAGTACTTCCAGGTGGTCCGCGGCGCCAGCCCGACGAAGGCGGGCTTCCTCATGCTGCCGATGGTCGCGGGCCTCATGCTCGGCTCGATCCTGGCCGGCCAGGTGATCTCCCGCACCGGCCGCTACCGCGTCTTCCCGATCATCGGCGCGGTACTGCTCACCGCGGGCATGTTCGGCATGCACTACATCAGCGCGGACGTGCAGATCGGCTACGTCATGGCGGGTGCGGCCGTGATCGGCTTCGGCCTCGGCAACCTGATGCAGCCGCTCACCCTGGCGCTGCAGAACATCCTGCCGCCGCGCGACATGGGCGTCTCCACCGCCGCCGCGACCTTCTTCCGCCAGATCGGCGGCACGCTGGGCGTCGCGGTCTTCCTCTCCGTGCTGTTCTCGCAGATGCCGCACAAGATGAGCAGCCGCATGACCGATGCGGCCGCGGACCCCGAGTACACGGCCGCCGTCCAGCGCGCCGCCGCCGGCCACGACGGCCCGGCCGCGCAGGACTTCGCCACGAAGCTCGTGCACGGCGATTCCAGCGCCGTCAGCGACGTCATGTCCGACACCTCCGCGCTGCAGAAGCTGCCCGACACCCTGGTGCACCCGCTCAAGGCCGGGTTCGCCGACTCCATGGACGTGGTCTTCCTCGCCGTCACCGTGCTGGCGGCGATAGGCCTGGTCCTCGTACTGTTCTGGAAGGCGGTGCCCCTGCGCACCGCCCCGGCCATCGAGGCGACCACCCCAGAGGCCGGCGCCGCCGCGACGCCTGACAGCATCGAGACCGCGGAGATCAGCGCCGCCGCGGCATCCGTGGCGGGCACAGCAGCGACGGAGGAGATCGTGACCGAACCGCCCACCGGCCCCGTCCCCACACCGCCCACGCCCGCGCAGGCCGCGGCCTCCCGCTCCGAGATCGACGAGCTCCGGGCCCAGAACGCCTCGCTCGCCGCCGAACTCGCCGAGCTGCGCACCGGCTACCGGGCGATCGCCGGCAACACCCGGCTGCGCGCCTCCGGCACCACCGACTCCGTGCGCTTCGCCGTCGAAGCCACCGGTCCCGGCGGGGCCCGATCGGGCCGGATGGTGCTGCCCCGCGGCGAGATCGCCACGCCCGCCTACGTGCCGGTGGCGAGCCGCGGCGCGATCGCCGGCCTCACCCCGCGCGAGCTGACCGACCTCGGCGCCGCGGCGCTGACCGTCGACCTGCACGAGCTGTACCTGCAGCCCGGTGTCGACGTCATCGAGGGCGCCGGCGGCATCGGCGCCGCCATGGCCTGGGCGGCACCCACGATCGCCGACACCGGCGTCGCCGCCGTCGCGGAGCAGCGCAAGACGCGGATCACCGACGAGGGCATCGCCTTCCGCGGCCGCCTCGACGGCTCGCCGCACCGCTGGGACCCCGAGGAGACGGTCCGCCTCGCGCACCGCATGGGCTTCGACGTCGCCTTCGCCCTCGCCGACGCGGAGGACCCCGCGCGCACCGAGCGCTGGGCCCGCCGGGCGCTCGCCGAGCACGCCTGGCAGACCGCGGACCGGCACGACGCCCTCTCGCTCTGGGCCGTGGTGACCGGCGGCGCGGATCCCGAGCGTCGACGGTCCGCGGCCCGCGCACTGCGCAGGCTCGCGGACGAGGACCGGCGGGCCGGCGGACTGGGCTTCGGCGGCTACCGGATCGAGGGCGTCGGTGCCCCCGCCCACGAGACCGCGCTGCTGCGCGCCGTCGTCGGCGAGCTCGAGACGGACCGTCCGCGCTACCTCGGCGGCATCACCGGCCCGGCGGATCTGCTGGCCGCGATCGAGGCGGGCGTGGACCTGCTCGACGGTACCGAGCCCGCGCGGGCCGGCGCCGAGGGCCGCGTCTACACCTCGACGGGCGTCCTCGACGTCACCGATCCCGCGCTGCGCGCGGACTTCCGGCCGCTCGATCCCGCCGAGGGGCGCCCGGGCGGGCCCAACCGGACGGACGCCTTCACCCGCGCCTACGTGCACCACCTCTTCGCCGCGAACGAGGGCCTCGCCGTGACGCTGTGCACCCTGCACAACGAGCACTTCTTCGTGTCCCTCGCCGCGGCCGCGCGCCGCGCGATCCGCGACGGGGGTTACCCGGCCTTCACCGCGTCGTTCCTGCGGCGGTTCGGTAAGGTCTAGCCCGATCCGCTACCCCGATCGGCAGGAGAAAGCCGTTGCGCCGCAGTGACCAGACCCGTTCCCTCGGCATCCTCGCGGCGCTCGCCGCGTCGGGCCTCCTGCTCGCCGGCTGCGGCGGGAGCAGCGACGAGGCGGCACCGTCGTCCGCCGCCCCGGACGTCGACGTGCCCGCCAAGGCGCTCGCCCAGGCTGACCTGCCCGCGGGGCTGACCCTGACCACCGTGTCGAGCGACGACGCCTTCCAGGGCGCCATGAACTCCGTCGGCCAGGTGCAGGCGGCGCAGATCACGCCCGCGGGCTGCAAGGACAAGAACGTCGCCGCGCAGCAGGAGGTCGTGGAGACGATCAAGTTCGGCGTCCAGCAGAACATCGCGAAGGGCGACGCCGCCGTCTACGGCGTCACGCTGCTGCCGGGCTCGGCGCGCCTGGACGTCTTCGAGGCCGCCGGCACGGGGGAGTGCGCGACCGTGAAGTACGGCGATGCGCTGACCCAGACCGCCGTCCGCAAGGACCTGCCCGCGAACGTCGGCGGCACGGGCTTCGTGCTCGAGATGACCCGCACGATCAGCGGGCAGTCCGCCGGCGCCCGCACCGCCTACTTCAGCAAGGGCGGCGTGGTCGCGATGGTCACCGCCAACCCGGGGGCCGACGGCAAGATCGACCAGGCCGGCTTCGAGGAGATCCTGGGGCGCGTCGCCGGCAAGCTGTAGCCCGCAAGCCCGGACAGACGCGAAGCGGCGGCGAGGAGATCCTCGCCGCCGCTTCGCGTCTCACGGTGTCAGTGCGCGTCGGACCCGGCGGTCTCGGCGCGGGCGATCGACCGGGCGATCTCCTCCTCGGCCTCCTTCTTGCCCACCCAGGTCGAGCCCTTGACGAACTTGCCGGGCTCGAGGTCCTTGTAGTGGACGAAGAAGTGCTCGATGGCGTCCAACTCGAACTTGTCGATGTCGCCGATGTCCTGGACCGAGTCCCAGCGGGGATCGCCGGCGGGCACGACGAGCACCTTGTCGTCGCCGCCCTTCTCGTCCTCCATCTTGAACATCGCGACGGCGCGGCAGTCGACCAGCGATCCGGGGATCACCGACTCCTGCAGCAGCACGAGCGCGTCCAGCGGGTCGCCGTCCTCACCCAGGGTGTCCTCGATGTAGCCGTAGTCGGTGGGGTAGCCGAAGGCCGTGTACAGATACCGGTCCAGCTTGAGCCGACCGGTCTTGTGGTCCACCTCGTACTTGTTCCGCGAGCCCTTGGCGATCTCGACGGTGACCTCGAATTCGACGCTCATTGTTTCCCTTCGCTCGCGTCAACCATGCACGACGAGGATACCCTTTGCGAACCCGGTCCGACCCGCTCACTCCGCTCCCGGTTCCGGGCTGCCGTTAGGGTGGTGCGGTGCGACGCTCGCGGATTCGACGGACCCTCCTGCGCCTCGCGATCACCGTGGTCGTGCTGGCGCTGGTCGTCGGCGGCGCCGTCGCGGCCACCCTGGGGTACGGCGTCTACCGCGACCGGCAGGCCGTGGCGGACACCGTGCCGCCGCGCCCCGCCGAGGCGCCCTACAGTCCCGCGATCGCGCAGGTCGCGGGCACCGTCGCGCCGAGCGCCGCTGGGATCACCGCCCAGATCGAGGCGGCCCTGCGCAATCCCGACCTGGGCGACTTCACCGGCGTCATCGCCGACGCCGGTACCGGGCAGGTGCTGTGGCAGCGGGACGCCACCCGCCCCCGCACCCCGGCGTCGACCACCAAGGTGCTCACCGCCGCCGCCGCGCTGCTGACCCTGCCCGCCGACAAGCGGATCACCACCACCGTGGTCGCGGGCGCCGTCCCAGGCGAGGTCGTCCTCGTCGGCGCGGGCGATCCGACGCTGCGCGCCGGCGGACCGTCGCTCTTCACGGACGCGCCGAAGATCGCCGACCTCGCCGCGCAGATCCGCCGCGCGGGCACGACGGTCACCAAGGTCGTCGTCGACACCTCGCTGTTCACCGGCACCGACTTCGCCCGCGGCTGGGAGCGCGCCGACATCGCGGGCGGCGACATCACCCCGTTGCAGTCGCTCATCGCCGACTCCGGCCGCATCCGGCCCGCCGAGGACTACTCGCCCCGCGTCACCGACCCCGCGCTGACCGCCGGCCGCGCCCTCGCCGCCGCGCTCGGCCTGCCGCCGACCGCCGTCGCCGAGGGCACCGCGTCGCAGGGCGCCGTGCAGCTCGCCGCCGTCCGCAGCGCCCCGCTCAGCACCCGGCTGCACGACGCGCTGGTGCACTCCGACAACGTGCTCGCCGAGGCCATCGGCCGCGAGGTCGCGCTCGCCACGAACCAGCCCGCCTCCTTCGACGGTGCCGCCCGCGCGGTCACCGGGGCGCTCCGGAACGCCGGCTTCGACCTCACCGGCGTCGAGCTCTCCGACACCAGCGGCCTGTCCAACGCCAACCGCATCCCCGCGACGGTGCTCGACGGCATCGTCACCGCCGCCGCCGGTTCGGCCAAGCCCCAGCTGCGGCCCCTGCTGGACCTGCTGCCGGTCGCCGCCGCCACCGGCACCCTCGCCGACCGGTACACCACCGTTAACCGCCCCGGCGCCGGCTACGTCCGCGCCAAGACGGGAAGCCTGTCGGGCGTCTCCACGCTCGCCGGCTACGTCCCCGGGCGCGACGGTGCGGTGCTCACCTTCACGCTCATGTCCTCCGGTACGCCGGTCGACGTGGCCCGGCCCGCCATGGACGCCGTGACCGCCGCGCTTCGCGGCTGCGGGTGCCGCTGATCGCCATGGACGAGCCGAAGTCGGTACGCGCGCAGGTGGACTGGGCGCTCGTCGCGGCGTCCGGCCGCCGGGTGGCGGGTGTCCTCGGCGACGGCCCCGCCACCACCGCTTACACGCGCGAGCGCGCCGCCGAGGAACTGCTCGCGGACGCCGTCGCCGCGGAGGAGCACGTCCTGCGCGTCACCGGCCTCGTCACCCCGGGAGTGGTGCCGCCCGCCCGCACGGTGGACCGGCGCGCATGGGTCTCTGCGGCCGCCCGGTCGATGGAGGCGCTCATCGAACCCGACGATGCGGGGCACCCCGGCCTCGGCGCCCGCCTCGCGGGCGTGCAGGCCGGTGCCATGCTCGGGATGGTCTCCGGATCGGTTCTGGGCCAGTACGACCCGTTCGGCGTCGCCGGCGGCGAGTTGCTGCTCGTCGTGCCCAACGTGCTCGCCGTCGAGCGGGCGCTGCGGCTGCGGCCCGAGGACTTCCGCATGTGGGTGTGCCTGCACGAGGTGACCCATCGCGTGCAGTTCGCCGCGAATCCGTGGCTGCGGGACTACATGCGGGAGAACGTCGCCGCGCTCGCCGGGACGGCCGGCGCAGGCTCCGTCGGCGATCTCCTGGCCCGCACCCGGCGGGCGTTGTCCGGCGGCGCCCGCAACAGCGGCATCATCGGCGTGCTCGAGATCGCCGCCCCGCCAGAACAGTTCGCCGCGGTGGAGCGGCTGCTCATGCTCGGCACCCTGCTCGAGGGCCACGCCGACCACGTCATGGACGCCGCCGGGCCCGCCGTGATCCCCACCGTCGCGACCATCCGCGCCGCCTTCGACCGGCGGCGCGCGGCACCGTCGAACCCGTTCCAGCGGCTCCTGCGCGCCCTGATGGGCATGGACGCGAAGATCGCGCAGTACGTGCGGGGCAAGAAGTTCGTGGACGCCGTGGTCGCCGAGGTGGGCATGGAGCGGTTCAACCGCGTGTGGACCGGCCCCGAGACGCTGCCGCTGCCCGACGAGCTCGACGAGCCGCAGCGATGGATCGCCCGGGTCCTGTGAGCCGCCCCGGGCCGGCGGCGCTGCGCGTGCGGCACGCGGTCCGGGCCTGGCACGCCGCCCACGGATCGGGCCCGACGGTGGCCGTCGCCCTCTCCGGCGGCTCGGATTCCCTCGCCCTGCTCACCGGCGCTCTCGCGGAGGGCCTCGACGTGATCGCCCTCGTCGTCGACCACGGACTGCAGGAGGGCTCCGCCGCCGTGGCCGCGACCGCCGCCGCGACCGCCCGCGACCTCGGGGCGCGCCGGGCCGACGTCCTCCCCGTCGTGGTCGACGGTGCCGGCGGGCCCGAGGCCGCCGCCCGCGTAGCCCGGTACGCAGCCCTCGACGCCGCCCGTGACGGCGCCCCGGTGCTGCTCGGGCACACCCTCGACGATCAGGCGGAGACGGTGCTGCTGGGCCTCGGCCGGGGCAGCGGGGCGCGCTCGCTCGCCGGGATGGCGGCCTGGGCCACGCCGTACGGCCGCCCGCTGCTGGGCGTGCGCCGCGCCGACACCCGGGCCGCGTGCGCGGAGCTGGGGCTCACCCCGTGGGAGGACCCGCACAACCTCGACCCGAGGTACACCCGCGTGCGGGTGCGGAGCGAGGTACTGCCGCTCCTCGAGGACGTGCTCGGCGGGGGAGTGGCCGAGTCCCTCGCCCGCACCGCCGCCTCGCTGCGCGCCGACAACGACGCGCTCGACGCGCTGGCCCCGGCACCGTCGGGCCCCGAGCTGGCGGTGGACGAGATCGCGGGACTGCCTGCGGCCCTGCGGGTCCGGGTGCTGCGGACCTGGCTCGCCGGGTGCGGCGCGCGTGCCCTCACGGCCGCCCACCTCGCGGCCGTCGACGCCCTCGTCACCGACTGGCGCGGGCAGGGCCCGACGGCGATCCCGGGCGGAAGTGCGGGGCGGCGGCTGCAAGTGCAGCGGGCAGGTGGCATCCTGAGAGCGTGGTGAACGGCACTGGTGAGTTGTACGCGGGAGACATCGCCTCGGTGGTCCTCTCCGAGGAGCAGATCAAGCAGCGGACCGCGGAGCTCGCGGCGCAGATCGCGGAGGAGTACGGCGATCGGGAGACCGACCTCCTGCTGATCACCGTCCTCAAGGGCGCGGTCATGTTCGTGACCGACCTGGCCCGGGCGCTGCCCGTGCCCACCCAGCTCGAGTTCATGGCGGTGTCCAGCTACGGCTCGTCGACGTCGAGCTCCGGCGTGGTGCGGATCCTCAAGGACCTCGACCGCGACATCGCCGGCCGCGACGTGCTCATCGTCGAGGACATCATCGACTCCGGCCTCACCCTGAGCTGGCTGCTGCGCAACCTCGCGACCCGGCAGCCGAACTCGCTCGAGGTCGTCACCCTGCTGCGCAAGCCCGACGCCGTGCGCGTGGAGGTCGACGTGAAGTGGGTCGGCTTCGACATCCCCAACGAGTTCGTCGTCGGCTACGGCCTGGACTACGCCGAGCGTTACCGCGATATGCCGTACATCGGCGTGCTGGAGCCCAAGGTCTACAGCGAATGACCCTGCTCACCGCTGCGGCCACTGCGGAGCGGGTGCGATCGGGCCGGCTCACCGCCGTCGACGCCACCCGTCAGGCGCTGGCCCGCATCGGTGACGACGCCGCCGTGCACGGCTGGCGCGTGCTGCGCCCCGAGCAGGCGCTCGCCGAGGCCGCCGCGGTCGACGCGCGGTCCGACCGGTACTCGCTGCCGCTCGCCGGCGTGCCCATCGCGATCAAGGACAACGTCGCCGTCTCCGGCCACCGGACGCTCGACGGGGTCTCCGAGGCCTGCGGCGCGGGGCTGCCGATCGAGCAGGCCGACCACCCCGTGGTGAAGCGGCTGCGCGCCGCCGGCGCCGTCGTGGTCGGCCTGACGCGCGTCCCCGAGCTCTGCCTGTGGGCCATGACGGACGACGCCCGCGAGGTCGTCGGCAACCCGCACCGGCCCGGCCGCACCGCGGGCGGCAGCTCCGGCGGCAGCGCCGCCGTCGTGGCCGCGGGCCATGTCGCGCTCGCGCACGGCAACGACGGCCTCGGCTCGCTGCGCGGCCCCGCGGCCTGCACCGGCATCGTCGCGATCAAGCCCGGCCGCGGCGTCGTGCCCGCGCAGCTTGGGCCCACGAACTGGTTCGGCATGTCCGAGAACGGGCCGATGACGCGCACCGTCGAGGACGCGGCCCTCGGCCTGTCCGTTCTCGCCGGGCGCCCCGAGCTCGCGACCGTCGGCGACGGCGCCGGCCTGCGCGTGGGGCTCGGCCTCAATCGGCCCACGGCCCTGACGTTCACCTCCCGCGCGATCACGCGGGCCGTGCGCGGCGCCGCGGATCGGCTCGCCGAGAGCGGGCACGCGGTCCGCGACGTGAAGGTGCCGTACCCCGCGTCGCCGCTGCCGCTGCTCGCCCGGTGGGCGGCCGCCGCCGCGACCGACGCCGACGACATCGTCGCCCGCGGGGCGAACCCTCTGCTCCTGCAGGCCCGCACTCGCCGGCACGCCGCCCTCGGCCGGGCCGTCGCGCGCCGCGGCCTGGTCCGGCCCGCCGACGCGGCCCGGCTCGAGAGTTCGCTCGAGCGGTTCTTCGCCGCGGAGGGCGTCGACGTGCTCGTGACGCCCGCCTTGGCCCGCCGGCCCGCGCCCGCCCGCCGGTACGCCGAGCTGCCCTGGGCCGCCAGCGCGATCCCCAGCCTCGCCTACGCGCCGTACCCGCCGCTGTGGAACCTCGTCGGCTGGCCTGCGATGACGGTGCCCTTCCTCGGCGAGGGCGTGCAGCTCGTCGCCCGCCCCGGCGGCGAGGCGGACCTGCTCGCGCTGGCCGCGAAGATCGAGGTCTGAGGGCGGGTCGCCGCAGGGCCCGTCACGCGAGGGCGAGGGCCTGCAGGAACTCGTCGATCGGACCGGTCGGCGCAGCGGCGTAGACCAGGTCGAGTCGCGCGGTGCGGATGATCCGCAGCGGCCGGTGGTCGAGCCCGTCGGGGAACGGCGTTCCCGAGTAGGGCGCGACAGCGAACTCGGCGCCGCCGGCCCGCAGCTCTGCAACAGGGTCCGCGCATTCGATCAGCTTCGCGGGCAGCATCTTCTCGCGGTTCCAGTGCGCCATCGCGCTGTCGAGGATCGTGGGGAGCTCGCCCTCGCGGTACGCGAACCGCAGGACGGTGACAGGGGAGTCGTCGAGGGAGGCGAGGGCGTCGTAGTTCTCGAGGATGCTTTCGATCCGCCGGAACGCCTTGGCGGCGTCGCCGGTGGGGAGGGTCCCGTCCGGCGTGCGGTGGAACAAGGGGAATCCGACGAGCCGTTCCGTCGCCCTCACGGCACGGGTGACGGTGGGCTGCGACAGCCCCGTCAGCTGCGCGACCTCGCTGATACTTCCGCTGCGCGCGACGGCGAGAACCAGCCGGAACCGGTCGATCTCAGACATGCGCGCGACTCTATGTCGGGCAGCCTGACCTGCGCGGTCGAATCGCTGCGGTTGCAAGGGGGTGCTGCGGCGCGGAACGGCAGGGGCGGTCGACGGACGAGTGACGCGGAAGACGTGGGTGTTTCTGCGCGGTGTCCATACAGAAAATGAATAGTCGCTGGTGGGAGCCGTGGTGGCTGTCCGGACCTGCGAATATTCATTTTCTGTATGGACAGGAGTGAGCGGTATCGGGCTACGGCGCCGACGGCACGTTCGAGCCGGGGTCGCAGTCCTGAGGGGCTTGCGGCGTCGCGTGCTGTCGACCCGCCCGGCGGTCAGGCGCCCACCACCCGAGGGCTGGTCAGGTGCGCTTGCGGAACATGGGTGTCCCCTCGAAGGGGTTCCACCTGGTGCTGCCGCGGGTGACGTGGAGGAAGTAGGCCCAGTTCGCGACGCTCTGGTAGAGCAGGCCGGTCGCGATGCCGTAGGAGACGGCGGGGAACGTGAAGTCCAGCGCGGTCTCGACCAGGCCGATGAGCACGACGATGCCCACCGCGATGCCGAACAGGCTCAGGCCCTTCCGCCACGGGCCCTTGATCGCGTAGTAGATCGGGCCGAAGAAGAACGCCGGTCCGTTGAAGCCCAGGCGGAAGCGCTGCCCGAACGACAGCTGCTTGAAGGCGGCGGTGGCCTCCGGCGACGACGCGGGCTGGCCGTAGCGGGCGAAGAAGTCGAACCGGCTGCGCCAGCGCTCCGGCACGTCGACCGAGGCCGGCCCCAGGTAGGGCTGCTGACCGGGGTACGGCTGCTGACCGGGGTACGGCTGCTGGGCGTACGGGTTCGGCTGTCCGTACTGCTGCTGCCCGTACGGCTGCTGTCCGTACTGCTGCTGGCCGTAGGGGTCCTCCGGGCCGGACGGGTACGGGGGCGGTGCGCTGTTGTCGGTCACCGGAGCAGCTTAAACTTCACGAAACGGACGTTGTTCGCTCAGGGCGCACCCACGCGACCGGCCCGGTCGCGACGCTGCACGGTAGCCTGGGAAGTCGACCCAGCGCGGCCCGCCGCGCGCCGGAAGAAGAAGGACTGACGAGCCGCGAGGCGAAGCCATATGAAACGGAAATCACTCATCCGCACGCTGGCGATCATCGCCGGATTCGTCCTGCTGGTCTGGGCGTTCACCATGGTCGGCGGCAGCAACCGGGACTACAAGCCCGCGTCCACCTCGCTGGTCGTGCAGCAGCTCGAGGCGAAGAACGTCACCGACGTCCAGATCGACGACCGCGAGCAGACGCTGCGCGTGACGCTCGCGAAGGCCGTCGACGGCGAGAACGGCACCGACGGCTCGACGAAGGTCTTCGCGAAGTACCCCGCGGGCACCTCGCGCGACATCCTCGGCCTCGTGCAGGACGCGCAGAACCCCGACGGCAAGCCCGTCACGTACACCACGAACGTGACGCAGGAATCGCCGTGGATCTCGATGCTGCTGTTCACGCTGCTCCCGATCCTGCTGCTGGTCGGCCTGTTCTTCTTCCTCATGAACCGCATGCAGGGCGGCGGCCGCGGCGGCGTCATGGGCTTCGGCAAGAGCAAGGCCAAGCAGCTCACGAAGGACATGCCCAAGACCACCTTCGCCGACGTCGCCGGCGCGGACGAGGCGGTCGAGGAGCTCTACGAGATCAAGGACTTCCTGCAGAACCCGGCCCGCTACCAGGCCCTGGGCGCGAAGATCCCGAAGGGCGTGCTGCTCTACGGCCCGCCCGGCACCGGTAAGACGCTGCTCGCGCGCGCCGTCGCGGGCGAGGCCGGCGTGCCCTTCTTCACGATCTCCGGTTCCGACTTCGTCGAGATGTTCGTCGGCGTCGGCGCCTCCCGCGTGCGCGACCTGTTCGAGCAGGCCAAGGAGAACAGCCCCTGCATCATCTTCGTCGACGAGATCGACGCCGTCGGCCGCCAGCGCGGCGCCGGCATGGGCGGCGGCCACGACGAGCGCGAGCAGACCCTCAACCAGCTGCTCGTCGAGATGGACGGCTTCGGCGACCGCCAGGGCATCATCCTCATCGCGGCCACCAACCGGCCCGACATCCTGGACCCGGCGCTGCTGCGCCCCGGCCGCTTCGACCGGCAGATCCCCGTGACCAACCCGGACATCGCGGGCCGCAAGGCGATCCTCCGGGTGCACGCCCAGGGCAAGCCGTTGGCCCCCGACGCCGATCTCGACGGCCTGGCCAAGCGCACCCCCGGCATGTCCGGCGCCGACCTGGCCAACGTGGTCAACGAGGCGGCGCTGCTCACGGCCCGCGAAAACGGCTCCGTCATCACGGCGCCGACGCTCGAGGAGGCCGTCGACCGCGTGGTGGGCGGTCCGCGCCGCAAGAACCGCATCATCAGCGAGCACGAGAAGAAGGTCACCGCGTACCACGAGGGCGGCCACACCCTGGCCGCGTGGGCGACGAAGAGCCTGGACCCGGTGTACAAGGTCACCATCCTGGCTCGCGGCCGCACCGGCGGCCACGCGCTGGCCGTGCCCGAGAACGACAAGGGCATGTACACCCGCAACGAGATGATCGGCCGGCTGATCTTCGCCATGGGCGGCCGCGCGGCGGAGGAACTGGTCTTCGCCGAGCCGACCACCGGCGCGTCGAGCGACATCGACCAGGCCACGAAGATCGCCCGCGCGATGGTCACCGAGTACGGCATGAGTGCCCGCCTGGGCGCCGTGAAGTACGGGCAGGACGAGGGCGATCCGTTCATGGGCCGCGGCTTCGGCAGCGGCGCGCAGTACTCCGACGCCGTCGCCGCGCAGATCGACGAGGAGGTGCGCTCGCTCATCGAGGCCGCGCACACCGAGGCCTGGGCGATCCTCACCGAGTACCGCGACGTCCTCGACGTGCTCGCCGGCGAGCTGCTGGAGAAGGAGACGCTGGTCCGCAAGGATCTCGAGCGGATCTTCGCGTCCGTCGAGAAGCGGCCCGTGATCACGCAGTTCGACGACTTCGGTGGTCGCGTCCCGTCGACCAAGCCCCCGATCAAGACTCCCAAGGAGATCGCGATCGAGAAGGGCGAGCCCTGGCCGCCCGTCGACGAGGAGGCCGAGCGCCACAAGGCCGAGCAGGAGAAGGCCGCGGCCCTCGCCGCCGCACAGCCCGCGCCGAACGGCCACGCCGGGCAGAACGGGCAGTGGGGCGCGCCCGCGCCGGCCGGTCAGCCCTGGCCCACGCCCGGCGCACCGTCGGGCTACGGCCAGCAGGGCCAGCCCCAGCCGGCCTACGGCCAGCCCGGCTACCAGTGGGGCGGCCAGCAGGCCTACCCCGGCCCGCAGTACCCGGCGCCCGGCTACGGGCAGCCGCAGGGCGGGCAGTACGGCCAGCAGCCGCCGCAGCAGGGCAGCCGCCCCGACTACGGCGCCCCTGCGGGCTGGTCGGCGCCAGGGTGGCCCCCGCAGGGCCAGCCGCCGCAGGGCGCGGGCTCCCAGGGCGCGGGTCCGCAGGGGCCGGAGCAGCAGGGCGGGGAGCAGTCCGGCCCGGACCGATCGAGCGAGAGCTGATGGGCAAGGACAGCGGGGCTGCCGTGGCCCCGTTCGACCACGAGCGCGCCGTCGCCGCGGTCCGCGAACTGCTGATCGCCGTCGGCGAGGACCCGGACCGCGAGGGCCTGCAGAAGACCCCGGAGCGGGTCGCGAAGGCCTTCAAGGAGGTCTTCGGCGGGCTGCACACCGACCCCGACGAGGTGCTCAACACCACCTTCGGCGAGGACCACGACGAGCTGGTGCTGGTCAAGGACATCCCGATGTACTCGACCTGCGAGCACCACCTGGTCTCCTTCCACGGCGTCGCGCACGTGGGCTACCTGCCCGGCACCAGCGGCCGGGTCACGGGCCTGAGCAAGCTGGCCCGCCTCGTGGACCTGTACGCCAAGCGGCCGCAGGTGCAGGAGCGGCTCACCGCGCAGATCGCCGACGCGCTGGTCCGCAAGCTCGACCCGCGCGGCGTGATCGTCGTGATCGAGGCCGAGCACCTCTGCATGGCGATGCGCGGCATCCGCAAGCCCGGCGCGAGCACCACCACCTCGGCGGTGCGCGGCGCGTTCAAGGACAGTGCGACCTCGCGCGCCGAGGCGCTCGAACTGATCCTGCGCCGGTGACGGAGCAGCCCGGCCGCACGCTCATCATGGGCGTCGTCAACGTCACCGCCGACTCCTTCTCCGACGGTGGCCGCTACCTCGCCCCCGACGCCGCCGTCGCGCGGGCGCGGGAGCTCGTGGCCGACGGTGCCGCCATCGTCGACGTGGGCGGGGAGTCGACCCGGCCCGGCGCGCACCGCGTGCCCGCCGAGCTGGAACGCGACCGCGTGGTGCCCGTGATCTCGGCGCTCGCCGCGGAGGGCATCGCCGTCTCGGTCGACACCATGCGCGCCTCCGTGGCCGCCGCCGCGCTCGACGCCGGCGCCGCGATCGTCAACGACGTCTCCGGCGGCCGGGCCGACCCCGACATGACGCGCGTCGTCGCCGACTCGGACGCGCCCTGGATCCTCATGCACTGGCGGCCCTCGCCCGGCGCGCCCGGACCGGTGTGGGCCGGCATCCACCACGAGATCACCGAGTACGACGACGTCGTCGCCGAGGTGCGCGACGAGCTCCTGCACCAGGCCGACGCCGCGATCGCCGCCGGCATCGCCCCCGAGCGGATCGTGCTGGACCCCGGCCTCGGCTTCGCCAAGAACGCGGCTCACAACTGGGAGCTGCTGCGCGGCCTGCCGACCCTGCAGGACACCGGATTCCGAGTCCTCGTCGGGGCCTCCCGCAAGCGCTTCCTCGGCGAGCTGCTCGGCGGCCGCGAGCCCGCCGGCCGCGAGGTCGCCACCGCCGCGGTCTCCGCCCTCGCCGCGCAGGCCGGGGTGTGGGGCGTGCGCGTGCACGACGTGCGGTCGACGGCGGACGCCATCGCCGTGACCGAGGCCTGGACGAAAGGCGGTGCCTGACATGGCGGACCGGATCGAGCTCACCGGCCTGCGGGTGCGGGGCAACCACGGCGTCTTCGAGCACGAGCGGCGCGACGGCCAGGAGTTCGTCATCGACCTCGTGCTGTGGGTCGACTCGCGGCCCGCGGCGGCCTCCGACGACCTGAACGACACCGTCGACTACGGGGCGCTCGCGCAGCGCGCCCACGACATCGTCGCGGGGGAGCCGCGCAACCTCATCGAGACCGTCGCCGCGGAGATCGCCGACGATATCGCGGCCGACGAGAAGGTGTACGCGGTCGAGGTGACGGTGCACAAGCCCTCCGCCCCGATCCCGTTATCTTTTGCCGACGTTGCCGTCGTCGCCCGTCGCTCGCGCTCCGGCGCGCGGAGCGTGCAGTGAGCCGCGCCGTCCTCTCGCTGGGCGCCAACCTCGGCGCCGCCGACGTGGCCGTCCGGGCCGCGATCGACGCCCTCGGCCCGGCCCTGGTCCGCGCCTCGGCGCTGTACCGCACCCCGCCGTGGGGCGGCGTCGAGCAGGACGACTTCGTCAACGCGACCGTCCTCGTCGACGATCCCGCGCGCGACGCCGCCGGCTGGCTGGCCTTCGCCCGCGAGCGGGAGGCCGCCGCGCAGCGCGTCCGCGACGTCCGGTGGGGCCCGCGCACCCTCGACGTCGACGTGATCGCGGTCTGGGAGGGCGACGAGCCGGTGCTCTCCGACGACCCCGAGCTGACCCTGCCGCACCCCCGCGCGCACGAGCGCGCCTTCGTCCTCATCCCCTGGCGGGACGCCGATCCGGACGCGCTGCTGCCCGGGCACGGCACCGTCGACGACCTGCTGCGGGCCCTGCCCGCCGACGAGACCGCGGAGGTGACGCGCCTGTGAGCGGACCGTCGAAGGGCGTGGACCGGGAGCCCGAGGAGCCGGGCGGCCCGACGGTGCGCGCGACCGGCTGGGTCGAGCTGGTGGTGATCGTGCTGGGCGTGGGCCTGGGCTCGTACCTGCTGGTGCGCAACGTCGTCCCCGTCGTGCCCGTGTGGGCGGGCGCGCTGCTGTACGGCGTGGCCGCGGCGGACCTGTACATCGCGCAGCTGGTGCGCTCGCGGCTGAGCCGCGGCGAGGTCGGCTGGGGGCCGGGGCGGATCCACCCGATCGCCGTGGCCCGCGCCGTGGCGCTCGCCAAGGCGTCCGCCTACCTCGGGGCCGTGGCCCTGGGCTTCTTCGGCGGGATGCTCGTCTTCCTCCTCACCGAGGGCGCGAGCCTGACCGCCACCCACGCGGACCGGCCGGGCGCCTGGATCGGCGCCGCCGGGGCGATGCTGCTCCTGGCCGCCGCGCTGTGGCTCGAGCGTTGCTGTCGCACACCCGACGATCCCGACGACCAGCCCGCCGACACATCGCCAGCCTGAGGAATCCGACCTCAGGTAAAAGGTAAGGTCGCGGATATGACGCAACCGCCTATCCCGAGTTCACGAAAGCGCGCCCCGCGACGTTCCTCGGGTGCGGGGCAGTGGATGCTCGGTGCGGTGATCCTGCTGGCGGTCGTCGGGACCGGCATGTGGGTGTTCTCGGAGGACCGCCGCTGGGGCCTGGTCTCGCTGATCCTGCTGGTGTGGGGCCTCGTCATCGCCGCCTTCCTCATCGCGCGGTACTCGCGCGACCTGCGCGCCGCGGAGTCGAAGGAGAGCGGCCTCAAGACCGTCTACGGGCTGCAGCTCGAGCGCGAGATCAGCGCGCGCCGCGAGTACGAACTGCAGGTCGAGCGCGACATCCGCGCCGAGCTCAAGGGCGAGTCCAACGAGGAGTTGACCGCCCTCAAGGCCGAGGTCCTGGCGCTGCGCGCCAACCTCGAGGAGCTGCTCGGCCGCGACCTGGGCCCCTCGTACACCGAGCTCTACGCCGCGGCGGAGCAGCGGGCCCTGGACGCCCAGCGGGCCAAGTCCGTCTTCGAGGACGACGACCGGTTCCGCGCGCAGCAGGACTTCGCCGGCGTGCCCGAGCCCGCCGCCGCGGCGACCCCGGATGCGCAGCCGCCCGTCGATGTCGAGCACGTCGACCACGTGGCCGGCGACGACGAGCCCTTCGTGCCGCTCGCGCCGCAGTCCGGCTACCGCTCGCCGCTGCCGCCGCGCCCGTACACGCCGGACGTCCCGGCGACCCCGCCGACCGTGTCCCCGGCGGCGCCGTACTCCCCGTTCCAGTCCGCGCCGCCGCAGGCTCCGCAGTTCCAGGGCCCGCAGCAGCCGGGTCAGGCGCAGGGGCGGCCGTGGGCGCAGGATCAGCAGCGCACGCCGCCGCAGCAGGCGCCCGAGGACCGGCAGGAGCAGCAGGTCGAGACGGGTCACGCCGGGCAGCACTCGTCGGGCAGCACCGTCGCGGATCTGATCGCCCGGATGAACGCCGACACCGAGCGCTCGAGCGGCGGCCGTCGGCGCAAGCCGGAGTGATGATCTAGCTCACACGCCGTTGCCCGCGGGACCGCGCGGGCATAGCCTTCTCCTGAACGTCTGGTACCCGCGGAGCGGGACTGGAACGAACCCTTGGAGGCGTACGCCCATGCCCGAGTTCTCGGACTCGCCCGATGCCGTGGATCAGTTGTCCGGCATCCCCAATCCCCCCACCCCCGCGCGACTGTCCGTGGGCGTGATCTCCGCCGGCCGCGTCGGCACCGCCCTGGGCGCCGCCCTCGAACGGGCCGGCCACATCGTCACCGCCGCGTCCGCCCCGTCGGAGCGCTCCCGCACCCGCGCCGCGCACCGCCTTCCCGAGGCCCGCGTCGACGTCCCCGCGGTCATCGCCGAGAAGGCCGAGCTCCTCATCCTGGCCGTGCCGGACACCGAGCTCCCCGCGCTGGTCGAGGATCTCGCGGCGCGGATCAATCCGTCGGCGATCGTGCTGCACACCTCCGGCGCGCTCGGCGTCGGCGTGCTGGCGCCGCTCGCCCGGCTCGGCTGCACCACCATCGCCTTCCACCCCGCCATGACCTTCGTCGACGATCCCGACGACACCGCCCGGCTGGCCACCTGCTGCATCGGGATCACCGCCGCCGACGAGATCGGGCACGCCGTGGGCCAGGCCATCGCGCTGGAGATCGGTGCCGAGCCCGTCCGGGTGCCGGAATCGGCCCGGCCGCTGTACCACGCGGCGCTCGCGCACGGCGCGAACCACCTGGTCGCGCTGGTCGACGATGCCGTGGTCGCGCTGCGCGCCGCGCTCGCCGGCGGGGTGGGCCTGGACACGGTCGGCGGACCGCCCGGCGACCTCGCCGAGCGGATGCTCGCACCGTTGGCCCGCGCCGCCCTGGACAACGCGCTGCGCAGCGGCGCGGCCGCCCTCACCGGGCCCGCCGCCCGCGGCGACGCGGCGGCCGTGACCCGCCACCTGGCCGCGATCGACACCGTCGACCCGGCCATCACCGACGCCTACCGCGCCCAATCCCGGCGCGCGGCAGCTCAATCCGGAACCTCAGCCATGATCGATCCCGCCCTCGAGAAGGACAACCGATGAGCGCACCCACCCGTCCGTACACCCCCGGCCAGCTGACGGTGCACCACGACCCGGCGCAGCTGACCAAGGTCACCAGCGCGCTGAAGTCCACCGGCCGACAGATCGCCTTCGTGCCCACCATGGGCGCGCTGCACGCCGGCCACTTGGAGCTGGTGCACGCCGCCAAGCTCAACGGCGCCGTCGTCGTGGTCTCGATCTTCGTGAACCCGCTGCAGTTCGGTGCGAACGAGGACCTCGACGCCTACCCGCGCACGCTCGACGCGGACGTCGAGAAGCTGCGCGCCGCCGGCGTCGAGCTGGTCTTCGCACCGTCGGCCGCCGACATGTACCCGAACGGCCCGCGCACCACGATCCAGCCCGGTCCCGCCGGGGTGGGCCTCGAGGCCGACAGCCGCCCGACGCATTTCGCGGGCATGCTGACCGTGGTCAACAAGCTGCTCAACATCGTGCGCCCGCACACCGCCTACTTCGGCGAGAAGGACTACCAGCAGCTGGTTCTCGTGCGGCAGATGGTCACCGACCTCAACATGGACGTGAAGATCGTCGGCGTCCCGACGGTCCGCGAGGCCGACGGCCTGGCGATGAGCTCGCGCAACGTCTACCTCTCGGAGGACGAGCGGGAGGCCGCGACCGCCCTCTCCGCGGCGCTGCTCGCCGGCGCCTACGCCGCGCAGGGCGGCGAGCCCGCCATCCTGGCCGCCGCGAACGCCGTGCTCGCCTCGCGCCCCGGCATCGAGGTGCAGTACCTGGAGCTGCGCGCCCCCGACCTGGGCGTCGCGCCGGAGAAGGGCGACGGCCGCCTGCTGGTGGCCGCGAAGCTCGGCAACACCCGCCTGCTCGACAACGTGGGCATCGCCATCGGTACCGGGTTCCTGGAGGAGGCCGAATAATGCTGCGCACCATGATGACCAGCAAGATCCACCGCGCCACGGTGACCGAGGCGAACCTGCACTACGTGGGCTCGGTCACCGTCGACGCCGATCTGCTGGACGCCGCGAACCTCCTGGAGGGCGAGCAGGTGGCCATCGTCGACGTGACGAACGGCGCCCGGCTGGAGACCTACACGATCGCCGGCGAGCGGGGGAGCGGCGTCATCGGGATCAACGGCGCCGCCGCGCATCTCGTGAACCCGGGCGACATCGTCATCCTCATCGCCTACGGCCAGCTGAACGAGGAGGAGCTGAAGACCTACGCGCCCAGCGTCGTCTTCGTGGACTCCGACAACAAGCCCGTCGAGCTCACCGCCGACGCGGCGCACGTGCCCGACGGTTTCGGCCTGGTCACGGGCAGGGTCTGATGCTGCTGGCGATCGACGCCGGCAACACCTCGGTCACCGTCGGGCTGTTCGCATCCGCCGAGGGCGAGGAGCTGCTCGGCACCTGGCGGCTGCGCAGCGACCCGCGGATGACTTCGGATGAGCTGGCGCTCATCCTGCGCGGCTTCCTCACGGGCGCGGGCGTCGAACCCGCCGCGGTCACGGGCGTGTCCGTGCTGTCGACGGTGCCCGAGCTGCTGCGCTCGCTGCGCGCCGTGATGCCCCGCTACTACCCGGCGGCCGAGCCCGTGATTCTCGAGCCCGGCGTCAAGACCGGCGTGCCGCTGCTCGTCGACAACCCGCGCGAGGTCGGCACCGACCGCGTCGCCAACGCCGCCGGCGCCTTCGAGCTGGTCGGCCGCGCGGCCGGGACCCCGTGCATCGTCGTGGATTTCGGCACGTCCACGCGGGTGGACGTGGTCAGCGCCAAGGGCGAGTTCCTCGGCGGCGCGATCGCCGCGGGCGTGGGGAGCGCGCTGGACGCGCTCGCCGAGCGGACCGTCGCGCTGCGCCGGGTGGAGCTCGTCGCGCCGCGGTCGGTGGTCGGGAAGAACACCGTCGAGGCGCTGCAGTCGGGCATCATCTACGGCTTCGCAGGCATGGTCGACGCGCTCGTCGGCCGCGCGCTCGAGGTGGCCCCCGGGGCCCGGGTGGTCGCGACGGGCGGCTTCGACGAGGGCATCGCCTCCGAGTGCGCGACCGTGACCGACCATCGCGCCGACCTCACGCTGCAGGGCCTGCGGGCCGTGTACCTGCGGGAGCGAGCCAACCGGGCGCAGCGGGACAGGCGCGCGCGGGATTCGCGTCACTCGTGATTCGAACCCTTGCCGCCGGTTGCGGCGGGGTGCTAGCTTCGCTGTCATGAGCCAGGTGCGCAGCTGCATGGAGTGTTGTCGGGTCCGTTAGGAACCCGACCCCCTTTCGCTGCCCGGACGCGCCCTCCGCGCTCCGCCTCCCTCCTGGAGACTCTCCGATGCACCCCGTGCACTTCACCCCCGCCACCGGCCAGATCGTCGTCGACGTCCGCGACCAGTCCGAGCGCAACCGCGACGGAATCCTCCCCGGTGCCGTCGCCCTCGACGCGGCCGCCGTCGCCGCCCGGCTCGTCCCCGGCCTCCCCACCAGCCTGGCCGCCGCCGGCCCCGACGCCCAGTGGCTGCTGGTCAGCGGTAACGGCGCCACCGCCGCCGCGATCGCCACCCGCCTCCGGGACCGGGGCGTGCAGGCCTCGTCGGTCGACGGTGGCTTCCGGGCCCTGACCCTGGGCATCACGCCCGGCGCCGGCCGCGGTCGCGCGTCCGAGGCCTACGAGCGGGCGCTCGCCCAGTTCGCCGCCCACGAGGCCTGAGGCTCCGCCGCCGCCGGGCAGTCGGCGCGGCGCCGTCTCCGGCGCTCAGTCGAGCAGCCGGTGCGCCTGCGCGTCGAGCGCGGCGCTGATCCGCTCCGGCGACAGCCCGCGCTCGCGCTGCTGCAGGTAGACCTCCGCCGCGACGGGCGCGAGGACCGCGTCCACCATCGCCTCCGGATCGTCGATCCCCGCCTCCGTCAGCAGGGCGCGGACGTGCGCGAACCAGAACCCGTAGGCCCCCGTCGCGAACCGCGCGCCCCCCGTCTCGGCGCCGAGCACGAGGTGTGAATGCGTTCCGAGCAGCCGGACCATCGCCGCGTAGAAGGCGGCCAGGCGGTCCCCGGGCGGCGCGCCCGGACCGAGCGGCGGGTCGCCGCGCAGGATCGCCTCCTGCAGTGAGCGCTCGTGGTCGTCGAGCAGCGCGGCCGCGATCGCGCCGCGGTCGGGGTAGCGCCGGTACAGGGTGCCGCGGCCCACGCCGGCGGCCTTCGCGATGTCGTCCATCGTCACGCTGCGCGGATCCCGCGTCGCGAACAGCTCGGCGGCCGCGTCGAGTACCTTCTGCCGGTTGCGGGCGGCGTCGGCCCGCTCGACGGGCGGCGCGGCCCCGTCGTCAGGGGTGCCCGCCAGGAGGTCCGGTCCGATCCGCATGGCATCGAATCTAGCCACGAATCTTGATATGGACAAGCTGTCCGCTTGTGCGCTACCGTTCGATCACTACAAGCGGACAACGTGTCCGGTTAACGGAAGGCGATGCCATGACCCACCTCCTGCACCTCGACGCGAGTGCCCGGCGCGCGTCGATCAGCCGCGAGCTCAGCGCCGACTACGCCGCGGCCTGGCGCGTCGCCCACCCCGGCGGCGCCTACACCTACCGCGACCTCGCGGCCGACCCCGTTCCCCTCATCGACGAGGCGTGGACCGAGCTCTGCGACGCGGCGCTCGTCGCGGGGGAGACCGACCCGGCGCGGCTGTCCGTGCTGGCCCGGACGCCCGAACAACGGCGGGCCTGGGGCGTCGTGGAACCGCTGCTGAACGAGGTTCTCGCCGCCGATGTGATCCTCATCGGCACGCCCATGTACAACTTCTCCGTGCCGGCTTCGCTCAAGGCCTGGCTCGACCAGATCACCTTCCCGCGGATGTCGCTGGCGCCCCGGACCTTCGTCGTCGCCTCCGCCCGCGGCGGCGCCTACTCGCCCGGTGCGCCGCGCGAGCCCTTCGACCACGAGGAGCGGTACCTGCGCGACTTCTTCGCCGGCCACTTCGGTGTGACCGATGCGGTCTTCGTCGCGAGCGAGCTCGCCAACTCCCGCATCGACCCCGCGCTCGCGCACCTGCGCGACGCGCACGACGCCTCGCACGCCGCCGCCGTCGCGGACCTGCGCCGGCTCGCGACCGATCGCGGCCGGGCCGGCGCCGGCGAGGTCGTCCGATGAGCTGGCTGATCCTGGGGCTCGCGGGCCTCGTGGAGATCGCGTGGTCGCAGACGATCAAGCCCACCGCGAACTTCACCCGGTTGTGGCCGACGGTGCTGTGCATCGTGCTCGGGGTGCTCGCCGTGTACCTGCTGGCCCGCGCGATGCGGACCCTGCCGGTGGGCACCGCCTACGCCGTCTTCACGGGCATCGGCGCGCTGGGCGCGATCACCCTGGGCATCGTCGTGCACCGGGACCCCGTGACGGCGGGCCGGATGCTCGCGCTGTCGATGATCCTGGGCGGTGTGGTCCTGGCGCGGATCACGAATCCGGAGTGACCGGGGCCGAGCGGTAGGATCACCACCCGTGAATGCTGCGCCCGTGACTGCACCCCTGGACGACTGGGTCTCCCGCCTCGCGGATGAGGCCGTGGCTTTCGCCGAGCGGAACGGGACACCCGTGAAGGTGGCCTCGGGGATCTCCCCGTCGGGGCCGATCCACCTGGGGAACCTCCGTGAGGTGATGGTGCCGCACCTGGTGGCCGACGAGCTGCGCCGCCGCGGCCTGCAGGTCGAGCACATCATCTCCTGGGACGACTTCGACCGCTTCCGCAAGGTTCCGAACGTCCCCGGCGTCGATTCCTCCTGGGAGCAGCACATCGGTAAACCACTGACACGCGTTCCGGCGCCGCACGGCTCCGATGCGGAGAACTGGGCCGAGCATTTCCGGCGCGAATTGCAGGGCGCGCTGGAGGGTCTGGGCGTCGAGTACCGGGGAATCAGCCAGACGCAGATGTACACCTCTGGTGCATATGTCGATCAGGTGCTGCACGCGATGGCGCAACGCGGGCGCATTGATTCCATCCTCGAGCGCTATCGGACGCTCGACCGCGGAGAAACACCAGCGGCGGACGGGAATGCATCGGAAACGGACACGGAATCGGACGCCGATGCGGCGTCGGGAGCGGCGGAGGAAGCGGACGGATCGGGTGATTCCGGTTACTACCCGTACAAGCCCTACTGCTCGGTGTGCGGGACCGATTTCACCACGGTAACGGCGTACGACGACGATTCGACCGAGCTCACCTACGTTTGCCGGTGCGGACACGCGGAAACGGTGATTCTTCGCGATCACACCGACGGGAAACTGGTGTGGAAGGTCGATTGGCCCATGCGCTGGGCCTTCGAGAAGATCACTTTCGAGCCCTCCGGTGTCGATCATCAATCGCCCGGGTCGTCGTTCGCCGTGGGCAAGGACGTGGCGCCGATCTTCGGCTGGAAGCGGCCGCTCGGCCCGATGTACGCCTTCGTCGGCATCCGCGGCATGGCCAAGATGTCGTCCTCGAAGGGCGGGGTGCCGACCGCCGCGGTCGCGCTGCGCTACCTCGAGCCGCCGCTGCTGCGCTGGCTGTACGGGCGCAAGAAGCCGAATCAGTCCTTCGACGTGGCGCTGGACGGCGACCTGCCCCGCACCTACGACGAGTGGGACGCGCTGGTCCGCAAGACGGCCGGGGAGAAGGCGCAGCCCGGCGACATCGCGGCGCACGCCCGGGCGGTGTCCGTGCAGGACACGAGGTCGCAGCAGCTGCGAGAGCTGCCGCTGACGCCCCGCCCCGTGCCGTACAAGACGCTGGCCTCCGTCGTCGACATCACGACCGGCGACGACGAGCAGACCCTGCGCATCCTGGCCGCGCTCGAGCCCGACCAGCCGCTGGACGAGCTGGCGCCGCTGCGTCCGCGGCTGGACCGCGCCACCGCCTGGGTGGCCGAGCAGATGCCGGCGGAGGAGCGCACCGTCGTCCGGAGCGAACCGGACGCGGAGCTCCTGGCGTCCCTCACGGACGAGCAGCGGGAGGGCCTGAGGCTGCTGCTGGAGGGCTCCGGCACCCCCGCCCCCGCCGGGCTCGGCCGGCTCGAGGACGACTGGACGCTCGCCGGAATAACGCACCAGGTGTACGGCGTCGCGAAGGTGCAGCGCGGGCTGGGCGCGGATCAGATCGTCAAGGGCGATAAGGAACTCGCCGCAGCGCAGCGCGCATTCTTCGTCCTGCTCTACCGCCTGCTGGTGAGTAGCGATACCGGTCCGCGGCTGCCCACGCTGCTGCTCGCGATCGGTGTGGAACGGGTGCGTGCGCTGGTGTCGTTCCAGTAGTACCGAATCGGTGAATTGCGCGCCGGCCGGCGCGATTCAACCGGAATGCGGCACCTTCTCGGTCGCGATCGTTACAGTATCGCGACAAATTTTCCGACGCCTCGAATCGAAACAATGTCAATAGTGTGTATACACTCGATTTGAACGACGCAATGGAACCATTACTTCGAGAAGGGGCCAAAACTATGGCGCGCAAGGTCACCGTTACGCTGGTCGACGACGTGGACGATACGCAGACCGCTGACGAGACCGTGGAATTCGGCCTGGACGGCGTCACGTACGAGATCGACCTGTCGTCCAAGAACGCCGCGAAGCTGCGCGGATCCCTGGAGGAATGGGTCGAGAACGCCCGCCGGGCCGGCGGCCGCAAGCGCGGTACGCGTGCCCTGGCCGCCCCGCGCGGCCGTACGCCGATCGACCGCTCGCAGAGCGCCGCGATCCGCGATTGGGCCCGCAAGTCCGGTTTGAAGGTCAACGACCGCGGCCGCATCAGCCAGGACGTGATCGACGCCTACAACGCGGCGAACTGACGCCCGTTCGACCCCACCCCGGCGCCCGGTGCGCCGGGGTGAGTCGTATCCAGGGCCGTTTCGCTCACGGCGGAACGGGGATCAAAACCCGCCGGGGGCGCGTTTGACCTGGTGTATCAGGATCCGACCAGTGGGCGACGGGGCCTGCGGGCCCCGGCTGCGGGGCACTGCCGACACCACCGCTGACCGGTCCGAACTACAGTGAGAAGACGTTGATGCAGACGGCTATCTGCGGGTTCGGCCTCGGCCGTTCCCCGAAGTAACCGGGATGTGAGGAAAATGGCCATGTTCGAGAGGTTCACCGACCGCGCTCGCCGCGTCGTCGTCCTGGCGCAAGAAGAAGCCAGGATGCTCAATCACAACTACATCGGCACCGAGCACATCCTCCTGGGTCTGATCCATGAGGGTGAGGGTGTGGCGGCCAAGGCCCTCGAATCGCTGGGCATCTCCCTCGAGGGTGTGCGCAGCCAGGTCGAGGAGATCATCGGGCAGGGCCAGCAGGCCCCGTCGGGTCACATCCCCTTCACGCCGCGTGCCAAGAAGGTGCTCGAGCTGTCGCTGCGCGAGGCGCTGCAGCTCGGCCACAACTACATCGGCACCGAGCACATCCTGCTCGGCCTGATCCGCGAGGGCGAGGGCGTCGCCGCCCAGGTCCTGGTGAAGCTGGGCGCCGATCTCAATCGGGTCCGCCAGCAGGTCATCCAGCTGCTGTCGGGCTACCAGGGCAAGGAGGGCGGTGGCGGCGAGCCCGCCGGCGCCGGCGCCCGGACCTCGGGTGGTGAGGCGGGCACCCCGTCGACCTCCCTCGTGCTGGATCAGTTCGGCAGGAACCTGACCGCCGCGGCGGCCCAGGGCAAGCTGGACCCGGTCATCGGCCGGTCCAAGGAGATCGAGCGCATCATGCAGGTGCTCTCGCGGCGCACCAAGAACAACCCGGTGCTGATCGGCGAGCCCGGCGTCGGCAAGACGGCCGTCGTCGAGGGCCTGGCGCAGGCGATCGTCAACGGCAACGTGCCCGAGACGCTCAAGGACAAGCAGCTGTACACCCTGGACCTCGGGTCCCTGGTGGCCGGCTCGCGCTACCGCGGTGACTTCGAGGAGCGCCTGCGGAAGGTCCTCAAGGAGATCGACACCCGCGGCGACATCATCCTGTTCATCGACGAGCTGCACACGCTCGTCGGCGCGGGTGCCGCCGAGGGCGCGATCGACGCCGCGTCGATCCTCAAGCCGAAGCTGGCCCGCGGCGAGCTGCAGACCATCGGCGCCACCACGCTCGACGAGTACCGCAAGTACATCGAGAAGGACGCCGCCCTGGAGCGCCGCTTCCAGCCCGTCCAGGTGGGCGAGCCGAGCGTCGAGCACGCCATCGAGATCCTCAAGGGCCTGCGCGACCGGTACGAGGCGCACCACCGCATCTCCATCACGGACAGCGCGCTGGTCGCCGCCGCCACCCTGGCGGACCGGTACATCAACGACCGCTTCCTGCCGGACAAGGCGATCGACCTCATCGACGAGGCGGGCGCGCGCATGCGCATCCGCCGGATGACCGCGCCGCCGGACCTGCGCGCCTTCGACGACAAGATCGCCGATGCGCGTCGCGAGAAGGAATCGGCCATCGACGAGCAGGACTTCGAGAAGGCCGCGTCGCTGCGCGACAAGGAGAAGCAGCTCATCGGCGAGCGTGCCGAGCGCGAGAAGCAGTGGCGCGCCGGTGATCTCGACGTGGTCGCCGAGGTCGACGAGGAGCAGATCGCCGAGGTCCTGGGCAACTGGACCGGCATCCCCGTGTTCAAGCTCACCGAGGAGGAGACCACCCGTCTGCTCCGCATGGAGGACGAGCTGCACAAGCGGATCATCGGCCAGGAGGACGCCGTCAAGGCGGTCTCGAAGGCGATCCGTCGTACCCGTGCGGGCCTGAAGGATCCGAAGCGCCCGTCGGGCTCGTTCATCTTCGCCGGCCCGTCCGGTGTGGGTAAGACGGAGCTGTCGAAGGCGCTGGCGAACTTCCTGTTCGGCGAGGACGACGCGCTCATCCAGATCGACATGGGCGAGTTCCACGACCGCTTCACCGCCTCGCGCCTGTTCGGTGCCCCTCCCGGGTACGTCGGCTACGAGGAGGGCGGCCAGCTCACCGAGAAGGTGCGCCGCAAGCCCTTCTCCGTGGTGCTCTTCGACGAGATCGAGAAGGCGCACAGCGAGATCTACAACACGCTGCTGCAGGTGCTCGAGGACGGCCGCCTGACCGACGGTCAGGGTCGCACGGTCGACTTCAAGAACACCGTGCTGATCTTCACGTCGAACCTGGGCACGTCCGACATCTCCAAGGCGGTGGGCCTCGGCTTCACCCAGGGCGATTCGGACGGCGGCAACTACGACCGGATGAAGCAGAAGGTCAACGACGAGCTCAAGAAGCACTTCCGGCCCGAGTTCCTCAACCGCATCGACGACATCGTCGTCTTCCACCAGCTCACGCGGGATCAGATCATCGAGATGGTCGACCTGATGCTGAACCGGGTGGGCACCGCGCTGAAGAACAAGGACATGGGGCTCGAGGTCAGCGACCAGGCCAAGTCCCTGCTCGCCAAGCGCGGCTTCGACCCGGTCCTCGGTGCCCGGCCGCTGCGCCGCACCATCCAGCGGGAGATCGAGGACGCGCTGTCCGAGAAGATCCTGTTCGGTGAGATCGGCGCCGGCCAGATCGTCGAGGTCGACGTCGAGGGCTGGGACGGCGAGGGCAAGGGCGAGGACGCGAAGTTCACCTTCGCCGGCAAGCCCAAGCCTGCGATCGACCTGGAGAAGTCCGACGACGGCGTGCCCGCCCTGGTGGCCGACGCCTCGTCCGCGACGACGCCCGGCGAGACCGCGTAGCGCGCCAGCGCAACCGACAGAGTTCCATCGAGGAGCCGTCACCCTTCGGGGTGGCGGCTCTTCGCGTTCTCGACGGTGCCGTCCCTGAGCCGGCCGATCTCCTCGCGCAGGGCGCGGACCTCGGCGGTGAGCTCGTCGACCTCCCGGTCGGTGCGGCGGGCGCTCGCGTCGACGGCCTTGAGCTGGTCGACGACCCAGCTGGTCGCGGTGCCGATCACGAAGCTGATGAGGCCGATGCCGACGACCATGAGCAGGAGGGCGACGAACCGGCCCTCCGTGGTCACGGGATAGACGTCGCCGTAGCCGACGGTGGTGACGGTGACGGCCGCCCACCACAGGGCGTCGCCGTAGCCGGTGACCTTGGTGTCCGGGGCGCCGCGCTCGGCGTCGAGGAAGGCCAGGCTGCAGAGGAAGACGACCAGGACGGACGTGGTGCCGACGAAGACCGCGAGGCGTGCACGGGTGAGCCGCGATCGGTGCAGGCCGCCGAGGAGGAGCGGTGCGGCACGGAGTGCCCGGAGCGGGCGGAACGGCGGCAGCGCGATCGCGAGGAGGTCGATCGGGTGCGTCCGCACGAACCGCCAGCGGTCCGTCGACAGCCGCACCCGGATCGCGTAGTCGGCGACGAAGGCCGCCCAGATGGCGATGTCGGTCCAGTCCACGAGGTGGCGCATCAGCGGGCTCGGCGCCACGTCGAGCACCTGCACCGCGTAGACGGCGAGGAAGGCCAGCGCCAGGGCGATCATCACGGGATTCGTCCGGCGCTCCCAGAGTTGCCTGCGGGTCACCGGCGAAAGGTACTCCGAGCAGGGCCGTCTCCGCTGGGGAACCGCGCGCGTTGCGATCCGTGCAGTATGCAATAGCATCGCATCGGTATCTGGAGTTCAGGGTGGGGGTGGGCGATGCGCTGGGACGTGCGGCGGTGGGTGTCCAGGGTGCTGCTGGCCCTCGCATCGTTGACCGCGCTCGCCACCATGGGGATCGTCGTCGACGAGGACGATCTCGGCGGCTCCCTGTTCCTCGTGGGCGTGGTCCTGTTCGTCGCCGCCACGGTCCTGCACTGCCGGCGACCGTCGCGACTGTCCGCGCTGGCGATCTGCTACGCGGCGGGCCTCGCCCTGATCCTGCTCGTGATCCTGCTGGCGGTGACGATCGGCCCGCACCACGCAGGTACGGGCGGGCACTGGGGGTGGCGCGATGCCGCCGTGGGGATCGGGATGTCGTGCCTCATGGCCCTCGCGACCCTGATCTGGTGTCTCGGCACGGACCCGCCCGGCCGCGCGCTGCGCAGGGCGGCCATCCCGCTGATCGCGGGGATCGCCGCGAGCGCGGTCCCCGTCCCGGTGATCCACGACCGGGCGGCCGCCGTCGCGATGGTGGCGGCGCTCGTCGGGGTCGTCCTATGCGAGGTCCGCCCCGTGGCGGAGGAGTCGGAGGCGCCATAGGGCGCGCGAGCGGCGGCCGGATGGCGCGTGGGGGCCCGTCCGAAATTCGCTGGTGCCCGGATCGGCCGGGAACCACACTCGGAGTGTGCTGACCGACGAACAGGTGGAGGATTTCGTCCGCGACGGGTACGTCGCGATCCGTGGGGCGTTCAGCGCCGCGACGGCGGCCGCGGCCCGGGACGTCCTGTGGGCGGAGATGGCACCGTCGGGCATCGACCGGGACGACCCGTCGACCTGGGACCGGCCCGTGATCAGGCTGGGCGAGCACGGCGAGGAGCCCTTCCGCGAGGCCGCGGCGTCGTCGCTCGTGGCGGGGGCGGCGGACCGTCTGGCCGGGGCCGGAAAGTGGGCGCCGCGCGTCTCGATCGGCACCTTCCCGGTGCGCTTCCCGTGTGAGGACGGCCCCGGTGAGGACGGCCCCGGCGACGACGGCTGGCACGTGGACGCCAGCTTTCCGGGCGAACAGCCGGAGGCCTTCCTGCACTGGCGGGTCAACGTGCGCAGCAAGGGGCGCGCGCTGCTCATGCTGTACCTGTTCTCCGACATCGGCGACGACGACGCCCCGACGCGGCTGCGCGTGGGCTCGCACCGGGCGATGGCGAAGATGCTGCAGCCCTACGGGGAGGAGGGGGCGGAGATGGGCGCGCTCATCCCTGAGTTCGCCGCGACCGAGGGGCTGCCGGAGGCATGGGCGACGGGAGACGCCGGCGACGTCTACCTCTGCCACCCCTTCCTCGTGCACGCCGCGCAGGCCCTGCTGCCGGGGCCGGGACGCGGCGCCCGGTTCCTCGCGCAGCCCGCACTGCTCGGAGCGCCCGCCGACCTGGACCGGCCCGAAGAGGAACTCACCCCGGTCGCGCGGGCGATCGTCCTGGGCCGCCGCGGGTAAGGATCACGCCGAGTGGATCGGTGGCGCTCGGCGTCCGCCGTGCGCAGGCTCGGTGGACCCGGCCGCGGGGCGTGCCGGGCGGTGGTGTGGCGCGCACCGTCGGAAACGGCGGGAGTAGGTTGGCAGCATGACCGAGGCCGGATTCGATCAGCGCACGTTCCGACATGTGATGGGGCAGTTCTGCACCGGCGTCACGATCATCGCGACGTCCAACGCCGAGGAGAACCCGGTCGGCTTCGCGTGCCAGTCGTTCGCCGCGTTGTCGCTGGACCCGCCGCTGGTGCTGTTCTGCCCGATGAAGACGTCGCGGACGTGGAAGCACATCGAGGCGTCGGGGAAGTTCGCGGTCTCCGTGCTTGGGCAGGAGCAGGAGTCCGTGAGCGCCGCGTTCGGCCGGTCGGTGGACGACAAGTTCGAGGGCCTGCGGTGGACGCCCTCGCCGCTCGGCAACCCGACGATCGACGGCTCGCTGACGTGGATGGACTGCACGCTCGAGAACGTGCTCGACGGGGGAGACCACCACATCGCGATCGGCCGGGTGCACCACCTCGGCGATGTCGACGACGCGAAGCCGCTCCTGTTCTACCGCGGCGCGTACCTCTCCACGAACCACCCGCAGCAGCACCCCGCGGCCAGCCTGGAGTCGTTCCTCACCTGGGACTCCGGCGCCTGGCTCTGACGCTCGGGCGCCGGCTGCCGGTGTGGGGGCGCGTGTTGCCGTGAGAGGCGATGCGTCACGCGCATGGCTCCGCGGAGCGACCTACGACCACCCCTACTGGCCGTAGGCGTACCGGAGGTCGGCGAAGACGAGGGTGCTGATCCGTCGGGCGACGTGGCGGACGTACTCCGGCCCCGGGAGAGGTTCCTCGGCGTACAGGACCCACTGCACGTCGGAGCCGCCGCCGCCGGGCTCGACGGTGAAGACCACGCGCAGGTCCGGGCGGTCGGGCCACAGCGAGGACCACTCGACCCGCGTCTCGCCGTCGGTGGACAGCACCGCCGGGGCTACCTCGTCGTCCGTCAGGCGCAGCCAGTGCCGGACGGTGCGCGGAACCGGCGCGGCCAGGTCCTCGCACACGAACCGCGGCGGCGCCGGAAGGTTCCGGCGCCGGGACGCGATCTCGTGCGAATCCCGTGTGGCTACTGCCCGGCCTTGCCCTGCACGTCGAGGACGACCTCGAACTCGAGCAGGTCGGCGCCCGAGGCGACGGGCTTGCGGCCCTCGCCGCCGCCGGGGTTGCGCTCGCCGGCGTGGGCCTCGCGGGCCGGGCCGTCGCGCCAGGCGGCGAAGGCCTCCTCGGACTCCCACTGCGTGACCACGAAGTAGCGGTCGTCGCCCTTCACCGGGCGCAGCAGCTGGAAGCCCAGGAAGCCGGGCGAGTTCTCGACCGCGTGCGCGCGCTGGGCGAACCGCTTCTCGAGCTCGGGGCCCGCGCCCTCGGGGATGTGGATGGCGTTGATCTTCACTACCGACATGACCCGACGATACCGTCGCCCGACCCGGTAGGTTGGGCCGCGTGGATGAGTGTGTGGGCCTGAGAGATTGGGGTGGCCGCGAAGGAGCCGGACCGATCGTGCTGCTGCACGGCCTCATGGGCCGCGGCCGCACCTGGCGCCGGCAGATCCCGTGGCTGCGCCGCTACGGCCGCGTCTTCACCTTCGACGCCGAATTCCACCGCGGCCCCGGCTTTCCCGTACCACCGGACGACATCAGCACCGAGCGCTTCGTCGCCGACGTCGCCGAGATCCTCACCTGCCTGGACCAGGGCCCGGCGACGCTGATCGGGCACTCCATGGGCGGCCTCCACGCCTGGTGCACCGCCGCCGAGTACCCCGAGCTCGTGCGCGCGCTCGTCGTCGAGGACATGTCGCCCGAGTTCGCCGGCCAGTCCACCGACACCTGGGCGCCCTGGTTCGCCAGCTGGCCCGACCGCTTCGCCTCGCAAGCCGAGTGTGAGGCGCTGTTCGGGCCGGTCGCCGGGCGCTACTTCTACGAGGCCTTCGACGACGGTGCCCTGCACGGCGAACTCGACGTCTTCCGCGCCATCGCCGACCACTGGGGTCCGCGCGACCACTGGCCGCAGTGGCGGGCCGTGCAGGCGCCCACCCTGCTCGTCGAGGCCGAGTTCACCGTCGTGCCGCCCGGGGTGGGCGAGCGCATGGTCCGCTCCTACACCGGCCCCGACCTGCGCTACCTCAAGGTCGACGGTGCCGGCCACCTCGTCCACGACGACGCGCCCGGCGTGTACCGCGGCGCCGTCGAGGCGTTCCTCTCCGGGCTGGACTGACCGGTGCCCGAGGGCGACACCGTCCACAACCTGGCCGCGCGGCTGCGGCCGGTGTTGGAGAGGAAGGTGCTCACCGCCTGCGACATTCGGGTGCCGCGGTACGCCACAGTCGACCTGACCGGGCGCGAGGTGAGCGCCGTCACCGCGCGCGGCAAGCACCTGCTGATCGTCGCCGGGAACGCCGTTATCCACAGCCACCTGAAGATGGAGGGCGAGTGGCACGTGTACCGCCCCGGCGAGCGCTGGCGCCGCCCCGCGCACACCGCCCGCGCGGTGCTCGCCGTCGACGGGGCGCAGGTGGTCGGGTTCTCCCTCGGAACGCTCGAGATCCTCACGCCCGCCGAGGCCGACGGTGCCCTCGCCCGGCTCGGGCCCGACC
The DNA here is from genome assembly GCF_020169415.1 of Tsukamurella sp. M9C. Classification (GTDB taxonomy): domain Bacteria; phylum Actinomycetota; class Actinomycetes; order Mycobacteriales; family Mycobacteriaceae; genus Tsukamurella. The sequence goes on from NZ_JAIULG010000008.1 coordinate 51,770, forward strand.
CGCTCGGCCCCGACTGGGACGCCGACCGCGCCGCGGCGAACCTCGCGGCCGAGCCGGAGCGCCCCGTCGGGCTCGCGCTGCTGGACCAGACCGTGCTCGCCGGGGTGGGCAACGTCTACCGTAACGAGCTCTGCTTCCTGCGCGGCGCGCATCCGGCGACGCCGGTCGGGGAGTGCGGCGACCCGCTCGCCTGGGCCGACGGTGCCGCGCGGCTGCTGCGGGCCAACCTCGGGCGGACGCGTCGGGTGACGACGGGCGTCGACCGGAACGGCATGCGCGCCTTCGTCTACGACCGCGCGCGGCGCCCCTGCCTGCGCTGTGGGACGGCGATCGTCGCGGGCTCCCTCGGCGGTCCGGGCGAGGCGGAGCGGGCGATCTGGTGGTGCCCGCGCTGCCAGCCGCAATCCTCTAACTAACTAGTTGGTTGACAGTTGGCGGGATCGGCTCTAATCTTTCAACTAACCAGTTAGTTGAATCGAAGGAGAACGAGATGTACCAGGTCAGCGATCAGTCGGGCAGGACCTTCGTGGTCACCGGGTCGAACAGCGGAACGGGTAAGGAGGCGGCCAAGCGGCTCGCCGCGGCGGGCGCGACCGTGATCATGGCGGTCCGCACGCCGGAGAAGGGGGAGGCCGCGCGGCAGGAGGTCCTCGCGCAGGTGCCCGGTGCCGACCTCGCGGTCCGGCGCCTCGACCTCGCGGACCTGGCGTCCGTGCGGGCCTTCGCCGACGGCATCGTCGCCGGCGGTGTCGCGGTCGACGTCCTCGTCAACAACGCGGGCGTCATGACCCCGCCCGAGCGCTTCGAGACCGCCGACGGTTTCGAGCTGCAGTTCGGCTCGAACTTCCTCGGCCCGTTCGCGCTCACCAACCTCCTGCTGCCCGTGCTGCTCCAGTCCGCGGCGCCGCGCGTCACGACGATGAGCTCCGGCGTCGCCAACTTCGGCCGCATCGACTTCGACGATCCGCAGTCGCTGCGGAAGTACTCCCCGACCCGCGCCTACGGCCAGTCGAAGCTCGCCGACCTACTCATGGCGAACCACCTCGCCGCCGAGAGCGAGCGCCGCGGCTGGGGCCTGCTCAGCGACGCCGCGCACCCCGGCTACACCCAGACCAACCTGCAGACCGCGGGCGCGAGCCTCGGCGCGGGCAGTGAGCGCGAGTCCGTGGTCACCCGCTTCGCCGGCCGCTTCCTGCCCTCGCAACAGCCCGAGCAGGGCGCCGAGCCGCTGCTGCTCGCCGCGAGCGATCCGCAGGCCCGGAACGGCGAGTACTACGGCCCCCAAGGACGATTCGGCCTCGTCGGCGCGCCGGGCGTGACCAAGAAGAACACGAGGATGCGGGACGCCGACGTCGCCGCGAAGCTGTGGAAGTACGCTGCCGAGGTGACCGGAACCGACCTGCCGCGCGATGCCGCCCGCGCCTAAGCAACAGCGCGACGCCGCTGCGACCCGCGCCCGGCTGCTCGACGCCGCGATCGTCGAGTTCGCCGAGCACGGGCTCGCGGGCGCGCGCGTCGACCGGATCGCCGCCGCGGCCGAGGCCAACAAGCAGCTGATCTACGCCTACTTCGGCAACAAACGGCAGCTCTTCGACGCCGTCATCGAGGGCCGCGTCGCGGAGCTGCTGGAGACGGTGCCCTTCACCGCCGAGGACCTGCCCGGCTACGCCGTGCGGTTGCGCGGCTTCAACCGTGCGCACCCCGAGCTGATGCGGCTCGTGCTCTGGCACACGCTCGAGTGCCCGGGGGAGTTGCTGGAGCTGGAGTTCACGTCGGACTCGAACGCGAAGAAGATCGCCGCCCTCCAGGCCGCACAGGATGCGGGCGCGGTCACCGCGGCGACGCCCGCGCCGACGCTGCTCCTCGAGGTGCTCGCTCTCGTGCACGGCGACATCCTCACCGGGGGCAGCGAGGCCGTGGAGGTCATGCTCGACGACGATGCGCTCGCGGCAGCCGTGCGGCGGCTCACCGCGCCGTAGGCCCGGTCGCGGGCCCGGGACTCAGTCGCGCGGCGGCAGCTCGCAGCCGTCGGGACCGCACGCCTCGGCGTCGTCGCCGCCGATGACGGTGAGCGGCTCCTCACCGCGGGCCTTCGTCAGCGCCTCGGTGAAGACCTCGGGCGGCTGGGCGCCGGAGACGGCGTACTTGCCGTCGAAGACGAAGAACGGGACGCCGCCGATGCCGATCCGCTTGGCGGTCTCCTCGTCGGCGCGGACCGCGTCCGCGTAGGCGGACGGATCGTCGAGCACCGCGCGGGCGGCGGCACCGTCGAACCCGGCGGACTCGGCGATGGCGACGAGGCGGTCGCGGCTGCCGAAGGCGGGCGTCGGCTCGGCGAAGTTCGCGGCGTAGAGCGCGTCGAGCAGCGCCTCCTGCCGGCCGAGCTCGAGGGCCCAATGGAGCAGGCGGTGCATGTCGAAGCTGTTGCCGCTGTCGCGGCCGTCGACCTGGTAGGGCAGGCCGAGCTGCTGCGCCTGCGCGCCGAGGCCGCGCTCGTTCGCGGCGGCCTGCGCCTCACTGATGCCGTACTTGGCCGCGATCCGCGGGATGACGGGCTCGGAGTCGCCGGCGGTGGGGTCCAGTTCGTAGGAGCGGTGGATCACCTCGACCTGGTCGCGCTGCGGGAAATCCGCGAGCGCCTCCTCGAAACGCGCCTTCCCGATGTAGCAGAAGGGGCAGTTGATATCGGTCCAGACGTCCACGCGCATGAAAGGTTCAACCGTCGGCGGCCCGCGGTGATTCCGTGCTCCGCGTCACGAACGGGTGGAGGTACTCCTCGTGTCGTCTGATCAGGGGAATCTCACCCGTGGGCGTTGTCGGGTCGTCGCCCGGCCGCGATCATGGGATTCGACTTGATCGGATGGGAGAGAAGACATGCAACGTCTCGTATCTCGCGGTACCGCGGTGGCTCTGCTCGCGGCCGCGGTCCTCGCCGGTGCGGCGCAGCCCGCCAACGCGGCGCGGAATCCGTACTTCCCGAACGGCGCGGTGAACTGGTGCCAGGGTGGACAGGCTCCCGGGTACGGCGGCGCGCGGTACTGCCTGGGGAAGCCGTACTCCGACGGGAGTTTCTACGCGCAGTCCTGGAGTCTCACGTCGGCGGGCATCTTCGCTCCCGGCGTGTGGCACGCGACCGCCTCGTGTTCGGTCCGCATCGGTGGATCCATCCAGGGCGGGAGCCCGAACGGCCGACCGTCCTGCGGCGGAGGGCCGCAGTTCATCGACGTCCGGTGACGCGGGCGGTCGCATGTCCATGCCATGTGACCGCCCGCGTCCTCACACGGCGTAGGTGACGCCCGTGAGCTTCTCGGAGACGGCCCACAACTCGGCCCACTTGGCCTGATCCTTCGAGACCGCGGTGCTGGAGCACTTGCCCACCGGGCCGCGGGACTGGAAGAGCTGCGTCGGCCCCCACCACGGGTGCGGGTCGAGGTCAGGATCGGTCGCGGCCAGGATCAGCGACTGCGCGGCCTTCGCCGGCGGGTTCGCCAGCATCGCGACGGCGGGCTTCATCACGAGATCCAGCGGGGTGTCCGTGCGGGCGAACAGCCCGGTCGGCGAGACGCCGGGGTGCACGTAGTACGCCTTCTTCTCGGAACCCGCGGCCTCGAACCGGCGCTGCAGCTCGCGCGCGAACATCATGTTCGCGAGCTTGCTCTGCCCGTACGCCTCGGTGCGCAGGTACTTCCGGTTCTCGTAGTTCGGGTCGTCCATGCGCCAGCGGTAGTTCTGCCGGTGCGCCACCGACGAGACCGCGACCACGCGGTCCGTCAGCCGGTCGAGCAGCAGGCCGGTGAGGGCGAAGTGCCCGAGGTGGTTCACGCCGAACTGCATCTCGAAGCCCTGCTTCGTGCGGCGCAGCGGGATGTTCATCAGGCCGGCGTTGTTGACGAGCACGTCGACCTCGGCGGTGCGGTCGGCGAAGGCGCGCACCGAGTCCAGGTCCGCGAGGTCGAGCTGCTCGACGGTCACGTCGCCGTCGATGCCGTCGGCGATGCGCTGGGCGCCCGCGACGTCGCGGCACGCCATCACGACGCGGCCGCCGGTGGCGGCGAGACTGCGCGTCACGACCTCGCCGAGGCCGCCGTTCGCGCCGGTCACTACATAGGTGGTCATGGCGGCCAGCCTACGAGGCGGTCGCGGCGCGTGCCCCACGGCCGTACCGCTCCCGCGCCTGCGCGGGCGTGACGATGCCCGCGGGCTCGTCGCTCTGGGCGAAGTGGCGGCGCAGGATCCCGCCCGTCATGGGCGCCACCAGCCCGCCCAGCCGGACGGTGCCCGCGGCGTGCTGGGCCGAGGCGGCGCGGACCGCGAGGCGCACGGCGAGCGGATAGGCGACGTCGACGACGCCGGGCTGATCGAAGCCGCCCATCTCGCGCATCCAGGCCGGCAGGGTCGCGATCGTGGCGGGAGCGATGAGCGCGCCGCCCATCCGCAGGCGCGCGCCGCGATCCCGCGGGCGCAGCAGGTAGTGCATGCCGGTGCGGGCGCGCTCGGTGAGCGCGAGCGTCGGCCGGACGCGCGCGAAGTACTCCCGCACCTCGTCGCGCGAGGTGGGCACGTCGGCCGGGTCGCAGGTCTGCAGCTCCGCGGCGACGACGCAGTCGCGCCAGTACCGCGCCTCCTCGTCGGCGGTGAGCGGCCCGGGACCGTACATCTCGTAGCACTTGAGCACCGAGTGCCAGCCGGTCACGTGGATCCACAGCTGCGAGGCCGGGTTGTTGGCGCTGTACCGCTTGCCGGTGATCGGCTCGATGCCGGTGGCCTTGCGGTGCACGTCCATGAGGTGCTCGGAGGCCTCGATCGCGGTCTTGGAATCCGCGGTGGCGACGAGGAGGAAGTAGGCGAGCGTCCGGTCGAGCCGGCCGAACGGGTCGGTGTAGATCCCCGCCGAGTCCGCGACCGCGGCGGTGAGGTTCGGGTCGAAGTGTTCCAGCACCACCGAGCGCTGGAAACCGATGAGTGCGGTGGGCGAGGCCCACACCTTCCACGTGGGCGAGTCCGGACCGAAGAATCCCTGGTCGGTGACGCGCAGCGGGCCGTCTGAGAGCTTCATGGCTCGAATCTATCACCAATTCCTACAGCTGTGAATAAAAACATCCGTCACCCCTCGCCGGCGAGCGCGAAGCGTCCGTCCCCCGTCTGCTCGATCAGCCCGTCCACCAGCAGCGAGTCCAGCGCGCGGTCGCGCTGCGCCGGATCGCGCTCCCACGCCAGGTCGAGCGCGGCGCGGGGGACGGCACCGTCGGCCCCGCGGAGCACGTCGAGGAGCCTCCCGCGCGCCTGTCGGTCGGTGCCCTCGTACTTCTGCACCTTCCGCGGCGCGACGGTGCCCGCCGGCGCCCCGGCCGCGAGCCAGGCGCAGTCGGCGTGGATCGGGCACTCGCCGCAGCGCGGCGACCGCGCGGTGCAGACCAGCGCACCCAGCTCCATGAGCCCGGCCGAGAGCCGCGTCCGGCGGTCCGCGGGCACGGTCTCCAGGGCCGCCGTCGCCGCCGCCAGGTCGCGCTTGGCCGACGGTGCCGCCGCGTCGGAGTCGCCGTCCGCGGCGCGGGCGAGGACCCGGCGCACGTTGATGTCGACGACGGGCACGTCCTGGCCGAAGGCGAAGCAGGCCACCGCGCGGGCGGTGTAGTCGCCGACGCCCGGCAGCGACAGCAGTTCGTCGACGTCGCCGGGGACGGCGCCGTCGAACCGCTCGACGAGGGCCTGCGCGCACGCGTGCAGCCGCATCGCCCGGCGCGGGTAGCCGAGCTTGCCCCAGGCGCGCACGGCGTCGGCGCCGGTGGCGGCGGCGAGATCGGCAGGGGTGGGCCACCGCTCCATCCACGCGCGCCATACGGGCTCGACCCGCACCACGGGGGTCTGCTGCAGCATCACCTCGCTGACCAGGATCGCCCACGCCCCGACGTCCGGGGCCCGCCACGGGAGGTCGCGCTCCGCGGCGTCGAACCATCCCAGCACCGGTGTGAAATCCGGGACAGAATCCGCTCCGGTGTCTCGCGTCGACGTCACGAAGTGCATTATGGACCCATGCCCACCTCGACTCCTCCCGGCGCCTGGCGCGCCCTCCGTGAAGGCAACCAGCGCTTCGTCGAAGGCGCGCCGGCGCACCCGAACCAGGGCGCCAGCCGCGTGGCGGAACTCGCGAGCGGACAGCAGCCCACCGCGGTGCTGTTCGGCTGCGGCGACTCCCGCGTCGCCGCCGAGGTGATCTTCGACCAGGGCCTCGGCGACATGTTCGTGGTCCGCACCGCCGGCCACATCATCGACGCCGCCGTCCTCGGCTCGATCGAGTACGCCATCGAGGTGCTCAAGGTGCCGCTCATCGCGATCCTCGGGCACGACAGCTGCGGCGCCGTCGCGGCCACCGTGAACTCGATCGACACCGGCACCATGCCGCCCGGCTACATCCGCGACATCGTCGAACGGCTGACCCCGTCGGTGCTCGCCGGCCGCCGCGAGGGCCTGTCGGACGTCAACGACATCACCGCGCAGCACGTCATGGAGACCAGCTGGCTGCTGATCGAGCGCTCGCGGATCATCGCCAAGGGCGTCGAGGAGGGCCGGGTCGCGATCGTCGGCCTCACCTACGAGCTCGCCGAGGGCAAGGTGCACCTGCGCGGCTCCGTCGGCGACATCGGCGAGGCGGCCACGTCGCCCTTCCAGGCCGTCCGGCCGGAGTGATCCGTACCGATTCGTGACACGCCGCCGCAGGTCAGCGGCGTGAGGTCGGGGAAACGTTACGGTTGAGGCGTGCTTGAGCCCAACGGACCCCTGCCGCCCGAGATCTACTGGCGCCGCCGCGTGCTGGCCGCCGTCTTGGCGCTGTTCGCGGTGCTCGTCGTGGTGCTCCTGATCGTCTTCGTCGGTGGCGGCAAGGACTCGTCGCAGAACGCGGCGGCGACCTCGTCGACGTCGGTCACCACGTCCGACCTGCCCCCGTCGCAGGCGCCCGACGGTGCCGACCCCTCCGCCGGGAACAACAACGGCGGCGGCTCGGGCGGGGCCGGCGGCTCGGGCGCGCCCCAGTCCGGCGCACCGGCTTCGGGTTCAGCTTCGGCCTCCGCCAGCTCCTCGGGCGGCGGCGTTCCGACGCCCGGCGCGGTCGTCGCCGGCGGCCCCTGCCCCGACGCGAACATCTCCGTGGTGGTCGGCGCCGACAAGCCGACGTACGCGCTCGGCGAGCAGCCGACCTTCGAGGCGACCGTGACGAACGCCGGCCCGGTGGCCTGCTCGCGCGACATCGGCTCCGGGCAGCAGCAGCTGATCGTGCTCACCCTCGACGGCAGCAAGCAGCTGTGGACGAACTTCGACTGCACCTTCCAGCCCGGGATCAAGAACGAGGTGCTGCAGCCCGGCCAGCAGCTGCGCTACAAGCTGCAGTGGGCAGGCACCACCTCGGCGCCCGGCTGCCAGGCGCAGCGCGTCCCCGTCGCGCCCGGCGCGTACCAGGTGGTCGCGCAGCTCGGCGCCAAGCGCAGCGCGCCGGTCACCTTCAACATCGTCCGGGCGGCACCCACGCCGGAGGCCGGCGCGGACGCCGGTACGGGCACCGGCAACTAGCCGCGCGGAACCCGCAGCGGCTCAGAAGCGCTCGACCGAGGCCTCGGCGAGGCGGGAGAGGCCCTCGCGGGCCTGCCGCGCACCGTCGGACCCGATCCCGGGCACGGCCTGCAGGTCCGCGGCGGAGGCGGCGAGCAGCGTCTGCAGCGAGCCGAACGCGGCGACCAGCGCCTCGACCTGCGAAGGACGCAGCCGCGGGATCGAGCCGAGCAGGCGGTGCCCGCGCGGCGAGACCGGCTCGTCCTGCGCCTCGACGGTGCCCGAGAAGCCCAGGGCCGCAGCGATGGTGGTGGCGGCGAGCAGGTCCGCATCGCTGAGCGTGTCGATGCGGGCGACGGCGGCGTCCACGGAGTCGCCGTCGCCGAGGTAGTCGCGCAGTACGGGCTCGCGGAGCGAGATCGACTCGCCCAAAAGGTCTTCCAGCTGCAGCGCGATCTGCCGGCCCGAGGTGCCGAGCTCCAGCACGTGCTGCTCGATCTCGACGGCCAGGCGCCGCACCAGCTCCAGCCGCTGCACGACGAGCGCGACCTCGTGGACGGTCACCACGTCCTCGATCTCGGCGCGGGAGAGCTGCGTGAGCACCTCGTCGAGGCGGTGGGCGTACCGCTCGAGCGTGGCGATCGCGAGGTTGGCGCGGGAGAGGATGGGCGCCGCGTCGTCGACGAGGTGCCGCACCCCGCCGACGTAGGCGTGCACGATCGACATCGACGCGCTCACCGAGATCACCGGGTAACCGGTCTGGATCGCGGCACGCTCGGCCGAGCGGTGCCGCGTGCCCGACTCCTGCGTGGGGATCGCGGGATCCGGCACGAGCTGCACGTTCGCCCGCACGATCCGGCTGCCGTCGGTGGAGAGCACCACCGCGCCGTCCATCTTCGCCAGCTCCCGCAGGCGGGTGGGCGCGAACTCGACGTCCAGGTGGAAGCCGCCGTCGCAGATGCCCTCGACCGCGTCGTCGTAGCCCAGCACGATGAGCGCGCCCGTGCGGCCGCGGAGGATCCGCTCGATCCCGTCGCGCAGCCCGGTGCCCGGGGCCACCCGGATCACGGTGTCGCGGAGCGACGCGTTCCCGCCGAACGCGGCTTCGAGGTCCATAGCGGTAGGTTAGCGCTCCTTCTTGCCGCTCGGCGCCAGGGAGCCCAGACGGAGGGCGTCGGCCAGCGTCGCCGCTTCGCCGATGTGGATGCCGTCGACCTTGAGCTTCTGCCCGTCGGGCGAGGGCGGCACGATGGCGTGGGTGAAGCCGAGGCGGGCGGCCTCCGCGAGGCGCCGCTCCAGGCCGGTCACGCGCCGCACCTCGCCGGCCAGGCCCACCTCGCCCAGCACGACGGTGTTCGGGCGCAGCGCCTTCTCGACCGCGCCGGACGCGACGGCCAGCGCCAGCGCGAGGTCGGCCGCCGGCTCGGTGATCTTCATGCCGCCGACCGTCGCCGCGTAGACGTCCTTCTGCGGCAGGTTCTCGATGCCGCCGTGCTTGGTCAGCACGGCCAGGATCATCGCCACCCGGGCCGAGTCCAGGCCGGAGACGGCCCGCCGCGGCGAGGGCAGGGGAGTGGGCGTCACGAGCGCCTGGAGCTCGCCCAGCATGGGCCGCTTGCCGTCGAGGCCGACGGTGACCGCGGTCCCGGCCGCGGCCTGGTCGCGGTGGTGCAGGAACAGGCCCGACGGGTCCGTGACCTCGACGATGCCGGACTCGCGCTGCTCGAAGCAGCCCACCTCGTCGGAGGCGCCGAAGCGGTTCTTGATGCCGCGCACCATGCGCAGCGTGGAGTGCTTGTCGCCCTCGAAGCTGAGCACCACGTCCACGAGGTGCTCCAGCGAGCGGGGACCGGCGACGGCGCCGTCTTTGGTGACGTGGCCGACGAGGATCACCGCGATGCCGGAGGCCTTCGCGAGCGAGGTGAGCGTCGTCGTGATCGCGCGGACCTGCGTGACGCCGCCGTGCACCCCGTCGACGCCGGACGCCGAGAGGGTCTGCACCGAGTCGACCACCATGAGGGTGGGGGCGATCTGCTCGACGTGGCCGAGCACCGTGCCCAGATCGGACTCCGCGGCGAGGTACAGCTGATCCGAGAGGGCGCCGGTGCGCTCGGCGCGCAGCCGCACCTGGCCCGCGGACTCCTCGCCCGTGACGTACAGGGACTTGCCGCGGCCCGTGGTGGCCCAGCGGTGCACGACCTCGAGCAGCAGCGTCGACTTGCCGACGCCGGGCTCACCGGCGAGCAGGATCACGGAGCCGGGGACGATGCCGCCGCCGAGAACGCGGTCGAGCTCGCCGATGCCGACGGGCAGCGCGCGCGTCGAGTTCGGGTCGATCTTCGTGATCGGGACCGCGGGGGTCTTCGGGAGCGTCAGCCCGACGTTGGCCGCCGGGCCGGAGCCCGCGGCGCGGGCGGGCGCGCCCTCCTCCATCGTGGACCAGGCGCCGCACGACGGGCAGCGGCCGACCCACTTGGCCACGGTGTGGCCGCACTCGGTGCAGGTGTACTGCACCTTGGCTCGTGCCATGAAGTACCGAGGGGCCTAGTGGCCGCCGGTGCCCTCGCCCGCACCGTGCTCGCCACCCTCGGTGGGGGTGATGCCAGCGGCGGAGGCGGGGGCGGCGCCGGCGTCGATCGGGACGTCGATCGGCAGCGAGCCGGCCTTCTCGAGGTGGAACCAGAGCTTGTTGGTCAGGCCCGGACGCCAGTTCGCGTCGACGGGGACGGAGACCGTGAGGCGGGTGATGCCGGCGGCCTTCGTGTCACTGCCCGCAGGGGCGGTGCCGTACAGCGAGCCGTTGGGCGCGAGGGTGGTGTCGCCGCCGATGGTGGCGAAGCGACCCTTCTCGTCCGAGATGCCCTTGAGCTTGTCGCCCTGGTGCGCGTTCAGGTTGGTCAGCACGAAGGCGAGCTTGCCCTGGCTGCCCGACACCGGGTACAGGACGTGCACGTCGCTGAGGGTGATCTTCTGGTCCACGAAGGTCTGGTTGGCGCCGTTGATCGCGGCCACCTGGTTCGCGGTCTGCGAGATCTGGCCCGCGCCGCAGGCGGACACCGAGAGCAGGGCGCCGGCGGCGAGCAGGGCGCCCGCGACGGTGGTGGCGGTGCGGCGGGTCGAGACGGTGCGTGCGGACACGGTTCCTCCAGTTTCCTCCCCGTGCGCGGCGACACCCGCGTGCGGACGGTGCTGAGTATGTCACCACGCAGCGTAGTAGAAGGCGGGTCGGCCCGTGCCGCCGGGCGGCAAGTAGGGCGCGAGTACTACGCGCCGTCGTGCACTCCGCCGGTTGCCGGAACCTGCGGAGAACATCCACGGCTTCGTTTGTCAAGCCCAGGACGAGTCCTGACCTGCGACGTTGCCTCGCAGCCCGAATTCGCCCCGTGTTATCCTGGTCATATCGAAAGGGGCAAGGATCAGATGATTTTCAAGGTCGGAGACACCGTTGTCTACCCCCATCACGGTGCCGCACTGATCGAAGCTATCGAGATCAAGACCATCGGTGGACGTGAGCGCGAGTACCTCGTGCTCAAGGTCGCACAGGGTGATCTGACGGTCAAGGTTCCCGCTGAGAACGCCGAGGTCGTCGGCGTTCGTGACGTGGTCGGCCAGGAGGGCCTGGACAAGGTCTTCCAGGTGCTGCGCGCGCCGCACACCGAGGAGCCGACGAACTGGTCGCGCCGGTACAAGGCGAACCTCGAGAAGCTCGCGTCGGGCGATGTGAACAAGGTGGCCGAGGTCGTTCGCGACCTGTGGCGTCGGGAGCAGGATCGTGGCCTGTCGGCCGGCGAGAAGCGCATGCTGACGAAGGCCCGCCAGATCCTCGTGGGTGAGCTCGCGCTCGCCGAGGCGACGGACGACGGCAACGCCGAGTCCCGTCTGGACGAGGCGCTGGCGGCGGCCTCCTGACCGTCGTCGCGCTGGTCCCCGCCGCTGGGCAGGGGACACGCCTGGGGCTGAACATCCCCAAGGCCTTCGTGACTCTGAAAGACCGTTCACTGCTCGAAAGGGCAGTGAACGGTCTTTTGGCGTCCGGGGCCGTTGACGAGGTGGTCGTGATGGTGCCGCCGGACATGATCGAGCGGGCCCGGGAGCTGGTGCCGCGGGCACGCGTCGTCGTGGGCGGGGCGGAACGCACCGACTCCGTCCGCGCGGGCCTCGCCGCCGCGGGATCGGCCGACCTGGTCCTGGTGCACGACGCGGCCCGGCCGCTGACGCCCGGCCCGATGATCGAGCGGGTGGTCGCCGCGCTGCGCGCCGGAGCCTCCGCCGTGATCCCCGTGTTGCCCGTCGCCGACACCATCAAGCGGGTCGGGCCCGACGGTGCCGTCGAGGCCACCGTCGACCGGGCCGACCTGCGCGCCGTGCAGACGCCCCAGGGCTTCACCGCCGCGGCGCTGCGCGCGGCCTACGACGCCGCGCCCGGCGAGCTCGCCACCGACGACGCGGGCCTCGTCGAGCGGGCGGGCGGCACCGTAGTCACCGTTCCGGGCGACCCGCTCGCCCTGAAGATCACCACCGCCTTCGACCTGCGGGTCGCGGAAGTCCTTGCGCAGGAGCAGAGATGATCATTCCCCGTGTCGGCATCGGCACCGACGTCCATCCGTTCGAGCCGGGCCGAGAGTGCTGGATGCTCGGTCTCCTCTTCGACGGTGACGGCTGCTCCGGCCACTCCGACGGTGACGTCGCCGTGCACGCCCTGTGCGACGCCCTGCTCTCCGCCGGCGGTCTCGGCGACCTGGGCACCGTCTTCGGCGTGGGGCGCTCCGACAACGTAGGGATCACCGGCGCGGAGATGCTCACGCACGTGCGGTCGCTGCTGGCCGACGCCGGCTTCGCCGTCGGCAATGCCGCGGTGCAGCTGATCGGCAACCGGCCCAAGGTCGGGCCGCGGCGGGACGAGGCCCAGGAGGTGCTGAGCGGGCTGCTCGGCGCCCCGGTCTCCGTCTCCGCCACCACCACCGACGGCCTCGGCCTCACCGGCCGCGGCGAGGGCGTCGCCGCCATGGCGACGGCCCTGGTCTACTCCGCAGGCTGACTCGGGACTGCACGTCACGGGCGCCCGCCGGGCGGGTCGTGTATCGATCGCAGAAGCTATGCGCCGCGCGCATGGCTCGAATATCTGCAGGTCAAAGGTTTTTCGGTCTGCGACCTGCCATGCGCGGCACGCATGCCCCTCCGTCCGGCGGGCACGACACACCGTGTTGCGACCCGCTATGTCACTCGCGCCGCGTGGTGGCCCCGGTGTGTGGCCCCGTCGGCTGTCGTCCCCCGCGCGACGCCGATCCGCCCGCCCCGCGTTCGAACCCCCACCAGAAGCCGTGCTTGCGGTGGGGGACCGGCTGACTCCCGCGCGGCGTTCGGTCCCCCGCCGAACGCCATCACGGTCCCGCCCGCGTCGATCTGACCGCGCTCCGGGGGTATGCGTCACGCGCATGGCTGCGCAGAGCTACACACGAACCGCAGGAGGTGCAGCCGTCGAGCTACGCCGCGAGCCGGCCGGCCCGCGCGCGACGCAGCGTCACCACGGTGTCGACCGTGAGGAGGAGTAGCGCGATCCAGACGATGCCGAAGCCGATCCAGCGCTCGGGGGAGACGTGCTCGCCCAGGAACAGCACCGCGCACAGCAGCTGCATGATCGGCGTCGCGAACTGGATCAACCCGACGGTCACGAGCGGGATCCGGCGGGCGGCCGCGGCGAAGAGGAGCAGCGGCACCGCGGTGGCGACGCCCGCGAAGGCGAGCAGCGCGGCGTGGCCGGCGCCGTGGCGCGCGAAGTCGAGCCCGCCGCCCCACACGGCGATGCCCACCAGCACCGCCGCGGCGATCGGCGTGAGGATCGCGGTCTCCAGCGTCAGGCCCTGCAGCGCGTTCAGGTGCACACCGACCTTGTTCTTCACCAGTCCGTACAGGCCGAAGGAGAAGGCGAGGGCGAGCGCCGTCACGGGGAAGGTCCCGGCCACCACTGCGAGGTAGACGAACGCCAGGACGCCGATGCCGACCGCGACCCACTGCAGCGGCCGCAGCCGCTCGCGCAGCACGACCACGCCGAGCGCCACCGTGACCAGCGGATTCAGGAAGTAGCCGAGCGCCGCATCCGACGTGTGGCCCGACGTGACCGCCACGATGTAGACGATCCAGTTGGTGGAGATGAGCAGCGCGGCGATCGTCACCCCGGCCAGCAGCCGCGGCTGGCGCAGCACCGGCCGGATCCAGCCGAGGTCGCGCAGGATCAGCAGCGCGGCGCCGCACAGCACCAGCGTCCACAGGATCCGGTGCGCCAGGATCTCCCACGGCCCGGTGGGCTTGAGGGCGTCGAAGTACAGGGGGAACAGGCCCCAGAGCAGGTAGGCGGCGATGCCCATTGCGGTGCCGCGGGTCACCTCGGAGACGTCGCGATCGGCCACCGAATGATCCTACCTTTTCGGGCGCGTACCGTCGAAGCCCCTGACCTGCGAGGCGCGCGCGCCGCGACCCGTAGAATCAGTCGACGTGACGCTGCGCCTTTACGACTCCCTGACCCGCGAGGTCCGTGACTTCGTGCCCCTCGTGGACGGCAAGGCGGGCATCTACCTCTGCGGCGCGACGGTCCAGGGCGTTCCCCACATCGGCCACATCCGCAGCGGCGTGGCCTTCGACGTGCTGCGTCGCTGGCTGATCGCGAAGGGCCTCGACGTGGCCTTCGTGCGGAACGTGACCGACATCGACGACAAGATCCTGCGCAAGGCGGCCGAGGCCGGTCGGCCCTGGTGGGAGTGGGCCGCGACGCACGAGCGCGAGTTCACCCGCGCCTACGACGCCCTGGGCGTGCTGCCCCCGTCGGCGGAGCCGCGGGCCACCGGGTTCATCACCCAGATGGTCACGTACATGGAACGGATGATCGAGCGCGGCCACGCCTACGCCGCGCCGTCGGGCACGGGCAACGACGTGTACTTCTCCGTCCGAAGCCTCCCGACCTACGGCGAGCTCAGCCGGCAGAAGGTCGACGACGTGCAGCAGGGCGAGACCCTCGCCGAGGGCAAGCGCGACCCGCTGGACTTCACGCTGTGGAAGGCCGCGAAGCCGGGCGAGCCCAGCTGGCCCTCGCCGTGGGGCGACGGCCGGCCGGGCTGGCATCTCGAGTGCTCCGCCATGGCGACGAGCTACCTGGGCGCGCAGTTCGACATCCACTGCGGCGGCATGGACCTCGTCTTCCCGCACCACGAGAACGAGATCGCGCAGGCGCACGGCGCGGGCGATCCGTTCGCGAACTACTGGCTGCACAACGGCTGGGTCACCATGTCGGGCGAGAAGATGAGCAAGTCGCTCGGCAACGTCGTCTCGATCCCCAACCTGCTCACGCAGTACCGCGCCGTCGAGCTGCGCTACTACCTCGGCTCGGCGCACTACCGGTCGATGCAGGAGTACTCGGCGGGCGCGCTGGACGAGGCCGTCACGGCCTACGGCCGGATCGAGGCGTTCGTGCGGCGCACCGTCGAACGGGCGGGGGAGGTGACCGTCGGCGAGTGGACCGACGGTTTCGCCGCCGCGCTCGACGACGATCTGGGCGTACCGTCGGCACTGGCGGAGGTCCACGGCACCGTGCGGGCCGGGAACGCGGCGCTCGAGTCGGGGAACCTCGACGAGGCGCGGCGGCTCGCGGGCGCGGTGCGGGCCATGACGGCGATCCTCGGCGTCGATCCGCTGGACCCGCACTGGGTCACGGAGAACGCCGGCGACGGCCACGCCATGGACGCCCTCGGCGTGCTGGTGCAGGCCGAGCTCGAGCGGCGCGCCGCCGCCCGGGCGGAGAAGAACTGGGCGGAGGCCGACGCGTCGCGCGACCGGCTGCACGCCGCGGGTATCGAGGTGACCGACGGTGCCGACGGCTCCGCCTGGACCCTGAAGACGAACAAGTAGGAGACGGACTGATGGCAGGCAATTCGCAGCGCCGCGGCGCGGTCCGCAAGGCGGGCACCAAGAAGGGGCAGGTCCAGGGCTCCGGCGGCGTCCGTCGCCGCGGGCTCGAGGGGCGCGGCGCGACGCCGGCCGCCAAGGACCGCCCGTACCACCCCGCGCACAAGAAGGCGCGGGCCGCGGCGAAGGCGTCCACCACGCCGCAGCGCCGTCCGAAGGTCGCCGGCCGCGCCGCCGACGACGGCCCCGAGTACGTCCTCGGCCGCAACCCCGTCGTCGAGTGCCTCCGCGCGGGTGTCCCCGCGTCGGCGCTGTACGTCGCGATCGGCTCGCAGAACGACGAGCGGCTCACCGAGTCCGTGCAGATCGCGGCCGACACGGGCATCGCGATCCTCGAGGTGCAGAAGGGCGAGCTGGACCGGCTCAGCGACAACGGCCTGCACCAGGGCGTCGCCCTGCAGGTGCCGCCGTACCAGTACGCGCACCCGGAGGACCTCCTCGCCCGGGCGCAGGACCGCGGCGAGGCACCGCTCATCGTCGCGCTCGACAACATCACCGACCCCCGCAACCTGGGCGCCGTCATTCGCTCGACGGCCGCGTTCGGCGGGCACGGCGTGGTCATCCCGGGTCGACGGTCCGCGGCCGTCACCGCCGTCACCTGGCGCACCTCCGCGGGCGCGGCGGCCCGGCTGCCCGTCGCGCAGGCGCCGAACCTCAACCGTGCGCTCGCCGATTACGCGGCCGCCGGCCTGCAGGTCGTCGGCCTCGACGCGGGCGGCGACGTGGACCTCGACGACTACCGCGCCGACACCGGCGTGGTCGTGGTCGTCGGCTCCGAGGGCAAGGGCCTCTCGCGCCTGGTGCGCGAGAACTGCGATTCGATCCTGTCGATCCCGATCGCGTCGTCGGTCGAGTCGCTCAACGCCTCGGTCGCCGCGGGCGTCGTCCTGGCCGAGTTCGCGCGACAGCGTCGTCAGTAAAGATCATCTGCGTTAGCCTGAACGAATGACCTCACTCGAGGAGCGGCAGGAGAGCCGGCGCCGACAGATGCTCGACGCCGGCATCGCGCTCCTCGGCGGCCCGGAGGCAGGGGCGCTCGGTGTCCGCGCCGTGTGCCGCTCCACCGGGATCACCGAGCGCTACTTCTACGAGGCATTCGGCACGCGCGACGGCTTCGCGCACGCCGTCTACGACGACGTCAGCGGCCGCGCACAGGACGCGCTGGTCCGCGGCGTCCGCGATGCCTACGCCGCTGCACCGGACGGCGAGGCCGTGTCCCCGGTCACGGTCGCCGAGGGCTCGGTCACCACCTTCGTCGAGTTCGTCGTCGACAGGCCGGACGTCGGGCGGGTGCTCCTGCTCGGCCCCTACCGCGAGCCCTCGCTCGCCGAGCGGGGCCTCGGCAGCATGCCGGGATTCTTCGACGTGGTCGCGGGCGCGCTGCCCTCCTCCGTGGACGGAACGACCCGGCGTCTCGTCGCGATGGGTCTCGTCGGCGCGCTGACCACGCTGTTCACCGAGTTCATCGCCGGGCGGCTCGACGTCACGCGGGAGCGGCTCGTCGACCACTGCGTCCGCCTCGTCGCCACCGCGCCGAAGCGGTTCGCGGACTGAGGCGCTAGGCGAACCGCGCGATCGTCACGCCGGCACCGTCGAGCACGGTGCGCAGGCGTCGCGCGACGGCGACGGCCGACGGGTTGTCGCCGTGCACGCACACGGAATCGGGGGTGAGCTGCACCTCGGTGCCGTCGATCGCCTCGACGGTGCCGTCGCCGACCATGCGCAGCACCCGCGCGGCGATCTCGTCGGGGTCGTGCAGCACCGAGCCCTCCCGCGAGCGGGGGACGAGCGCACCGTCGGGCAGGTAGGCGCGGTCGGCGAAGGCCTCCCGCACGGTGCGCAGCCCGCGCTCGGCGGCGATGCGGAGGAAGGCGGAGCCGGGGAGGCCGAGGACCGGGAGCTCGGGCGCGGCCGCGAGCACGCCCTCCACGACGGCCTCCGCCTGCACGGAATCGGCGACGATCCGGTTGTACAGCGCGCCGTGCGGCTTGACGTAGTCGACGGTGCCGCCGACGCTCCGCGCGATCGCCTGCAGGGCGCCGATCTGGTAGATCACGTCGGCGGTGAGGTCGGCGGCGGGAACGTCCATGGCCCGGCGGCCGAAGCCGCGCAGGTCCGCGTAGCCCACCTGGGCGCCGGTCGCCACGCCCTTGGCCACCGCCGCGGCGCAGGTCTCCCGCAGCGTCGTGGGGTCGCCGGCGTGGAAGCCGCACGCGACGTTGGCCGAGGTCACCACGTCGAGCAGAGCGGCGTCGTCGCCGAGGCGCCAGGCGCCGAAGGACTCGCCGCAGTCGGCGTTGAGGTCGATTCTCACGACCTCGACGGTAGCGCGTGCTGGCAGTCGTGCGCGGGCGCGTCGACGGGCGCGACGGTGCCGCGACGGCCGCGCTGCCCGAGCAGGCGGCAGACCAGGTAGATCACGAAGGAGATCGACGTGACGAACACCGACACCGGCAGCGCGGGGGCCAGCGACAGGATGATGCCGCCGACGGCGGACACCAGCGCGAAGATCAGCGAGAGCACCGTCGCCTTGCCGGGCGAGCTGGTGACCCGTGCGGCCGCGGCGGCGGGCGTGATGAGCAGGCTCATCACCAGCAGGGCCCCGACGATCTGCACGCCCTGCGCGGCGGCGGCGCCCACGAGCATCGCGAAGACGACCGACAGCGTCTTGACGGGGACGCCGTGCGCGGCGGCCACGTCGGGGTCGGTCGAGAGGAACAGCAGCGGCCGGTAGATGAACGCGAGGATCAGCAGCACCACGACGGTGGTGATCGCCATGAGCGTCACGCCGCTCATCCCGACGGCCACGATCTGCCCGGTGAGCAGCGCGAACGCGGTGCCCTGCCGGCCCTCGTGCAGCGCCAGGAACAGCACCGACAGGCCCAGGCCGAAGGCCATGATCACGCCGATCACCGAGTCCCGCTCGCGCGCGTAGACGCCGAGCAGGCCGAACAGCAGGCCCGCGACGAGTGCACCGAGCAGCGCGCCCGAGCCCACGCTCCAGCCCATGAGCAGGGCGAAGGCGGCGCCGGTGAGCGAGAGCTCGGAGGTGCCGTGCACGCTGAAGGCCATCTGCCGCGAGACGATGAGCGGGCCCATCACCCCGGCCAGCACGCCGAGCAGCGCCGCGGCGAGCAGCGCCTGCTGCACGAAGGGCTGCTGCAGCAGCTCCCAGGTGAGGGAGAAGTTCGTCAGGTTCTCGAGCCGGTCCATCAGTGGTCCCCTCCCACCACGACCAGCCGGTCGCGCACGTGCAGCACGTCGACGGGCGTGCGGTACAGCCGGGTCAGCCGCTCGGAGGTCATCACCTCGGCGGTCGGCCCCACCTCGAACCGCCCGTCCACCAGGTAGAGGACGCGGTCGCAGTAGGGGAGCACCGGGTTGATCTCGTGCGTCACGAACAGCACGGCGGTGTCGTGCTCGCGGCGGCGGCGCTCGATGAGCGAGACGGCCAGCTGCTGATTACCCGGGTCGAGCGAGAGCAGCGGCTCGTCGCAGAGCAGGATCGTCGGGTCCGAGGCGAGGGCCTGCGCCACCCGCAGCCGCTGCTGCTCGCCGCCGGAGAGCGAGCCGATGGGCGCCTCGGCGAAGGCCTCGGCGTCGACCTGCCGGAGCGCCTCGTCGACGGCGGACCGTCGGGCCGCGCGGTTCCGCAGGCCGAGGCCCCAGGCGGCACCGTCGAAGCCCAGGCCCACGAGGTCGCGCCCGCGCAGGGGCACGGCCCCGTCGAGCGCGCGCTGCTGCGGGATGTAACCGATCCGGCCGTTCACCTCGACCGATCCGGCGGAGAGGTGGCTCTGGCCGAGCAGGATCCGCAGCAGCGAGGTCTTGCCGGCGCCGTTCGGGCCGAGCACGGCGACGAACTCGCCGGGAGCGATGTCGAGGTCGAGACCGTCCCAGAGGGTGCGGTCCCCGTAGCGCAGCCCGGCGTCCCGCAGGCGGATCACCGGGTCCGACGGTGCGCTCACGGGCGCGGCGCGAGCGCGTCGGAGAGCGCTTTGACGTTGCTCGCCTGCCACGCGATGTAGTCGTCGACGCCCGCGGGCAGCGACTCGGTGACCCTGACGACGGGCACGCCCGCGGTCTCGGCGGTCTTCGCCAGCGCGGCGGTCACGGGGCTCTCGGTCTGCGCGTTGAGCACGACGGCGCGGACCTGCTTGCCGCTGACCAGCGCGTTCGCGGCGGCGATGTCGGCGGGCGCCGGGTCGGTGCCCGACTCGATGGCCGCGGTGTAGCGGGCGGGCGCGGCGTCGGTCAGGCCCGCGAGCGCGAGCAGGTAGCCGGCGACGGGCTCGGTCGCCGCGATCTTGGCGCCCGGGTTGGCACGGCCGATGGCGCGGGCCTGGCCGATGACGGTGTCGAGCTTCGTGGAGAAGGCCGCGGCGCGGCTCTCGTAGCCCTCGCGGTGCGCGGCGTCCTTCTCGGCCAGCGCCTTCGCGACGGCGGTCGCGACCTTCTGCATGGTGGGCAGGTCGTAGAAGACGTGCTCGTTCTCGCTCTTCGGGTCCTGCAGCGAGACCGCGTCGACCTTCGCGGCGGCGGCGCCCTCGGCGGCCTGCTCGATGTAGGCGTCGTAGTGGCCGCCGTTGTAGACGAGGACCGCCGCCTTCTTGACCTTGAGGGTGTCCTGCGCGGAGGGCTCGAACTCGTGCGGGTCGCCCGTCGGGTTGGCGAACAGCGAGGTCACCGTGGCGTCGCCGCCCGCGACGGCCTGCGCGACCGCGCCGTAGACGTCGGTCGACGCCACCACGGCGGGCTTGCCGTCGCCGGCGTCCGAGGAGGACGTCCCGCACGCGGTGAGCGCGAGGGCCGCGACGGCGACGGCGCCGGCGACCCGGGTGAGACGAAGGCGGTTGCGCACGGTCGAGCTCCTCTGACAGCAATGGGAATCGTTGTCATTTAGAGTAGCGGCGACGTGGTTGCACTGTCGAATAGGCGGATGCGCATGTGTCAGCGCATCCGGTGCGGTCAGGCCCCGGCGTTTCCGGCGGCCTCGGCCTGCGCGGTGGCGGCGGCCTCCTCGGCGATGGCGCCGAACTGCGCGCCCATGGCGGCGGAGAGGGCCTGCGCGGCGGAGAGCGGGCGGACCATCACCATGAAGTCGTCGATCTTGCCCTCGGCGTTGACGTGGATGAAGTCGCAGCCGGTGATCTTCTTGCCGTCGACGGCGGCCTCGAAGACGAGCGCGTGGTCGTCGCCGTCGTTGATCTCGCGGACGTAGCGGAAGTCCTCGAAGACGCGCAGCACACCGCGCAGGATCGCCGCGGTGATGTGCCGGCCCTCGTAGGGCTTGAAGGCGACGGGGCTGGTGAAGGTCACGTCGTCGGCGAGGAGGCCGTCGAAGGCCCCGCCGTCGCGGGCCTCGACGGCGGCACGGAACTCACGCATGGGATCTCCTAGTAAATTTGTTGAGTAGGTACCCGCGAGTATAGGCAACTAATTGACTAGAATGGAAGGCATGGCGCTGCGGCACGCGATCTCCTCGACCCTCCTGGTGCTGGGGGAGGCCTCCGGGTACGACCTCTCCAAGGAGTTCGACGGTGCCCGCGCCAACTTCTGGGTGGCTACGCCGCAGCAGCTCTACCGGGAGCTCGAGCGCATGGAGTCCGACGGGGTGATCGTCGCGCGGACCGTCGAACAGGAGAAGCGGCCGAACAAGCGCGTCTTCCGGCTCACCGACGCCGGCTGCGCCGAGCTCGCCGCCTTCACCGCGACCACCCCGCGCGCCACCGCGATCCGCGACGAGCTGATGGTGCAGGTGCAGGCCGTCGAGGTCGGCGATCCGGCCGCGGTGTGCGACGCCGTGGGTGCGCTCCGTGACGCCGCCGCGGCCAAGCTCGCCTATTACGAGCGGATCGAGCGCACCTGGCTCGGCGACCGCGGCCGCGCCGAGCTCCTCGCCGACGTGCACCTCGGCGGCCCGTATCTCACGCTGCTGCGCGGGCTGTCCTTCGAGCGGGAGAACGTCGCGTGGGCAGAGCTGGCGCTGCCGGTGCTGCGTGCCCGGATCGCCTGACGCGCAGTGACGCGGTGCTCGGCATTTTCCGGTTTCAGCGGAAAAGTTAATCACCGTTCCTTAGGATGCCTGCAGGACCAACCCGTATAGGGGTGTGAATGCGATTCGCATCCCGCGCCGGATCGCCCGGGACCTGCGGGAATGCGGAGGATGCATGAGGACCACCGGTGTGAGGGCCTCGGCCCTGCTGCGTTGCCTGCTGGCCGGCCTGCTCGTGGCCGTGGGGGTGGCGGGCGCGCCGGGCGTGGCGCAGGCCGACCCGTCGTACTTCCCCGCGACCGGCCGATGGGAGAAGGCGGTCCCGCGTGCGGACTGCCGCGAGGGCGACCGCGTCGAAACGGGGATCCAGGGCGACGTCCCGCTCGAGGACCGCAAGAACCGGCGCAGCACCAAGGGCTACAACTGCAACATCGACCTCGTCGGCCAGTACCAGGGCGACGGTGCGGGCATCGTCAGCCCGAGCTACAAGAACTGCTCGTACATCTCCACGACCTTCCCGACGAACTTCGCCGGAGGCCGCGGCCCCGGCGTGCGGGTCGTCGACAACTCCGACCCGAAGAACCCGAAGCAGACGGCGGTCCTCAACGAGCTCGGCATGGTCACCGGGACGTGGGAGTCGCTCAAGGTCAACGCGAAACGCGGACTCCTGATCGGCACCTCCGTCCCGTTTCTGACGGGATTCGGATACATCGCGATCTACGACGTCGCGACAGACTGCGCCCGGCCGCGGCTGCTCAACCCGGGCCCCGGTTCGAACCTGGCGATGCCGATCCCGATCACCACCCACGAGGGCGACTTCTCGCCCGACGGGCGGACGTACTGGGCGTCCGGGCCGATCGCGGGGCATCTCAGCGCCGTCGACATCACTGACCCCGCCAATCCGATGGTCGTCTGGTCGGGCATCACGGGGATCGAGGGGCATGGCATCGGCTTCTCGCCCGACGGTCGGCAGCTGTACGCCTCCACGCTCGCCGGCATCACCGTCATCGACGTCTCGGCGATCCAGGACCGCAAGCCGCGCACGGTCGTGACCGCGCCGGTGCCGCACGTGGGTCGCAAGTTCTGGCTCGACGGGAACATCACGCAGCACAGCATCTACGTCACCTACGGCGGCAAGCCCCACGTCTACGTGGTCGACGAGGCCGGATCGGGCGGCGTGAAGCTGCTCGCTCTCACCGATCTCAAGGACCTCAAGCTCCGCAACCAGATCAAGCTCGAGATCAACCTGCCGAAGAACGCGACCAAGTGGGCGTCCAGCGCCACGTCGAACGGCGTCTTCGGGTACGACGCGCACTACTGCTCCGTCGACCGGCCGGAGCAGCCGACGGCCATGGCGTGCGGCTGGATCCAGTCCGGGATCCGCGTCTTCGACATCCGCGACCCCGACCGGATCCGCGAGATCGCCTACTTCAATCCGCCGGCGCAGACGGGGAAGAACCTGCAGCTGCCGAACTCGACGCACGCCCTGCTCGGCTCGATCATCGCGCCGCCGATCATGGGCACGCTGTCGATCGCGCGGTCGATCCTGCAGGGGCAGGCCCCGGTCAACGGGATCATCAACGACCAGAGCAGGCTCCTGGGCGCGGATCTCTCGGCCGACTGGTGCATGTCGCCGCCGGAGTTCCGCGGCAACGAACTCATGGTCAGCTGCATGGACAACGGCTTCCTGCGGCTGCGCATCGACCCGAAGGTGTACTCGCCACGATGACGGGATTCACGGAACGGCGGTCCGTGCGCGCGGCCGCCGCAGTGCTGGCGATCGCCCTGGCGGTCGCGATCGGCGTCCTGATCGGGAGGGGCGCCCAGCCGGCGGAGCCCGAGCAGCAGCCGGGCGGGCCGCAGCGGCTCAGCGCCGCCGACATCGGCTTCGCGCAGGACATGATCGCGCACCACCAGCAGGCGCTGCAGATGGTCGAGTTGCTGGGGCCCGACCTCAGCGCGGACGTGCGGGGCATCGCGACGCAGATCCAGCTCTCGCAGAGCAGGGAGATCGGCGTGCTCATGGGCTGGCTCGAAGTGCTGGGGGAGCCGCTGCAGAACCCGAACCCGATGGCCTGGATGACGGACGAATCCTCGGCACCGTCGACGGGCGCGAGCGGGGGCGGGGCGCACGGCGGCCACGCGATGCCCGCCGCGACGTCGAGCTCGGCGTCGGCCGCGCCGACGATGCAGCACGCCATGCCCGGGATGGCGACGAGCGAGGAGCTCACGGCGCTGACCACCGCGTCGGGTGTGCAACAGGAGGTTCGGTTCCTGCAGCTGATGCTCCGCCACCACCAGGGCGGCGTCGACATGGCGGGGTACGCGCAACGCGGCGGTGACGCGCCGGCGGTCCGCCAGCGCGCCACTGCCATGGCCAAGGGGCAGTCCGACGAGATCAGCATGATGCTGGTCCAGCTCACCGCGCGGAACGCGACCTCGCTGCCCTACCCCTGACGCCGGCCGAGCCGGAGCCCGGTCAGCGCACGACGTGCGGCATGAGCGCGTCGGGCGGGATCACACCGAACTTGCCGGCGTTGTAGTCCTCGAGCGCCTGGATCAGCTCGGCCTTGGTGTTCATCACGAACGGGCCGTACTGCGCGACGGTCTCGCGGATCGGGCGGCCGCCCAGGATCAGCACCTCCATCGCGGGGCGGTGCGAGTCCTGCGACTCGTCGGCGGCCACGGTGATGCGGTCGCCGGGGCCGAGCTGCGCGAGCTGGCCCTGGTGGATCGGGTGCCCCACGGGCCCGACGGTGCCCTTGCCGCTCAGTATGTAGACCAGCGCGTTGAAGTCGCGGTTCCACGGCAGCGAGGCCTCGGCGCCGGGCGCGATGGTCGCGTGCACGAAGTTGATCGGCGTGCGGGTGGAGCCGGGGCCGGCGTGCCCGTCGACCTCGCCCGCGACGACGCGGATCAGCGCGCCGCCGTCCTGCGTGGTGACGAGCGTGGTCTGGCCGCCCTCGAGGTTCTGGTAGGCGGGCGTCGTGAACTTCTCCGACTTGGGGAGGTTCACCCACAACTGGATGCCGTGGAAGGTGCCGCCCGACTCGACCAGCTCGGCCGGCGGGGTCTCGATGTGCAGGATGCCGGAGCCCGCGGTCATCCACTGGGTGGCGCCGTCCTGGATGAGTCCGCCGCCGCCGTGGCTGTCCTGGTGCTGGAACAGGCCGTCGATCATGTAGGTCACGGTCTCGAAGCCGCGGTGCGGGTGCCAGTGCGTGCCCTTGGGCTCGCCGGGCTCGTACTCGACCTCGCCCATCTGGTCCATGTGGATGAACGGGTCCAGGTCGCGCGGGTGCACGCCGGCGAAGGCGCGGACGACGGGGAAGCCCTCGCCCTCGTGGCCGCGGGGGCCGGTCGTGATCTTCCGGACGGGGCGTTCGGTGTCCGACGGTGCCGCCGCGGCGATGCGGGGCAGGGTCAGGGTGTCTGCGGTGACGGCGGGCATGTCGTCCTCCTCGATTGGCTGGTGACGCTGACAGTACCATCAACCGGACCGTGGTCCGATTAATTCCGCGATGAGGTGGCACGGCGTGACGTCGTGCGTCCGGCCGGTAGTGGGGTGCAGTCCGGCGACTATGAAAACGTGACCGCTGGTGACGATTCAGGCATGCCGCAATGTCCGGATTGGCACCAGCGGTCACGTTTTCATAGCTGCCGAATCGAGTGTCGCCACGGCCCGCGTCCCCGCGCGGGCGTAGTGGCCCTCGGAGGGCGGCCGCACCGGACTCGAGACCGTCCACGGGGCGTGCCAGCTAGTGTCGGAGCCGTGACTCGATCAGTGGGATTGGCCGTCTCGTACGACGGCACGGAGATCTTCTACGCCGACTACGCGGACGGTGCCGACCCGGCGAAGCCGGCGTTCCTGCTGGTCCACGGCTGGTCGGCGAGCTCGGACTCGTGGGGCGCGGCGTTCCTCGGCGAGCTCACCGCCGCCGGGCACCGCGTGGTCGCCGTGGACAACCGCGGCCACGGGCGCAGCTCGGTCCCGGACTCCGACCACCCGTACTCCACGGAGCGCTTCGCCGACGACCTCGCGGTGATCCGCCGCGACCTGGGCCTGACCGACGTGATCCTCGTCGGCTGGTCCTACGGCGGCCTCGTCATCGCGGACCACCTCGCCACCCACGGCACGGACGGGGTCACGGCCGTCGGGCTCATCGGCGCCATCACGTCCATCGGCGGCTCGAAGGAGACCGGCCCGTTCCCCGGCGGCGTCACCGGCGACTCCATGAACGCCGCCCTCCCGGCAGCGCTGTCCGCGCACCCCGGCAAGGCCATCACCGCCCTGGCGAAGCTGCGGATGCTGCCGCACGGCTTCGACCAGGACGCGCTCGGCTCCGTCGCCCAGCAGCAGTTCGGCATCGCGCTGTCCACGCCTCCGGCCGTGCGCGGCGGGCTGTTCCGGCGCTCCGTCGACCACGACGCCGACCTCGCGGCCTGGACCTTCCCGGTCCTGGTGCAGCACGGCCGCGACGACGAGGTGGTGGCGCCGTCGACCGCGGAGCACCACGCCCGGATCCTGCCGAACGCGACCCTGTCCTGGTGGGACGGAGGCGGGCACGCCCCCTTCGTCGTCGACCCCGCCCGCAGCGCCCGCGAACTCCTCGAACTGGCGCCCTGATCGGCCGGGGTTAAGCTGGACGACGTGCCTACTGGGAAGTCCGCGGCCCCCGTGCCGCGCCGGATCGCGGTGCTGTCGGTGCACACGTCGCCGCTGGCCCAGCCCGGGACGGGCGACGCCGGCGGGATGAACGTCTACATCTGGCAGACCTCCCTCGAGCTCGCGAAGCGCGGCATCGAGGTCGAGATCTTCACCCGCGCCACCGCCTCGGCCGACCAGCCGATCGTCGAGGCCGCGCCCGGCATCCGCGTGCGCAACATCGTCGCGGGGCCCTTCGAGGGCCTGGACAAGACCGACCTGCCGGCGCAGCTGTGCGCCTTCGCCGCGGGCGTGCAGCGCGCCGAGGCCCGCGAGGAGCCCGGCTACTTCGACCTGATCCACTCGCACTACTGGCTCTCGGGCCAGGTCGGCTGGCTCGCGCGCGACCGCTGGGGCGTGCCGCTGGTACACACCGCGCACACGCTCGCCGCGGTGAAGAACGACGCCCTCGCGGTCGGCGACACCGCGGAGCCCCAGGCCCGGCTCATCGGCGAACAGCAGGTCTCCGACGAGGCCGACCGGCTCATCGTCAACACCGAGGTCGAGGCCGGCCAGCTCGCGCGGATCCACGACGTGCCGCCCGGCCGTATCGACGTGGTGTATCCGGGCGCCGACCTGAACACTTACACCCCCGGAGACGGGGCCGCCGAGCGCGCCGAGCTCGGCATCGCGCCCGACGAGCTGGTGCTCACCTTCGTCGGCCGCATCCAGCCGCACAAGGCGCCCGACCTGCTGCTGCGCGCCGCCGCGCCGCTGATCCACGCGCACCCGGAGCGCCGCATCCGCGTGCTGGTGATCGGCGGACCGTCCGGCACCGGGCTGGAGCGCCCGGACGCGCTGATCGCACTGGCCCGCGAGCTCGGCATCGAGCACGCGGTCACCTTCGGCCCGCCGCGCCCGCCCGCCGGGCTCGCCGAGGTCTACCGCGCCTCCGACGTGGTCGTCGTGCCCAGCTACTCCGAGTCCTTCGGCCTCGTCGCCGTCGAGGCGCAGGCGTGCGGCACGCCCGTCGTGGCCGCGAAGGTCGGCGGCCTGCCGGTCGCCGTCGCCGACGGCGTCTCGGGCCGCCTCGTCGACGGCCACGAGCCCCAGGTGTGGTCCGCCGTGCTCGACGAGGTCACCGCGGATCCCGCGCTGCGGCAACGGCTTTCCGACGGTGCCGCCGCCCACGCCCGGCAGTTCTCCTGGGCGCGCACGGCCGACGGCCTCCTGGAGAGCTACGGGAAGGCGATGCAGGCGCGGAGCGAGGCGGCGCAGACGGTGCGCCGCCGGCGACGCAGAACAGGAGCGCGGGTATGACCACGATGACGCCCGAACAGGTCGAGGCGGCGCTCGCCGAGCGCGAACTGGAGTTCACGCGCAAGGAGGAGACGGGCACGGACGCCGCCCACTTCGTCATCGAGTTGCCCGGCGAGAAGAAGCTGAAGACCACCACCCTGCTCACGCTGGGCACGCACGGCGCGCGGGTGGAGGCCTTCGTCTGCCGGCACGTCGACGAGAACTTCGAGGGCGTGTACCGCTATCTGCTGCAGCGCAACCGGCGCCTCTACGGGGTGGCGTACACGCTCGACAAGGCCGGCGACATCTACCTCACCGGCAAGTTCGCCGAGCTCACCGAGGACGAGCTGGACCGGATCCTCGGGCAGGTGCTCGAGGCGGCCGACGGCGACTTCAACATCCTGCTGGAGATGGGCTTCTCCACCGCGATCCGCCGCGAGTTCGACTGGCGCGTCTCCCGCGGCGAACCGCTGTGGAACCTCAAGCCCTTCGAGCACCTGCTGCCAGACTTTCCGGAGCTTCCGGAGCGCTGACCTCCTCGGCGCCGTCGGCGACGGTGCGCGTGCGCGGGATCGCCAGCGCGACAACGGCCGCGACCGCGGCGACGATGCCGGCGATCACGAAGGAACTGGTGAACGCGGACTCCGCGGGCAGCTCGACGGCGCGCGGGGTGCCGGCGCCCAGGGTGATGGTGGTGCGGGTGAGGACCGTCGCCATCACTGCCGAGGCGACCGCGGTGCCCATGGAGCGCATGAGCGAGTTGAGGCCGTTCGCGGCGGCGGACTCGGTCTCCGGGACGTTGCCCATGATGAGCGCGGGCATCGCCGAATAGGCCACGCCCACACCGCCGAAGACGATCATCGAGCCGAGCGACATCTTCCACGTCGCGTCGGTCAGGCCGAGCAGCGCGAAGTAGCCGACGGCCGACATGGTGGCGCCGATCGCGAGCGTCAGGCGCGCGCCGATCCGCTTGGTCAGCAGCGCCGAGACGGGGGAGAGTACCATCATGACCAGGCCGCCGGGCACCATCCACAGGCCCGCGTTCAGCATGGTCAGGCCGAGGCCGTAGCCGGAGGCTTCGGGGATCTGCAGCAGCTGCGGCATCGTCAGCATGAGCGAGAACATCGCGAAGCCGACCATGATCGAGGCGAGGTTGGTCAGCAGGATCGGGCGGCGCGCCGAGATCCGCAGGTCCACCAGGGATTCGCGGGTGCGCAGCTCCCACCAGCCCCAGGCCAGCAGCACGAGCACGCCGCCGACGGCGCAGCCGATCGTGGCCGCCGAGGTCCAGCCCCAGCTCTGCCCCTTGGTGATCGAGAGCAGCACGGACACCAGGCCGACGCTGAGGCTGACGGTGCCGACCACGTCGAACTTGCCCGGGTTGAGGTTCGGCGATTCCGGGACCACGACGTACACCAGGCCGAGCGTGATGACGCCCAGCGCGAGCGAGAACCAGAACAGCGTGTGGTAGTCGAAGTGCTCGGAGATGTAGGCGCCGAACGGAATACCGATCGCGCCGCCCACGCCGAGCATCGCCGACATGAGCGCGACGGCGCCGGGGATCTTCTTCGCGTGCAGCTCGTCGCGCATGAGCGAGATGCCCACGGGCACCAGGCCCATCGCGAAGCCCTGGAACGAGCGGCCCACGACGGTGAGCAGCAGCGTGTGCGAGAGCGCGCAGATCAGCGAGCCCGCGATGAGGCTCAGCAGGCTGGTGAGCAGGATGAGGCGCTTGCCGTACATGTCGCCGAGGCGCCCGGCGATCGGCATCGCGACCGACGAGGCCAGCAGCGTCGAGGTGATGACCCACGCGGCGTTGTCGGCGGAGGTGTTCAGCAGGTGCGGCAGCTGCCCGACGAGCGGCACCACCAGCGACTGCATGAGGGAGGCGAGGAGTCCGCCGAGGCACAGGACGGCGATGAGGATCCCGTCCGACGGGGCCCCGGCGCGGGTCTTTCGGAGCATGTCTGTCATGCCGCACGACGGTAGTTGCAGAATACAACTCTAGCAACCGGATGCGGCGAGCGTCACCCCCGCCGGGGGCACTGTGACGTGCATTAATGTGGAGCCATGAACTGCCCGAATCCGGGCTTTCCGCCCTTCGGTCCGGGCCCCGGGGGCCCGGCGCCGGAAGTCGCGGCGGGGCCCGCCCGGCCGCGTCCCGGCCGAGCCGGGATCTGGGTCGGCATCGCCCTGCTCGTCGCCGCGGTCGTGGGGCCGTTGGTCATCGCACTCACGATCGTCGTCCCCGCGTGGGACCTCGACCGCCGGTCCGTTCCCGCGGACGGGGCGCCGCACGGCGTCGTTCTCCCCGTGAACGCGGACTACGCGATCTACACGGCGAACTCGGAGTATCTGAGCTACCGCGACCCGGCGTGCAGTGTCGTCGACGGTTCGGGGGCCGCGGTGGAGCTGCGTCCGCTCGCCGGCACCACCACGGTCGGCGGATGGAAGGTGCTGCGCCGCTTCGACACCGGGTCGGGCACGGTGGTCGTGACCTGTGAGTCCCCCGAGGGGATGAGGCAGAACGTGGAGGTCGGGAAGTACCCGCGCTTCGGCCCGATGATCGGGGCGATCTTCGGCGCGCTCGCGCTCGGCGGCGTTCTCGGGCTCTCCGGGTTCCTCTGCGTCCTCGTCACCGCGGTCCGGAGGTCGAAGGCGTGAGTCCGACCGCGAAGCTCCGGGCCGGCGCCGCGATGATCCTCGCGGCGATCGTCGTGCCGATCCTCCTCGTCCTCACTCTCACCCTGCCGCAGTTCCGGCTCGACGCGCAGACCGTCCCCCTCGACGGTGCGCCGCACGCCGCCTCGCTCCCGGCCGGCGCCGAGTACGCGGTCCTGGCGGCCACGCGGACCAAGGAGGGCGCACCGTCGTGCGTGCTGACCGGGCCCGACGGTGCGCCGATCCCGCTGCGCGAGGTCTCCGGGGGCGTCACGGTGGAGAACCGGATGGTGCTGCGCGTCTTCGACACGGGCACCGGTGCGGTCACGGCGGGCTGCCCGCCGACCCCCGGCTACACGGAGGTCGCGCTCGGCAAGCGCCCCGACATGACGCGCCTGCTCGGCGGGATCTTCGGCGCCTTCGGCTTCGCCCTGCTGGTCGGCGGGCCGGGCCTGGTGCTGCTCATCGGGGGCCTGCGGGGGCGTGCTCGCAACGCCTGAGATTTGGTTATGACCAGTTTGGCTGAACTGCGGGTATCCCGCGGTCACGCCCCTTAGGATGGCCGCATGGAAATCGTGATCCGTCCGACTCCCGCCGACGTCGCCGTCACCGCCGCCGACATCGTGGCCGAGCACGTGCGCCGCGGCCCCGCGGTGCTGGGGCTGGCCACCGGTTCCACGCCGCTCGCCACGTATCAGGAGCTCATCCGACGCCACCGCGACGAGGGGCTGAGCTTCAAGGACTGCGTCTCCTTCAACCTCGACGAGTACGTCGGGCTGCCGAAGGGGCACCCCGAGAGCTACCGCGAGGTGATCCGCAAGGAGTTCACCTCGCACGTCGACATCCCCGACGCCAAGGTCGAGGGCCCGGACGGCACGGCCGCCGATATCGCCGCCGAGGCGAAGCGCTACGAGGACGCGATCAAGGCCGCGGGCGGCGTCGACGTGCAGCTGCTGGGCATCGGCACCGACGGGCACATCGGCTTCAACGAGCCGGTCTCGTCGCTGGCCTCGCGCACCCGGATCAAGACCCTCACCACGCAGACCCGCGAGGACAACGCGCGGTTCTTCGCCTCCATCGACGAGGTGCCGATCCACGTGCTCACGCAGGGGCTCGGCACCATCTCCGAGGCGGAGCACCTGCTGCTGCTCGCCACGGGCGAGGGCAAGGCCGAGGCGATCGCCGCCACCGTCGAGGGGCCCGTCGCCGCGATCAACCCCGCGTCGGTGCTCCAGTTCCACCCGCACGTCACCGTCGTCATCGACGAGGCCGCCGCGTCGCGGCTGCGGCTGAAGGACTACTACGTGCACGTGCTGGCCAACAAGCCGGCGAACCAGCCCTTCTAGGAACTCAGGACCCCTCGGGTCCGAACAGGCCCGCCATCAGCGCCGCGAGGGTCACGGCGAAGTCGTCGACGGTGGCGGGCTTCGCATCCAGTTCCGCGCTCGCGCGCAGGTTCGGCACGGTGTCCCGCGGCATCGTCCCGACGATCTCGTCCATGCGCTCGTGGGTGAGCGGCGTCCCCTCCGCGCGCTGCCGCAGGTGCGAGAGCACGCTGCCCAGGGTGAGGCTCCACAGCGCGCGGTAGGCGGCGAGCGCGGCCGCGCGGTCGCCCGTGAGCTCGTACGCCGCGCCCATCACGGCATCGGTGAGGAGGAGCGCGCCGCGGCCGATCCGCTGCGGCCGGATGAGCGCCTCCGGCACCCAGGGGTGCGCCGTGAGCGACTCGAAGAGCGTCGTCATCGCCATCCGGATGCAGGCGTGCGGTTCGTCGGGGAAGGTGATCGCCGCGAAGGGCTCCGCGATCGCGTCGAGCGCCAGGGCGAGCAGGTTCTCCTTGTCGTCCACATGGCGGTACAGAGCCATGGTGGTCACGCCCAGGTCGCCGGCGAGCGCCTTCATGGTGAGCCCGTCGACGCCGGCCTCGTCGAGCACGACGAGGGCCCGCTCGACGATCTTCTCCCGCGTGATGCTGGGCGGGCGGCCGCGGCGCGGCGTGATCTGGCGCATGCCCACATTCTGTCGGAGAGGCCTTGTGAACACCCAGTGCTGAGGCTACCCTATTAATTTATGTTACTAGATACACAAAAGCCTCCGGTGCGGGCGGCGCTCCTCCTCGCCGCGCTCTCCCAGTTCCTCGTCGCCTTCGACGCCTCCGTCACCAACGTCGCGCTCCGGGCGATCCGGGACGACGTGCACTTCACCCCACAGGGCCTGTCGTGGGTGGTCAACGCGTACGCGATCGTCTTCGGCGGGCTGCTCCTCCTGGCCGGCCGGCTCTCCGACCGGTTCGGCCCGCGGGCGCTGCTCCGGTTCGGCTTCGCGCTGTTCACCGTCGCCTCCTTGGCGGCCTACCTGTGTCACGAGCCCTGGCAGGTGATCGCGGTGCGGGTGCTGCAGGGCGTCGGCGCCGCCGCGATCGCGCCCGCCGCGATCACCTCCGTGGCGCTCACCTTCCGCGAGCCCGCGCAGCGCGCGAAGGGCTTCGCCGCCATCGCGATCGGCGCGTCGGTCGGCGGCGCCGTGGGTGTGGTGCTCTCCGGCGTCCTCACCGACGCCTTCGGCTGGCGCACCGTCATCGCCTGCGGCGCTGTGGTGTCCGCGCTCGGCCTCGCCCTCTCGTACGCCGCTCCCGGGCCGGTGGAGGGGGCGGACCGTCGGACGGACTGGGCCGGCGGCGTGCTCGCCACCGCGGGCCTGACGGTGCTCGCCTACGGCATCGTGGCGGCCACCGACAACGGCTGGGGCAGCGCGCGCACGCTGGGCTGGTTCGTCGTCGCCGCTGTGCTGCTCGCCGCCCTCGTGGCCGTCGAGCGCCGAACGACGGTGCCGCTGCTCGACTTCCGCGTGCTCGGCAGGCGCGACGTGCTGGTCCCGTGCCTGGTGTTCGCCTTCGTGGTCGCGGGCCAGTTCGGCGCCTTCTACTTCGTGTCGCTGTATCTGCAGATGGGCCTGGGCTATTCGGCGACGAAGACCGGACTGATGTTCCTGCCCTTCTCCTTCGGCATCGTGGTCGCGGTGCAGGTCGCGTCGCGCCTCGTGCCCCGGATCGGCGCCCGCAGGGTGGTGACGATCGGCACGGCGCTGGCGACCGTCGGCTTCCTGCTCTTCGCGCCGCTCCCCGCGGACGGCGGCTTCCTCACCGCCGTGCTCATCCCGTCGCTGGTCACCTCGGTCGGCATCGGCATGGTCTTCCTGCCGCTGCCGAACGTCGCGACCGCCGCGGTGGCGCCCGCGGCCGCGGGCATGGTCTCGGGTGCGCTCAACACCTTCCGTCAGGTGGGCGGTGCGCTCGGGCTCGCGATCCTGGTCACCGTCTCCGCCGCCGTGAACGGCGACGGCGCCGTCCTCCCCGGCTACCGCTCCGCGCTGCTGGTGAGCGCGGGCCTCGTCGCGGCGGCCTTCGCCCTCGCGCTCCTCCTGCCCGCGAAGCAGGAATCCCCCGCTCGTTAGAATGGCGTAGTGAATACGCGGCAGCTCGGCTTCGGCGCCCTCGCCGGACTCGCGGCGGCGATGGGACTCGGGCGGTTCGTCTACACGCCGATCCTGCCGCTCATGCAGGAGCAGACCGGCATCTCGCCCGGCTCCACCGCGGTCGTCGCCACGTTCAACTACCTCGGCTACTTCCTCGGCGCCCTGGCGCTGGCGGTCCAACCGCGGCTGGCTCGCAGCCGGGGACTGCTTCGGGCCTCGCTGCTCGCGCTGGTCGCCAGCGAGGTGGCGATGGTGCTGGCCGTGAGCGTGCCGCTGTGGTCCGGCGTGCGGCTGATCGCCGGGCTCGCCAGCGCCGTCGTCTTCGTCTACTGCGCCGGCGCGGTGGCCGGGACCGCCGCGGCGGGCGTCGCCTTCTGCGGCGTCGGTGTCGGGATCGCCGCGTCGGGCGTGCTGGTCGTCGCGCTGGGGGAGGTCGTCGGCTGGCAGGTCCTGTGGTGGGTGGCCGCGGTGGCGACCGCGCTGTTCGGGCTGTTCGCGTGGGGGCTCCCGCCGGGCGCGTCCGGCCCCGTCGCACGGCCCGACGGTGCCCCCGCGCCCCGGCCCGGTGTGGCCGGGTGGGCGCTCGGGATCAGCTACTTCCTCGAGGGGCTCGGCTACATCGTGCTCGGCACCTTCCTCGTCGCCGCCGTGGCCGTCGGCGGGCGGCCCTGGGAGGGGCCCGCGGCGTGGGTAATCGTCGGTCTCGCGGCCGCCGTCTCGCCGCTGATCTGGGCGCGGCTGCGGCGGTACCGTTCCGCGGAATCGCTGCTGGTGATCGCGCTGCTGCTGCAGGTGGTCTCCGCGGTGCTGCCCGCCCTGGTCCACGGTCCCGCGGCGGCCGCCGTCTCGGCGGTCCTGTTCGGCGGCACCTTCATCGGGGCAGTGCAACTGTCGATGGAGGCGGGCGCGCGGATCGGCATTCCCCGGTCGGCCGCCGTGCTCACCGCGGGGTACGGCATCGGCCAGATCGTGGGCCCGCTCGTCGTCGCGCCGATGCTCGGCGACGGCTACGACGCGGCGTTCCTCACCGCCGGTGGCGTGCTCGTCGCCTCCGCGGCGCTGGCCGCCTTCGCCCGCTGGACGGCGCCGGATCGGGCCGCCACTCCGGGCATCCGCTGACCTGTGCCGCCCAGCGGCGCACCCCTGTGATTCCGCGGAGGTCGCGCCGCTGGGGAACACATCTCAGCGGGTACGCCGAGTACCTCCTCCGCGCGCGTGAGGTCCGACGGCACCGGGATGCCCCGCGTCAGGCCGGCACGAATCCGAGCGAGGCGGGCCTGTTCTTGGCCGGAGGCGCGGCGTAGTAGACGTCCACTGTCTGGCCGGGGAGCACGCGCACGGGCAGGTACTGCCAGGTGAAGGTGACCGTGTCCGTGTTGCATGCGACGCGCAGCAATCGATCGCCCGCCTCCACCGTCAGCGTGTTCGTTCTCCACATCGTCGCCAGCGGCCACTGCTCGACCAGCCCGTCCACGGTGGCCCAGACGTCGGGACCGTTGCCGCCCAGGTCGATGAGATCCGTCGGGTCGCGGGTCCAGAGGAAGTCGGCGATGCGGTTCACGAGGTCGAACCGCTGCCAGAACCCGCGTCGGCCCCGCCGGCAGTGGAGCCGGATCCGGCCCGTCGGGCCCCCGGCCTTCGTCGGATGGGGATGCATCGATTCTCCTGGAGGTCAGCACGGATCTTCTTGCCGAACTCCACGATTCCCGCGACCCCTCGGTGTCGCCTTGCCCGGCGGTTGGCCCGCACTGCGGCGGCGCGGGCCGACCGCCGGAGTATCAGCGCTGCTGCAGCGTGCGCTGCGGGAGGCGGCTGCCCACGGCCGACAGAGCGGTCAGCTCGGCGAGCTGGTCCGCGGTGAGCGCGACGGCGGCGGCGCCGAGGTTGTCGCCGAGGTGCTTGCGCCGCGTAGTTCCCGGGATCGGCACGACGTCCTCGCCCTGCGCCAGCACCCACGCGAGCGCGACCTGCGCGGCGGTCACCGGCGCACCGTCGGCCCCGGCACCGGAGGCGGTGAGGTCGGCGGCGATGGCGTCGATCCGGTCCACGAGCCGTAGGTTCGCCTCGAGGTTCTCGCCCTGCCAGCGCGGGATCGACTGGCGGAAGTCGTCGCCGCCCAGCGCCGCGGCGACGGCTTTGCGGTCGGCCGTGAGTAGGCCCCGCCCGAGCGGGCTGAAGGGCACCAGGCCGGCGCCCACCTCGCGGGCGGCCTGCAGCGGACCGTCCTCGACGTCGCGGGTGAAGATCGAGTACTCCGACTGCAGCGCGGCGATCGGGTGCACGGAGGCGGCCTTGCGGATGTCCTCGGCGGTCGCCTCGGACAGCCCCAGCGCGCGGACCTTGCCCGCCGCCACCTGCTCGGCCATCGCGCCCACGGTCTCCTCGACGGGCACCTGCGGATCGACGCGGTGCAGGTAGTAGAGGTCGATCACGTCGACGCCGAGGCGGCGCAGCGAGCCGTCGACGCACCCGGCCACCCGCTCCGGGCGGCCGTCGAGGCCGATCGGCCTTGCGTTCTCGTCGTTGACGAAGCCGAACTTGGTGGCGAGCACGATCTCGTCGCGGTGCGCCTGAACGAAGGGGGCGAGGAACTCCTCGTTGGCGCCGTTGCCGTACATGTCGGCCGTGTCGTAGAGCGTCACGCCGGCGGCGAGCGCGGCCTCGAGGGTGGCGCGAGCCTCGTCGGGATCGGCCGATCCGTAGGCGTGGCTCATGCCCATGCAGCCGAGGCCGAGGGCGGAGACGCGCAGGTCGCCGAGGGTGCGAGTGGGGAGCATGTCAGTCCTTCAGGTCGAGTTCGTGGGCTGCGACGGTGCCGGCCGCCGCGGTGTCGGGAGTGGTGGCCGGTGCGCCGGCGACGCAGTCGCCGAGCCCGCCGCCGTAGGTGGCGATCTTGTAGTCGATGACCGCGAGCGAGTACTGCAGCTCCTCGATCTGCGCGGCCGTGCGGGCACGGTGCGCCGTGAGGAGTGCGAGGCGGGCGGGGATCGTGGCGTCGCCGCCGTCCACGAGGTGGACGTACTCCGTGATGTCGGCGATCGGCATGCCGGACAGGCGGAGCCGGGTCAGGAAGATGACCCGCGCGATCGCCTGCGGCCCGTAGCGACGGTGCCCGGCGCCGTCCCGGTCGACCGTGACCAGGCCGACCCGCTCGTAGTAGCGCAGCGTGTGGCCCGAGACGCCCACCAGCTCCGCCATCTCGGCGACGGTGAGCGGCCCCTCCTGGGCCGGCCCGGCGAGGATCTCCGCCGCGCTCGGCAGCGGCCCGCGCGAGCGGACGATGGATGCGAGTTCTTCCGTGTGTGCGACCACGTGAGCAACGCTAAGCCTTCGAGCGCACTCGAAGTCAACACCGTTTCGCAGGCGCCCGGATCCGTCGGTGCTGTGTCAGTCGCGCTCAGGTGTCCAGGGCCGGACGAAGCCCAGGTCGCCCATGCCCTCGGCCGCGGCGATGAGTGGGTATCCGGTGGCGCCGTCGATCTCCTCGCGGAGGATGTCGGCGTGGCCGGAGTGGCGGGCCACCTCCTCGATGACGTGGAGCAGGATCCAGCGCACCGTCCACCCCTCGAAGCCGTCGGGGAACCACGGCGCCGGGCGCGCGGGAGCGACGGCGTCGAGATTCGCGGTGTCTGCGACGGCGAGGACGCGTGCGGTGGCGGCGTCGTGGGCGGCGAGCAGGGTCGCGAGCGTCTCGCCCTCCCCGAGCCGGAAGTCATCGCCCTCGGCCATGGCGTCCAGCCGGGGATCGGAGAACAGCTCCGGCGCGGCCTCGGCGCGCGCGGACCAGGCGTTGACCGTGAGTGTGACGTGCTTGAGCAGCCCGCCTACGGTGAGCGTGCTGCGGGCGGGCGAGAGCCGGATCTGCGCCTCCGTGAGACCGAACGCGGTGTGCCGCAGACCGTCGAGCTGCTGCGTGAGGAAGCCACGGAGCCCGGCTCGCTCGGAATCGGCCGGGGGTGCCATGAAGGGCATGAAGAACTCCTGACGGGATCGAGGGGGACGTCCCCAGTCAAGCGCGGACCACTGACATCCGCCTCGATCGCGTCCTGCTGTTCGTATTCGGCGGCGAGCGCATCGGCGATCGCATCGGCGAGCGCACGGGCGGCGATCTCCTCCTGGGCGACCTCCAGCCACACGCAGTGTTCGAACGGCTCGTACTCGTCGTCGCTGTACATCCGGCACCTCCGTGGAAGGATGCCCCCAGTCTAGCGCCGAAAATCGATCACCAGATCACGAATCGATAACGATATCGAACGCGAATCGAACGAACGGCGCGCTACGACCGGGCTGTCCAGCGCCCATCCTGGCGCGCGATGGTGATCGGGTGGTCGAAGGCGTGGCTGATCGCGTCGGTGGTCAGCACGTCGTCGACGGCGCCCGCCGCGGTGATCCGGCCGTCGCGGATCAGAACCGCGTGCGTGGTGGTCACGGGGATCTCCTCCAGGTGGTGGGTCACCAGGATCGACGCGAGCTCGGGGTGGGCGCGCCGCGCACCGTCGACCGTGGTCAGGAGGCGCTCGCGGGCGGCGAGGTCGAGCCCCGTCGCCGGCTCGTCCAGCAGGAGGAGATCGGGCTCGCCCATGAGCGCGCGCGCGATCAGCGCCCGCCCCCGCTCGCCCTGGGAGAGGGTGGGCCAGCGCGATTCCACGTGCCGCGCCATCCCGAGCGTCTCGACGAGCTCCTCCGCGCGGGTGCGCTGCGCGTCGGTCGGCGCCCAGCGCGGCGGGAACTCGGGCGTGTTCGTCACGCCGGTGATCACGACGTCGCGCACCGTCAGCGGCTGGTCCAGGCGGTGGCGCGGGTTGACGTGCCCGATGTGCGTGCGCAGCTCGCGCATGTCCACCCGCCCGAGGCGCTTGCCGAGCACGTCGACGGTGCCGCGGGTCGGGTGGGTGACCGCGCCGCACAGGCCGAGCAGCGTCGACTTCCCGGCGCCGTTCGCGCCCAGCAGGACCCAGTGCTCGCCCCGGCGTACGGTGAGGGAGACGTCGTCGAGGAGGTTGCGACCGGTGCGGACCAGGTCCACGTGGTCGATGCTCAGCACGTGCGGATCGTTCGTCGCGGTATCAGTCACAGTCCACCTCTCCACTCCAATTGATTGGATGATTGTATGACTTCTCATCGGTGGGATCCATCCCAGTACCTCCGCTACGGCGACGAGCGCACTCGCCCGTTCCTCGACCTGCTCGCCCGCATCCCCGGTGACGCACGCACCGTCGTCGACCTCGGCTGCGGCCCGGGCAACGACGTCGCGCCGCTGCGCGCCCGCTGGCCGGACGCTGCGATCCACGGCGTCGACTCCAGCGAGGAGATGATCGAGCGCGCCCGCGCCGACGTCGCCGATCCGCGTGCGACCTTCGCGGTCGGGGACGCCGCCGCCTGGCGCCCCGACGGCGAGCGCCCCGACGTGATCGTCTCGAACGCCATGTACCAGTGGGTCGATCGGCACATCGACCTGCTGCCCGCCACCGCCGACGGTGCCGCCCGCGCCTTCGCCTTCCAGGTACCCGGCAACCAGGACGCGCCCTCGCACGCCCTCCTGTGGCGCCTGGCGGCGGAGTACGGCATCACCGACTTCCGCCGCATCGACGTGCGCGATCCCGCCGAATATCTTGCGGCGCTGCAGCGCCCAGGCTGGGCGGTCGACGCCTGGGAGACGACCTACCAACACGTGCTGCAGGGCCCCGACGCCGTCTTCGAGTGGATCTCCGGCACCGGCGCGCGCCCGGTGCTCGCGCGGCTCGACGGTGCCGAGCGCGCGGACTTCGTCGCCCGGTACAAGGCGGAGCTGAACACCGCCTACCCGCCCAAGGATTTCGGGACGGTGCTGCCCTTCCGTCGGATCTTCGTCGTGGCGGCCCGGGATCAGGAGTCGAGCGCGTAGTCGCGGAAGGCGCGCACCGCGCGCGGTAGGGCCGTGTCGGGCCGCCAGATGAGTCCCACCTCGCGGGTCGGCGCGGGCCCGGACATGGGCACCAGCACCAGACCGGGTGGCCACAGCGGGTCCTCGTCGACGGGCAGCAGCGCCACCCCGAGGCCGGCCGCGACCAGGCCGGCGACGGTGAAGGACTCGGAGGATTCGAAGGCGATCCGCGGCCGGAATCCGGCGGCGGCGCAGCGCTCTTCGAGGATGCGGCGCAGGCCGAACTCGGGGTGCATCGTGATGAAGTCCGCGTCGGCGGCCTCGGACAGGTGCACGGACGGGCGCTCCGCCAGCGGGTGGCCGGCCGGCACGGCCAGCGCCAGGCGCTGCACCGCGAGCAGTCCGAAGGCGACGGCGCTGGTGGCGGGCCGCGGCGAGACGATCGCGAGGTCGGCCTCGTCGGCGAGCACCCGCTCGGTGACCGTCCCGGCGGCGAACTGCGACAGCTCGAAGGTCACCCGCGGCTCCCGCTCCCGGAAGCCGGAGACGAGCCGCGGCACCAGTGCCACGCCGAAGGAGTGCAGGAAGGAGAGCCGGATCGTGCCCTGCGAGGGGCTGCGGAGGTCGGCGATCTGGGCCCGCGCCGCCTCCAGCTCGGCGTGCGCGCGGCGCGCGTGGTCGAGGTAGATCTCGCCGCTCGCGTTGAGGACGAGGCGCCCGTGCCGCCGGTCGAACAGGGGCGCCCCGATGTCCGCCTCCAGGCGCGCCAGGGTGCGTGAGAGCGTGGGCTGGGTGATCCGCAGCGCCGCCGCGGCGTCGGTCATGTGCTGGGTCTCGGCGAGTGTGATGAACCGCGCGAGGTCGTCCGACGCGCTCGAAACAGGCCTACCAGCTGGGGTCATGCGTTCTTTCTATCAGGATCTACATATCCATGCATTTCACACATCGGAACCGCGGGGGCAGGGTGAGCCCCATGACCGCCACCGTCGAGACCGCCGAGACCGCGCCGCTCCGTGCCGGGACCCCCGCGTACCGTCGGACCACCCTGGCGCTGTTCGTGGCGGGCCTGACGACCTTCGGCTCGATGTACTCGACCCAGGCCGTGCTGCCCGAGCTGACGAGGGTCTTCGGTTCGGCGCCGGCCGTCTCCGCGCTCGCGGTCTCCGTCACCACCGGGCTGCTCGCGCTCGCGATCATCCCCGTCAGCGCGCTGTCCGAGCGCTTCGGCCGGACCCGCGTGATGACGGTGTCGGCCGTCGCGGCCGTAATACTGGGCCTCCTGATCCCGCTCGCCCCGACGCTCCCGATGCTGCTGGGACTCCGTGCGCTGCAGGGGATCGCACTCGCCGGCGTGCCCGCCGTCGCCATGGCCTACTTGGCCGAGGAGGTGGACGGGCGCGACCTCGGCGGGGCGATGGGCCGCTACGTCGCGGGCACGACGATCGGCGGGCTGCTCGGACGCGTCGTCACGGCGGTGGGGCTCGACGTCATGGCCTGGCGCGGCGCCATGGAGCTCTTCGCCGTCGCCGCGGCGGTGCTCACGGTGGTGATGATCCGCACCCTGCCGGCGTCGCGGTTCCACGTGCCGAAGCCGGTCTCGGTGGGAACGACGGTGCGCGGCATGCTCGGCCACCTCCGCCGGCCGGAGCTCGCGACGCTGTTCGTGCTCGCCTTCCTGCTGATGGGCGGCTTCGTCAGCGTCTACAACTTCCTCGGATTCCGGCTCCTGGCCGCGCCCTTCGCATTCGCGCCCGGCGTCGTCGGGCTGGTCTTCCTCATCTACCTCGCTGGCACCGTCTCCTCGGGTGCGGCGGGCCGGCTCGCGGACCGGATCGGCCGCCGCCGGGTGCTCCTGACCTCGATCGCGACGA
Organism: Tsukamurella sp. M9C; assembly: GCF_020169415.1. GTDB lineage: Bacteria > Actinomycetota > Actinomycetes > Mycobacteriales > Mycobacteriaceae > Tsukamurella. The sequence goes on from NZ_JAIULG010000008.1 coordinate 93,079, forward strand.
TGGGCGCGGGTCTGGTGCTCACGCTGCCGGATTCGACGCCCGCCGTGCTCGCGGGGATGGTCGTCTTCACCGCCGGCTTCTTCGCGGCGCACAGCGTCGCGAGCGGCTGGGTCGGGCTGCTCGCGACGGAGCATCGCGCGGAGGCCTCGTCGGGGTATCTGTTCTGCTACTACGCGGGCTCGTCGGTCGTCGGCGCGGCGGCGGGGCTGGCCTTCGCCGCCGCCGGCTGGGCGGGCATCGCCGCCGCGGTCGGGGTGGGCATCGCCGCGGCGTTCGTCCTGGTCGTCGCGGTCCTTCCCGGTTCGGCCAGCGCGTCCGCGGAGCGCTGAGTAGCGTCGATGCCATGCGCATCGGAGTCCAACTTCAGCCCCAGCACTTCACCGAGTACCAGCAGCTCCGCGACGCCGTCGCCAAGCTCGAGGACCTGGGAGTCGACGTCGTCTACAACTGGGACCACTTCTTCCCGCTCTCCGGCGACCCCGACGGCACGCACCTCGAGTGCTGGACGATGCTCGCCGCCTGGGCGGAGCAGACCTCGCGGATCGAGATCGGCGCGCTGGTCACCTGCAACAGCTACCGCAACCCCGACCTGCTCGCCGACATGGCGCGCACCGTCGACCACATCTCGAAGGGGCGTCTGATCCTGGGCATCGGCTCCGGCTGGTTCCAGCGCGACTACGACGAGTACGGCTACGAGTTCGGCACCGCCGGTTCGCGCCTTGACGACCTCGGCGCCGCGCTGCCGCGGATCACCGAGCGGTGGGCCAAGCTCAATCCCGCTCCGACGCGCGACATCCCGATCCTCATCGGCGGCGGCGGCGAGAAGAAGACGCTGCCGCTGGTGGCGCAGTACGCGTCGGTGTGGCACTACTTCGTGGACCTGGAGACGTACCGGCACAAGTCGGCCGTGCTCGCCGAGGCGTGCGCGAAGATCGGCCGCGACCCGAAGGAGATCGCGCACAACATCGCCATCCCGCGCGGCACGGGCCCCGACGAGGCCCTCGCCTTCGCCGACCAGCTCGTCGCCGAGGGGGCCACGCAGTTCACCGCCGAGCTCTCCGCGCCCGGCTTCGACTACACCATCATCGAAGCCCTGCTGCGCTGGCGGGACTCGCAGTAGGCGAGGCCTCCGCTCCCGGCGGTCCCGGGACGTGCGGCCGGACGAAGGTCCCTGGTGGCGCGCCGCCGGACGGGGTGAGGTTGGGACGGCGGGCACCCGCCCGCCCCGACCCCAGGAGCGAGTCATGGAACGTTTCACCGCCGGCACCACCGTCCTCGATCGTGCGGAGGCGATCGAGCTGCTGCGCCGCAAGGACGTCGGGCGCATCGTGATCGCGCTCGGGGGAGATGCCGAGATCTTCCCCGTGAATTACGTGCTCGGCGAGGGCTGCAACGTCCTGTTCCGGACCGGGCCGGGCAGCAAGCTCGCTTCGGCCGTCGTGGCGCGCGAGGTGGCCTTCGAGGTGGACGAGGTCGGCGGGGACCAGGCCTGGAGCGTCATCGTGCGCGGGCCCGCACGCGTGCGCACGGACTCGTCGGCCCTGTCCGTCACGGACGCGCTCTCCTTGCGTCCCTTCATCGACGACGGCAAGTACGAGGTCGTGGAGGTCCTGGCGGAACGGGTCAGCGCCCGCGGCTTCGGCCGCACCTGGTCCTGAGCCGCCGGGACATCGGTCGGGACGTCCGCCACTGCCGCGGGGGGCTCCCGCGGCCGACGATCGATCCATGGACGGTGGAACCGAGACGACCGCCACGGACGTGGCACCCGAGCGGCGGCTTCGCGCCGTGCGCCCCGAACCCGCGCGCGGCAGGCCCGCCGGCGGCTGGATCCGCGACGTCGTCGTCACCACGGATCACAAGACGATCGGCGTCATGTACATCGTCACCTCGATGCTGTTCTTCTTCGTGGGCGGCCTCATGGCCCTGGTCATGCGGGGCGAGCTCGCGGAGCCCGGCCTGCAGTTCCTCTCCACGGAGCAGTTCAATCAGCTGTTCACCATGCACGGCACCGTGATGCTGCTGCTCTACGCGACCCCGATCGCGTTCGGCTTCGCCAACTACCTCGTGCCCCTGCAGATCGGCGCGCCCGATGTCGCGTTCCCCCGGCTCAACGCCGTCGGCTACTGGTTGTACCTGTTCGGCGGCCTCACCGCGTCCGCGGGCTTCATGGTCCCCGGCGGCGCGGCCGACTTCGGTTGGACCGCGTACACCCCGCTCTCCGATGCCGCGCACAGCCCGGGCGTCGGCGGCGACCTGTGGTTGATGGGGCTCACGGTCGGTGGGCTCGGGACGATCCTCGCGTCGGTGAACATGGTCACGACAGTCCTCTGTCTGCGGGCGCCCGGGATGACGATGTTCCGGATGCCGATCTTCACGTGGAACATGTTCGTGGTGAGCGTGCTCGCGCTGATGGTCTTCCCGTTGTTGGCGTCCGCACTGGTCGGGCTGGAGGTGGACCGGCAGTTCGGTGCCCACCTCTTCGACCCCGCGAACGGCGGAGCGGTCCTGTGGCAGCACCTGTTCTGGTTCTTCGGTCACCCGGAGGTGTACGTGCTGGCCCTGCCGTTCTTCGGCATCGTCTCCGAGATCTTCCCGGTGTTCACCCGCAAGCCGATCTTCGGCTACAGCGGCCTCGTGATGGCGACACTCGCGATCGCGGCGATCTCGATGGCGGTGTGGGCGCACCACATGTACGCCACCGGCGCGGTATTGCTGCCCTTCTTCAGCTTCATGACGTTCCTGATCGCGGTGCCGACGGGCGTGAAGTTCTTCAACTGGATCGGCACGATGTGGAAGGGGAACATGACCTTCGAGTCGCCGATGCTGTTCTCGATCGGCTTCCTCGTGACCTTCCTCTTCGGCGGCCTCACCGGCGTGCTCCTCGCCTCCCCGCCGCTCGACTTCCACGTCTCAGACACCTACTTCGTGGTCGCCCACTTCCACTACACGCTGTTCGGCACCATCGTCTTCGCGGCGTTCGCGGGCATCTACTTCTGGTTCCCCAAGGCCACCGGACGCCTGCTGAACGAGCGACTGGCCCGCTGGCACTTCTGGCTCACCTTCATCGGCTTCCACACCACCTTCCTGGTCCAGCACTGGCTGGGCGCCGAGGGCATGCCGCGCCGCTACGCCGACTACCTCGACACGGACGGCTTCACCACGCTGAACCAGATCTCGACGGTCGGCGCGTTCATCCTGGGCGCCTCGGTCCTGCCCTTCGTGTGGAACGTCTTCACGAGCTACCGCTACGGCGAGGTCGTCACGGTCGACGACCCGTGGGGCTTCGGCAACAGCCTCGAGTGGGCCACCAGCTGCCCGCCGCCGCGGCACAACTTCACCGAGCTGCCGCGCATCCGCTCCGAGCGCCCCGCGTTCGAGCTGCACTACCCGCACATGGTCGAGCGAATGCGGGCGGAGAAGCACACCGCGCGCTAGCGAGCCGGGGAGAGCGTCACGACGCCGCTCCATGGTGCGTCGCCAGGGGCGCGCGGGTCCGGTTGCGGTCCCGCGGCCAGACGGTGCGCCTCCGGCGAGTCCAGGCGTCCTAGCTCCACCGCGGCGACGAACAACGAGTCGATCCGGTCGGCCGCCCAGCCTCGGTCCTCGAAGTGAGCGACTCCGTCCGCGGGGAGGAAGCGCCACGGCGCGTGCCGCAGGATGCCCCGGTTCCTTTCCGCCATCACCGATCCCACACCCGCAGAGCCGAGATCGAGGCACCAGTGGTCCACGGGTGCGGCGAGCAGGGCGTCGGCGAGGGTGTCGGCATCGTCGGGGGAGAGGTACATGACCAGCCCCTCGGACAGGACCAGGATCCGACGGCCGGCGAGCCCGGCCAGGAGGTCCGCGAGGCCGTCGCAGGCCAGGTCCAGCGGCACCCGGCGCAGCCGGCATCGCGGCATCTCCGCCGCGAGGATCGCGGCCTTGTGGTCGAGGATCGCGGGGAGGTCGACCTCGAGCCACTCGAGGTCGGCGGGCAGGTCGAGGCGGTACGGCCGTGCGTCGAGGCCCGCGCCCAGGTTGACGACGGTGTCGCAGCCGTCGGCGATCGACGCGGCCACCGCCTCGTCGACCAGCACCGTCCGGGCGGTGAGGTACCAGCCGTCGCCGCCGCCCGCGGCCGGGGCGGCGCCCTCCGCGATCGCCGCGCCCTCGGCGCCCGCGAGCCGCGCGGCGAACGGGTCGTGGAACAGCGCGTCGGGGCGCGCCGATTCGATGGCCCGGTGGTGCGCGACCCAGCGCGCGGTGTCGTCGACGGTGCCGATCAGGTCGTCCATGTCGTCTCCCTCTATAAAAGTAGAGTGCTCTATTGTTATAGAGGATCGAGTGGATGGAGGGCAACCGTGGACGAGCGGCGGACCGCGATCGGTGAGGCGGCGCTGGACCTCGCGGCAGAGGGCGGCAACCGGGCGGTGACGCACGGCGCCGTCGACAAGCGGCTGGGGCTGCCGAAGGGATCGACGTCGTACTACTGCCGCACCCGCTCCGATCTGCTGCGCACCGCGATCGAGCATCTCCGGCAGCGGTCGCGGGCGGCCTTCGACGCCGACGTGCCGCGCACCGTCGACCGGGACACCGCGGCGGACGTGACGGCGCGCCAGCTGCACCACCTGCTCACGGACCGTCGGCGCGATTCGCTCGCCCGCTACGCGCTGGCACCGGACGCGCAGGCCGAGGGGCTCGAGGCGGACCTCGCCACCTGCCTGTTCTCGGTGCCGCTCGCGACGGGCCTGTTCGCGGCGCTCGGCACCGTCGACCCCGACCGGGCGGCGGCCGACTTGGTCAGCCTGCTCGAGGGCCTGCTCTTCGACCGGCTGTACGGCGCCCGGTCGCTGGGGCCCGCGAAGGCCGAGGCCGAGAGCCTCGCGGACCTGCGTGGGCCGATCCGGCGGGCGTTAAACTACGGCGCATGACCTACGGCACCCTGATCCTGCTCCGTCACGGCGAGAGCGAGTGGAACGCGTCCAACCAGTTCACCGGCTGGGTCGACGTGGCGCTGACCGAGAAGGGGCGCGGCGAGGCCGCCCGCGGCGGCGAGCTGCTCAAGGAGGCCGGCCTGCTGCCCGACATCCTCTACACCTCGCTGCTGCGTCGCGCGATCACCACCGCGAACATCGCGCTGAACGCGGCCGACCGGCACTGGATCCCCGTGGTCCGCGACTGGCGCCTCAACGAGCGGCACTACGGCGCGCTGCAGGGCCTGAACAAGGCCGAGACCAAGGACAAGTACGGCGACGAGCAGTTCATGCTGTGGCGCCGCAGCTACGACACCCCGCCGCCCGCGATCGACGCGGACGACCAGTACAGCCAGACCGCCGACCCGCGGTACGCGCACCTGCCGCAGGTGCCGCTCACCGAGTGCCTGCTCGACGTGGTCAAGCGCTTCATCCCCTACTACCAGGCCGTCATCGAGCCGCAGGTCGCCGAGGGGAAGACGGTGCTCGTGGCCGCGCACGGCAACTCGCTGCGCGCGCTGGTCAAGCACCTCGACGGGATCTCCGACGCCGATATCGCGGCGCTGAACATCCCCACCGGCATCCCGCTGACCTACTCGTTCAACGAGGACGGCTCCGTCGCCAACCCGGGCGGCACCTACCTGGACCCCGAGGCCGCCGCCGCGGGCGCCGCCGCGGTCGCCAACCAGGGCGCCAAGTAGTCCCACGATCGACGACGGGGGCGGTACCGAGCGAATCGGTACCGCCCCCTAAGTTTCTCCTCAGGCTCCGGGGCCGCGAAGGGGATAGGTTGGATCACATGGCTGACGTGACTGTGACCCATTCCCCGGAACAGGAGCGCTACGTGCTCACCGTCGACGGCGAGCAGGCGGGCTACCTCGACTACGTGGACGAGGTGGACGTGCGCCTGCTCACCCACACCGTGGTCGACGCCGAGTACGGCGGCAACGGCTATGCGGCGGTGCTCACCAAAGCTGCGCTCGACGACGTCGTCGCCTCGGCCAAGAGGGCCCGCGCGGTGTGCTCCTACGTCGCGAACTACGTGACGAAGCACCCCGAGTACGCCTCCGTTGTCGAGGTGGCCGCCGACCGGTAACCCGTTGTTCACCAGTCGTTCCCGATGTGAAGAATCGCCGGAGAACCTGGGTACACTGACCGCGTGACTGTGGCCCTCTGTGTGGTGTCCGCCCTGGCGGGCGCCCTCATCGGATGGCTCGCGCGGCGCGTCCGGCAGCGGGTGGTCACCGCCGAACCCGTCGGTCCGACCCGCATGACGGTCGCGGAGTTGCAGCGCGCGGTGCTCCGCGAGTCGCCCACCGGCCTGCTGGTCGTCGATCGCTTCCGCGACGTCATCGCCTGCAATCCGCGCGCCGAGGAGTTCTCCCTCGTCCGCGAGCAGCTCCTCGACGATCGCGTGTGGCAGGCCGCCTCCCTGGTGCTCGAGACGGGGGCGCCGCGCACCGTCGAACTGACGGTGTCCCGCCGGTCCGACCGGGCGAGCATCGCGGTGCGCTGCCGGGTGGACCTCATCGTCGGGACCGAACCCGACGAGCGGTACGCCGTCGTCTACGCCGACGACGACACCGAGAACCAGCGCATGGAGGCAACCCGCCGCGACTTCGTGGCGAACGTCTCGCACGAGCTCAAGACCCCCGTCGGCGCGATCGGCCTGCTCGCCGAGGCGCTGCTCGAATCCGACGACGACCCGGAGGCGGTGCGGCACTTCGGCTCCCGCGTGCTCGTCGAGTCCACCCGCATGGGCAACATGGTCAACGAGCTGATCGCGCTCTCCCGCCTGCAGGGCGCGGAGAAGTTGCCCGACCTCGGCAGCGTGGAGGTCGACGACGTGGTCGGTGAGGCCGTGGCCCGCGCCCAGGTCTCCGCGGAGGCCAACAACATCTCGCTCATCGTCGACGAGCCCTCCGGCCTGGAGATCCGCGGCGACGACACCCTGCTGCTGACGGCGCTGTCGAACCTCATCTCCAACGCGATCGCCTACTCGCCGCAGAACACCCAGGTCTCGATCAGCCGCCGCCTGCGGCCCGCCGCCGGGCCCGACGGTGCCGCGTCGGTCGAGATCGCGGTCACCGACCGGGGCATCGGCATCGCCCCCGAAGACCAGGAGCGCGTCTTCGAGCGCTTCTTCCGCGTCGACAAGGCGCGGTCCCGGATGACGGGCGGGACCGGACTCGGTCTCGCGATCGTCAAACACGTCGCCGCGAACCACGGCGGCACCATTAGGCTCTGGAGCAAACCGGGCATGGGTTCGACCTTCACGCTGGTGCTGCCGGCGTCGGTCGAGTCCGGGCCGGACCCTGCAGAGCGCGATGACCACAGTGAGGATGTACTGCGGTGACACACGTACTGATCGTCGAGGACGAGGAATCGCTGGCCGACCCTCTCGCGTTCCTGCTCCGCAAGGAGGGGTTCGAGACCACCGTCGTGGGCGACGGGGTCGAGGCACTGCGGCACTTCGACTCCGCGGGCGCCGACATCGTCCTGCTCGACCTGATGCTGCCCGGCATGAGCGGCACCGACGTGTGCAAGCAGCTGCGCGCCCGCTCGTCCGTGCCGGTCATCATGGTGACCGCGCGCGACAGCGAGATCGACAAGGTCGTGGGCCTGGAGCTGGGCGCCGACGACTACGTCACCAAGCCCTACTCCGCACGGGAGCTCATCGCCCGCATCCGCGCGGTGCTGCGCCGCGGCGCCGACACCGCCGCCGCGGACGGCCTCGACGACGGGGTGCTCGAGGGCGGTCCCGTCCGGATGGACGTCGAGCGGCACGTCGTGACCGTCGGGGGAGACGCGGTGACCCTGCCGCTCAAGGAGTTCGACCTGCTCGAGTACCTGCTGCGCAACAGCGGCCGCGTGCTCACTCGCGGGCAGCTCATCGACCGCGTCTGGGGCGCGGACTACGTGGGCGACACCAAGACGCTCGACGTGCACGTCAAGCGCCTGCGCAGCAAGATCGAGGCGGACCCGGCCAACCCGAAGCACCTGGTCACCGTCCGGGGCCTCGGCTACAAGCTCGAGCCCTAGCCCCGGCATCACCGTCGCGTTCCGCGACGGTCCTTCGATTCACTGGTAATACCACTTGACCACCGGACCGGGTGGCGCTACGGTTCCGGCATGGAACTGAGCCCGGTCACGAAGCGGTCCGCCGCCGACGAGGTGCACGAGCAGCTGCTGAACCAGCTGGTCAGTGGTGCCGCGCCGGTCGGCTCGCGGCTGCCCAGCGAGCGCAAGCTCGCGGAGGTCCTCGGCGTCTCTCGCCCCGTCGTCCGCGAGGCCATCGCCCGCCTCGCCACGTCGGGCCACGTCGAGGTCCGGCAGGGCGACGGTGCCGTCGTCAACGACATCACCCGCACGGGCGGGCTGGACCTGCTGCCGCACCTGCTCGTCGCCGCGCCCGACGGTGCCGTCGTCGACCCGTCCGTGGTCCGCAGCGTCCTCGAGGTCCGCGAGTACCTCGGGCCGTGGATCGCCGAGAAGGCGGCCGCCCGCTCGGCCGACGCGCTTGCCGGCCCGCTGACCGCGGCGCTCGCCGCGATCGAGGGCGCCGGCTCCGGCGCGGAGCAGCAGGCCGCAGCCCTCGCCTATTGGGAGCACCTCGTGCGGGGTGCCGACTCGATCGCGATGACCCTCATCTTCAACGGCATGCGGCGCGTCTACGAGCCGCTGCTCGGCGTGCTCGCCGACGCCGTCGCGGCCGCGGAGCCCGCGGATCTTTACCGCGCGCTCACCGCCGCCGTCCTCGACGGCGACGCCACCGCCGCCCGCACGGCCGCGCTGGCCGTCCTCGGCGGCGCCACTGGCGTGCTCGGTGGATTCCTCGACCGGATGGAGCAGTCATGACCACGACCGATCGCGCGGCCCGCCGCGGATTCTCACTCGGCGACGCCGGCCGCGAGTTCCTGCGCCATCCCACGCCGTGGATGATCCTGGCCTTCCTGGCCGGCACCGTCGCAGCGCGCATCGCCGTCGGCGGGGGAGGGCTCGCCGACCTGTGGGCGCCGCTCGTCTTCGCGGCCCTGTTCCCGTTCCTGGAGTGGGTGATCCACGTCTTCGTGCTGCACTGGCGGCCGCGCACCGTCGGGCCGATCACGGTGGACACGCTGCTCGCGCGCGACCATCGCCGGCACCACGCCGCGCCCCGCGACGTGGATCTCGTGTTCATCCCCACCCGCGCGCTGCCCTGGGTGATCGTCGGCCTGGGTGTCGCCGCGCCGCTCGGCGTGGGCGCCCTGATCGGCGCCCCGGTGCACGCGACGCTCACCTTCATGCTGGTCGAGGCGGTCTTCCTGCTCGGCTACGAGTGGACCCACTACCTCGTCCACACCGACTACAAGCCGCGCGGCCGCGCCTACAAGGCGGTCTGGCGCAGTCACCGTCTGCACCACTTCAAGAACGAGCACTACTGGTTCTCGGTCACCACCGCGGGCACCTCCGACCGGGTGCTGGGCACCTATCCGGACCCCGGCACCGTCGACACCAGCCCGACCGCCAAGAACCTGCACGGCCTGGACGAGATCGCCTAGAGCTCCACGTACTTCATGTCGAAGTTCTGCCGCTCCGTCGCCGCGGCGGTGGCGGGGTGCACGGCGACCAGCTTGCCCTGGCGCGCCTCGCACTCGCGGGCCAGCGCGGCGTACGCCTCCTCGCCCAGTAGCTCGGTCAGTTCGGGGGCGTAGCTCTGCCACACCTGCTGCGCGCCGACGTGCGCCTCGGGGGAGCCGGAGCAGTACCACTGCAGGTCGAGTCCGCCTGCGCCCCAACCCCGTCGGTCGTACTCGCCGATCGTCGTGCGCAGGATCTGCTCGCCGTCGGGCCGCTCGACCCACTCCTGGGTGCGCCGGACCGGCAGCTGCCAGCAGACGTCGGGCTTGACGGTGAGCGGCTCCACCCCGGTCCGCAGGGCCATCGCGTGCAGGGCGCAGCCTTCGCCGCCGGGGAAGCCCGGCCGGTTGAGGAAGATGCACGCGCCCTCGTACCGGCGCGTGCGCAGCGCGGGCTCGTCGTCGAGGTCGTCCTCCTCGAGGTAGCCCTTCTTGCCCAATCCCTTGCTGCGGAACTGCCAGTCGTCGTCCGTCAGCTTCGCGACGGCCTTCTTCAGGCGCTTCTTGTCGTCGTTGTCGGAGAGGAAGGCCCCGTGGCTGCAGCAGCCGTCCGTGTCCCGGCCCGGCTCGATCCCGTGGCACGACTCGGTGCCGAAGACGCACGTCCAGTGGGAGAGCAGCCAGGTCAGATCCGCCGCGATCAGATGGCTCGGGTCCGCGGGGTCGGTGAACTCCAGCCACTCGCGCGGGAAGTCCAGGGGGACTTCCGGGACGGGACGCCGCAGGCCGGGCATCGGAAGGTCGGTCACAGGGGCCACCGTAGTCGGGTCTAGATTGACGGGGTGAGATTGGGAGTCCTCGACATCGGGTCCAATACGGTGCACCTGCTCGTGGTCGACGCCCACTGGGGCGCGCACCCGACGCCGATGAGCTCGACCAAGGCCACGTTGCGGCTCGCCGAGAAGATCGAGCCGAGCGGCCGGCTCAGCCAGGCCGGCGAGGATGCGCTCGTCGCATCCGTCGAGGAGTTCACGAAGATCGCGCGCAGCTCCGGCTGCTCCGAGGTGATGGCCTTCGCGACCTCCGCGGTCCGCGACGCCAGCAACACCGACACCGTCCTCGCGCACGTCAAGCAGGCCACGGGCGTCGACGTCGAGGTGCTCTCCGGCGCCGACGAGTCCCGCCTCACCGCGCTGGCGGTGCGCCGCTGGTACGGCTGGAGCGTGGGTCGCGTGCTCAACATCGACATCGGCGGCGGCTCGCTCGAGATGAGCAACGGCGTCGACGAGGAGCCGGACGTCGCGCTCTCGCTGCCGCTGGGCGCGGGCAGGATCACCCGCGAGTGGCTGCCCGACGATCCGCCCGGGCGTCGCCGCGTCGCCATGCTCCGCGACTGGCTCGACGCCGAGATCGCCCCCGCCGCCGCGCGACTGCAGGCCGTCGGCACGCCCGACCTGGTGGCGGGCACGTCGAAGACGATGCGCACCCTCGCCCGCCTGACGGGTGCGGCGCCCTCCTCCGCCGGGCCGCGCGTCAAGCGCACGCTCACGGCGCGCGGGCTGAGCCAGCTGATCGCCTTCATCAGCCGGATGACGGAGTCCGACCGCCGCGAGCTGGACGGGCTGAGCTCCGACCGCGCGGGCCAGATCGTGGCCGGCGCGCTGGTCGCCGAGGCCGCGATGCGGGCGATGAAGGTCGAGGAGCTCGACATCTGCCCGTGGGCGCTGCGCGAGGGCGTGATCCTGCGCTATCTGGACACCCAGGCGGGCTTCACCCCGGAGAGCAGCGGTAAAGCCCATTAAAGGCGCGAAGTAACATAACGGACCGCCGCGTGTGCCGCCACGGTTGCGCGACGGTGTACAAGTAGAATCTTCTGAGACCACACAGGGCGTGAGTGGCGGGTGTGAACTTTCCGGCACGCGCGGGGCCCACGAGGCCGACGAGCCACAGGACGGTGACGTGCATGAGCGAGGAGCGAAGGATTTCGCTGGCGGAGCTGCTCGCCAGGGAGGGCGGCACTCCACCCGCACCCGCGGGCGGACGCCGCCGACGCCACCGCGGCGGCGAGAACTCGATCACCGTCGCCGAGCTGACCGGTGAGATCCCCGTCATCCGCGACGACCAGCCCGCCCCGGGCACCGAGGCGCCGGCCGAGCAGCCCGAGGTGTCGGCCGTGCCCGAGGCACCCGCCGCGCAGGCGGTTCAGCCCGCACCGGCCGCTCCTGCGCAGCAGGCCGCGTACGAGCCCGAGGTCGTGACCCCCGAGGTCGTCGAGCCCGAGCCCGCCGCGCCCGAGCCGGCCGCCCCGGCGGAGCAGGCCGACCAGGACGACGATGAGCCGATCACCTCCTCCTTCCTCGCCGCCGCCGTGGCTGCCCCCGGCCCCGTCGAAACTCCTGCACCGCAGGAGAGCGCGCCGCAGGAGCCCGAGGCGCCGGCGGTGGACGAGACGCCTGCGCAGCCCGAGGGCCGGCGCGGTGGGCTGCTCCGCTGGGGCCGTGGCTCCCGGGCGGCCGAGGCGCCGCAGGAGCCCGTGCAGGAGCCCGCCGCCGAGCCTGTGGCCGAGCAGGCCGCGGAACCCGCTGCCGCGCTGGCCGACGGTGCGCCGGCTGCCGATGCCGCGCCGGCCGACGCCCCGCAGGCCGACGCCCCCCGGGCGGAGGACGGCCGCGACTACGCGTGGTCGCGCTGGGATCAGGCCGAGGCCCCGATCATGGCGACCGCCGACTTCAACACCGCGCAGGTCCGCGAGCGCCAGTCCCGGTTCGCCGAGGTCGAGGCCGACGACACCGTCGACGTGAAGCCCGTCGCCGTGCCGACCCCGGACGTGGACCTGGATGCGCCCGTCGCGCCCGACACCGCGGCGCTCAGCGCTCAGCAGATCGACGACGCGCGCGCCGAGGAGACCCCGGACTTCCTCGCGAAGCCGGGCGACGAGGACGCGGACGCCGACGAGAAGGACGCCGCGACGGGCAAGGGCCGCGGTTGGGCCGCGCTCGCCGCCGAGGTGGTGCTCGGCCTCGCGGCCGGCGCCGGCCTGTTCTATGGCTTCTTCAAGCTGTGGAACTGGGGCGGCGGCTGGCCCACCATCGCGCTGACCGTCGTGCTCGCGTTCATCGTGATCATCGGCATCGTGACCTTCACGCACTACCTGCGCAAGACCACCGATTACCTCACCCTGGGGCTCGCCCTGTTCGTGGGCCTGGTGATCACCTTCGGCCCGCTGCTGATGGCGCTCGGCTCCAACTGAGTACGCTCGGCGACGTGAGCGGGATACCGGTCGGACTGTCGACGGCCTCGGTCTATCCCGAGAAGCTCGAGGACGCCTTCCGGTACGCCGCCGAGACGGGCTACGACGGTGTCGAGCTCATGGTGTGGCACGAGGGCGCCAGCCAGGACATCGCCAACGTCGCCGGGCTGTCCATGCGTTACGACGTGCCCGTGCTGTCGGTCCACGCGCCCTGCCTGCTCATCAGCCAGCGCGTGTGGGGCCCCGATCCGATGGCGAAGCTCGGCCGCGCGGTGACGGCCGCGGAGGACCTGGGTGCGAGCACCGTCGTCGTGCATCCGCCGTTCCGGTGGCAGCGGCGCTACGCCGAGAACTTCGTCGACCTCGTCAGCGAGCTCGAGGACGACAGCGACGTGGCCGTCGCGGTGGAGAACATGTTCCCGATGCGGCTCGACGCCTTCTTCGGGCGCCGCGGCGAATCCGTCGAGCGCCTCAAGCGCCGCGGTCACCCCGGCACCGCGGTCTCGGCCTTCGCCCCGTCGATCGACCCGACGGACGTCGGCTACGCGAACTACACCCTGGACCTCTCGCACACCGCCACCGCGGGCGTCGACGCCCTCGAGCTGATGGACCGGATGGGCGACGGGCTGCGGCACCTGCACCTCACCGACGGCCTCGGCGCGGCCGTCGACGAGCACCTCGTGCCCGGTCACGGCACCCAGCCGGCCGCCGAGGTGTGCCGCCGGCTCGCCGCGTCCGGCTTCGACGGGCACGTGATCCTCGAGATCGCGACGGGCTCGGCGAAGACCCCCGAGGAGCGCCGTGCGATGCTCACGGAGGCGCTGGAATTCGCGCGGGAGCACCTGCGCGCCGATCCGGCAGCCTGACGTCGGGTACCCGCACGGGTACCCCGGTAAGGAGAGCGCACAGATGGCTTTGTTCGCGGACCTCGTCTCCGTCGCGAAGGCCCCCGGCGGGTACACCGCCGACATCGATCCCACCTGGTCGGTGGGCAACAAGGTGCACGGCGGGGCGCTGCTCGCCGTCATCGCCTCGGCGGCGCAGGCCGCCTACCTCGACGACGGGGGAGACCCCGAGGTCACGCCCGTGGTGATCTCCGCCGAGTACCTCGGCGCGCCCGACCCGGGGCACGTCGAGCTGCGGACCGACGTGCGCAAGCGCGGCCGCACCACCTCGTTCGTGAACGTCGAGGCCGTCCAGGGTGACCGCGTCTACGTGCAGGCGGCCGTGACCCTCGCGCAGCGCGACGAGGGCGACGAGCGCTACGCCGAGCCCCTCCCGATCGACGCGATGCCGCCGACCCCGCCCGCCCACGCGCTGGCCTGGGACCCCGAG
>NZ_JAIULG010000090.1 GCF_020169415.1 Tsukamurella sp. M9C
GGGCGGGGCGGGTGAGAGTCGATTCGGGCACCGGTAGATCCTACCCGCCGGTTAACTACTTACCGGCCACCAGCGTCAGCGGCTTCGACGGCGGCGAGAGCGGGACGCCGTACTTCTGCAGCAGGAACGAGGCGATGTCGTGGAACAGCGGCGCCGCGGACTGGCCGCCGGTGCCGTCAGAGCTCCGGGTGGGCGCGTCCATCATCAGGCCGATGACGAAGCGCGGGTCGTTCGTGGGCGCGACGCCCGCGAAGGTGATGTTGTACAGCGAGTTGGAGTACGCCTTGGTCACCGGGTCGACCTGCTGCGCGGTGCCGGTCTTGCCGCTGATCTGGTAGCCCTCGACCGAGCCCGGCGCGCCGGTGCCCTGCTGGTAGCCCATCGGGTCGCGCTGCAGCGCGGCGCGGAACATGTCGAGCACGGTGCGGGCGGTCTCGGAGCTCATCACGCGGACCGGCTCGGCGCCGGACGCGGGGTTCGCGGCACCGTCGACCTCCTTGATGATGCGCGGCGGGATCCGGACCCCGTCGTTGGCGAGGGCCTGGTACATGCCGGCCATCTGCAGCACCGTCATCGACAGTCCCTGGCCGATCGGCAGGTTGGCGAAGGTGCCGCCCGACCACTGGTTGCGCGCGGGCACGGCGCCGCCGGACTCGCCGGGCAGGCCGACGCCGGTGGAGCGGCCGAGTCCGAAGCGGTCGACGTAGTCGGCGAAGGCGTTCTCGCCGACGCGCTGCGCGAGCATCAGCGTGCCCACGTTCGAGGACTTACCGAAGACGCCGGTCGTGGTGTACGGCTCGGTGCCGTGCGCCCACGCGTCCTTGACGGTGACGCCGGCCATCCGGATCTGCCCCGGGACCTGCAGCACCTCGTCGGGCTTGGTCTTGCCGCCGTCGATCGCGGCCACCGCGGTGATCAGCTTGTTCACCGAGCCCGGCTCGAAGGGCGTGGTCACCGCGAGATTGCCGGTGCGTGCCGAATCGGGCTGATTGTTCATGCCGTGCGACGGGTTGAACGTGTTGTCGACGCCCATCGCCAGCACCTGGCCGGTCTTGGAGTCGAGCACGACGGCCTGCACGCTCTTCGCGCCGGACTTCGCCTTCGCCTGCGCGACGGCCTGCTGGACGAAGAACTGCACGTCGTTGTCGAGCGTGAGCACGACGCGGGCGCCGTTGGCGGCGGGGTGGATGTCGCGGGTGCTGCCGGGGATGATGGCGCCGTCGGAACCGCGGTCGTAGGTGCGCGAGCCGTCCGTGCCGGCGAGGATCGAATCCAGCGAGGACTCGAGGCCGATCAGGCCCTGCCCCTCGAAACCGGTGGTGCCCACGATGTTCGCGGCCAGCGAGCCGCCGGGGTAGTTGCGGATCGACTGCCGCTCGGCGCCGACCTCGGAGTACTCGTCGGTGATCGCCGAGGCCTTGGCCGGGTCGACGCCGCGGGCCAGGTAGACGAAGGTGTCGTTGCCGCGCATCTGCTCGAGCAGCTTCTGCTCGTTCACCGCGTCGCCGAGGACGGAGACGATCTTCTTGGCGATCTGCTGCAGCCGGTCGTCGACGCCGACGGGCGTGACGCCCTTCGCGGCGTCGCCGCCCTCCTTGACCAGCTCGACGTCCTTGTCGTACTTCTCCTGGATCTGCTTGCGCACGGCGACGGGCTGCAGGGTCAGCGACTTGGCCTCCATGGTGAAGGCGATCGGCTGCCCCGCGCGGTCGGTGATCGACCCGCGGACGGCCGGCAGCACCTCCTTGACCTGGCGCTGGCTCTCGGCCTTCGCGGACAGGCCCGGCGCCTGCACGAACTGGACGACGCCCAGCCACACCGCGATGACGGTGAAGACGGCGACGATCACCCAGCCGCCGATGCGGACGCGACCGGTGAAGGCGGTGGATACCTCGGGGGCGCGACCGCCCTTGACGCGGGCGCGAGCGGACTGGTGGCCCGCCTTGGGGGCCGCGCCGCGCTGCGCCCCGGAGCGCGCGGCGGGCCGCGTCTTCGTCGGCTGGCGCTGGGCGCGCGTCACCGGGCCGTCCCCTGGGCCGGCGCCTGCGCGGCCGGGCTAGGGGCGGGGGTCTGCGCCGGAGTCTGGGCGGGTGTCTGGGTGGCCGCCGACGGTGCGGGCGTCGGCGCGTTCACGACGGTCGGGCTGCCGGGGTTCATGGTGACCAATTGTTCCCCGCCCGCCGGGGCAGGCCCGGGATTCCCGGCGACCGGCGTGCCGGAACCGTCGGACGTGGCGCCGCTCGGGTCGCCGGTGCGCTGCGCGGGCGGGTTGAGCGCGGGCTTGGCCGCGCCGGTGGCGGGCGCGGGCTTGCCGACCACGACGACCTTGCCGCCCTCCTTGCCCACCAGGACCGGGACGGTCCCCGCGGGGACCATGCCGAGCGCGGTGGCGCGCTCGGCGAGGCCCGGGGCGCTCTCCCCCGACTTCACGTCGCGCTCGAGGGCCGCCTTCTTCTCGGCCAGCGAGTTGTTCACGGCCTCGCGCTTGCGGAGGTCGTAGGAGTTCTCGGCGCTACCGGTCGAGAGCCACAGCGTCAGGCCCAGTCCGGCGCAGACAAGCGCGATCAAGGCCAGCACGAACGGCACCCGGCGCACCACGCCGGCCGGCCGGGGCAGGCGGGCCAGCAGGCCCGCGGAGGCCGCGCCGTCGCGGTGCCGGCGCAGGGCGCGCTCGGCGGGCGTCTCCCGCAGGGAGCCGCCCGCGTCGAGGACCGCCCGCTGCTGCTCGATGCGCTTCTGCCGCCGGTCCAGCGCGCGCTGCGCCGAACTCGACCGGGGCCGCGAGGTGTCGCGGTCGTCGCGCCGCGCGGGCGCCCGCCGGGTCCGGGTGTCCGGAGTCGACGGTGCCTGGGTCGCGTTCGGTGCGGTCATCGCGCGCTCCTCGTGCTGCGGGTCCGGTCGGTGGGGGTGTCGAGGCGGCGGGCCGCGCGCATGCGCACGGGCGCCGCCCGCTGGTTCTCGGCGATCTCGTCGTCGGTGGCGCGCTCGGCGCCGCGGGTGAGCAGTTCGAAGGTCGCGCCGGTGCCGGGCAACTCGACGGGCAGCCCCGCCGGACTGGTGGACCGGGTGCGTTCGGCCAGCGCGGTCTTGACGATGCGGTCCTCGAGCGACTGATAGCTGAGGAAGACGATGCGACCCTCCGCGGCGAGCGCGTCGAGACCCTGCGGCACCGCGGCCTCCAGGGACGCGAGCTCGGCGTTCACCTCGATCCGCAGCGCCTGGAAGGTGCGCTTGGCGGGATGCCCGCCGGTGCGACGCGCGGGCGCGGGGATCGTGGCGTAGAGCAGTTCGACGAGGCGGCCGCTGGTGGTGAAGGGCTCCTTCTCGCGCTCCTTGAGCACGGCGGAGGCGATCTTGCCCGCGAACCGCTCGTCACCGTAGCGCTGCAGGATCCGCGCGAGGTCGCCGTGGGAGTAGGTGTTGAGGACGTCGGCCGCGGTGAGCGGGTCCTCGACGTTCATCCGCATGTCCAGGGGCGCGTCGACGGAGTAGGCGAAGCCCCGCTCGGCCCGGTCGAGCTGCATGGACGAGACGCCGAGGTCGAACAGGATCGCGTCGACGCCGGGGCCGCCCGCGGCCCGCGAGAGCCCCAGGTCGTCGAGGGCGTCCGCCATCCCGTCGTAGCGGGTGTGGACGGGGTTGAAGCGATCGCCGAACCGGGCCAGTCGCTCGCCGGCGATGGCGTGCGCGTCGGTGTCGCGGTCGAGGCCGACGACGCGGGCGTGCGGGAAGGATTCGAGGATGAGCTCCGAGTGACCGCCGGCGCCGAGGGTCGCGTCGACGTAGACGGCACCGTCGTGCTGCAGCGCCGGGGCGAGGAGCTCACGCACGCGGGTCGCGAGGACCGGCACGTGACCGAAGAACTCGTCGGACATGACTCCTCCAGGGCACACGATGGCGTTCGATGGTTTCTGGCGGATGGAGCGGGGTCCCCGCCCGACCCGTACCTGGCGTTGGGGAAGTACGTCAGGGCCGGTTCGGGCGCAGGCCTCGGTCCACCTCGACCGGGCCGCGCGAGTGCGCGGTTGTCAGAAGATCGCCTTGAGCGATTCGGACTGCGGCTGTGCGTAGTCGTCTTCGTGCTGTGCCTGGTAGTGCTCCCACGCCTCCGCGTCCCAGATCTCCAGGAACCTCCGCGATCCGACGACGACGCATTCCTTGGTCAGGCCTGCGTAGCGACGGTGATCGGCCGAGAGCGAGATCCGACCCTGGGAGTCGGGACGCTGATCGTCCGAGCTGGCGAAGAAGTTGCGGTAGAAGGCGCGTCCCGCGGGGTCGGTCCATTCGATGGCATCCGCCTTCTCGGCGATGCGCTCGAACTCCGCCTTCGGGTACACCGTGAGGCTTCGATCCTGTCCTTTCGTGATCGTCAGCCCACCCGCCAGTTCCTCGCGGTACTTCGCGGGGAGGGTGAGCCGTCCCTTGTCATCGAGCTTCGGCGTGTAGGTACCCGTGAACATCACGGCCACCTCCCGCCTACCCCGAGGGGTTGTCACTGGATCGAGACTTCAGACTAGCGCGTCTTTCTCCAGTGCGCCCCACATTACCCCACCATTCACCACTTTCAACCACATCGCAGCGCGTTTCGCGGCGGATTCTCAGAAACAGCGCAGGTCAGTCGCGTGGCAAGAAGTGGGGGACGCGGCGCGCCCCGGCGTGGCGGACTTCATCACACCCGCGAGATCGCGCGCGATCTGCGCGACTGCTGGGACTCATGAGGCATGAGAAATCACCCGCGGGCGGGCCGTGGGGAGATGTGGGG
>NZ_JAIULG010000091.1 GCF_020169415.1 Tsukamurella sp. M9C
GCTGCGGGGGCGGTCGCCGGCGCGGGCGGGATCGGCGCGGTGGGCGTCGGCTGCGGATCGGTGGGTTCGGTCATGGGTTCTCGCTTCGGTCGGTGCGGTCACCGCGACCGCGCTGGAACCGATGATGATCCGGGTAGCTGCGGATTCGCTGGCAGACCGCTGCGAAACCGTAGGGTCCGTGACCCGGTCGGGTGGGGACGTGTCGCGCTGAAAGGTGATGCGCCTGCCGCATCACCTTCTCCCGATGAACAACCGCTGACCAGTGACTATCGAGCGATGCGTTGCGCGCATCGCTGGTGCGGCCGACCACGCACCCCCGGCCCGGTCCGCTCCTCGCCCGTCAGCGCAGCGTCGGGTCCTGCGCGCGCACCGCGAGCACCTCGTCCATCGACGGTGCGTACGCGCCCGCCCGGCTCACGGTCAGCGCGGAGGTGATAACGGCGCGGTGCAGCGCAGGCTGCACATCGCTCCACTGCGCGGCCCGCAGCCGTCGGGCGGCGTACCGCGAGCCCAGGTAGCCGGCGTCGAGCAGCCCGGATACCAGCCCGGCCATGAAGGAGTCGCCCGCGCCGACGGTGTCGCCCACCTCGACGGTCAGCTGGTCGACGTGCAGCATGTCCCGGTTGCCGGCGAGCAGCGCGTACGCGCCCCAGGGCCCGCGGGTGAGCACCACCATCGCCGGGCCGGCCGCGATCCAGCGGCGCATCACGTCCTCGACGGGCTCGTCGGGGTGCAGCCAGGCGATGTCCTCGTCGCTGGCCTTGACCACGTCGGACTGCGCGATCATCTCCATCACCCGCGGCAGCACGTCGGCGGGCGTGCCCATCAGCGCGGGACGGATGTTGGGGTCGTAGGAGACGGTGGCGTGGTCCCGGATCCGGCGCACCACGTCGGCGACGCCGTCGGACCCCGGCGCGAGCGTCGCGGCGAAGCTGCCCGTGTGCAGGTGCCCGTAGCGCTCGAGCGATTCGACGGGCGGCACCTCCCATGTGAGGTCGAACTCGTAGGTCGCGCGCCCCTCGGCGTCGACGTGCGCGTACGCGAGCGGGGTGTTGGCGGCACCGTCGGACCCGGGGACCACGTCTACGCCCGACCGGGCCGCGGTCTCGGCGATCCGGTGCCCGCGCACGTCCCGCCCCCACCAGGACAGGATCGACGTCGGATCCCCCAGCGACGCCAGCCCGCACGCGACGTTGAACAGGCTGCCGCCCACGTGCTCGGACGGCTCGGCACCGTCGCGCAGTACGACGTCGACGAGTGCCTCGCCCAGGCACAGCGTCCGATCGGTCATCTCAGTTCCCCTTCGTGGCCGGTGCCGGTGCGGTGGCTTCCGCCTCGAGGCCCAGCCGCTCGGCCATCTCCTCGAGCGGAATGCCCTTGGTCTCCGGCATCACCTTTATCACCCAGAGCAGCTGCAGCAGCATGAACCCGAAGAAGATCGAGAAGGCGACGCCGCCGCCGAAGGCGCCGATGATGGGCGGGAACGCGAAGCTCGTGATGGCGGCCCACACCCAGTGCGTGAGGCTACCGAGCGCCTGCCCGCGGCCGCGAATGCTGTTGGGGAAGATCTCCGAGAGGAACACCCAGATCACCGCGCCCTGGCCGAAGGCGTGCGAGGCGATGAAGACCATCAGCCCCAGCAGGACCAGGATCGACGAGGTGCTGTCGAACGAGCGGCCGTCGCTCTCGTAGTAGAACATCACGGCGGCCATGAACCCGAGCGAGACCAGGTAGCCCACCGAGCCGACCAACATGAGCCGGCGGCGCCCGAGCCGGTCGATCACGGTCAGCGCGGCCGTCGTGGCGACCAGGTTCATCACGCCCACCGCGACGGACATCAGGTACGCGGCGTTCGTGCTGGCGCCGGCGTCCTGCATCACGCGCGGCGCGTAGTAGAGGATCGCGTTGATGCCGGACATCTGGTTGAAGAAGGCGATCGCGACGGCCAGCAGGATCACCTTGCGGTGGCCGCGGGTGTAGAATTTCGTCTTCTCGCCCTGCTCGGCGGCGAGCGTCTCCTGGATCTCCGCCATCTGCGCGTCGGCCTCGGCCGGCGTGGAGCAGAGCCGCTCGGACGTGGCGCGCGCCCCGGCGAGGTCGCCGTGACCGGCGAGCCAGCGGGGCGTCTCCGGCACCGTCGGGAGCAGGACGAGGAACAGCACCGCCGGCACCACCATCACCCCGAGCATCCAGCGCCAGGCGTTGGGGTCGTCGCTCAGGACGGTGCGGATGATCGCGTTCGACGCGTACGCCACCAGGATGCCCAACACGATGTTGAACTGCACGAGGCCGACGAGCCGCCCGCGGAACTTCGGCGGCGCGATCTCGGCGGTGTAGATCGGGGCGCACACGCTCGACGCGCCGATGCCGAGGCCGCCGAGGAACCGGAAGGCCTGCAGCACCTCCACCGACGACGTGGGCGCCAGCGCGCAGCCCACGGCGCTCACCACGTACAGCACGCCGATCGCGTACAGCACCTTCTTCCGGCCGAACCTGTCCGCGAGCCTGCCGGACACGATCGCGCCGACGATGGTGCCGATCAGCGCGGTCGTCACCGTGAAACCGATCGCGGCGTCGGACAGGTGGAACTGCTCCTGGATCTGCTCCTCGGCGCCGGAGATCACCGCCGTGTCGAATCCGAAGATGAGTCCGCCGGTCGCCGCGACGACGGCGCTCCTGATCACGAGTGCCTTCATCCCCCGAACGTAGGCGCCTCCCGCGGCACCCCGAGCGATAACAAGTGAAACGTTCACCACCGCAGAACGATCGGAAGCAAACGCGAATCGACGGGTCGGCAGCCGCACCGCGGGACGCCGCGTTTGCCAGAATGGACCCCATGACGAACCTCAGCGACACCGGCGGCAACCCCCGGATCGGCACGGCGCTCACCTCCGGCGCCACGAAGGCGCTGATGCTGGGTTCGGGCGAGCTGGGCAAGGAGGTGGTGATCGCCTTCCAGCGCCTGGGCGTCGAGACGATCGCCGTCGACCGCTACGCGAACGCGCCCGCGATGCAGGTCGCGCACCGCAGCCACGTCATCGACATGACCGACGCCGCCGAGGTCCGTCGCGTCATCGAGGCGGAGAAGCCGGACTTCGTGGTCCCCGAGATCGAGGCCCTCGCCACCGAGGCCCTGGTCGCCGTCGACGAGGAGGGCCTCGCCGAGGTCATCCCGACGGCGCGGGCCGTCGCGCTGACGATGAACCGCGAGGGCATCCGCAAGCTCGCCGCCGAGGAGCTCGGCCTGCCGTGCTCGCCGTACGCCTTCGCCTCGTCGCTCGACGAGGTGCGCGCCGCCTCCCGGGAGGTCGGCTTCCCGTGCGTGATCAAGCCGGTCATGTCGAGCTCGGGCAAGGGCCAGTCCGTGGTCCGCTCGATCGAGGAGCTCGACGGTGCCTGGCAGTACGCCGTGGAGGGCGGCCGCGTCCGCAACGAGCGAGTGATCGTCGAGGGCTTCGTCGACTTCGACTACGAGATCACGCTGCTCACGGTGCGCGTCTACGACGCCGAGCGCGGCAAGGTGGTCACCCGCTTCTGCGAGCCCATCGGGCACCGGCAGTCCGACGGTGACTACGTCGAGTCCTGGCAGCCGCAGGCGATGAGCCAGGCCGCCTACGACGCGGCGACCTCCGTCGCGGGCCGCATCACCACCGCCCTCGGCGACGGCGGCACCGGCGGCCGCGGCGTGTTCGGCGTGGAGCTCTTCGTCAAGGGCGACGACGTCTACTTCTCCGAGGTCTCGCCCCGCCCGCACGACACCGGCCTGGTGACCCTGGGTTCGCAGCGGCTCTCCGAGTTCGAGCTGCACGCCCGCGCGATCCTCGGCCTGCCCGTGGACACCTCGCTCATGTCGCCGGCCGCGTCCGCGGTGATCTACGGGACGAAGGACAGCAGCTCCGTCGCCTTCGACAGCGTCTCCCGCGCGCTCGACGTGCCCGAGAGCGACCTGCGCCTGTTCGGCAAGCCCGAGGGCTACGCCAAGCGGCGCCTCGGCGTCGCCGTCGCGACCGCCGACACCGTCGAGGTGGCGCGCGCCAACGCCGCCGAGGCGGCCGGCCGGGTGGTCGTCGTCGACAGCGCGGACCCGTTCCAGCAGGGCGCGCCCGAGACCACGGCCGTGCCGATCCAGCGGCCGCAGCCGCCGCTCGACGACCCGTCGAC
>NZ_JAIULG010000092.1 GCF_020169415.1 Tsukamurella sp. M9C
CGGTGTGCCCGACGCGGTGTACTGCCTCGCCGCCGCACCCGCCGCGGCCCCGTCCCGGCCCCGAGTCGAGGCGCGCGGCATCGACGTCATCCCCGCCGCCGAGCGACACGGCCGCGCCCGCGACCTGTTCACGCTGTGGTGCGCGCCCAGCATCAACTACCTGTCCGTCGTGGTCGGCGCGGCGCTCGTGCTCATGGGCCTCGAGCTGTGGCAGGCCATCGCCGTCGCGGTCGTCGGCTGCCTGTTCTCCGTGGTCACGGGGATCGTCGCGATCCCCGGGCCGGTGTCGGGCACGCCGAGCCAGGTCACCACCCGCGCGATGTACGGCGTGCGCGGCAACCGGGTCGCGATCGCGGTCAACGGCTGGTTCGTCTCGGTCTGCTACATCGCCATCAACTGGGCCGCGGCGGCCGCCGTCGGCTACACCCTGCTGCAGTACTTCGGGGTACCGCTCGGCACGCCGGCCGAGCTCGTCGTCATCGCGGCGATCGCCACGGCGACGGTGACCGTCGCCGTCTTCGGGCAGGGCGTGATCAGTCGGCTGTACCCGCTGCTGTCGCTGCTCCTCGGGGTCGTCTTCCTGGTCATGTCGGGTTTCGTGGCGGCCCGGGCCGACCTCGGCTTCGCGCAACCCGCCCCGCTGCACGGCTTCGACCTGTGGGTCGCCGTCCTCGGCGGTCTCACCCTGGTGGCCGCCGCCCCACTGTCGTACACGATCAGCTCGGACTTCGCCCGCTACCTGCCCGCGGACACCGGCCCCGTCTCCGTCGCCGCCGCGACGGCCCTGGGCGGCGCGATCCCCGGCGTCGTGCTCGTCGCGGTGGGCGCGCTGGCCGCGACCGCGATCGACATGTCCGACCCGCAGGCGGGCCTGATCTCGCTGATCCCGTCGTGGTTCGTGCCAATCTTCCTCGTCGCCGTGATCGTGAGCACCGTCTGCAACAACGCGCTCACCTCGTACAGCGCC
This sequence comes from Tsukamurella sp. M9C, assembly GCF_020169415.1. GTDB lineage: Bacteria > Actinomycetota > Actinomycetes > Mycobacteriales > Mycobacteriaceae > Tsukamurella. The sequence continues at coordinate 968 of NZ_JAIULG010000092.1, forward strand.
GGCCTGGCCCTGCAATCCGTGGGGCTGCGCCTGAGCCGGGCGCGGGCGGTCGCGCTGACCGGCCTCCTCGGCGCACTGCTGACCCTGTACGCGCTGTTCGTGTCCGACTTCCTCGGCGCCATCAGTAGCGCCCTGTCGATGCTCGTCGTGCTGGTCGGCCCGATCATGGCGGTGTACGTCACCGACATCGTGCTGCGCCGCGGCCGCTACGACGGCGTGGCGCTCAGCGACGTCACGCCCGCCTCCAAGTTCTGGTTCACGGGCGGCGTGAACGTGGCCGGCGCCGTCTCGGTCCTCGCCGCGGCGGGCCTGGCCCTGCTGTGCGCGCACACCGTCGAATTCCGCGGACCGATCGCCGTCGCCCTCGGCGGGATCGACCTCTCGCTCCCGGTCGGCGTCCTCGTCGCCGCGGGCCTGTACGCCCTGCTCACCCGAGTCCTCTACGGATTCCCCACCCCTGCAACGGAGTAGACCATGACCACCACCCTCTACCGCGGCGGCCGGATCTTCACCGCCGACCCGGATCAGCCGTGGGCCGAGGCCCTCGTCGAGTCCGCGGGCGCCCTGACCTTCGTCGGCGCCGACGCCGCCGCCAACGAGCACTCCCGCGGCGTCGCCGACCTCCGGATCGTCGAGCTCGACGGTGCCGTCGTCCTGCCCGGCTTCGTCGACGCGCACACGCACCTCGTCCACCTCGGTGCCTCGCTGGGACACCTCGACCTGCTCGGCGCGCGCGACGCGGCGGACCTGCAGGACCGGCTGCGCGCCTACGCTGCGCAGCACCCCGACGCGCCGCGCCTGATCGGCGGGCAATGGCTGTTCGAGCCGCTCGCCGGGCGCGCCCCCGACCGGCACCTGCTCGACGAGGCGGTCGCCGACCGTCCCGTCTACCTGCACTCGAACGACATGCACTCGATCTGGGTGAACACCGCGGCTCTGGCGGAGCTCGGGATCGACGACGCCACCCCGGATCCCGTCGGCGGCACCATCGGTCGCGACGCGGCCGGCGCGGCGACGGGCATGCTCTACGAGACCGCGGCGCTGGGCCTGGCGGAGGATTTCCTCGCGAGCCTGGTCACCGACGCCGATCGGGACCGCGCCCTCGACGCCGCGGTGGCCGCCTACCTGGAGGCGGGCGTGACGGGCGCCGTCGACATGGGGATGCGCGGCGACGACCTCGCCGCCCTCGAGCGCGCCGCGGCCGACGGCCGGCTGGGGATCCGGGTCGCCGCGCACTGGCTCATCGCGCCGACCGGCGACCCCGCGGCGGACCTGGCGCAGGTCGGCGAGGCCCGCGCGCACGCCGAGCGGCTGGCCGACGGGCCGATCCGGATCGCGGGCGTCAAGATCATGGTCGACGGCGTCATCGACAGCTGCACCGCTGCGATGCGGGCGCCCTTCGCCGACGGCAGCCGGCCCGGCCCCATCTGGCCGCTGGACGCCCTGGAGCCGGTGGTCCGGGCCGCCGACGCCGCGGGCCTGCAGGTGGCGATGCACGCCATCGGCGACGAGGCCTCCGACATCGCGCTCACCGCGCTCGAGCGGGCGATCGCGGCCAACGG
>NZ_JAIULG010000093.1 GCF_020169415.1 Tsukamurella sp. M9C
AGCCGGCCCTGCGGCCCGGCGAGGGAGACCGAGCGGCGGGGTCGGCGGTCGCCGAGCACCTCGGCGATCGGCGCGGGCAGCACCGCGACGTCGGGATCGGCGGTGGGCTCGCCGACCTCGTCGGTGAACCACAGCGCGAGCCCGAGGCCCGGGCGCCACAGCCCGTGCGCCGCGGCCTGGGGGCGGGGCACGACTACTCCGGGACGGAGCGGTAGGCCTCGTGCCGGTGGCGCAGGCGGTGCCGCAGGTGCGCGTCCACCGTGGGCCACTCGTGCCGGAGGATCGAGAACAGCACCGCGTCCTGCAGGGCGCCGTTGCGGTACCGCTTGTAGCTGCGCAGCACGCCGTCCTGCTTGGCGCCGAGCCGGGCGATGGCCTCGCGCGACTGGGTGTTGACCCACTGGGTGCGCAGGCCGATGCACTCGCAGCCGAGCACATCGAAGGCGTGCCGGAGCAGCAGCAGCTTGGACTCCGCGTTGGTGCCGGTGCCGTGCGCGGAGGCGCGGTTCCAGGTGTAGCCGATCTCCATCCGCGGGACCGTCGGGTCGATGTCGTAGTAGGTGGTCATGCCGAGCACCCGGCCCGCCGTGTCGATCGCGGTGAAGGGGATCATCTCACCCTTCGCCTGCAGGTCCAGGCGGCGGTCGATCTCGGCACGCAGGCCCGACGGGGCGGGCACGGAGGTGTACCAGCGGTCCCAGAGCTGCCCGTCCTCAAGCGCCTCGAGGAGGCCGTCGTGCTGGTCGTGCGCCAGCGGCGCGAGCGTGACGAGGTGACCCGTCAGGGTGACGGGCTCCAGCGGGGTGCGGAAGGCCATGGTTCGCAGGCTACTGCGGGGCACTGACGAGCAGGCGCTCCAGCGCGGCGCGGATCCCGTCGGGAACCCCGGCGGGGCGTCGGCTCTCCCGGTCGACGAAGACGTGGACGAACCAGCCCTCGGCGGCGGGGGCGCCGGCGCCGTCGAACAGCGTGACGGCGTAGGTGACGCTCGACCGGCCCAGCTTGGTGACCGCGAGACCGGCGGTGACGGGCTCCGGGAAGGCGAGCGGGGCGTCGTAGCGGCAGTGAGATTCCACACAGAGGCCGATCACGGCGCCGTCGTGGATGTCCAGCCCGCCCTCGCGGATGAGGAAGGTGTTGATCACCGTGTCGAAGAAGCTGTAATAGACGACGTTGTTGACGTGCCCGTACACGTCGTTGTCCTTCCACCGCGTGGGGATGACCAGGGTGTACGGCTGCTCGTCGATGCTCGGCACGATCTCCGACGGTACGCGGGCGGCGCTCGGGCCCGTGCGCCGGTCGGGAACTTTCCGGGGGTTGCCGGGGGTTAGATGGAGTACAAGGTCACCAGGATCGCTTCCCACGGAGGTCACCATGGCGAACAAGCCCGCCCGCATCCAGTCCGACGAGCCTCAGCTCCCCGCCGTCCAGCGCGACGGCGGCGGCGTCCTCGGCTCCGTCATCGACCGCGCCGCCCGCCTGCAGGCGCCGGCCGTCGCGAAGTACGTCGCGAGCCTGCGCGCCGATCACCCCGACGAGTCGCCCACGCAGATCATCGAGCGGCTCGAGAAGCGGTACCTGCTGACCGTGACCGGCACCGGCGGCGCGGCCGGCGCCACCGCCGCCGTCCCGGGCGTCGGCACCCTGGCCGCGATCGGCACCATCGGCGCCGAGACCGTGGTGTTCATGGAGGCCTCGGCGCTGTACGCCCTGGCCGTCGCCGAGGTGTACGGCATCTCCCCCGAGGACCGGGAGCTGCGCAAGGCGCTGGTGCTCACCGCGGTGCTCGGCGAGGCCGGCCTCGGCGCGCTGCGCGCCACCGTCGGCGCCAAGAACGCCTCGCTGATGAACCTCAAGAAGAACCCCACCCAGCTCCCCGGGCTGGGCAACCTGAACAAGCAGCTGATGAAGATGTTCAGCCGCCGGTTCCTGGCGAAGAAGTCGCCGCTGATCCTCGGCAAGCTGCTCCCCGCGGGGATCGGCGCCGTCGTGGGCGCGGGCGGCAACCGGGTCCTGGGCAAGGGCGTGATCAAGAACTCCCGGACGGCCTTCGGCCCCGTCCCCGCCACGTGGCCCACCGCCCACCTGCGGGTGATCGACGGGTCCGTCTCCGACGGATCCACGCCCGGTCTGCCGGGGCCCGGCAGCGACTGATCCAGGGCCGCGGAACGGGAGTAACCGACACAGGTTTTCCGTGGTGGACTACCCTGGACCGCGCGGACCTGCGCCCTCTGCGATCCAGGGCGGCGCGCGCTTGATACGACGATGATGAATCGAGGCGAGGACCTGCCGTGAGCAGCAGTTCTGTATCGGATTTCGGCCAAAACGAATGGCTGGTCGAGGAGATGTACGAGCGGTTCAAGGCCGACCCTAATTCGGTCGACCCGAGCTGGCACGAATTCCTCTCGAAGTACACCCCGGGAGCTGCAGAGGTTAGCCTTTCTCTTATACACATTCCGAGCCCACGAGACCAGAGAGGATCTCGTATGCCGTC
>NZ_JAIULG010000094.1 GCF_020169415.1 Tsukamurella sp. M9C
CCCTGGGGCGGGTGCGGCGGCGGGCCGCCGGGGCCGCCGGGGCCACCGGGGCCGCCCGGGCCACCGGGGCCGCCGTGCGGCGGATGCTGGCCGGGGCCGTGCTGCGGCGGCTCGGGGAGGTACTCGTAGCCGACGCCCCGCAGTTCGACGGTGCCGTCGCCGACGGGACGCCCGTCGTAGGGGAGCACCGACTCGTCGCGCGGGGTCTCCAGCGAGAGGTCGAGGCCGCGGATCTTCGCCAGCGCGACGTCGCCGCGCAGCAGGTCGGGGATGCGGTGCATCAGGCTCTGCATGGGCATCGAGAGGAAGGTCGTGACCAGTACGTAGCCGATCATCGTCTCGCGCGGCAGCTCCATCGCCCGGGCGAGGACGAACAGGATGACCACCATCGTGCCCAGCTGCAGCACCTGGCCCAGCGCCTGCCCGCCGGCGAACCGGGTGCCCGCCGCGACGTGCTTGCGGCGCAGGTCCTCGGCGGTCCCCAGCAGCTTGCGGTCCAGGAAATCGGTGCGCCGCGCGCGGTGCAGCTTGAGCTCCTTGACGCCGTGCGTGACCTCCTGGAACGAGCCGATCAGGGCGTCGTCGAGCTCGCGGGCCCGGCGGTAGGTCTCCCGGACCCGCCGCAGCACCGTCTCCACACAGGCGATGCCGATGAGCGTGCCCGCCACCGAGACCGCGAACAGCGTGCCCGAGACGGTCGCGAGGTAGGTGAGGGCGCCGATGATCGTCGCCAGGTCGATGCACAGCCCGGGGATGCCGGAGACCGCCATCGACAGCGACCGGACGTCCTCGGTGAGGGTCGCCAGCAGGCGGTGATCGCCGAGCCGCTCGATGTGCTCGAGCGGCGCCGCCAGCACGCGCTGCGAGAGCCGCGCCCGCAGCCGGTACACGGCGGCCTGCGCGAGGTGCAGCAGGATCAGCTGCGAGGTGACGCCCGCGATCACCACGACGACGGCGGTCAGGACGAACTGGGTGACCGTCACCGTCGGCATCGGGCCCGGCGCGACCAGGCCGTTGATGAGGGTGAGCAGGTAGGCGTTCGCGCCACCGGCGATCAGGCCCGCGACCACCGCCGCGGCGATCGCCGCCGGCGAGATCGAGAGCAGGAACTTGAAGAGCTTCATGGCGCGCTCATTCGCCGGCGGTCACGACGTCGAAGAGGAAGCCCTCCACGGTCACGCCGGGTGCGAAGGAGAAGGCCATGCCGGTCGACGGGGCTCCCGGGGTGGGGGCGGAGCCGACCTGTGCCAGGAGGCGCTCGAGGACGAACAGCAGCGAGACGCTGAGCATGTTGCCGTGCTCGGCGAGCACGTCCCAGCTCGTGCGCGAGGCCTCCTCGGGCAGGCCCAGCGCCGCGGACGCGGACTCGATGATCTTCGGGCCGCCGGGGTGGATCGCCCAGTGCGCGATGGCCTCCCGGCCGAGGCCGTTGCGGTCCAGCACCTCGTCGATCACGGGGGCGACGCCGTTCACGATGTACTGCGGCAGGGACTCCGCGAGCTCGCACGTGATGCCGTTGGCGTTGACCCCGAGCACGATCCCGTCCTCGGCACCGTCGAGCAGGTGGGTGAAGGTGTCGCGCACGACGATCCGGCCGCCGGGCAGCGGGTGCCCGACCTCGCTGGCGCCGATGACGGCGGCGCCGCAGCCGTCGGCGAAGAGGCTGGAGATCACCACGTCGTTGGGGTCGCCGGAGAAGACGGCGTTCACCGAGCTCAGCTCCAGGCAGATCATCAGCGACTTGCGGTCCGGGTGGGCCCGGACGTAGTCGGTGGAGACGCGCAGCGCGTTCATCGCGGCCGCGCACCCCATGAAGTTGATGACCACGCGGCTGGTCTGCGGCGCGAGGCCGAGGGCGCGGATCACCGCGACGTCGACGCCGGGCGCGAGGAAGCCGGTGCTGGTGACGAACACCAGCTGGCCGACGTCCTCGGGGGCGACCTCGTTCTCGGTGCCGACCCGCAGGGCGCGGCGGGCGGTCTCGATCGCCAGCGGCGCGGCGTGCTCGTAGAACAGGTCCATGCGCTCGCGGACGGTGTCCGGGCGGGTGCTGAACTCCGCGAACTCCGGGGTGAGGGGATCGATCGCGAGGTGCCGCTCGGCGACCTTGGTCTTGGCGTAGACGCGGCGGATCCGCTCGGCCTGCTTCGGGTCCTCGAACCGTGTGGCCACCCGGTCCGCGGACTCGGCCTGGTCGTAGGCCTGTGCGGGGGAGCCCGTCGCGAGCGACTCGATCACCGCGACCGAGGTCGGCGGCGCGGGCGGGGCGCCCAGCCAGGTGCCGGGTGCGGGAAGCACGGGGGCTG
>NZ_JAIULG010000095.1 GCF_020169415.1 Tsukamurella sp. M9C
CGGCGTGCTCACCATGGCTGAAATTCAGGCGCGCAACGTCCATGCCCTCCTCGACGAGAGCAAGAACCTTCTCATCGGTTCCGACAGCGGGGCCCAGGGTGCAGACGATCTTGGTTCGACGAGTCACAGGACGGAACGTATGCACCCCGGATCGGGGTGACAACCGTCACGCCCATATGGGCATCAGGCGCGATCCGCCGATTCGGCCGGCGCCACGCGCAGCAGCGAGATGGCGGTCTCGCGGTCGGTGACCAGCGACGTGACGACCCCGCTGATGAGGCTCGCGCGGATGGCCTCCACCTTCTGGTGTCCGCCGGCGATGGCGATGACCTCGTCGACCGCGCTCAGCTCGCGGTACGAGATGGCGAGCGTGCGCCCGCTGTAGTTCGTGCGCACCGGGCGCCCCGCGGCGTCGAACTGAATGGCGCAGAGCTCGGCCGCGACGCTGAGCGAATCCAGTTCCGCCCGGCCCTGATCCGACAGCATGGCGTACACCTGGGATCCCGTGAGATCGAGGCTGCCGACCGCGACCACGGCCACGGTGATCCGCTTCCACAGGCCCATCGCGGTGGCGACGCCGGGCTGGCGGGCGAGGGCCGCCTTCATCCGCTGGTCCGACATGATCAGCGGTGCGTAGATGGGGTACTGGGGGCCGCGGGAGACCGAGGTCAGCTGGCGCACCAGGTCGACCGAGCTGGCCTGCACGTCGCCCACCACGCCGGACATCTGGACGATCGTGCACGGCGGCAGGTCGCGGACGTGCTGCGCCATCGCGTCCAGGGTGCGCCCCCAGCCGACGCCGAGCACGTCCGACTCGGTCACGACCTCGCTGAGCAGGTCCGCAGCGACCCGTCCGAGGCCGTGCCGCAGGCCGTCGAAGTCGGTGAACGAGCCGGTGGCGACCAGCGCACGTCGCAACCCGTACGCGCGGCGCAGCCGCTCCGAGAGGTCCGCGTCGACCGCGGCATCGGTGTTGATCTCGATGCGGACCAGGCCCGATTCGAGGCACGCGTCCAGGATCCTGGCCACTTTGTACCGGGACAGCCCGTACTCGGCGCCGATCTCCATCTTCGACTTCCCGTCGAAGTAGAACCGTCGCGCGATGGCGGCGGCCTGGACGACTTCGGCCGGCCCCATGGACCCCATCGGTGCCTCCTGAACAACGTCGTGGGCGGGACCTCCGCCACCCTCAGCGTAGATCGTCCGGCTGCCGGTGTGCGCCCATATGGGCGCGGTCGTTGTCGAAACGTTCCGATCCGCGTCTGATGAGTCGAGTACGACGACGGCCGGACGGCCTCGTTCCCACGACGAAGGGGAAGAAGTGCGCATCGGAGTGTTGACCGGTGGTGGTGACTGCCCGGGCCTGAACGCGGTGATCCGCGCGGTGGTCCGCACGAGCGATTCCCGCTACGGATCCGCCGTCGTCGGATTCCAGGACGGCTGGCGCGGCCTCCTCGAAGACCGCCGGATCCACCTGTCCAACGACGACCGCAACGACCGGTTGTTGACCAAGGGCGGCACCATGCTCGGCACCGCCCGCACCCACCCCGACGTCCTGCTCGCCGGCCTCGACCGCATCAAGGCGACCCTCGACGACAACGGCATCGACGTCCTCATCCCCATCGGCGGCGAAGGCACCCTCACCGCCGCGTCGTGGCTCGCCGACGAAGGCGTCCCCGTCGTCGGAGTCCCGAAGACCATCGACAACGACATCGACTGCACCGACGTCACCTTCGGCTTCGACACCGCCCTGACCATCGCCACCGACGCCA
>NZ_JAIULG010000096.1 GCF_020169415.1 Tsukamurella sp. M9C
GGGTAGGGCTGGGCGGGGTACGACGGTGGCTGCCCGTACGGGTCGTGACCGTACGGATCGTTGGGCGTCGACATCGTGAACGCTCCCCTTGTCGCTGCGGATATCGGTGTGCGTCGAGCGTAGTCGAGCGCATGGAAGGACGGCGTGCGGCGGACCGGGCTCAGAGGATGAGCAGGAGCCGGATGAGGGCGGACGCGAGCCCGGACAGCAGGAGCAGCATGCACAGGGTCATCGTGATGACGGCGATCACGTTGGTGTGGCCGTACCGCTTCGAGGTGCAGAACGCGCGGACTGAGAGGATCAGTGTCGCCGTCGTCGACGACAGCGTGATCACCGGATTCAGTTCCATCGCCGTGCCGATCACGAAGATCGGCAGCGCGACGACGAAGAACATCACCAGGCCGACGACCGCGGCGATCGTGCCCGGATCGCCGGCGGGGCGCGGCCGGGGCGGGATCGGGGCGTACGGCCGGCCGTAGGACTGCTGCGGGAACCCTCCGGGCTGCGCGAACGCCCGACCGTGCTGCGGGTAGTGCGGGTACCGCTGGTACCGACCAGGTGCGGGAGGGTGAACCGACACTGACGTCTCCTTCGACGGGGATCCGGGCGACTGACGTCGACGGTATTCATCGGGGCATGGTGGTCCCTTGTCGCTCGCTTGGCTCCCGCGGGAACACGGACGGGCGGCTCGTGGCGGCGGGCGCGGGAACGTGTCGGTGCGCGCCGGTATCGTCGCGCGCATGGACGACGACAGGCTGCTCGCCCGCATCGGGGCGCTGCTGCGGCAGGCGGAGGGCACCGACAACGAGCACGAGGCCGCCACGTTCACCGAGGCCGCGCAGCGGCTCGCCACGGCCGCGTCGATCGACCTCGCCGTCGCCCGCGCGCACCAGCGCGGGGCGGAGCGGGCTCGCGCGGTCCCCGAGCAGCGCACCGTCCGGATCGGGGAGGCGGGCCGGCGCGGCCTGCGGACCTTCGTCGAGCTCTTCGTCGCGATCGCCCAGTCGAACGACGTGCGGTGCGACGTGGCCTCCAACTCCACCTTCGTCTTCGCCTACGGCTTCGCGGAGGACGTCGACGCGTGCGAGGCGCTGTACGCCTCGCTGGTGATCCAGATGGTCCGCGCGTCGGACGCCTACCTCCGCTCGGGCGCCCACAAGTCGGAGACCGTGCAGCAGCTCTACGAGGACCGGCGCACCCGTCGCCGCTGGGTGGAGACCAAGCCGGTCTCGGGGGTCACCGCCCGGATCAACTTCCAGTCGGCCTTCGCCGCCCGGATCGGGGCGCGCCTCGCCGAGGCCCGGGCCGAGGCCACCGCGCAGGCCACGGAGCGGGGCGAGCCGGGCACCGCGGTCGCGTTGCGCGACAAGGAGGTCGAACTCGCCTCGTTCTACCAGGGCGAGTCCACGGCGCGGGGCCGGTGGCGCGGGTCCTCCGCGTCGGCCGGCTACTCCGACGGTGCCCGCCGCGCGGGTGATCGGGCGGGCCGGTCCGCGCGCCTGGGCGCCCACTCCGAGTTGAGCGGGGGCCGCGGCGCGCTGGAGCAGGGCCGGTCGTGAATCCGTACCCGCCGCT
>NZ_JAIULG010000097.1 GCF_020169415.1 Tsukamurella sp. M9C
CGACGGTCTTCGCGAAATCCTCATCCGAGGTGAACAGCTTGTCGTTGATCTCGTTCTCGACGCCGTCCTCCTCGCCGCCGACCACGCCGATCTCGATCTCGAGGATGATCTTCGCCGCCTTCGCCTTCGCCAAAAGGTCCTGCGCGATCTCGAGGTTCTCCTCCAGCGGCACCGCCGAGCCGTCCCACATGTGCGACTGGAACAGCGGGTTCTGTCCGGCGTCGACGCGCTCCTGCGAGATCGCCAGCAGCGGCCGCACATAGCTGTCGAGCTTGTCCTTCGGGCAATGATCGGTGTGCAGGGCGACGGTCACGTCGTACTGCGCCGCCACCACATGCGCGAACTCCGCCAACGCGACCGCGCCGACCACCATGTCCTTCACGCCCAGGCCGGAACCGAACTCGGCGCCGCCGGTGGAGAACTGGATGATCCCGTCGCTGCCCGCATCGGCGAAGCCCTTGATCGCCGCGTTGATCGTCTCGCTCGACGTGCAGTTGATCGCCGGATAGGCGTAACCGCCCTCACGGGCGCGGTCCAGCATCTCCCGGTAGGCCTCGGGGGTGGCGATAGGCATGGTCGTGTCCTTCTGTAGCTGAGTAAAAGTCGTGGGAGTGGCGGGGATTCAGGCGCTCAGTGGTCGTCTTCGCCGATGCGGTGCACGTGGATCAGGTTGGTCGAGCCGACGGTCCCGGGAGGCGCACCGGCGACGATCACGACTTGATCGCCCGTGGAGTAGCCACCGATGCCTTCCAATGAGTGGTCGACCTGCCGAATCATCGCGTCGGTGCTGTCCACACCGTCCACGAGGAAGGTCTCGGTGCCCCAGGACAGGGCGAGCCGGCTGCGGACCTCCGGCAGCGGCGTGAACGCGAGCAGCGGCAGGCGGGTGTGCAGCCGGGCCAGGCGGCGCACCGTGTCACCCGACTGGGTGAACGCCACCAACGCCTTGGCGTTGAGCCGCTCCCCGATGTCGCGGGCCGCGTAGGAGAGGATGCCCGGCTTGGTGCGCGGTACATGATTGAGCGGCGGGACGGACGGCGCACCGTCCTCCACGTCCTCGACGGCGCAGACGATCTTGGCCATGGTCCGGACGGTCTCGATCGGGTACTTGCCCACCGACACCTCACCGGAGAGCATCACCGCATCCGCACCGTCGAGCACCGCGTTCGCCACATCCGAGGCCTCCGCCCGGGTCGGACGGCTGTTCTCGATCATCGACTCCAGCATCTGCGTCGCCACGATCACCGGCTTCGCGTTCTCCCGGGCGA
>NZ_JAIULG010000098.1 GCF_020169415.1 Tsukamurella sp. M9C
GCGCGAGGGGGATCGCCTCGCGCCCCTCTCCACCCCCGCGGCGACGACGCCCGATCTCGTGAAGCCGGACACCGCGCAGACGCCGCAGGAGAACGCGGCGCGGCAGTCGCCCGAGTACTACGCGCCGCAGGGCGGCCAGGAAGCCCCGTCGAAGGGCAAGCGCACGCTGTGGATCGTGGCGGCCGCGGTGGTGGCGGTGGTGGTGATCGTCGCGGCGATCGCGCTGCTGGTGCCCAAGTCGGGCTCCGGCTCGTCGACCGACCCGCGGCAGCAGGCGGCGAACGCGACGACGTCGTTCATCGACGCGGTGGGCCGCGGCGACCTCGCCGCCCTGCGCCAGCAGACCTGCGGCAACGCCAAGGTGTACTACGACGGGCTCAACGACGGCCAGTGGCAGCGCGTCTACGGCAACGCCAAGGCCGACGGCCTGCTGCCCGAACTCGACGGCCTGCAGGCCGTGGACGTGCGCGGCGACAAGGCGGAGGTCCAGGTCGAGGTGCACTACGCCAACAACCCGAGCGCGAAGGTGCGCAACACCCTCACGCTGGAGAAGGACGCGGACACCTGGAAGGTGTGCACGCGCGTCGGGGCGCGATGAGCACCCCGTCGGAGGAGCCCACGCTCCGCAATCCGAAGCCCGAGCCCAAGCCGGAACCCCCGCAGGCCCCGAAGCCGGAGCCGCGGACGGCACCGTCAGAACCCAAGCTCGCGTACTCCGAAGTGCCGGACCGGCCCACGCCGCGGACCGACCGGATCGCCCGCGGCGCGGGCCGCGTGACGCCGCCCCGGCGCACCGCGACCCCGCCGATGGCGGCCCCGCACCCAATGGCTCCGCGCCCGCACCCGACGCACGGCGCGCAGCAGCCGCACCGTCCGCCCGCCGCGCAGAGCCGCGCGCCGCATGCCCGGCCCCCGCAGGCTCCCCACCGACCCGCCGGGCCGGCGCAGGGCGCACCGTCGAACCAGCCCGCCCCGCAGGCGCCGAATCCGGCCCCGAAACGCGCACGGCCGCTGCTCACCGGCCCGGAGTGGGCGGCGGCAGCGGCCATGATCGTGCTCGTGCTGGCGGTCCTCCTGGGACTGGCGCTGGCCTGAGCTACTAGCTACTTCGCGCTGATCGACTTGCCTGCGGAGTGCAGGTCGTTGCACGCCTCGACGACCCGCTCGGCCATCGACGTCTCCGCCTTCTTCAGGTAGGAGCGGGGGTCGTAGACCTTCTTGTTACCGACCTCACCGTCGATCTTGAGCACCCCGT
>NZ_JAIULG010000099.1 GCF_020169415.1 Tsukamurella sp. M9C
GTGACTCGTCGAACCAAGATCGTCTGCACCCTGGGCCCCGCTGTCGGAACCGATGAGAAGGTTCTTGCTCTCGTCGAGGAGGGCATGGACGTTGCGCGCCTGAATTTCAGCCATGGTGAGCACGCCGATCACGGCGTGAACTACAACCGAGTTCGTGCGGCTTCGGATAAGACCGGTCGTGCGGTCGGGATCCTCGCGGATCTGCAGGGCCCGAAGATCCGGCTGGGCCGGTTCGCCGGTGACGGCCGGACCGTGTGGGAGACGGGTGAGACGGTGCGGATCACCGTCGAGGATGTGGTCGGCACGCATGATCGGGTCTCCACCACCTACAAGGAGCTGGCGCAGGACGCCCGCCCCGGCGACCGGCTGTTGGTCGATGACGGCAAGGTCGGCCTGAAGGTCACCTCGGTCGACGGCAACGATGTGGTGTGTGAGGTCACCGAGGGCGGCCCGGTGTCGAACAACAAGGGTGTCTCTCTGCCGGGGATGAATGTCTCGGTTCCTGCGCTCAGTGAGAAGGACATTGAGGATCTGGAGTTCGCGCTCGAGCTGGGGGTGGATTTCATCGCCTTGTCGTTCGTGCGGGCTCCGGCGGATATCGAGCGGGTGCACGCGGTGATGGACCGCGTGGGTCGCCGGATTCCGGTGATCGCGAAGCTGGAGAAGCCGGAGGCCATCGAGAACCTGGAGGCGGTGATTCTGGCGTTCGATGCGGTGATGGTCGCCCGTGGTGATCTGGGTGTGGAGTTGCCGCTGGAGGAGGTGCCGCTGGTGCAGAAGCGGGCGATTCAGATCGCCCGGGAGAACGCGAAGCCGGTGATCGTGGCGACGCAGATGCTGGAGTCGATGATCGAGAACAGCCGTCCGACCCGGGCGGAGGCCTCGGATGTGGCGAACGCGGTGCTCGACGGTGCGGATGC
>NZ_JAIULG010000009.1 GCF_020169415.1 Tsukamurella sp. M9C
GGCCCGCCCGCTCCCCCAGTTCGACGGTGCCCTCGGCCGCCGTCAGTCCCGCGAGCACGTGCGCGAGCGTCGACTTGCCCGAGCCGGACGGGCCCGTCACGGCGGTGAGGACGCCGGGCTCGGCCGTGAACTCGGGGCACTCGAGCACGAAGTCGCCGCGCCGCGCGCGGAGCCCGGTCACCCGCACCGGCACGCCGGTCGGCACCAGCCGCGTCCCGTCGGGGCGGGCGTCATCGACAGGCCCGGACAAGGCACCGTCGACCCCGAGACTCCGAACCGGCCGACCGAGCGGCCCCGCCAGCTCGACGAGGCGTTCGGCGCTGATGCGCGCGCCGACGAGGGCGAGCCGGCTCTCGGCGACGTCCTGCACCCGGGGATAGAGGTAACCGAGGTAGCCGGTGAGCGCGATCAGCGCGCCGTAGGTGAGGTTCCCCGTGCGCACGAGCGCGACGCCCGCGACGGAGACGGCGATCAGCGTGAGCGCCTGCGCCGAGCCGAGCACCCCACCGAAGGTGGCGTGCACCCGCGCCTCGCGCATCCGCGCGCGGAAGAGCGCCGCACCCCGCCGGTGGACCTCGGCCGCCTCCGCGTCCTCCATGCCGTGCAGGCGCGCGAGCTCGACGGTGCCGGTCACCTCCGCGATCACCGTCCCGAGCGCGGAGTGGGCCGCCCGCTCCCGCGCGGTCGCCCGCTCCTGCGCGCCGCGGAAGGCGCGCGCCAGCCCGGTCAGGACCGGCACCGCGACCAGCGCGATCACCGTGAGCTGCCAGCTCAGCCACCACGCCACCGCGACCAACCCGCCGGTCGTCAGTACCGCGACCACGGCCTGCACCACCGAGACCGATAGCGCCGTCTCGAGCACCACGACGTCCTCGGTCAGCCGGACCACCACGTCGCCGGTGGAGAGGCGGTGCACCTCGTCCATCGGCAGCCGCAGGACGCGGGCGAGCACCTCGTCACGCAGGGCGAGGACGGTACCGTCGGCGGCGCGGCAGGTGGCGAGGGTGCCGGCGTAGGTCAACAGCGCACCCAGGAGGGTCGCGCCGATCCAGGCGGCGACCCCGCGTGCGGCGCCCACGAGCGAGGCGGAGCCGAGGACCGCGGTGAGAACGTCGGCCATGACCAGCACCGACGCCACCTCGACCAGGGCCGCCGCGACCAACAGCGCCAGGCCACCGACGAGGGATCGTCGGTGGCCCGGCGTGTGGGCCCACAGCAGCCGCAGCATGTCCGTGGACGTCATCGGACTCCTCGGGTCACTGCCAGACCCAGTCCCAGCGGCGGGCCTGCGGGTTCCAGCGACGCACGCGGCGGCGCTGGGGCTGCTGCGGCTTCGGCTGTCCCGGTCGCTGTCCCTGACCGTTGCCCTGTCCCGGTGCTGCCATGTGTTCATCTCCTTGCGTCGTGGCCTCGTCGGCCGTTCTTTCCGTTGCAAGGACCACTCTCGCGGCTCCGCCTGGGCGGACTCTGCCGCGCGGCTGGCAGTCCCATGGGAGCGCCGAAGTTACCGACGAGTGTTACTCGTTGGTAGGCGAAAACTGTTGGCGTACCGGCAAGTAACACTTACCGTCGGGCCTATGACCAAGACTTTCGCGCACACCACCGACCAGACGGTCGCCCAGCTCCTCAACATCGTCGAGGGCGGGGACGACGTGCTGCTCACGCGCGACGGCAAGCCGCTCGCCGTGCTCAGCAAGGCGCAGCCGACGGCCGTCGCCGTAGGTGACATGCAGACCTTCGACATCCCCGAGACGTTCTACGAGAACCTCGGCGGCGTCTGATCCGTCGGTGACCTAGTGCCCGCCCACCAGGGTGCGGAAGAACTCCGCCGCCGGTGAGTGGGCCGTCACCACGACGCCCGGATCGGACGCGGCCATCCACAGGCCGCTGCCCGCCGGCACGTCGATCGCCCGGCCCGCACTGCGCACCGTCACCGTTCCCTCGGTGACCACCAGCAGCTGCGGGCCGCGTGCGTCCAGCTCCACCGACGCGGCGCGCTTGAGCGCGGTCCCGTCCAGCCGCACGCGCGAGACCCGGAACTCCGGCGCGGGCGTCGAGAAAACGACCTCCGGGCCGACCGTCGCCGTGCGGGGCGCCAGGTCCGACGGTGCCCGGGGCGTGAAGTCCAGCACCCGCAGCAGCTCCGGCACGTCGACGTGCTTGGGCGTGAGGCCGCCGCGCAGCACGTTGTCGGAGTTCGCCATCACCTCGACGGCCGCGCCGCTCACGTAGGCGTGCAGATTGCCCGCCGAGAGGTACAGCGCCTGCCCGGGATCGAGCACGATCCGGTTGAGCAGCAGCGCCGCCAGCACCCCGGCGTCGTCCGGGTAGCGCTCCCCCAGGGTCAACGCCAACTGCGCCTCGCCCTTGAACTGCTCGGCGCCGCTCTCCAGGTAGCGCACGCAGCCCGCTAGGACCGCGGGCACCAGCACCGCCAGCGCGGGCTGCGGCAGCGTGATCCAGGTGGTGACCAGCGCGCGCAGCCCCTGCGAATCCGGCTGCCCGGCGAGCAGGCCCAGGTAGCTGTCCAGCTCCGGGACCGCCAGCACGCGCAGCAGTTCGACGGTGACCGCCGGGTCGCGGAAGCCGGCGAGCGCCTCGAACCGGCTCAGCGCGATGACGACCTCGGGCTTGTGCGCGGCGTCGCGGTAGTTCCGCTCGGGGGCGTCGAGCGGGATCCCCGCGGCGTTCTCCCGGGCGAAGCCCTCCTCGGCCTGCTCCCGCGAGGGATGGGCCTGCAGCGAGAGCGGCTCGTCGGCCGCGAGCACCTTCACCAGGTAGGGCAGGCGGTCGCCGAACTCGCCGCGGCAGGCGGATCCGAGCTGGCCGTCGAGGTCGGCGCCGATCGCGGACAGCAGATCGCCGTCCGACGCGGTGTCGGCGGCGTCGTACAGCTTGGCCGGGTCCGCGGGGTGCGCGCCGAACCACAGCTCGGCCTCGGGATGGTTGGACGGCACGTGCCGTCCCTGCATCGTCGCCAGGACCGTCCGCGAGCCCCAGGCGTACGGCCGGATGACTCCCTCGATCCGCTGCATCACGCCTCCCCCGTCAGGCGCCGGTAGACCGACGCGAGATCGAACCGTACCGCCAGCGCCAGGAGATCCAGCGCGTCGGCGCGCGGCCCCGTCGTCTCCGGCGCGCGCTCCGCACCCTCGTCGACGGGCAGCGACTCCACGTCGGGCAGGGCGCGCAGCCGCGCCTCCACCAGGGGCGCGCGCTGCTCCGTGGTCAGGATCAGGACCCGCAACGGCGTCTGCGCCGCCGGGCCGTCGAGGAACGGGTCGTGGAACAGCGGATCCACCGCCGCGCCCGTCTCCAGCGCCCCGCCGGACGGCGCGGCCGCCAACTCGGGCGTGGCCAGCTCGACGTCGGCGAGGCCGACCGCCGCGACGACCTGGCCACCGAGAGTGAGCGCCTGCGACGCCGCGTGTTCGGCGACGGCGAGGCCCGGCGCGGTGTCGGCGGTGAGCGCGACCCGCCGGCCCGTCATCCGGGCGGCGAGGCGTTTCGCGGGATTGGACTCGACGTCGCGGTCCGGCGCGCCGCGCACGGCCTCGTCGTCGAGGGTCTCGGCGAGCGTGTGCAGGAAGCCCTCCCCGGGAGCGTCGCCGCGGTCGGTGCCCGCGAGCCGACCGAGGACGGCGAGCAGCGCGGCGGCGACGCCGACGAAGCCGAACCGCTCCGGCACCCGCAGGCGGGGCGAAAGGTCGACGGCGCGGCCCGCGGCCGCCTCGGCGACGGGGCCCTCCATCGGGACTGCGACCACGACGACGGCGCCACGGCGCGCGGCGGTGGCGATGGCCCGGGCGAGCACGAGATCGCCCGCGTCGAAGCCGCAGACGACGACCACGTCGAGCGCGCCCACCCAGGGCGGCAGCTCGGTGGAGCGGACGAGCGGGACGTCGAACCGGCCGGCGGTGAGGGCCTCGACGAAACCCGCTGCGGCGGCCGCGGGGCCCGCGCCGCAGACCACGACGACGGCGCGCGGCGTGAGGCCGTCGAGCTGGGCGAGCGCGCCCTCGTCGACGGCGGTGGCGACGGCGCGCGCCTGCGCGCCCGCGAGTGCGGCGGCGCGCAGATGACCGCCCACGTCGGCCGCGATCAGACCCGCCGGATCATCGAGATCGGCAATCTCGGTCACGGCTTCCTCCCGTCCCATCGGCGCCGCGTCCCGTCGGCACCGTTCCGACCGCCGGGGCACATCGCGCGATCAGGCACGTACGATCGCCAGGATCCGCTCGGTCAGCGCGCGCACCTCGTCCGTGGTCGCCGCCTCGACGTTCAGCCGGAGCAGCGGCTCGGTGTTGGAAGCGCGCAGGTTGAACCAGGCGCCCGAATCCAACTGTACCGTCACGCCGTCCAGTTCATCGGTGCTCTGGATTTCGTCTGCGAAAGCATCGAGTACGGCACGCGTGCGCTCGCCCTGGTCCGCCACCGTCGAGTTGATCTCGCCCGACGCGGCGTACCGGTCGTAGACGCCCATCAGCTCCGACAAGGGCTTGCTCTGCTCGCCGAGCGCGGCCAGCACGTGCATCGCCGCCAGCATCCCGGAGTCGGCGCCCCAGAACTCGCGGAAGTAGTAGTGCGCGGAGTGCTCGCCGCCGAAGACGGCGCCCGTCTCGGCCATCTGCGCCTTGATGAAGGAGTGGCCGACGCGGGTACGGACGGGGGTGCCGCCGTTCTCGACGATGATCTCCGGCACCGCCTTGGACGTGATCAGGTTGTGGATCACGGTGGCGCCCGGGTTCTTCGCGAGTTCGCGCTCGGCGACGAGGGCCGTCACGGCCGACGGCGAGACCGGCTCGCCCTTCTCGTCGACGACGAAGCAGCGGTCGGCGTCGCCGTCGAACGCGAGACCGATGTCGGCGCCCTGCTCGACGACGAACTTCTGCAGGTCGACGAGGTTCTTCGGGTCCAGCGGGTTGGCCTCGTGGTTCGGGAAGGTGCCGTCCAGCTCGAAGAACAGGGGCCGCACGTCGAGCGCGTCGACGGGGCCGAGCACCGAGGGCACGGTGAAGCCGCCCATGCCGTTGCCGGCATCGACGGCGACGCGCAGCGCGCGCGAGCCGGACAGGTCGACGAGCTTCCGGAGGTAGTCGCCGTACTCGTCGAGCACGTCCCGCTCGGACACGCGGCCCGCGGCACCGTCGTACGACGGGACGCCGTCGGCCACCTGCTGGGTGATCTGCTTCAGCCCGGTCTCCTGCCCGACGGGCTTGGCGCCGGCGCGGCACAGCTTGATGCCGTTGTAGGCGGCGGGGTTGTGCGAGGCGGTGAACATCGCGCCCGGGCAGTCGAGCAGGCCGGAGGCGAAGTACAGCTCGTCGGTGGAGGCGAGGCCGATGAGGGTGACGTTCACGCCCTGCGCGGTCACGCCCTCGGCGAAGGCCGCGGACAGCGACGGCGACGAGTCGCGCATGTCGTGGCCCACGACGGCGTCGGTCGCGCCCTCGCCGCGGATCAGCGCGCCGAACGCGGCGCCCACGTCGCGGACGAAGGCCTCGTCGATCTGCTCCCCGACCAGGCCGCGCACGTCGTACGCCTTGATGACAGCCTGCACCGACTCCAGCGCTCGAACCACGCTCGACGACCTCCTGTGAAACGGCATGCGGAAACCCGGCGGGCTCCGTGCGGACGCCCCACCCTATCGGCAATCAGGGCGCGGACCGGCATTCGGCGCGGGGACGTGACGGCTTCTCTGGCGACTCTCAGTCGACGGGGTCGGGCAGCACCCGCAGGTGGCCGCGGCGACCGGGCCGGGCGGCGTGCTTGGGCGCCGATCCCCCAGGCTGGGCCGAGGGCGTGACCTGGGGCCCACCGAGGCCGTCGTGGACGGGGCGCATGGCACCGATCGGCGGGAGGGAGCGCAGGGGTCCGTCGGCGGGTTCGGGGGCGTGGCGCCCCTGGTCCCGGGTGGCGCGTTCGTGGACCGTGTCGGCCAGCGCGGTCAGGTCGTCGTCGAGGGCGGCGTTGCCGACGGAGGCCGCGCTGTACGCGGGCAGGTTGCGGAGCATCTCCCAGCCGCGCGGCGCGGTCATGCGGGTGGCGTGGAACTCGCAGAGGTCCCAGGAATGGGGTTCGCTGGTGGTCCCCAGGGGGCCCAACACCGCGATCGACTGGCGGTAGTCGAACGTCAGCGTCGCCACGGCGATGTTCCTGCAGCCGGGGCGGCAGCACTGACGGACGGGGTTCACAGCAAGAAGGTTAACCCCTGGCTCTGGCGGCGCGCTTCCGACACACCGGACGGGGCCGCGCGGCGGCCGTCTCGGGCCGTTCCACCTAGACTGAGAACACGATGAGAAGCAGGAGAAGGACGCCCGAGGGCGGCGCGCGGATGCGGCGCCGTGTGTCGCGGGACCGGCGCGGCCACGGGCTGCGCGGGCCGCTGGTGCCCCGCGATCTCCCGGCGCACCGGACGCGGGCGCAGGGTTTCGACGAGGTGGTGCTCGACGCCTTCGCGGAGATCGACTCGCTGTGGCACGACAAGCTGTCCGACCTGGACATCGCGGTCGACGACGTTCCCGGCATCCTGCCGCACGATCCGGACGCGGTGTCGTGGCCCGCGGAGGTGGAGGCGGACGGCCCGATCCCGTTGGCGCGCATGGTGCCCGCGGGCATCGACCGCCGCGGCAATCGCACGCGGGCGCGGCTGATCCTGTTCCGCCGCCCGCTGCAGCGTCGCGCGAAGACGGAGGCGGATCTACTCGATGAGATCCTCGCGATCCTCGTGCACCAGATCAGCGATTACCTCGGCGTGACCGAAGAGACTCTGCTCGCCGGCCCGGACGCGCTCTGAACAGCAGCGGCCTGGGCTCGACGAACGGTCAGATGATGCCGCGCTTGAGCTTCCGGCGCTCACGCTCGGACAGGCCGCCCCAGATGCCGAATCGCTCGTCCTTCTGGAGGGCGTACTCGAGGCACTCGTTGCGGACCTCGCAGCCCAGGCAGATGCGCTTGGCCTCGCGAGTGGAGCCGCCCTTCTCGGGGAAGAACGCCTCGGGATCCGTCTGCGAGCACAGTGCGCGGTCCTGCCACTGATCCTCGACGGCCTCGTAGAGTTCCTCGAAACCCGCGGGCACGACACTCAAGTGCGCGCGGCTGGACCCACCGGAGAAGCTTCCGAACGGTTCACGATGAGCGTCGATCGTCATCGGCCCGCCTCCCTCGTTGCTTTCGTGGTGTTCGATGGATTTTCTGTCTGCATGCCCCGCGCCGGCGAAGAGATCGCCGCACTGAATGACACGGTTGTGATTACACACGTGCAAAGCTGCCACGTCAAGCTGAACCGGGAAATTAGCTAATACCACCTGGATGCCCGAATGCGAGCCCTCGACACGTGGTTGAGATGTGATCCGCGTCATATTTCACACGCGCTCGCCGACGCACCACCCGGGCCCGTCGTGCCTTCGATCATGCCAGGAAGGAGGGCGTCCGCGCGACCTCCTCGAGCACCTCGACCCGTCCCGAGAGCCTCCGCCGGGCGACCACTACCCTCGGAGGAGTGAAGGTGACGGTGCTGGTGGGCGGTGTCGGCGGTGCGCGGTTCCTCGAGGGCGCACGCGAGCGCTTCGGGGTGACGCCGTTCCCGGAGAAGGACGGACCGGCCCCCGACGGCGCCGTCGGCGACTCCGTGACCGCCGTGGTGAACGTGGGCGACGACGCCTGGATGCACGGCGTGCGCATCTGCCCCGACCTGGACACCTGCATGTACACCCTCGGTGGCGGAATCGACACCGAACGCGGCTGGGGCCACCGCAACGAGACCTGGCACGCCAAGGAGGAGCTCGCGAAGTACGGCGCCGATCCGGACTGGTTCGGCCTCGGCGACCGCGACCTCGCCACGCACCTCATCCGCACCCAGATGCTCTCCTCCGGATACCCCCTCACGGACGTCACCGCGGCGCTCTGCAACCGCTGGCAGCCGGGCGTCCGGCTGCTGCCCGCGACCGACGGCCGGCACGAGACGCACGTGGTGGTCGCGGACCCCGACTCCACCGACGGCGCGAAGAAGGCCATCCACTTCCAGGAGTGGTGGGTGCGGTACCGCGCCGACATCGAGACCTTCGGCTTCGCCCAGGTGGGCGGCGCGGACGGCGGCGGTTCCGGCAAGGCGCAGGCGTCGCGGGCCGCGATCGCCGCCATCGAGGACGCCGACGTCGTCTTCCTCGCCCCGTCGAACCCGGTCGTGTCGATCGGCGCGATCCTCTCCGTCGGCGGGATCCGCGCCGCGCTGCGCACCACGAAGGCCCGGGTCGTCGGCGTCTCCCCCGTGATCGGCGGCGCGCCGCTGCGCGGCATGGCCGATCGCTGCCTGGACGTGCTCGGCATCGAGACCAGCGCCCAGGCGATCGGCGAGCACTTCGGCGCCCGCAGCGGCAACGGCATCCTCGACGGCTGGCTCGTCTCGGAGGAGGACGCGGGCGTCGCGATCGACGGCCTGCCCGTCGCGGCGGTGCCGCTGCTCATGAGCTCGCCGCAGGCCACCGCAGCCATGATCGACGCCGGCCTCGAGCTGGTGGGCCTGTGAGCTCCCGCCCCGAGCGCGACCACGGCGCCGCGTCCTTGGAGATCCTCCCCGTCCTCGGCGTGCCCGAGGTGACGCCCGGTGACGACGTGGCGGCGCTGCTCGCCGACGCCGCACCGTGGCTCGCGGACGGCGACGTCGTGGTGATCACCTCGAAGGTCTTCTCCAAGGCCGAGGGCCGGGTGCTCGCCGCGCCGTCGGACCCCGAGGAGCGGGACGCGTTCCGGCGCCGTCTCATCGCGGAGGAGTCGGTGCGCGTCCTGGCGACCAAGGGCCGCACCTGGATCACCGAGAACAGGCTCGGCATCGTGCAGGCGGCGTCGGGCGTGGACGCCTCGAACGTGGCCTCCGACACCGTCGCCCTGCTACCCGAGGACCCCGACGGCAGCGCGTCCGCCGTGCGCGCCGGCCTGCGCGAGCGTCTCGGCGTCGACGTGGCCGTACTGGTCACCGACACCATGGGCCGCGCCTGGCGCAACGGCCAGACGGACGCCGCGATCGGCGCCGCGGGCATGGAGGTGCTGCACGGCTACGCGGGCGCGGTCGACGCCTACGGCAACGACCTGGTGGTCACCGAGATCGCCGTCGCCGACGAGCTGGCCGCCGCGGCGGACCTGGTCAAGGGCAAGCTTGGCGGCGTCCCCGTCGCCGTGGTGCGCGGCTTCGCGGTCCGTGCGCCCGAGGCGGATTCGCCCCTCGCGACCGCCCGCGGCCTGGTGCGCCCCGGCGAGGACGACCTGTTCCACACGGGCGTCGAGCTCGCGCGCCGGCAGGCGCTGCTCGTGCGACGCTCCGTCCGCGCCTTCGCCGACGAGCCGGTGCCGGCCGACGACGTGCGCGACGCCGTGGCGGAGGCTCTGACGGCCCCTGCGCCGCACCACACGCATCCCGTGCGGTTCGTGTGGGTGCGGGACGCGGAGCGGCGTACGGCGCTGCTGGACGCCATGAAGGCGCAGTGGGCGACGGACCTCGACGGTGACGGGCGCACGCCCGACTCCGTCGCGAAGCGGGTGCGACGCGGGCAGCTGCTCTACGACGCCCCGGAGCTGATCCTGCCGTTCATGGTCCCCGACGGCGCCCACGCCTACCCCGACGCCCGGCGCACCGCCGCGGAGGAGACGATGTTCACCGTTGCGGTCGGCGCCGCCGTGCAGTCGATGCTGGTGGCGCTGGCCGTGCGCGGGATCGGCAGCTGCTGGGTGGGATCGACGATCTTCGCCGCCGACACCGTGCGCGAGGTACTGGGACTGCCCGGCGATTACCGCCCCGCGGGCGCGATCGCCGTCGGCTACCCGGCGGATCCGTCCGTGCTGTCCTCGCCCCGGCCGCCGCTCCCGCCGGGCGAGATGCTCATCGAGGTCGGGCCCAGCGCGGGCACCGCGGAGCCCGACTCGCGGGAAGGGCGGTAGCCGAGTGACTTTCGCCTCCCTGCACGCCTCCGCGATCGACGTCCTCGCGCGGTTCGACGCCCGCACCGATGGCGACGACGCCCTGCGCCACACGGTGCTCGCGTTCCTGGATGCCCAGCCGAACGCCTGCGCCCGCGCGAACGTGCCCGGCCACATCACGGCGTCGGTGGTCATCCTCAACGAGGCCCGCACCCACGTGGTGCTCACGCACCACCCCCGGGTCGGCGAGTGGTTGCAGCTGGGCGGGCACTGCGAGGACACCGATTCGACGGTGGCGTCCGCCGCGCTCCGCGAGGGGCACGAGGAGTCCGGCCTCGCCGATCTCGTCCTCGACGCCGACCTGCTCACGCTGCACACCCACCCGATCCGGTGCTCGCTCGGCGTCCCGACCCGCCACCTGGACCTGCGCTTCCGCGCTTTCGCCGTGGGCGCCGGCACCCCGGAGCTCGCCATCAGCGACGAGTCGAACGACCTGCGCTGGTGGCCCGTCGACGCCCTCCCCGAGTCGGCGGAGCACACGACCGTCGCCCACCAGGTGCGCGCCGCCCTCGCCCGGGACTGACCGCAGGGCTCGTTGGGGGCGCGCGAGCGGGGCCGCTCGATCGACGCAAGGACGCCCGCGCCACCGAAACCCATCATCTGCGACTTTTCTGAGAGGTATTGCGCCCACATCTATCAATCCGTACGCTCCGAACAGTCCGTCCGGCGCACCGTCGGACCCCGCGGGCCCGGCCCGCCCGACCACGACGAGGTGGCACGAGATGCTGGCGTACGAACGATTCGGCTCGGGTGAGCCGCTGGTCCTGGTCCACGGGATCGCGCACCGGCGGCAGGCCTGGTACCCGGTCGCCGAGCGGCTCGCGGAGCACCGCGAGGTCGTCCTCTTCGATCTCCCCGGCCACGGCGAGTCCCCCGCGCTCGACCTCGCCGGCCGCTCCGTCCAGGAGGCGCTGCAGCAGCACTTGGAGGACCTGTTCGACGAGCTCGGCCTCGTCCGCCCGCACATCGCCGGCAACTCGCTGGGCGGGCGCATCGCGCTCGAGGCGGCGGCCAGCGGCATCGTCAGCAGCGCGACCGGCCTCTCCCCCGCCGGCTTCTGGCGCGACGACAAGGATTTCCAGCTGATCCGCGCGCACTTCGCCGCGCTGATCACCGCGGGTCGGGTGGCGGCGCCCCTCGCACCGCTTCTCACCCGCAGCGGTATCGGCCGGCGCCTGATGCTCGCCTCGCTGATGACGCACGGCGAGCGCCTGACCGCCGACCGCGTGCTCGGTGACCTCCGCAACATGGTCGGCGCCCGGCACACGCTCCGCGACATCATCGGCGGTGCCTTCCCGTTCGAGGCCGACATCGCCGCCGACGTCCCCGTCACCATCGCGTGGGGCACGCAGGACCGCGTGCTCCTGCCCTACCAGGGCCGGCGGGCCCGCCGTCTGCTCCCTGAGGCCGAGCACATCTGGCTCCCGGGCAGCGGGCACGTCCCCATGTCCGACGATGCCGACGCCGTCGTCGAGATCATCCTGCGCGGCTCCTCGGGCGGCCTGCTGGCCCGCGCCGACGCCGCCTGACGCCGCCCCGCGAACGCTCTCCGGGGCGAACAGTCACACCGCGTCGCGCCGCGTCACGGCGCATCCGCGGGATGGTCCGCCGACCGCGCGATCTGACTCCACTCCGCGACGTCGGCGAGCGCCGTCGTGTACGCCCGGCTCAGGCGCTCGACCGCCTCCGCACCGAGCGGCAGCCGCAGCGGCACGCGACCGGACCGGACGACGTCGCCGATGATGCACGCCGCCCGCACCGGATCACCCTCCTGACGGCCGTCGCCCGACGTCAGGCGCTCCTGTGCCACCCCGACGGTCGCCCCGTACGCGGCGGACGGTGCCGCGACGGCCAGCGAGTGCGTCGTGTTGAAGCCGGTGCGGAACCGTGAGGGCTCCACGAGGAGCACGCGGATGCCGAACTCCGCCACCTCGGCGGCCAGCGCCTCGGACCATCCTTCGAGAGCGAACTTGCTCGCCGAGTACGCG
Organism: Tsukamurella sp. M9C; assembly: GCF_020169415.1. GTDB lineage: Bacteria > Actinomycetota > Actinomycetes > Mycobacteriales > Mycobacteriaceae > Tsukamurella. The sequence goes on from NZ_JAIULG010000009.1 coordinate 11,961, forward strand.
CCGACGCCGGCGAACGACAACCTGCCGCCCTGGCTGCTCATCTGCACGATCGTTCCCGTCCGACGGTGCCGCATCCCCGGCAGCGCCGCGCGGGTCAGCGCCGCAGCGGCGAAGAAGTTCAGCTCCAGCTGCTCCCGCAACTGCGCCATCCCCAGGTCCTCCGCCGAGCCACTGATCGCGCGCCCGGCGTTGTTGACCAGGACGTCGATCGGCGACCGTGCGATCCGGTCGGCGACCCGATCCACCGCCCGCTCGTCGCGCAGGTCCGCCTCGATCACGTCCAGCCGCCCCGGATGGGCGGCGACGAGGTCGTGCACGGACGCCCCGTCGCGGACCACCGCCGTCACGGCGTCGCCGCGCCGCAGCGCGTCCTCCACCAGGCACCGGCCGAAGCCCTGCGAAGCGCCGGTGATCAGCCAGTTCGATTCTCTGTTCGTCGTCATGACTGCGAAGCTAGGCCTTCGAGCGCGCTCGAACGCAAGCCCCGGACAGGACCGGACTCAGCCGATCCGGATGCCCTTACCGACGGTGACCACACCACCGGCGGAGACGTTGAACCGTTCGCGCTCGCGCTCGAGGTTCACGCCGAGGATCTCACCGCGCCCGACGACGACGTTCTTATCGAGGATCGCCTTCCGGACCACGGCGCCCGCCTCGATCTTCACGCCGGGCATGAGCACGGATCCCTCGACGGTCGCGCCGTCGCCGATGGTGACGTTGGCGCCGATGACGGAGTTGCGCACCGTCGCTCCCGAGATGATGCTCCCGGCGCCCACCATGGACTCCTGCGCGAGCCCACCGCGGGCGAACTTCGCCGGGGGCAGGTTGTCGTTCTCACACCGGATGGGCCACTGCCGGTTGTAGAGGTTGAAGATCGGGTACACCGAGACGAGGTCCATGTGGGCCTCGTAGAAGGCGTCGATGGTGCCGACGTCGCGCCAATAGCCGGCGTCGCGCTCGGTGGCGCCGGGTACCTGGTTGTCGCTGAAGTCGTAGACGGCCGCCTCCCCGCGGGCCACGAACGCGGGGATGATGTCGCCGCCCATGTCGTGGTCGGAGTCGGGGTTCTCGGCGTCGGCGATGATCGCCTCGACGAGGGCCTGCCGGCTGAAGACGTAGTTGCCCATCGACGCGAAGGTGACCTCGGGGTCGTCGGGCGTGCCGGGCGGGTCGGCCGGCTTCTCCAGGAACTGGGTGATGCGACCGGAGTCGTCGGACTCGATGCAGCCGAAGGCCTTCGCCTCGGCGCGCGGCACGCGGATGCCCGCGACGGTGACCCCCGCACCGGACTCGATGTGCGCCTGCACCATCTGCGACGGGTCCATCCGGTACACGTGGTCCGCGCCGAAGACCACGATGTAGTCGGGGTCGTCGTCGGTGATGAGGTTCATCGACTGGAAGATCGCGTCGGCGCTGCCCGTGAACCAGCGCTTGCCCACGCGCTGCTGCGCCGGCACCGGGGTGATGTACTCGCCGCGGAAGCCGAACATGCGCCAGGTCTGGCTGATGTGCCGGTCCAGCGAGTGCGACTTGTACTGGGTCAGCACGCACAACCTCTGGTACCCGGCGTTCACCAGATTCGACAGCACGAAGTCGATGAGGCGGTACGAACCGCCGAAGGGCACGGCGGGCTTCGCGCGGTCCGCGGTCAGCGGATACAGGCGCTTGCCCTCGCCACCGGCGAGGACGATTCCCAGGACTCGAGGCTGGTTGCTCACGGGGTCCACGCTAACCCCAATCCGGGCACCCGTGCAGCGTTCTGCGACAGTGCATCCTGTTCCACGGCGATGCACAGGCGTCCGGGCGGAGAACCACAGGTGAACCGCACCGTTCGGGCTCCGTCGAACCGCCTGCGTGCGGCCCCGGCACGCTCTAGCGTGGTGCCCATGCGTGTAGCGATGATGACGAGGGAGTACCCGCCGGAGGTCTACGGCGGCGCGGGCGTGCACGTGACCGAACTCGTCGCGCGACTGCGCAGCCTCTGCGAGGTCGACGTGCACTGCATGGGCGCCCCGCGCCCGGACATGGACGGGGTCACCGTCTCCGGTCCGGACCCGGAGCTCGCCGGCGCGAACACCGCCCTCGAGATGTTCTCCACCGACCTGCGGATGGCGAACCTCGCCGCGGAGGCCGAGGTCGTGCACAGCCACACCTGGTACACCGGCTTCGCCGGGCACGTCGCCGCGCAGCTCTACGGCGTCCCGCACATCCTCACCGCGCACTCGCTCGAGCCGCACCGCCCGTGGAAGGCCGAGCAGCTGGGCGGCGGCTACCGCCTCTCCAGCTGGGCCGAGCGCAACGCCGTCGAGTACGCGGACGCGGTGATCGCCGTGAGCCGCGGCATGGCGCGCGACGTGCTCGACGCCTACCCGAACCTCGACCCCGCCCGGGTCCACGTGGTGCTCAACGGCATCGACTCGGAGGTGTGGCACCCCGCCCCCACCTTCGGCGAGGACTCCCCGCTGGTCGAGCGCGGCGTCGACCCGGACCGTCCCATCGCCGCCTTCGTCGGCCGCATCACGCGGCAGAAGGGCGTGAAACACCTGGTGGCCGCGGCACACCGGTTCGATCCGGACGTCCAGCTCGTGCTGTGCGCCGGCGCCCCGGACACCCCCGAGATCGCCGCGGAGACCGCCGACGCGGTGGCCGCGCTGGCCGAGTCGCGGGACGGCGTGCACTGGGTGCAGGACATGCTGCCCACCCCGAAGGTGCGCGAGATCCTCAGCGCCGCGACGGTGTTCGTCTGCCCGTCCGTGTACGAGCCGCTGGGCATCGTCAACCTCGAGGCCATGGCCTGCGGCACCGCCGTCGTCGCATCGGACGTGGGCGGCATCCCCGAGGTGGTCGTCGACGGCGAGACCGGCACCCTCGTGCACTACGACGAGGCGCACACCGACGTCTTCGAGGCCGGCCTCGCCGACGCCGTGAACGCGCTGTGCGCGGATCCCGCGCGGGCCGCCGCGTACGGCGCGGCCGGGCGCGCGCGGGCGGTCGCCGATTTCAGCTGGGAGTCCATCGCCGCGCAGACCCTGGACGTCTACCGGCAGGCGATCGCCGCCCGCGGATAGCGCGAGGACCCGCCGCTACCGCACCTCGTAGACGCTGACGGTGCCGGACGCCGTCACGGCCGCGGTGCCGCCGGCGGTGAGTTCCGCGATCGCGGCGGCGCGGGCCTCGGGCGCGCCGTGGTGCGCGCTGGGCCCCATCGCGACGAGGTCGGCCGCGGCCTCGGCGGTGAGATCCATGACCCACTCGTGCTTCTCGCGGGAGACGAGCGAGAAGTCGTGCAGCGCACCGTCGAGCCGCGCCACCTTGCCCTCCTCGACCGAGATCATGCCGAGCGGCTCGACGATCTCGCGCAGGTGCCGCGGCCCCGGCGTGAGCACCACGAGGCGGCCGCCGGGCGCGAGGACGCGCGCGAACTCGGCGGCGTTGCGGGGTGCGAAGACCGACAGCACTGCGGCGACCGCACCGTCGGCGAGGGGCAGTCGCGCCCACCCGTTCGCGACCACGGCACCGATCGCCGGCCCCCGCCGGGCGGTGCGCCGAGCCGCGGGCTTCGACAGGTCCAGCCCGATGCCGGTGCCGCGGAGCCCGTTCGCGTCGCGCGCGGCACAGGCCCGCGCGAGGTACTCGCCCTCGCCCGCGCCGCAGTCGAGGACGGATCCGGCGGGCGCGCCGGTGGCGGCGGCCGCGACCGCGGCGTGGAAGGTCTCGTAGTGGCCGGTCGCGAAGAAGCGCTCGCGGGCGGCGATCATCGCGGCGTCGTCGGCGATGAGGCCGCTCGCATCGCCGGCGAGAAGGGAGACGTAGCCCTGCCGCGCCACGTCGAAGGCGTGCCCCGCGGGGCACAGCAGCGTGCCGCCGTCGACGTCGAATCCGCCGCCGCAGTGCGGGCAGGCCAGCGCGGGCAGCGCAGCGACCAGGCCGGGCGGGACTTGCACCATGGGACACCCCCGGAACGAGGAGATCCCGCACGGTGGCACCGCGCGGGATCTCAGGGAAAGCAGTTCAACCGGCTACGACGTGACGCCGCGCAGCTCCTCGCCGAGCGCGGCGGCCTCGTCCGGCGTGAGCTCCACCACGAGTCGTCCACCACCCTCCAGGGGTACGCGCATCACGATCCCGCGCCCCTCCTTGGTCGCTTCCAAGGGGCCGTCCCCCGTACGTGGCTTCATAGCCGCCATCCGTTGCTCCCTTCAAATCCTTCACCCGCCCGAGCGCAGCCCGCAGCGGGTCCGCTGTACATTCTAGCCTGTGCGCTGCACCGATCGGCGCGGACCGCTGGCAATGCGGGCCTAGTCGTCCTCGCCGGAGGCCCCGGTCGCGGTGGAGGCGGGCGCCTGTTCGGCGGCCAGGCGCGCGCGCAGGACGTCGATCTCCCGCGCCAGTCGTTCGAGCGCCCAGTCCACCTCGGCGGGCTTGTACCCGCGTACCACCTGCTGGAACCGGAGCGCGCGGACGTCCACGCCCGCGACGTCCTCCGCGGGCAGCACGGTCGGCGTGGCACCCGTCTCCAGCGGCGGAGTGTCGTCGCCCCGCCCGAAGACCAGCGCCGCCACGCCGTACAGCACGGCCGCGACGGCCAGCAGTCCCAGGGCGTACAACACGATCACCATGAGGCCATCATGCCCGAACCTCCTTAAGGAAGAGGACACCGTCGGTCTCCGCCAGGCGGTCGGCGTCCAGCGGGAAGTACGCCCCGAGCGCGTCCCGATCGGCCCGCACGGGCGCGCCGCGCAGCCGCGCGCCGAGCTCCGGCCCCGCGTACAGGTGGGCCGGGTCGGCCTGCTCCCGCGACAGCTCGCCCTCGACGGTGCCCGGCGCGGGCGCCGCGAGCCCGTGCGCGGGCGCGGCGCCGATGGCCATCGCCACGTGCCGGTAGCCGTCGCCGAGGCGCGCCGCGGCCTGCGCGCCGCCGCTGAACCAGCGCACGACGTGCGGCCCCATCCGCATCTCGCTCACCCCGCGCTGCAGGTGCAGGTTGTGCGCGAAGGCGAGGGTACCGCCGCGGGGAGCCTCGCGGTCGACGATCGCCAGCAGGTTCCGCCCCATCATCACGTCCCGCTGGGCGCTGAGCCGGCCGAGCCGGTCGGGGGTCTCGGACGCCATGATCGCGTGGTACCGCAGCAGGCCGACGGCGGTCGCGGCGTCGGCGCGCAGCCACCACCAATCGTCCTCCCGCTCGGCCAGTTCCGGCGCGTGCGCGTCGAGGACCGCGAACAGGTCGTCGGCCAGCAGGCGCAAGCGATCGGCGTCGACGGTGCGCCCGACGCCCCGGTCCGCCTCGTACATCGCGCGCTCCTCGGTCCACCGCGCCTCGTCGCCGAGCAGCGCCTCGAGCTCCCGCTCGGCGACGACGCCCGGGACGACCTCGGCCAGCGCCTCCCTCAGCCGCCGGAAGTACGCGCGCGGGCTCGGGGCCGCTGCCATCTCCATCGGCCCGTCGAAGCCGTAGAACCGCACCGGCGTCTCCAGCGTCCGGTTGAGCGCGCGGAGGGTGCGCAACAGTTCACCCGTCGCCTCCAGTGCGTGGACGTACGGGTGGCTGAAGCCCTCGTCGAGGACCCGCTGCGGGTCGATCTCCGCGCCCGCGAGGTAGTCGTTCACCAGCGGCGCGCGGTGCAGGTCGGACTCGACGGCGATCGAGCGGTAGCCGCCGCGGAGCACCAGGTCCTCGATCACGGCGTTACGGGCGCGGAGGGTCTCCTCCGATCCGTGCATGGGCTCGCCGAGGGCCAACAGGCGGGTCGGGGTGGGCTGGGCGTCGAGGAAGGAAACGAGGTCTACCTGGTCCGGAATCATTCCCTCAACGATATCGTTGAAGCGTCCGTTGAAACTTGATCGCAGGAATCCGTGGAGCATGCCCGATAACCTTCAATCCATGCTCCGCCCCGTCGACCTCGCGCGCCCGCACGGGCTCTCCACCCAGGCGGTGCGGAACTACGAGGAGCAGGGCGTCCTCCCGCCGGCCGGGCGCACCCCGTCGGGCTACCGCGCCTACACCGAGCGGCACCGCCGCGCGCTCGACGCCTTCCTCGCACTGATCCCCGGGTGCGGGCACGCACGGGCGGGCTCGATCCTGCGCGCCGTGCACCGCGACGACCCCGACGCCGCGTTCGCGCTGCTCGACCAGGCGCACGAGGAGCTGGCCGGCGACCGCGACACCTTCCGCCGGGTGCGCGCGGCGCTCGCGGACCTGGGCGACCCCGGCGACGGCGGCGGCCCCGCCCTGTTCGTCGGCGAGGTCGCCCACCGCCTGGGCGTCGTCCCGGCCACGCTGCGCTCGTGGGAGCGGGCCGGCATCGTCCGGCCGGAGCGGGACCGCGCCACCGGATACCGCGTGTACTCCCCCGCCGACGTCCGCGATGCCCGGATGGCCGAGCAGCTGCGGCGCGGCGGCTACGGCCTCGCTCGGATCGCGGAGCTCGCGGACCGCCTGCGCGACGCGGGCGGCGTGGAGCCGCTGCGCGCGACGCTGGACGGCTGGCACGCGAACCTGGTCCGACGGGGCCGCGCCCTCGTCTCCGGCGCCGCGGCGCTCGATGCCCTGCTGGGCTGAGCGTCTACCCCTCGGCGATCGCGCGCAGCGCGGCGAGGTGCGCCTCGAAGGCCTTGCGCCCCTCCGCCGTCAGCGACAACCAGGTGCGCGGCCGCTTGCCCACGTACCCCTTCTTGATCGCGACGTACCCCACCGCCTCGAGCTGTGCGGCCTGCTTGGACAGCACCGAGTCCGAGAGCTCCACCGCGTCGCGCACGGCGGCGAATTCGGCGTTCTCGACCTTCGACAGCGCCGCGACGATGGAGAACCTCACGGGGGCATGGATCGCATCGTCGAGACGGTGGCGCGCGTGGCCGCCGGTCGCCGTCATCGCAGCGCCAGCGTCGAGATGGCCCGCGCGCCCAGGAGAGCGGGCGTCAGAGTGAGCATCGCCGCGGTGAACGTCCACGGCCACGGCAGCGCGGCGTCGCCGCGCACGGACTGGACGATGACGTACACGGCGTAGAGCAGCATCGTGGCGCCGAGCCCGAGGTTGTAGCGCAGGGTGAAGCCCCGAGGGGCGGCGGACGCTCGCCGCATGGAGATCGTCGCCACGGCGATCGCGACCAGGTAGAGCGCGAGGACGACGACCAGCCCTCCGACGCGGAACCACTGCGGCGCGTCGGGATTCCCCACGGTGAGCCGCAGCGCGGGTACCAACGCGGCGACGGCGAGCCCGATCGCGATGAGACCGCGCTCGAGCCGGGCCCGATCGGCCGGGGTCGCGACGGACGCCCCCTCGGCCTGGGCGAGGGCGCGGCGCGCTTCCTCGGGGGTCGGGTGTGCGAAGTGCTCGGTCATGACGAAGCCCTCTCCGTGATCGGCCCCCCAACCATAGAAAGTACTTTCCACAACGTCAAGTAGTTGTCTCTACGGCAGCGAGGCCACCGGCGGCCGGTCCTGCAGCGACAGCTCCGTGGTGACCTCGGTGAAGCGGTCCTCCGGCCCCGGATCCACCAGGTACTGCGTGATGCCCTCCCCCGAGTCCTCGATCCCGCAGCGCCGCAACGCCGTCCCGAGGATCTGGCGGCTCATCACGCCCAGGTCGCGCAGGTCGCGGTTGCGGTGCTTGCGCACGGAGAGGTTCACCTGGGCGATTCCCGCCATGCCGTAGCGAGCCTCCGCGTCGAGCAGCAGCCCGATCTCCACGCCGTAGCCGGGCGCGAAGGGCACAGAGGTGAGGAAGTCCCGCGTCCCCGCGTACTCGCCGCCCAGCGGCTGCAGGATCGCGCGCAGCGGCGGCCGCAGCGCCGCCAGCAGCGGCCGGGCGACGAGCTCCGTCACGCGGCCGCCGCCCGTGGGGTCCTCGCCCTGCTTGAAGACGCGCAGCGGGCGTCGGTAGTACGCCTTGACGAGGTGCACCTCGGGGTGGAACAGCATGGGCCCCAACAGCCGCGGCACGTACCGCGGGTCGGGTTCGATCAGGTCGGAGTCGACGAAGGCGATCAGGTCGCCCGACGCGGCCGCGACCCCGCGCCAGAGGGCCTCGCCCTTGCCCGGCACCGGCGGCAGCCCGGGGATCGCCTCCTCGCGGCTGATCACCGTGGCGCCGGCGGCGCGGGCCCGCTCCGCCGTGGCGTCGGTCGAACCCGAGTCGAGCACGATCAGCTCGTCGACGAGGGTGCCGAGGAGCGGCGCGATCGTCGCCACCACGGCGCCGACGGTGGCCTCCTCGTTCAGCGCCGGGAGTACCACGGAGACGGTGCGTCCGGCCTTCGCGGCGACGAGTTCGTCGATGCTCCAGCGGGGCTCCTCGAAGAACCGGTGCGCGGTGCTCACGCGAGCCCCCGCACGACGCGGGCCGGCGGGCGGGTGCCGTCGATCGAGGCCACCATCTCGACCACCCGGCGGGTGTCCGCCACCTGGTGCACGCGGAACATGCGGGCCCCGGCGTGCGCGGCGAGCGCGGTCGCGGCAAGGGTCCCGGCCACCCGTTCTTCGAGCCCGGCATCCAGGGTCTCGCCGATGAAGTCCTTGTTGGACAGCGCCATCAGCACCGGCCAGCCCGTGCCGACGAGCTCGTCGAGGTGCCGCAGCAGTGCGAGCCCGTGGTGGGTGTTCTTGCCGAAGTCGTGGGTGGGATCGATGACGATGCCGTCCTCGCGCACGCCCGCCGCGAAGGCGGCCTCCGCGGCGGCGGCGAGCGAGTCGCGGACGTCGGCGACGACGTCGGGATAGCGCACGCGGAACGGGCGGGTGCGGGGCACCGCGCCGCCGGTGTGCGAGCAGACGAGGCCCGCGCCGGTCGCCGCTGCGATCCGGGGCAGGTCGGGGTCGGCGCCGGCCCAGGTGTCGTTGATGAGGTCGGCGCCGGCGTCGACGGCGGCCTCGGCGACGGACGCCCGCCAGGTGTCCACGCTGATCAGCAGATCGGGGTGCCGGTCGCGCACCTGCGCGATGAAGGGCACCGTCCGCGCGATCTCCTCGGTCGCGTCGACCTCCTGGCCGGGGCCGGCCTTGACGCCGCCCACGTCCACCACGTCGGCGCCCTCGGCGACCGCCGCGTCCACGCGCTCGAGCGCGGCGTCCACCGCGAAGTAGCTGCCGCGGTCGTAGAAGGAGTCCGGCGTGCGGTTGATGATCGCCATCACCAGCGCCCGGTCCACGGGCACCGGGCGGCCGCAGAAGGTGGGGCGCACGGGGATCGGGCCCACCGACGGTGCGGTCATCCTAGGAGCGCAGATCCGGGACCTTGGCGGCCGCGACGTCCGCCGCGTACCCGTCGTAGGCGGGCACGTAGCCGTCCGCACCGCCGACGAAGACGTACAGCGGGTCGTCGCCGGTCTCCGCGAAGCCCTGCTTGCGCAGCTCGCCCTTGAGACTCTTGAAGGTGGAGGTGACCTCCAGGCTCGGCACGACGCGCGCGTAGAGCGGGATCGCATAGGCGGGCAGCTCGTTCCGTAGCTGCGTCGCGAGCGCGGCACCGTCGAACTCGCGGCCCTCGGCGAGCTTGACGGCGGCCATGCCGGCCTTGCCGTCGGCGCCGGGGATCGCGACGCCGTAGACGATCGCGCCCTCCACCTGATCAGCCTCGTCGAGCGCGCCCTCGACCTCGGTGGTCGCGACGTTCTCGCCCTTCCACCGGAAGGTGTCGCCGAGACGATCGACGAAGGCGATGTGGTCGAAGCCCTGGTTGGTGACCACGTCGCCGGTGTTGAACCAGACGTCGCCGTCCTTGAAGCCGTCGCGGATCAGCTTGGCGTCGCCGGCCTTCCCGTCGGTGTAACCGTCGAAGGGGGCGGACTTGGTGATCTTGGTGAGCAGGAGACCGTTCTGGCCCTTCTTGACCCGTTGCAGCCGGCCCTTGGCGTTGCGCAGCGGTCCGGCGGTGTCGATGTCGTACTCGACGACCGCGTGCGGCAGGGGGCACAGGCCGACGGTGGCCTCGATGTTGAAGACGTTGACGAAGGCGATGTTCGTCTCGCTCGCGGCGTAGAACTCCATGATCCGCTCGATCCCGAAGCGCTCCTGGAACTCCCGCCAGATCTCTGGCCGCATGCCGTTGCCCGCGGCCACCCGGATCGTGTTCGACCGATCGCTCGGCTTGGGCGGCTGGTTGAGCAGGTAGCGGCAGATCTCGCCGATGTAGATGAACATCGTGGCCGAGTTCTCGTTGGCCTCGTCCCAGAACCGCGTCGCCGAGAACTTGCGGCCGATGGCGAGCGTGGCGCCGGAGACCAGCACCGAGCCGAGGGCCACGAGCGCGGCGTTGTTGTGGTACAGCGGAAGCGGACAGTACATGACGTCGTCGCGGCGCATGCGGACGGCGGTCGCGCCGAATCCCGCCATGCCCTTGAGCCAGCGGTAGTGCGTCATGATCGACGCCTTCGGCATGCCCGTGGTGCCCGAGGTGAACACGTAGAACGCGCGGGTGCTCGCGGGCAGCGTGGCGGTGACGGCCGGGTTCTCGGTGGCCCGGGGGTCCTCCGACCGCGCCTGCCGGGCCTGCTCGGCGAGCCGATCGACGGTGAGGATCACCCCGTCGGACGGCCGGTCCGCGGCGTCGAGCGAGTCGAAGGCCTCGAGGTCCTCCGCGCCCACGATGATCGTGCCGGTGTCGAGGATGCCGAGGCTGTGCGCGAGCACGGCGCCGCGCTGGTTGTAGTTGACCAGGCCCGCGGTGGCGCCGACCTTGACGATGGCGAGCATCACTAGCACCATCTGCGGGTGGTTGTGCATGACGACGCCGACCACGTCGCCCACCTTCACGCCGCGCTGGAGCAGAACGCGCGCATAGGTGTTCACGGTGGCGTTCGCCTCGCCGTAGCTGATGCCCTCGCCCTGGAACCGCAGGAAGTCGCGCGACGGGTGCTGCGCCGCGCGCTTGGCGAACACCGTGCCGATGGTCTCCTTGCTGTTCGGCGTGCGCAGCAGGATCGACGGGCCCTCCTTGATCAGGAGGGGCAGGTCGGGCACCAGCTTGCCGACGCCGCGCGCCAGATCCGCGATGCCGACGGTGCTGTTCTTATGCGTAGAGCTCACGCGGCGAGCCTACCGTGGGACCGCCGTACCACGGCACGCCTCGAGGGCGGCCGTGACGTCCGTCGCGCGCAGCAGCCTGCCGAGAGCGGCGTCACCCACGAAGCCCTTGGCCTTGAGCCCGTCGATCCAGTCGAGCAGCGGCGCGTAGAAGCCGTCGTGGTCGAGGACGACCACGGGCTTGTCGTGCATGGAGAGGTAGCCGGCGGTCCACGCCTCGAAGAACTCCTCGAGGGTGCCCACGCCACCCGGCAACACCAGGAAGGCGCCGGCGTTGTCGTCCATGAGCTGCTTGCGCTCGCGCATGGTGGCGACCACCAGCAACTCGTCGGCGCCGTGGTCGGCGACCTCGCGATCGACGAGCGCCGTCGGGATCACGCCCAGGGTATGAGCGCCGCCGTCGCGGGCGGCCTGCGCGACCGCGCCCATCATGGACACGTGCCCGCCGCCCCAGACGAGCGAGTCCCCGCCGGCGGCGATGCCCCGGCCCACCTCGGTCGCGAGGTCGATGTACTCCTGCGGCACGGGGCGCGAGGCGCAGAAGACGGCGATCGCGGTCACGAGGGGTCCACCTCGCTGGCCTCGGCCTCGCGCTCGCGGGCGGCGTCGGCGCGCACGATGATGTCGATGGCCTCCGCGACGGAGTCGGTCACGGTGATCAGGTCGGCGTCGCCGGGCGAGACCATGCCCTGTTCGGTGAGCGTGCCCCGGATCCAGTCCACCAGACCGCCCCAGTAGGCGGAGCCCAGCAGCACGATCGGGAACCGGGTCACCTTGTGCGTCTGCACCAGGGTGAGGGCCTCGAAGAGCTCGTCGAGGGTGCCGAAACCGCCGGGCAGGCAGACGAAGGCCTGCGCGTACTTGACGAACATGGTCTTGCGCACGAAGAAGTACCGGAAGTTGATGCCGAGGTCGACCCAGTCGTTGAGCCCCTGTTCGAAGGGCAGCTCGATGCCCAGCCCCACGGAGAGGCCGTCGGCGTCCTTGGCGCCGCGGTTCGCGGCCTCCATCGCGCCCGGCCCGCCGCCGGTGATCACCGCGTAGCCTGCGCGCACCAGCTCCGCACCCAGCTCTCGGCCGGTGGCGTACTCGGGCGAATCCGGCTTGATCCGAGCGGAACCGAAGACGGTGACGGCCTGCGGCAGTTCCGCGAGGGCCCCGAAGCCCTCGACGAACTCGGCCTGGATCCGCATCACCCGCCAGGGGTCGCGGTGCAGCCAGTCGGCGTCGTCCGCGTTAGCGAGGAGCCGCTGGTCGGTGGTCGACGATTCCGTCGCCGCCGCGCCCTGCACGCGGACGGGTCCGCGGTAGCGCAGGTAGTGGTCGTGGGAGGGCTTCTTATCGGAGGCCATGACGCACAACCTACCCAGCGAGGAAGGCGCGCAGCACGGCGGCCACCTCGGTGATCTGCGCGGTCTCGACGTGCTCGTCGCGCTTGTGCGCGTAGTTGGGGTCGCCCGGGCCGAAGTTCACCGCCGGGATGCCCAGCGCGGCGAAGCGCGAGACGTCGGTCCAGCCGTACTTGGCGCGGAACCGCCCGCCGGCGGCCGCCACGAGCTTCGCCGCGGCGGGGGCGCCGAGGCCCGGCAGCGCGCCGGGCGCGGCGTCGGTCACCTCGAAGGCGAGGGCACCGTCGGCGAGCGGTCCGGCGAGGACCTCGCGGACGTGCGCCACGGCCTCGTCGACGGTGCGGTCCGGCGCGAAGCGGAAGTTGACGTCGACGAAGGCCTCGTCGGGCACGACGTTCCCGGCGACGCCGCCCTCGATCTTCACGGCGGACAGGCCCTCGCGGTACTCGCAGCCGTCGATGTCGACGGTGCGCGCGGTGTACGCCTGGAGGGCCGTGAGCACGGGGCCGAGCTTATGGATCGCGTTGTCGCCCAACCAGGACCGGGCGCTGTGCGCGCGGACGCCGCCCGCGGTGATGCGCACCCGGATCGTGCCCTGGCAGCCGGCCTCGATGAGCCCGCCCGAGGGCTCGCCGAGGATCGCGACGTCGGCGGCCAGCCACTCGGGGAGCTCGCGCTCGATGCGGCCGAGACCGTTGAACTGCGAGGCGATCTCCTCGCACTCGTAGAAGATCAGCGTCAGGTCGTACGCCGGTTCGGCCATCGTGGCGGCGAGGTGCAGGAAGACGGCGTCGCCGCTCTTCATGTCGACGGTGCCGCAGCCGTGCAGAATGCCGCCCTCGCGGCGGCTGGGCACGTTGTCGGCGATCGGCACGGTGTCGAGGTGGCCGGCGAGCATCACCCGCTGCGGCAGGCCGCGATTCGTCCGCGCGAGCACGTTGTTGCCCACGCGGAGCACCTCGAAGCCCTCCAGCGCGCGGAGCGCGACCTCCACCTCGTTCGCGATCCGTTCCTCGTCGTGGCTGACGCTGGGGATGTCCACCAGCGCGGCGGTGAGGTCGATCGGGTCCGAGGCGATGTCGAGGGGCACGGCCCCAGCGTAGTAGCGCTACGGGGACGCGACCACCACCAAGGCCGCGACGGCAGAGTCACCCCTCCAGGGTGGTGCTCAGATCGGGAGGATCGCCTTGGCGATGAGGAAGTACAGGATGAGGCCGGTCGCGTCGACGAACGTGCTGATGAACGGGTTGGAGAAGACGGCCGGGTCGACGCCGATGGATTTCGCGACGATCGGCATGAGCCCGCCGACGGTGGCCGACATGGTGCAGACGCCGAACAGCGTGGCGCCGATGACCAGTCCCACGTCGACCCCGAAGAGGGCGCCGGCGATGACCGCGCCGAGGGTGCCCAGGACCAGGCCCAGGGTCGCGCCGACGCGGACCTCGCGGCCCAGCACCCGGAAGACGTCCGCGGTGGTGATGTCGCCGAGGGCGAGCGCGCGGGTCACGGTGGTGGCGGCCTGGTTGCCCGTGTTGCCGCCGGTGCCGATGATCAGCGGCACGAAGAGCGAGAGCACCACCATCTCCTGCAGGCTGTCCTCGAAGACCGAGAGCACCTTGACGGTCAGCGTCGCGCCGATCGCCAGGACCAGGAGCCACACCACGCGCGAGCGCACCAGCGTCCGCACGGGCGTCGACAGGTAGGGCCGGTTCAGGGGTTCCACGCCGCCCTGTCGCGCCGCGTCCTCGCTCTCCGCCTCCTCGAGGATGCGGAGCGCGTCGTCGACGGTGAGGATGCCCACGAGGCGGTGCTCGTCGTCGACGATGGGCATCACCAGCAGGCGCTGCTCGGCGCAGCGGCGGGCGGCCTCCTCGGCCGATTCCCGCGCCCGGGCCGTGCCCGCGATGTTCATGATCTCGCGCACCGGGGTCTCCGGGGCGCTGCGCAGCAGGCCGCGCAGCCCGACGATGCCGACGAGCACGCGCCCGGGCCCGACGACCGGGATGCCGTAGATGGTCTCGACGTCGTCGATCCGGGCCCGCACCGCTTCCAGGGCCTGCTCGGCGGTGTCGCCGGGGTGGACGGAGACGAACTCGGGGGTCATCTCGCGGCCGACGGATCCCTGGGGGTAGCCGAGCAGGGCCGCCGTCGCGGCGCGCTCGCCCTCCGGGAGGCCCTGGAGCAGGCGTCCGGCGACGGTCGCGGGCAGCTCGTCGAGCAGGGTGACCCGGTCGTCGGGGTCCAGCTCGGCGAAGAGGCCGGTGACCTGGTCGTCCTGGAGATCGTGGATGAGCTCGCCCTGCAGGGGAGCGTCGAGGGATTCGAAGACGGTGAGCGCCTCGTCCTTCGCCAGCAGGCGGAAGACCACGGCGCGGTCCTTCCGGCTGAGGCGTTCGAGGACGTCGGCGACCTCGTGCGAGGTCAGGGGCGCGATGAGCGATGCGACGGTGCTCAGGTCCCCGTCGTCGACCGCGTCGTCGATCCGGTTGGCGAGCTTGGCCGTGTCGAGTGTCGTGGTCACTGAATGCACGGTATCCGAATCCGTCGGCTCCGCAGCGCGAGCGCGGTGGCGCGGCGTCGATCTCGGTGGCTACCCGCCGTCCACCTCGAGCGCACCCGCGAGCGCGACATCGAGCGCGGTCGCCACCTCGTCGAGCGGGGCGGTGGAGCGCTCCGCTCGGCACATCGCGACAGCGCCCTCCACCGCCGCCACCGCGAGCGCAGCGAGCGACCGCGAGCGGGCTTCCGGCACACGGTGTCCGCGGAGGGACTCTGCAAGCAGCTCCCGCCACGCGGCGAAGGCCTCCGCGGCCGCCGCGCGCGGCGCGCCGGCGTCGGGGTGCTCGTCGACGGCGACGGCGAGCACCGGGCAGCCTGCGCCGAAATCGCTGTCCTCGAGGATCGTCCGCCACGTCTCGATGAAGGCGGCGAGTCCGGCGCGCGGGTCGTCCTCGATGCGGGAGGCCAGGGCGCTCCGGGTGAGGCCGTCGGCGAATCGCACCGCCTCGGTGGCCAGCTCGGACTTGCCGCCCGGGAAGTAGTGGTAGGTCGAACCGAGGGGCGCCCCCGAGTGCTTCGCGATCTCGCGAACCGAGGCGGCGGTGAATCCACGCCGCCGCAACAGGTCCGCGGCCCCCGCCACGACCCGGGCGCGCACCTCCGACGATTCACGTGCCATCGCCCGACCTCCTCTTGTTCTAACGACTGTCATAGCGTACCGTCCGATTCGTTCTATAACGACTGTCATAGGAGTTGCTATGCCGATGATCCAGCTGACCGCGTCCGCCGGCGCCCTCACCGGGGTCGACCGCGCCGCGCTGCGCGCGACCCTCGAGTCGACGCTGCTGCGCTGGGAGGGCGCGCCCGACACGCCGTTCTTCCGCGCGCAGGCGTGGAGCAGCGTCGCCGAGGCCGACTTCGGCAGCTCCGAGGATGCGCTGCCGCGGTTCCGGGTCGACGTGACCGTGCCGCAGGGCGCGCTCTCGGAGCGGCGCCTCGTCGGCCTGGTCGACGAGGCGACCCGGGTGGTGCTGCACACCGCCGGACTCTCGCCGGAGAGCGCGCTCCAGGTGTGGGTGCTCGTCCATGAGCAGCCGGAGGGCACCTGGGGCGCGGGCGGTGGGATCGTCCGGTTCGCAGAGCTCAAGCAGATCGCCGCCGCCCAGCGCGCGGAGGCAGCCGATGCGTGAGCTGACCTACGTGGAGCGGTGGACCGCGGAGTGGCGCGAAGCGCCGGACCCGCGGATCAGCGGCGACGAGCAGGCGATCGTCGCGCCGGTCGCGGCCACCACGTGCGACGTCGACACCCAGATCCTCGCGGGGCACTCCCCCGTCCCCGGGCCGTTCGCGCTCGGCCACGAGTGCGTCGCCCGGGTGCTCGAGGTGGGAGACGGGGTCCGCACCGTCGCGCCCGGCGATCTCGTCGTCGTGCCCTGGTCCATCAGTTGCGGCGACTGCGACCGGTGCCGCGCCGGGCTCACCGCGCACTGTTCGACGGTGCCCTACATGGCGATGTACGGCGCCCCGATCGGCGGCAACTGGGGTGGCCTGTTCTCCGATCTCGTGCGCGTGCCCCACGCCGACGCCATGCTGGTGCCGTTGCCCGCCGGGCTCGACCCGGTGGCGATGGCCTCTGCGAGCGACAACTTCTCCCTGGCGTACCGGCTGGTCGCGCCGCACCTGCGGACGCGGCCCGGCGGCTCGGTACTGGTGCTCGCTCGGGGAAGCATCGGGCTCTACGTCTGCGACATCGCACGGGCGCTCGGCGCGGGCGATGTCCTGTACGTCGACCCGGATCCCGCACACCGCTCGCTCGCGGAGACCTATGGCGCGCGGACGGCGGAGGCGATCGACCCCGTCCACCAGGGCTTCGACATCGCGGTGGAGGCCACCGCCCGGGTCGACCAGTTGTCGATCGCGGCACTGTCCCTGAAGCCGGAGGGCATCGTCGAAAGCGCAGGCAATCACTTCAAGCCGGGCGAACTGCCACTCTTCGCGATGTACCTCAACAGCGTGAACCTGCGCATCGCCCGGGACAACGTTCGGCCGACCATCCCCGGTGCGCTCGACCTCGCC
Source organism: Tsukamurella sp. M9C (assembly GCF_020169415.1). Taxonomy (GTDB): domain Bacteria; phylum Actinomycetota; class Actinomycetes; order Mycobacteriales; family Mycobacteriaceae; genus Tsukamurella. The sequence goes on from NZ_JAIULG010000009.1 coordinate 28,905, forward strand.
GCGTCCGGCACCGTCGACCCGCGGGCCGTGGTCAGCGACGTCTTCGACTGGGAGGAGTTACCCGAGCGGATCGTGGGCCGCCACTCCAAACCGGTGTTCACCCGCGAGATCACCGTGGGATGAGCGACGCCGAGGTGCGCAGCGGGCTCGGTGTGGACGCCGTCGGCGGCTGGTTCACGTGGTCGAGGACGCCCTGCCGTCGGCGGCCCTCCTCGGCTGGGGCCGCGCCCGCCGGAACCCTGCCGGTACCCTGATCGCGTGACGAATCGTGGAGCGAAGGCGTACGGACTGGCCACCCTCACGGACGACGGGACGGTGCTCGACACCTGGTACCCCGCGCCGGAGCTGACCGACGGCGGCGGCACCGCCGGCACCGTGCAGGATCCCGACGGTGCGCCGGAGGTCCTCACGGCCTCCGCCGGCGCGGACGCGGCCCGCAAGGTACGCGTCGTGGTCGTGCAGACCACGATCGCCGACCTGGACGCCGCCCCGGCCGACGCGCACGACGTCTACCTGCGCCTGCACCTGCTGAGCCACCGCCTCGTGCAGCCGCACGGCCTCAGCCTCGACGGCCAGTTCGGCCTGCTCGCGAACGTCGTGTGGACCAACTTCGGCCCCTGCTCCCCCGTGGACTTCGAGTCGGTGCGAGCGGCGCTGTTCCCGCGCGGCCACGTCACGGTGTACTCGGTCGACAAGTTCCCGCGCATGGTCGACTACGTGCTGCCCAGCGGCGTGCGCATCGGCGACGCCGACCGCGTCCGCCTCGGCGCGCACCTGGCCGAGGGCACGACCGTCATGCACGAGGGCTTCGTGAACTTCAACGCCGGCACGCTCGGCACCGCGATGGTCGAGGGCCGCATCTCGGCGGGCGTCGTCATCGGCGATCACTCCGACGTGGGCGGCGGCGCCTCGACGATGGGCACGCTGTCGGGCGGCGGCAAGGAGATCATCAAGCTCGGCGAGCGGTGCCTGCTGGGCGCCAACTCCGGCCTGGGCATCCCGCTCGGCGACGACTGCGTGCTCGAGGCCGGCCTCTACCTCACGGCCGGCACCAAGGTGACCGGCCCGGACGGGACGCAGGTCAAGGCGCGCGAGCTGGCCGGGCAGAGCAACCTGCTGTTCCGCCGCAACTCGGTGACCGGCGCGGTCGAGGTCGTGCCGTGGAAGAGCGAGGGCGTCGAGCTCAACGCCGCGCTGCACAAGAACTGACCCGGACGCGACGAGAACGGCGGCCGGTGCCTGACCCGGCCGCCGTTCTCGTCCACCGTCAGTGAATACTCTTCGCGGAGAGGTCGCCGGCGGGCCCCACGGAGCACCCCAGCCCGCCCAACACCCGGTCGAGCGCACGATGCAGGACGGGCTGCTCGCCCACGGGCTCGGTCACGGACACGCGCGGCGAGCCGGTGCCCACACACTCCGGATGGTGTGACACCAGGCGGGATTCGACCATCCACAACCCCACGCCGCACAGCACCACCGCCGCGCACAGCGCAGCGACCAGGGCGACCCTGACTTTCGTGAATGTCATCTTCACCGCCTTCCCACAACTGAACCTCACTCCTCTTTGCAATAGCGTAGCACTCGACCCCGCGATGATTCGCAGAGGCAATCATCAGCTGGGTGCGCCGCTAGCCGCCGAGGCCCGCCGGGCCGCGGTCCGTGAGCTCGCCGCCGTACCGGGCGGTGAGCTCCCCCCTGGTCCGAACGCCCAGCTTGGCGAAGATCCGGGTCAGGTGGAACTGCACCGTCTTCGGCGAGAGGTACAGCTGCTCCGCGACGCGCCGGTTGGTATCCCCCGCCACCACCAGGCGCGCGACGTTCAGCTCGTGCGGGGTCAGCGTCGCGACGTCCGCGGCTGACGGGCCGCTCGTCCGGCCCAGCTCGCGGTCGGTCGTCCGCAACCGGGCGTGCGCCCCGAGTGACTCGAAGGCCGCCGCGGCCTCGCCGAGGTGGTGGGCCGCGTCCCTCCGATGCCCGGTGCGCCGCAGCAGCATTCCCAGGTCGAGGTGCAGGCCGCCCGCCGCGACGGGAAAGGACTCGGCCTCCGCCAGACAATCCCGCAGCGCGTCCGCCGCCGCGTCGGCATCGGGATCCGCCGCCGCGCGGGCCGCACCCATCCGGATCCGCGCGGGCGTGCTCTGCGGTGCCGGCGCGCCGTCGAGCAGGGCGACGGCCTCGTCGCCGCGCCCCGCGTCCGCGAGCGCGCGGGCGGCGACGTGGTGCCAGGGCCAGAAATCGGGCCCCACCGTCCGGGCGGCCGGGTCCGCGAGGAGGGGCTGGACGGCCGCCAGCACGGCGCGCGGACCGCCGCGGGCCGCCGCGGCCTGCGCCAGCGCCGCCGGGATCCGCTGCGTCAGATAGCCGGTCGGGGCGACCCGCGCGGCCGCCGCGTGCCGGTCCGCGCCGTCGGCGTCACCGCGCAGCGAGAGGATCTCGGCCGCGGTCCAGTGCGCGAGCGGCGAGCAGAGCACGATCCCCGTGCTGTCGCCGAGCTCCACTGCCTCGCGCGCGCTGTCCAGCGCGGCGTCCCAGTCGCCGATCTCGAACTGCACCCGCGCCAGCCAACCGAGGGCCCACAGCGAGACCCGGTGCGCGCCGCCCACGGCCTCCCGGGCGGCGGTGAGCGCGGTCCGCGCCCGGTCCAGGTCTCCGAGCCCGTACTGGATCCAGCCCACGCCCAGCATGAGCCGCTGGGACACCGCGACGGGAAGGCCGGTCTCGGCGAGCCCCACCTCCACCGCGCGGGCCGCACCGACCACGTCGCCGGCCGCAGCGGCGCCGAGCCCGCGGAATGCCCGGGACTCGATGGCGGGCGGAGCGTCGCCGCCGAGGGCTATGGCACGGTCGGCCCAGGTTATGAGCGCCGGGCCGTCCCAGCGCACGAGGGCGTCCAGGCCCCGACGGTGCGCGATCCGCGCGGCGGGGAGCGGGTTCAGGCGGGGGTTCACCGCGTTCCAGGCGCGCTCCAGCCGGTCCAGCGCCTCGGCGGGCCGCCCCGATTGGATCGCGACGTAGCCCAGCACCGAGTCCCGCTCGGGACTGGCCGGAAGTGCCTCGATGGCGGGCACCAGCTCGCGGGCGGCGCCGAGGTCGCCGGCGCTGACGTACGCGTCGACGGCCGCGATCCGCAGCTCGCGCGCGGCTTCGGCGTCGGCGGCGACGCCGGTGGCCGCGGCGAACGCAGCAGCGGCCGAGGACCATTCGCCGCGGGCGGCCAGCGCACCGCCGTCGTCGGCGAGCGCTCTCGCCAGCGCCGCGTCGCTCCGCAGGACCGCGGCCGCGCGGTGGCGCAGGGCGCGGTGCGGATCGACCACCTCGGCGGCTGCGGCGTGCAGCCGCGCCCTGTCCGTCCACGCGGAGGCCTCCTCCACCGCGCGGGCGACGATCGGCGCGGGCGGCGCGATCCATGGGCCGTCCCGGTCCCGGCGGGCGATCACCAGCCCGTGGGCCGCGAGCGCGTCGAGCAGTTCCGCTGTCACCTCCGTGCCGGCCACGGCGGCGAGGTCGGTCGGGGCCGCGCCGCCCAGGACCGCCGCCGCGAGGGCGACGCCGGCCGCCGGCTCCCCGACCTCCGCCAGCGCCGCGGCGATCCGGTGCCGTTCGCCCGCGGGCACCGCGTCCGAGGGCTGCCCGCCGGAGCGCGCGGCCTCGTCGAGCGCGGCGAGCGTCGCCTCGATCGCGCCCCCGGTCCGGCGGTGCAGCCGCACCGCTGCCGCGCCCGACAGCTCGAGCCCGAGGCCGCGAGCCAGGGCGGCGATCTCGTCGGCGGAGAGGGCGTCCAGCGCGAGGTGGACGTCGGCGCCGAGGGCGCGCGCGTCGTCGTTCCACAGGCCGGATACCGGCGGCTCGGCCGTCGCCCGCGCCAGTACGACCGGCGTGCCCCGTTGCGCCGCGGCCGCGAGCTCACCGAGCTCACGGTCATCGAGCCGCTGCGCGTCGGCGACGATCACGCCGGCACCGGCGGCGAGGGCCTCGCGCACCCGCGCACCGTCGTCCGGCGCGAGGGCGCCGAGGGCCTGCACGACGGACGCCTCCGGTCGCGCGAGCGTCGCCAGCGCCCGCGCCCCGCGGCCCGTCGGGTCGCCGATCACGGCCGACCGGGCTCCACGGATGCGCCGCACCGACCAGGGGTCCATCGCCCCACGATAGGCGGGCGGGGCGGCGGCGGGACGCCGGTTCAGCCGAGATCCCCGCCGCCGACCGGCAGGACCGAGCCGGTGAGGTAGCCGGCCTCGTCGCTCGCCAGGAAGCAGATCACGGCGGCCTGCTCGTCGAGCGTCCCGTACCGGTGCATCAGGCTCGACTCCAGCGTCTGGTCGATGTGCGCCTGGAACCACGCCCGCTCGACCTCGGTCTCGGGGACGTCCCCGCCCCGGGGGATGCGGCGGGCGGGCGCCTCGGTGCCGCCGGGGGCCGCGGCGACGACGCGGATCCCGCTGTCGGCGTACTCCATCGCGAGCGACGCGGTGAGCGCGTTCACGCCGCCCTTCGCCGCCGAGTAGGGCACGCGGTGGACGCCGCGGGTCGCGACGGACGAGACGTTGACGATGACCCCGTGACCCCGTCGCTGCATCGACGGCAGCACGGCCCGGCAGGAGAACAGCGTGGTGAGCAGGGACCGGGTGACCTCGGCGCCGATCTGCGCCTCCGTGAACTCGGTGAAGGGCTTGAACCACATCGCGCCACCCACGTTGTTGACGAGCACGTCGATCCGGCCGAAGCGTTCCAGCGCCTGCGCGGCGACGTCCTGTGCGCCGGTGAGCGATTCGAGGTCGGCCACGGCGGCCACGGCCTGCGCCCCGTGGGTGGTGAGCTCGTCGGCGAGTTCGCGGACCAGGTCGGACCGGTCGACGAGCACGACCTGCCCGCCCTCCGCGTGCACCCGGCGGGCGACGCGCTCGCCGATGCCCTGCGCGGCGCCGGTGACCACGACGACCCGGCCGGCGAACCGCCCGGGATGGACGAAGGCGGGTGTGCGGGCCAGCTCCTGCTCGTGCATCGCGCGTCGCGTGGTCTCCATGGACCGCTCGGCGTGGTCGGCGACCAGGGTGCGCGCCGCCTCCCGGTCCCCGGCGGCGATCGCCTCGACGATGTCGAGATGGTCCTGCGCGCAGCGCGGGTGGATCCAGGTGGCGCTGCGCAGGGTGGTGTCCATGTGGCTGCGGACGCCGAGCCGCTGGTAGGCGGCCAGCAGGTGCTCGTTCCCGGTGAGCGTGAACAGGTAGTCGTGGAAGGCGGCGTTGGCCTCGGTGTACCCGGCGGCGTCGGTGAGCCGGTCGCCGTCGAGGTAGGGCACCGTGGCCTCCGCGAGCAGCCGGTAGCCGGCGAGCTGTGGCGAGCCGAGCCGCCCCAGCACGAGTTCCAGGGCGCCGAGCTCGAGGGCCTTGCGGGCCTCGAAGACGGCGTCGGACTTGCGGATGTCGGGGTGTTCCTCGCCGATCTCGTAGCCGTCCGCCCGCGCGGCGGGATCCGCGTGCAGGACGAGCGGCTGCAGGTCGCTCGTGGCGAGGAGCGGCTGGCCCGCCACGCCGCGCGCGTCCGGATTCTCCACGAGCGCACCGCCCGCGCCGACGAGCAGCCCGTCGAACGACAGAGCCTCCGCGGCATCGGGTTCCAGTGCTGCGGCCGCCGGCAGCGGGGCCGGGGGTTCGACGGACGTGGACGCCGCGGGCGCGGGACTCGACGCGACGGACACCGGGGCCTCGGTCGCGGGTGCGGCCGCCGGAACGGCGGATGCGGGGGCAGCGGCGACGGCGGGGAGGAACTTCTCGTAGTAGAAGCCCGTGGGGGTGATACCGAGCCTGTCCAGCTCCGCGCGGAAGCCGTCGATCATGGGCGGCGGCCCGCAGAGATAGACCGCCACGTCGCCGCCGTGCAGGTGCGCGGTGCGGAGGATGTCGGTCACGTGCCCGCGGTGGGCGGCGGTGCTGTCGGCGGCGGAGACGCAATGCTCGAAGTCGAACGCCCCCAGCTCCTCCCGGAGGCCGGAGAGCACGTCGAGCTGCGTGACGTCCTGGTCCTGCGAGACGCCGTAGAGCAGCTGCACGGAGCGCCCCGGATCCCGGGTGCGCATGGACCGCAGCATGGACAGCATGGGCGCGAGCCCGGTCCCGCCGGCGACGAGCAACGCGGGCCGGTCGGCCTCGCGGAGGAAGAACGAGCCGAGCGGCCCCCGGAAGCTCACCCGGTCGCCGACTTTCGCCCGCCCCGTGAGCCAGTCCGACATCGCGCCGCCGCTCGGGATGAGCTTGACCAGGAACTCCAGCTCCTCGTCGTCGGGGTGCGAGGCGAAGGAGTAGGACCGCTCGGCGTCGGGCGCACCGTCGACCCCGGATCCGGGCACCGCGATGTTCACGTACTGCCCGGGGAGGAAGGCGAGGCGCTCGCGCTCGTCGGCGCGCAGCCGCAGCCCGACGGTGCTCGGGGTGAGGCGTTCCAGCCCGGTCACGGTCGCGGCGAACTCGCCCACCTGCGTCTTCGCCACCGCCGAGGTGCTGTTGATCTGCAGCACCAGGTCGGAGGTCGGCGACATCGAGCAGGGCAGGCAGTAGCCCTGCTCCGCCTCGTCCGGGGTGAGCGCGTCCTCGACGTAGGTGCCGCCGTCGTAGGTCCCGGATTCGCAGAGCGCCTTGCACGTTCCGCACGCCCCGTCGCGGCAGTCGAGCGGGATGTTGATCCGCTGCCGGTACGAGGCGTCCGCCACCGTCTGCCCGGGGTCGACGGAGATGAACCGGGTCACCCCGTCCTCGAAGGCGAGCGCCACCTGATGCGCCATGATGAGATCCCTTCCGCCCGTTCAGACGTGGTAGATGTCGACGACGTGGTGGATGTAGTCGTTCTTGAGCACCACGGTCTTCCGGCGGAACAGGGGCTGCTCGCCCGAGAAGTCGAGCGTCGCCATGGTGGTGCCGTAGTACGGGTCGATCGTGTCGTACCGGAAGTACATGGTGTGCCAGTTGAATCGGACGTCCACCAGGTCGCCGCGGCGCTCGATCACCTCGACGTTGGTGATGTTGTGGCTGGTCCGCGGCTCCGGCAGCGAAGTCGCAGACGAGCGCTCGGTGCGGATCCGGAAGACGCGGTCCGTCAGGCCGCCCTTGTCCGGGTAGTAGACCAGCGATATCTCGGTCTGCGGGTCATCGGTGAGCTTGTCGTCGTCGGCCCAGGCGGGCATCCAGAACTCGCAGTCGGCGGCGTAGCAGTCCAGCCACTTCTCGAACTCGCGGTCGTCCAGGTGCCGCGCCTCGCGGTAGAGGAACTGCTCGATGACGTGCTGATCGATGGCGCGCGAGCCGGCCGCGGCGCTCATCGGACGACTCCCTTCGCGGCGTCGGCCTGCAGGCCGGCCTGGAGGGCCTCCTGCCAGTACTTGTGTTGCACGGGGTACAGGCCCTCGTCCTCGTTCTTGACGCCGGAGGAGACGACGCCGGTCATGCCGAGCGTCGTCGCGACCTCGTCCGGGCCGGTGAGCCAGTGCTCGGCGCCGCGGCTCATGTCGTTCCACTGCGCAGCGGTCGCGAGGAAGGTCTTCTGGCAGCTGCGGAACTCCTCGAGGTCGTCCGGCGTCGCCATGCCCGAGGCGTTGAAGAAGTCCTCGTACTGGCGGATCCGCCAGGAGCGGTTCTCCTTCGACTCGCCCTTCGGGGCGATGCAGTAGATGGTGACCTCCGTCTTGTCCACGCTGATCGGGCGGAAATGCCGTATCTGCGTGGAGAACTGGTCCATCAGGTAGACGTTCGGGTACAGGCACAGGTTGCGCGAGCCGCGGACCATGAAGTCGCCCTTGGCCTCACCGAACTGCTCCTTCAGCTCGTCGAGCCGGTCCCACAGCGGGCGGTCCTGCGGGTTCCCCGCCCAGGTCCACAGGCACAGGTGGCCGTTCGGGTACGACCAGTAGCCGCCGCCGGACTTGCCCCACTGGCCCGCGTCCAGCGTCTTGGTGGTGTTGCCCGAGTCGCCCGTGTTGCGGCGGCTGGTGGTGGCCGCGTAGTTCCAGTGGGTGGCGGTCACGTGGTAGCCGTCGGCGCCGTTCTCCGCCTGCACCTTCCAGTTGCCGTCGTAGGTGTACGTGGACGCACCGCGGAGCACCTCGAGCCCGTCGGGCGACTGGTCCACCAGCATGTCGATGATGGCCGTGGTGTCGCCGAGGTGCTCCTCCAACGAGGGCACGTCCGGGTTCAGCGAGCCGAACAGGAAGCCGCGGTAGTTCCCGAACTTCGCGACCTTCGTCAGGTCGTGGCTGCCCTCCTTGTCGAACTGGGCCGGGTAGCCGGCGCCGTCGGGATCCTTGACCTTGAGCAGCCGGCCGTCGTTGCGGAAGGTCCAGCCGTGGAACGGACAGGTGAGGGTCTTGCGGTTGTCGCTCTTCTTGCGGCACAGCATCGCGCCGCGGTGCGCGCAGGCGTTGATGAGCAGGTTCAGCTCGCCGTCGGCGCCGCGGGTGATCACCACGGGCTGCCGGCCGATGTAGGTCGTGTAGTAGTCGCCGACCTCGGGGACCTGGCTCTCGTGCGCGAGGTAGACCCAGTTGCCCTCGAAGATGTACTTCATCTCCAGCTCGAAGGTCTCCTCGTCGGTGAAGATGTTGCGGTTCACCCGGTAGACACCGTCCGCGGGGCGCTCGTCGATCGCCCGATCGAGCACGTCGGGGGACGGTGTGGGTGAGGGTTCGGTCACGGTCATGGGAGACCTCCGGTCGACTGGGTGGCTGTGATCCCCATCACCGTGCCGCGCGGCGTACGGCCCGCGCGCCGGGCATATCGCTAGCAACCCACCAGGGTGCTTTTGCTGCCGCTCGGGCACCAATCAGGACGTAATAGGTCCTGGTCTTTCCCAATCGATGCTCCTACCGTGAGATGCACATCACATCGACCACCGAGGAGGACGCCGTGGAGCTGCGACACCTGCGCCAGTTCCTGGCCGTCGCGCAGACCGAGCACTTCGGCCGCGCCGCGGACGGGCTGCACATCGCCGGCCCCGCGCTGTCGCGCACCATCCGGCAGCTCGAGACCTCCCTCGGCACCCCGCTCTTCGAGCGCACCACCCGCCAGGTGGAGCTCACGGAGGCCGGCCGGGTCTTCGCCGGGGAGGTCCGCCGGATCCTCACCGAGCTCGACGGTGCCGTCGGCCGCGCCCGGCTGATCGGGCAGGGCGCGAGCGGCGTGCTCCGGGTCGGCGTCACGGGCTCCGCCTCGTACGGCGTGCTCCCCCGCGTGGTCCGCCGGGTGAAGTCGGTCCTCCCGGACGTCGAGCTCACCATCGACACCGAGATGCTGACGCCGGTGCAGGCCGCCGCCCTCATCGACGGCCGGCTGGACCTCGCGCTGCTGCGCACCCCGGTCGCCGTCGAGGGCATCGCGCACCGGGTGCTCTTCGCGGAGCCGCTGATCCTCGCGCTGCCGCAGGGGCACCGGTTCGACGGGGACCCCGACGTCACCGTCGCCGACCTGCAGGACGAGGCCTTCGTGACCTACCCGGCCGATACCGGTTCCGTCGTCGACGGCGCCGTGGTCCGGACATGCGCCGCGGCGGGTTTCACCCCGCGCCGCGCCCACCAGGTGCCGCAGACCTCCACCCTGCTCGCCCTCGTGGCCGCGGGCCTCGGCATCGCCCTGGTCCCCCGCACCGCCAGCTCCATCCAGCTCCCCGGCGTGCACTTCGTGGACCTGCCCGCCACCGAGAGCGTCGAGCTCGCCCTCGCGTGGCGTGCCGCCGACGACTCGCCCCTCCTCGCCCGCGTCCTCGAGGCGCTGGGCGGGACCGACCTCACCGACGAACGGGAGACGGCCGCATGACCGACCTGCGCATCACCGCCATCGAGGCGATCCCGTACCGGATCCCCTACGTCAAGGCGCTGAAGTTCGCCTCCGGCGAGGTGACCCACGCCGACCACGTGCTGGTGCGGGTGCACACGGCGGGCGGCCTCGTCGGCCACGCCGACGCGCCGCCGCGGCCCTTCACCTACGGCGAGACGCAGGCCGGGATCGTCGCCGTGATCGACGGGATCTTCGCCCCGCAGCTCGTCGGGCTCGACGCCGACCGGCGCGCCGTCCTGCACGCCCGGATGCACCGCACCGTCGGCAATCCCGCGGCGAAGGCCGCCGTCGACATGGCGGTGTGGGACGTCCTCGCGCAGGCCTGGGGCACCTCGGTCAGCCGCGCCCTCGGCGGCCACACCGACCGCATGCGGGTGTGCCACATGCTCGGCTTCGACGCGCCCGCCGCCATGGCCCAGGAGGCCTCCGCCGTCCGGGACCGCTACGGCATCACCACGTTCAAGGTGAAGGTGGGGCGCCGCCCCGTCGATCTCGACGTCGACGTGGTGCGCGCGCTGCGGAACACCCTCGGCGACAAGGCCGAGCTGTACATCGACGGCAACCGCGGCTGGACGGCCTCGGAATCGCTCCGCGCCCTGGACATGCTCGCCGACGCCGGCCTCACCCTGGCCGAGGAGCTGTGCCCCGCGGACGACGTGCTCGGCCGGCGGCGGCTGGTGGCGAACTGCCGCATCCCGTTCGTCGGCGACGAATCCGTCACCACCCCGGCGGAGATCACCCGCGAGCTGCTCGGCGGCGGCGCCACCGCCGTCTCCATCAAGACCGCCCGCACGGGATTCACCGGCTCGCAGGAGATCCTGAACCTCGCCACCGGCCTCGGCGTGGAGGTCGTGATGGGCAACCAGATCGACGGCCAGCTCGGCACCGCCTGCACCGTGGCCTTCGGCGCCGCCCACGCCGCCACCAGCGCCCGCGCCGGCGAGCTCTCCAACTTCCTGGACATGGCCGACGACCTGCTGACCGAGCCGCTCCGCATCGTCGACGGCGAACTGGCCGTTCCCTCCGGTCCCGGGCTCGGCGTCACCGTCGACCCCGACAAGCTCGCGCACTACCGCCTCGACGGATAGCCCCGTCCCCCTGAAGCCTCAGCCAGAACATCAGCCCACCCGAGGAGAAGACCATGACCACCACCGAATCCGACGCCAAGGCCGCCGATTCCGGAGCCGGCGCCACCGCCGCCTTCCTCAAGAAGCAGGGCGCCGGCGCGGACACCCCGCCCGAGCGCGTCTCCCAGCTCGCCACCGAGGTCATCACCGCCGTGCACGACGTGGTCCGGCGCCATCAGGTGACCTACGCCGAGTACGACGCCGTGAAGTCCTGGCTCATCAACGTCGGCCAGGACGGCGAATGGCCCCTGTTCCTGGACGTCTGGATCGAGCACGTCGTCGAGGAGGTCGCCAACGCGCACCACCAGGGCAACAAGGGCACCATCGAGGGCCCGTACTACGTGCCCGACTCCCCCGTGATCGGCGCCCGCGGCGCACTCCCCATGCGCGAGAACGAGTCGGGGACCCCGCTCGTCTTCTCGGGCCAGGTCCGCGACCTCGACGGGAACGCCCTGCCCGGCGCGAAGATCGAGATCTGGCACGCCGACGCCGACGGCTTCTACTCGCAGTACGCCCCCGGCCTGCCCGAGTGGAACCTGCGCGGCAGCTTCGTCGCCGACGACGAGGGCCGGTTCGAGATCACGACGATCCGCCCCGCGCCGTACCAGATCCCCACCGACGGCTCGTGCGGCAAGCTCATCGCGGCCGCCGACTGGCACGCCTGGCGGCCCGCCCACCTGCACCTCAAGGTGTCCGCGCCCGGCAAGGACCTGCTCACCGCGCAGCTATACTTCCCCGGCGACGCGCACAACGACGACGACATCGCCTCGGCCGTGAAGCCGGAGCTGGTGCTCGACCCGCAGCCCGCCGCCGATGGCAACGGCGAGACCGTGGTCTACGACTTCGTGCTCGATCCGGAGACCCGCTGATGGCGCTGTTCGCGGTGCGCATGGACGTCGCCATCCCCGACGACGTGGCCCCGGCGGTCCGGGCCGAGACCATCGCCACCGAGAAGGCCTACAGCCAGGAGCTGCAACGCGGCGGCGAGTGGGTCCACATCTGGCGCATCGTGGGTCAGTACTCCAACATCTCGGTCTTCGACGTCGCCGACAACGAGCGGCTGCACGAGATCCTCTGGGGCCTGCCGCTGTTCAAGTGGATGACGGTGGAGGTCACGCCGCTGGCCGGCCACCCGTCGGACATCGCGCTCGATGGCTGAGCGGGTCCTGCAGACCCGGCACGGCCCCGTCGGCGCCACCGTGGCGGGCGAGGGTCCGACGGTGCTGCTGCTGCACGGCTTCCTGTTCTCCCGCGCCATGTGGGCCCCGCAGCTGGCCGCGCTCGCGGACGCCGGTTTCCGGGGCGTCGCGGCCGATCTGCTCGGCTTCGGCGACACCGCCCCCGCGCCGCCGGGTGGCGAGATCCCGCTGCACCACCACGCCGAGGCCGCGCTCGATGTGCTCGACGCGCTCGGGGCCGAGGGATTCACGGCGGTCGGCTACTCGATGGGCGGCCAGGTGGCGCTCGAGCTCGTGGACCTCGCCGGCCCACGGCTCGAACGCCTCCTGCTCAGCGACACCTTCGCCGGGCTCGACGCCCCCGAGGTCCGGGCCGCACGGTACGCCCTCGCGGACCGGCTCGAGGCCGAGGGCACCGTCCGGTACGGGGAGGAGTTCCTGCCCGCCGTGCTCGGGCCGACGACCGTCGCGACGCGGGCGGAGGTGTGCGAGCTGGCCCGCGCGATGATCGCCGCGGCGCCCCCGGCCGGTGCGGCGGCGGCCCTGCGCGGCCGGGCCGGACGGCGCGACCTCACCGCGGTCGCGGGCGGGTTCGGCGGCACGGCTCGGGTCGTGGTGGGCGCGGAGGACGTCTTCGACGCCGGCGTCCTGGGCGCGGGCCTGGCCGCGGCGCTCGGCACCGTCGACCCGCACGTGCTCCCGGGCGCCGGGCACAGCCCGTCGCTGGAGACGCCCGAGCTCTTCGACCCGCTGCTCCTGGACCTCCTCCGGGCCGCACGGTAGCGCGTCAGGCGCCGTAGACCCGGGACCCGACCCGGACGACGGGGCGGCCGCGCGCCACCGCCCAGCGCCGCGCGCCGCTGCGCACCGACTCGACGGCGACCCACGCGCGCTCGGTCTCCGTGCCGTGGGCTCGCAGGTGATCGACGTACGCGCGGGCGTCGTGGGCGGAGCAGTCCGCCTTCGGGTGCGCCGCGGCGTAGCCGACGAAGCCGCCCGGCCAGCCCGGCAGGGTCTTCAGCGCCGGGAGCGCCCTGGCCGCCGAGCCCGCGCGCTTCACCGCGAGGACCCGGGCGGTCAGGGCCGCGCCGCCGGCGTCGAAGCCCGCCGGCACCCGGCCGGCGAGCAGATCGGTGAGCACCGCCGCCTGGCGGTGCCGCAGCCGGCCCCGCGCCTCAGGAGGAACCACAGCTGCTCGAACTGCTCGACGAGCTGGACCCGCAGCTGCTGGAGCCACAGCTGCTCGCGCTGCAGTTGGAGCCGGAATCGTGGCCCGAGTGGTGCGAGCCGCCGTCGGAACCGCCGAAGAACCAGGCCGAGCCGCCGCCGTCGCCCGACGAGCCGCCGCGCCGGCGGGACCGCCCGCCGCGCCGCCCGCCGCTCTGGCCTCCCGCGGCGGAGACGCACACCGCGATCACCGCGAAGAGCACGAAGAGAACCACCACTGCTTCCATCTCGCACCTCCCGATCGTCGTTCAGTCGATCTCGAGAACCTCTCGTAGGCACAGCATCTCGTGCCGAACGGCGGATTCGATCACGGACTCGTCACGTTCCAGCAACACTCCGGGCAACGTGCTCCCACCTGCGGAAACGCCCCCAAGAGAACGCTGTGAATCGCGCCAGACCGCAAGCAGATCCAGAACTTCCGGACATATCGGGTCGGCGTGGGTGTCGAGGTAGAGCCCCTTGTCGAAGCGTCCGCCCGCGATGTGCACGTAGGCGACGGCCTCCAGCGGGTATCGCCGCAGCTCCGCGGCGGCGTCCGCCCCGCGGGCCGTGCACGAGGCGTAGACGTTCGCGAGGTCGAGGACCAGGCGCACCCCGGTCCGGTCGACCAGCTCCCGCAGGTACGCGGGCTCGTCGTAGTGGTCCTCGGGCCACGCGAACAGGGCGGCGATGTTCTCCAGCGCGAGCGGCACGGGCAGCGCCGCCTGCGCGGCGCGCACGTTCTCCACGAGCACGTCGAGCGCCTCGGCGGTGCGCGGGGCCGGCATCAGGTGGCCGGCCTCCAGGACATCGTCGTGGGGCCCGGGCGCGTCCTCTGCGGGATCGTCGTCCAGCCCGACGGTGCCCGCCCGCACGAAGGCGACGTGCTCGCTGACGAGCGGCGCGTCCAGCGCCACCGCGAGGTCGGCGAGCCGACGCAGCCGGGCGGGATCGGGGAGGTCGGCGCCCGCGATGCCGAGCGTGACGCCGTGCGGCACCACCGTGACGCCGAGGCCCGCCAGTTCCGTCAGCTCGGCGGGGAGGGCGGCCGGGTCGACGTTCTCGGCCACGATCTCGGTGAAGGCGACGGAGCCCGACCGCGCACCGTCGAGCAGCATCCCGGCGAGCTCGGGCCGCCACGCGGCCGAGACGCCGGAGATCCCCATCAGGCCAGGCGCTGGGCGGCGGCGGCGATCCGCTCGTCCGTCGCGGTCATCGCGATCCGCACGTGCTGCGCGCCCTGCGGGCCGTAGAACTCGCCCGGCGCGGCGAGGATGCCGCGCTCGGCCAGCCAGTCGACGGTGTCGCGGCAGGGCTCGCCGCGCGTCGACCACAGGTACAGCCCGGCCTCGGAGTGGTCCACCGTGAAGCCCGCGCCGCGGACCGCCTGCAGCAGCACCGCGCGGCGGGCGGCGTAGCGGGCGCGCTGCTCGGCCTCGTGCTCGTCCACCGAGAGGGCGTAGGTCATGGCGGCCTGCACCGGGAAGGGAACGATGGCGCCGGCGTGCTTGCGCACCGCGGCCAGCTCGGCGATGAGCGCGGGATCGCCCGCGAGGAAGCCCGCGCGATAGGACGCGAGGTTCGAGGTCTTCGACAGCGAGTGGATCGCGATCAGACCGGTGGTGTCGCCGTCGCAGACGCGCGGATCGAGCACCGAGACGGGCTCGGCCTCCCAGGCCAGGCCCAGGTAGCACTCGTCGGACGCGACGATCGCGCCGCGTTCGCGGGCCCACTGCACCACCTTGCGCAGGTGGTCGACGCCGAGCACCTTGCCCGTCGGGTTCGACGGGGAGTTCACGAAGACCAGCGCCGGCCGTTCCGGGCCGAGCTGGGCGGTACCGTCGGCCCGCACCGGCCGGGCCCCGGCGAGCAGCGCGCCCACCTCGTAGGTGGGGTACGCGACCTCGGGGATCACGACGACGTCATCGCTTCCGAGCCCGAGTTGCGACGGCAGCTGCGCGATCGCCTCCTTGGTCCCGATCACGGGCAGGATCGCGTTCTCCGGCAGCGCGACGGTGCCGTACCGGCGGCTCAGCGCCTCCGCGGCGGCCTCGCGCAGCGCGAGGGTGCCGATCGTGGCCGGGTAGCCGGGGAACGCGGAACCCTCGTAGAGGGCGCGGCGGATGGGCTCGGCGACCGGGTCGACGGGGGTGCCGACGGAGAGATCGACGATGCCGCCGACGTGCGCCGCGGCCTTCGCCTTCGCGCCCGCCAGGGTGTCCCACGGGAAGTTCGGCAGGCCGGACGCCACGGGCACGCGCGGCACGATCAGTGCTCGGTGTCGGTGTTCATGGGCGGGAGCGCCTTGATGAAGGGGTGGTCGTAGTCGATCTTCCCCTGCTTGGCGGCGCCGCCGGGCGAACCGATCTCGTCGAAGAAATCGATGTTCGCGCTCACGTACTCGGCCCACTCGTCCGGCACGTCATCCTCGTAGAAGATGGCCTCGACGGGGCACACGGGCTCGCAGGCGCCGCAGTCCACGCACTCATCGGGCTGGATGTACAGCATCCGGTTGCCCTCGTAGATACAGTCGACGGGGCACTCCTCGATACATGCCTTGTCGAGCACATCCACACAGGGCTCTGCGATGGTGTACGTCACCTGTCATCTCCTTCGCACCGACTGCTTCCACCCGACAGTATTCCGCGCCGCTGGAACGTGTCACAAAGAAGTGTCGCCTAACCTGCCGGTGTGTGATTTCATTCACCAGTGCACGTAATCGTCGGTGTGTTCGGACTCGTCGTCTTCCTCCTCCTCGCGTACCTGCCCACGCGGAACGTCGCCCTGCTCAAGAAGAAGGCGCCGTACATCCTGGGCATGCTCGCGATCCAGTTCGTGCTGGGCCTGATCATGCTCAAGACCCCGGTCGGGCAGAACGTCATCGACTGGCTGTCGCGGGGCTTCAAGAACCTGCTGGGATTCGCCCATGAGGGCACGGCGTTCGTATTCGGCGGCCTCGTCGACTACAGCAAGGATCCCGGCGGCCCGGGCCCGTTCTTCATGAACGTGCTGCTGCCGATCATCGTCATCTCGTCCCTGATCGGCATCCTGCAGTTCCTCAAGCTGCTGCCGCTGATCATCAAGTACCTCGGACTGGCGCTGTCGAAGGTCACGGGCATGCCGAAGCTGGAGTCCTTCAACGCGGTGAGCTCGGCGATCATCGGCCAGTCCGAGAACTTCATCGCGATCAAGAAGATCCTGCCGACGCTGCCGCCGAACCGCCTGTACACGCTCTCGGCGTCCGCGATGTCGACCGTGTCGATGTCGATCGTCGGCTCGTACATGACGATGATCGAGCCCCGGTACGTGGTCGCGGCCATCGTGCTCAACCTGTTCGGCGCGTTCATCGTGGTCTCGCTGATCAACCCGTACGAGGTCGCCCCCGAGGACGACGTCTTCGCCGCGCCCGAGCAGAAGAAGCAGTCGTTCTTCGAGATGCTCGGCGAGTACATCATGGACGGCGCGAAGGTGGCGCTCACCGTCGCCGCGATGCTGATCGGCTTCGTCGCCCTGCTCGCGCTCGTCAACGGTCTCTTCGCCTGGGTCTTCGGTGGCACCACGTTCCAGGACGTCCTCGGCTACGTGTTCGCGCCGCTGGCGTGGCTCACGGGCGTGCCGTGGTCCGAGAGCGTGCAGGCGGGCGAGATCATGGCGACCAAGCTGGTGAGCAACGAGTTCGTCGCCATGATGTCGTTCACCGAGATGAACCCGTCCGGCAACGGCCCCGTCGTGATGAGCGAGCGCGCCACCGCGATCGTGCAGACCTTCCTGGTCTCCTTCGCGAACTTCAGCTCCATCGGCATCATCGCCGGCGCCGCGAAGTCCCTGGCACCGGAGCAGGGCGACCAGATCGCCAAGTTCGGCCTCAAGCTGCTCTACGGCGCCACGCTGGTCTCGTTCATCTCCGCGACGGTCGTCGGGCTCATCTCGTAGTTCCCGACGGCGCGCTCCGGACCCGGCCGGCACGGGTCCCTCGTCACGTCAGTGCGGTCAGGTCCACGCGGAGTTCGAAAGGCACCGTGGTCGTGAACTCGCCCGAGTGGACGGCACCTTCGTACGATCCGTCGCGGAGTGTGAGGGCCTCGATGCTCGGGCCACCGTCGAGGTCGACGATCCAGTAGTGCGGGATGCCCGCGTCGGCGTACTCGCTGCGCTTGGTCACCAGATCCTGGCGACGGGTGCCGGGCGAGAGGATCTCGACGATGAGCACGACGTGATCCACGGTGATGGCGTCGTCGCCGGGATGGTCCGCCACCACGATCAGATCCGGGCGGCGCACGGTCGGCGGAAACGATCCGTCCACGATCACGTCGACGGACGGAATCAGCCGCAGCGGCGCCGGAATCTGCTGATGGAGCTGCGCGACGCCCAGCTCCATCAGCGCCGATTGATGCCTCAGTGATGGATTCGGAAAGCGCAGGTACACGCCCTCCTGCAATTCCGAACGCCACAGTTCGTCCTCGCCGAGGAGATTCCACGCCTCGAGCGTGAGTAGCTCGACTCGCTGAACCGCGGTCATGGCATCAGGTTAGCCGCGCCCGACGCGTCAGTTCTCGGGTTCGGGGTCGGCCTCGACGCCCGACGGGGCCGCGTTTCCGGCGAAGGCGGCCTCCAGGCCGAGGATCTTCGCGCCGTCGGAGGCGCGGGCCTCGACGATGCGGAGCGTGGCGAATTCGCCGACGTAGCCGGCGGCCGCGCCGACGACCGGCAGCCTGCCCACCGTGTCGAAGACCCCGCCCGGGCGCGGGCGCGATTCGAGCGCCGAGCGCGCCGACTTCACGGTGTGCAGCACGTCGCGGACCGCGCCGAACGCCGAGAAGACGCCGCCCCGCAGCTTCTCGGTCGTCTCGCGCACGGGCACGAGGTCCTGGAAGCCCGGCTGATCCCCGAGGAGCGCGCGGGCGTCGATCTGGCGGCGGGAGAGGACCCGCGCGACGAGGTCGATCTGCTCGGGCACCTGGTCGACGCCATGCTCCCCCGCCACGCCCACGACGACGAGCGTCTGGTTAGCGAAGCCCAGGTAGGTCTGCAGCGGCAGCAGGCGCGCGACGAAGCCAAGGGCGCCGGGCCAGGCCACCGCCACCGTCGAGACCGCGCCGACGGGGATGACCCACCAGCGGGAGCGGCCGTCGGCGTCGCGCTTGAGGTAGCCGTTGACCAGCGGGATCGGGGTGAGCCCGGCCAACGTGGAGACGACCCGCACGCCGGCCACCGCGGGCCGCGCGACCGTGACGAAGACGCCGACGGTGCGCGCCAGCTCCAGGTCCGTCACCGTGCCCGTGACCGCGCCGCCGCGCGGCTCCAGCGCGTTCATGCGGCACCCCGCTGGGCGTGCGTCGTGGTGCGTTCGCGCGCCGGGCGCCCGATGCCGTTCGCGATCGCGTGCAGTTCGGCCACAGTCTTCTCCGATCCGTGCGCCGATCCCGCCATCCGCGAGATCGTCTCCTCCATCAGGGTGCCACCCAGGTCGTTCGCGCCGCCCTGCAGCATGGCCTGCGTGCCCGCGGTGCCCAGTTTGACCCACGACGTCTGGACGTGGTCGATGCGGCCGTGCAGCATGACCCGCGCCAGCGCGTGCACGGCGCGGTTGTCCCGCTTGGTCGGCCCCGGGCGGGCGGCGCCCGCGAGGTACAGCGGGGCGCTCTGGTGCACGAAGGGCAGCGGCACGAACTCGGTGAAGCCGCCCGTGCGGTCCTGGATGTCGCGCAGCACGTTGAGGTGCGTCACCCAGTGCGACGGGTTGTCGACGTGGCCGTACATCATCGTCGAACTCGACCGGATGCCCACCTCGTGGGCGGTGGTGACCACGTCGACCCACGCCGACGTGGGCAGCTTGCCCTTGGTGAGCACCCAGCGGACCTCGTCGTCGAGGATCTCGGCGGCGGTGCCGGGAATCGTGTCGAGGCCGGCCTCGCGCAGCCCGATCAGCCAGTCCCGCACCGACTCCCCCGAGTGGGCCGCGCCGTTGACGATCTCCATCGGGCTGAACGCGTGCACGTGCATACCCGGGACGCGCTGCTTGACGGCGCGCACCAGGTCGGCGTAGCCGGTGGCGGGCAGGTCGGGGTCGATGCCGCCCTGCATGCACACCTCGGTGGCGCCCACCTGCCACGCCTCCTCGGCGCGGTCGGCGACCTCCTTCATGGAGAGCGTGAAGGCGTCGGCGTCGCCCTTGCGCTGTGCGAAGGCGCAGAACCGGCAGCCGGTGTAACAGATGTTGGTGAAGTTGATGTTCCGGTTGACCACGTAGGTCACCACGTCGCCCACGACGTCCTTGCGGAGCTGATCCGCCAGGGCCACCAGCGCTTCCAGCCCGGCGTCGTCGGCGTAGGCGAGCGCGCGGTACTGGTCGTCGGACAGCCCGCCCGGGTTCTTCTCCGCGGCGCGCAGGGCCGAGAGCACGTCGGACTCCACCTTCTCCGGCGCCGACAGCGAGAGCACCTGCTCGCGCACGGACTCCCAGTCGCCGAAGGCGGAGCCGAGGTCCGAGCGGGTGTCGGTGTTGCGGCCGTCGACGTCGATGGCGGTGTTCAGGTCGGTGCGGCCCGAGGACGCCCACTCCTCGTCGGGTTCCTGCCAGGGCACGCCGACGGGCATCGCGTCCGGGTCCGCGAGCCCCGTCTCCGGGTCGGCGAGGGCCGCGACGTGCGGCGCGACCCGCGGATCGATCCACGGGCTGCCGGCGCGCACGTACTTGGGCTGCGCCGTGAGCCGCTGCCGCAGCTCGAATCCCGCGTCGGCGGTGATCGTCGCGAGCGCGTCGAGGTCCGGCCAGGGGCGCTCGGGGTTGACGTGGTCCGGGGTCACGGGCGAGACGCCGCCCCAGTCGTCGACGCCGGCCTCCAGCAGCAGCCGGCACTCGTCGGCGGAGACCAGGTTCGGCGGCGCCTGCACCCGCATCGCGGGCCCCAGCACCATCCGGGTCACGGCGATCGCCGCGCGGTAGACCTCGAGGTCCGCGTCCTCCACCGACCGCATGGCGGTGTCGGGCTTGGCGCGGAAGTTCTGGATGATGACCTCCTGCACGTGGCCGAAGGCCTTGTGCACCTTGCGGATGGCCATGATCGACTCGGCGCGCTCGCGCTCGTCCTCGCCGATGCCGATGAGCAGGCCCGTCGTGAAGGGCACCGAGAGGCGGCCCGCATCGGTGAGGGTGCGCAGCCGGACCGCCGGGTCCTTGTCGGGCGAGCCGTAGTGCGGCTGCCCCTTCTCGGTGAACAGGCGCTCGGAGGTGGTCTCGAGCATCATGCCCATCGACGGCGCGACGGGCTTGAGCCGGGAGAGCTCCTCCCAGCTCATGACGCCCGGGTTGAGGTGCGGCAGCAGCCCCGTCTCCTCCAGCACCCGGATGGCCATGGCCCGCACGTAGTCCAGCGTGGAGTCGTAGCCGCGCTCGTCGAGCCAGGTGCGCGCCGCCTCCCAGCGGTCCTCGGGCCGGTCGCCCAGCGTGAACAGCGCCTCGTGGCAGCCCAGCTCGGCGCCGCGGCGCGCGACCTCGAGGATCTCGTCCGGCTCCATGTAGGCGCCGTGCCCCTCGGCCGCCAGCTTGCCGGGCACCGTCACGAAGGTGCAGTAGTGGCACTTGTCGCGGCACAGCCGCGTGATGGGGATGAAGACCTTCTTGCTGTAGGTGACCTGCGGCGTACCGTCGGCCCCCGTCAGCCCGGCCTCGAGGAGCCCGGCGTCGCGCACCCGCGCCGCGGAGCGGCACAGGTCGTCCAGGTCGTCGCCGCGGGCCGCGAGGAGCACCTGCGCCTCGTCGACGTTGAGCACCGCCCCGTCCCGCGCCCGGCGCAGGGCGCGGCGCATCGCCGACGCCGTCGGTACGTACGGCTCCGCGGCTCGCTTCGGCACCGAGGGCACCGGGAGGAGAGCGGGAGATTGCTCTGAAGCGTCCGTCACTCCACCGATGATGCCAGGTGTCCCGCGAGGATCGGCATCCCGATTCCACAGAGCAGGAGCAGGAGCAGCCGCCAGTCGGCGTAGAGGACGATGTCGCCGCCCGGCCCGCCGAGCAGGAAGGCCGCGATCACCAGGAGGAACGCGATCACGGGCAGGGCACCGTGGACCGGCTCGCCGCCCAGCCGGCGGGCCGCGACGGAGATCCCCGCGAGCAGCGCGCCGAAGAGAACCGCGGAGAGCGGAAGGGGCACGGCGCCGGAGTACAGGTAGAGGTACATCGTGGCGCCGACCGCGCACACCGCGCCGCCCACGGTCGCGACGCCGAGCAGGATCCGGTCCAGCGGCTCCATCACGCCACCCCCGCGAACAGGTCCCGCTCGACCCCGTCGGGGCCGGGCGCGGCGGTGCCGCGGGCCAGGACGTAGGCCTCCTCGGCGAACACCGGCTGCGCGATCCGGTTGGTCAGGGCGAGGGCGGCGCCGTCCGCGCTGACGCCGAGCTGGGTCGCGTGGGCGCGGAGCGCGGCGCGCTTGCGGTCGAGGACGGAGGAGACGTCGATCCGCGTGGTGATCGCGCCGGCGTCGTGGGCGGGCAGCTCGGCGGCCGCGGGGACGCGCCAGCCGTCCGGCAGGTCGGTGCCCCGCAACGCGGCGAGGCCGGCGTCGAGGTCGTCGCGGGCGGTCACCGTCCAGTACAGCTTCGCGACCTCCCAGGGCTCCCCCGGGACGCCGGGGTCCGCCGCGGCATCGACGGCGGCGTGCGTGAGCAGGTGCGCGGCGATGTGGTCGGGATGGCCGTAGCCCCCGACCTCGTCGTAGGTGATCACGACGTGCGGCCGGGTCTCCCGGATGACGTGGGTGAGCGCCTGCAGGGGGCTGCCGTCGACCCACTCCAGGTAGGGCGACGAGGCGAACGCCCGCGGGTGCTCCGCGGCGGGCGTGCCGGCCATGCCGGAGTCGCGCCAGCGGCCCATGCCGCCGAGGAAGCGGGGCCGCAGCACCGGCCCCGTCGGGTCGCTCAGCGCGGCCAGCGCGCCCGTCAGCTCGCCGACCCGGTAGCCGCCCAGCTGGTCGGCGTTGTCGGCGGTGAGCTGCGCGAAGGGCGGCTCCATCACCTCGCCCTCCTCGCCCAGCGTGCAGGTCACGACGGTGACCTCGGCGCCCTCGGCGAGGTAGCGCGCGATCGTCCCACCGGTGGTGATGGTCTCGTCGTCGGGGTGCGCGTGCACCAGCAGCAGGCGCCGTCCGCTCGCGTCGGTCACTGCCGGGCCCATCCCTCCACGCCGGTGAAGACGCCGTCGCGCGGCGGGCCCTCCAGGGTCACGCCCTGCACCGTCGGGCCGACGGCCGTCAGCGTCACGTCCTGCAGGATCGGCAGGACCGTCGCGCGCGACCACAGCTGCGCGTCGATCGCCGCGAGGTCGATGGGGCCGCCGCGCAGGCCGTCGAGCGCGAGGCCCTGCAGGTCCGCGTCGCACAGGCCGGAGAGGTTGCCGCCGACCGTCGTGGCGGCGGGGTCGTTCTCGAGGTTCGGCGCCTGCGGCGTGCTGGTGGTCGTGGGCCGCTGGCCGCCCTCGGACGGGGGCGCGGGGCACTCGACGCGGGAGGCGAACCGCTCGGCCGGCGTGGGGCCGGAGCTGGACCAGCCGACCACCGCGTCGACGGCACCGTCGAGCAGCGCGGTCCCGGCGACCACCTGCGGCTCGAGAGCGACCACCGAGGCGAAGACGCCCATGGCGCGCAGCTGGTCGGTGGCGTTGCTGGCGACGGCGAACGCGGCGACGTTGCCCTGCGGCACGCCGATCCGCAGGAACATGGGCACCCCGTCGCGGACGTACTGCTGCACGTTCTCGCCCGGCGACGGGGACGGCGGCACCGGGAGCGCCGACGGGTCGGCGCTGGTGCTCGGGCCGGCCGGCTCGGTCGTCGCGGGCGGCGGGGTGGGCGGCACGCTCTGGCTGGGCGGGATCGGCGCGTTCTGCAGCGTGTAGCCGGCGCCGGCGAGGGCCTGCTCCAGGCGGGCCTTCGCCTCCGCGGGCGCGGGGCGCGCGGGCATCGTCGGGACGTAGCCGGGATCCGACGGTGCCAGCACCTGCGCGCGGGCGGGGCGCGCGGCGTCGCCACCGGACCCGACGGTGGTGAGCAGGTCCACGTTCACGGCGTCGAGCAGCGCGCGGCGCACCTCGACGTCGGCGAGGAACTTCGAGCGGGTGTTCAGCGTCAGCGACAGCACCCGGGGATCGACCTGCTCCACGGCGCGCACCTGGTAGATCGAGGTGAGCTGCGCCAGCAGCGACGGTCCGCCGTGCACCGAGACCACCTGCACGTCGCCGGTACGGACGGAGTTGGCGAGCTGGGTGTCGGTGCCGCCCTTGCGGAGCACGATGCGGTCGACGCGGGCGGGCTTCATCCAGTAGCGGTCGTTGCGCTCGAGGGTGACCTCGTCGCGCGCCACGTCGACCTTCTTGACCAGGTAGCCGGCGCCCGAGGCGGGGATCTTCTCCCGCATGGCGCCGTTGAAGCCGCCCGGCGAGCCCTTGATCAGGTGGCTGGGCAGCAGGTTCTGGAACAGGGTCCGCCAGCCGGGCAGCGGCGCCTTCAGGGTGACGATGACCCGCTTGCCCCCGGCGCCCGACGCCACCGACTCGATCTGCCGGTACGGCGCGGAGCCGACCGTGTCGGGCGCGGTGGTCATCGACTGCCAGAGGTACACGAAGTCCTCGGCGGCGATCGGCGCACCGTCGGACCACTGCGCGTCCTGCCGGATCGTGTACGCGATCTGCAGCGGCGCGGGATGCTCGATCGCCGGGATCAGGTCGGTGTTCTGCTGCAGCGTCACCCGCCCGTCCTGCCCCCGGACCTCACGGAACACGCTCGGGAGGGTCATCGCGGCGAGTGCGCGCGACGCCGAGGACGAGTTCGACGCGAGGTGCGGGTTGAAGCCCGGCCCCAGGCCGTCGATCGCCACCTGCACGGTGGCGCCGGTGGTGGCCGGGGCCTGCGGCGGCGCGGAGGTCTCCGAGCCCGGCACCGCCGGCGGCGGGTCGGCGACGCACGCGGTGAGGGTCGTCGCGAGCAGCACCGACGCCACCGTCAGCCCCAGGGACCTGTGCCGCACTGCTCGTGCCTCCTACGCTCGCTGGAAGTCCACCGCCCGACGGTCGTCGTCGGGCCCGTCGCCGCGACCGCGGGATCAGCCCGCGGACTGGTCCCGCGACTTGGCGCGCGAACGCTCACGGGCGCGCTCGGTGGCGTTCAGGTGCACCTTACGCACCCGAACGACCTCGGGGGTGACCTCGACGCACTCGTCGCCGGCGCAGAACTCCATCGCGGCCTCGAGCTCCAGCTTGATGGGCTTGGCGAGGGTCTCCATCACGTCGGCGGAGGACTGACGCATGTTGGTCAGCTTCTTCTCCTTGGTGACGTTGATGTCGAGGTCCTCGGCGCGGGGGTTGATGCCCACGACCATGCCCTCGTAGGTGTCGGCGCCGGGCTCGACGAAGAAGGTGCCGCGGTCGGCGAGCTGGATCATCGCGAACGGGGTCACGCTGCCCTGGCGGTCCGAGACGAGCGAGCCGGTGTGGCGGGCGCGGATCTCGCCGGCCCACGCCGCGTACTCGTGGAAGACGGCGTTGGCGATGCCGGTGCCGCGGGTCTCGGTGAGGAAGTCGGTGCGGAAGCCGATGAGGCCGCGCGACGGGACGACGAACTCCATGCGGACCCAGCCGGTGCCCTGGTTCGCCATGGTCTCCATGCGGCCGCGACGGTTCGCGAGCAGCTGGGTGACCGAACCGAGGTACTCCTCGGGGACGTCGATGGTCAGGTGCTCGAAGGGCTCGTGCACCTTGCCGTCGACCTTGCGCGTGACGACCTGCGGCTTGCCGACGGTGAGCTCGAAGCCCTCGCGCCGCATCTGCTCGACGAGGATGGCCAGCGCCAGCTCGCCGCGGCCCTGCACCTCCCACTGGTCGGGCTTGCCGATGTCGAGCACCTTGAGCGAGACGTTGCCGATGAGCTCGGAGTCTAGGCGCGACTTCACCATGCGGGCGGTCAGCTTGTGGCCCGAGACCTTGCCGACCAGCGGCGACGTGTTGGTGCCGATGGTCACCGAGATGGCGGGCTGGTCGACCGTGATCCGGGGCAGCGCGACGGGGTTCTCGAGGTCGGCGAGGGTGTCGCCGATCATGATCTCCGGGAAGCCGGCGACGGCGACGATGTCGCCCGCGACGGCCTCCTCGGCGGGCTTGCGCTCGACGCCGTCGGTGGCGAGCAGCTCGGTGACCTTGGCGTTGGTGATCACGGGCTCGCCGTCGACCTCACGCATCCAGGCGACGGTCTGCCCCTTGCGCAGGGTGCCGTTGTGGATGCGGACCAGCGCGAGGCGGCCGAGGAAGGCCGACGCGTCGAGGTTGGTGACGTGGGCCTGCAGCGGCGCCGCGGCGTCGCCCTTGGGGGCGGGGATGTAGTCGTGCAGGATCTGGAACAGCTCGTCGAGGTTCTCGGCGTCCGGGACGGTGCCGTCGGCGGGGGCCGTGGTGCTGGCCTTGCCCTCGCGGCCGGAGGCGTAGACGACGGGGAGCTCGAGCGCGAGCTCGGCGGCCTCCGCGGCCTCGTCGGACAGGTCCGACGCGAGGTCGAGCAGCAGGTCCTGCGCCTCGGTGACGACCTCCTCGATGCGGGCGTCCGGGCGGTCGGTCTTGTTCACGACCAGAATGACGGGCAGCGACGCGGCGAGCGCCTTGCGCAGCACGAAGCGGGTCTGCGGGAGCGGGCCCTCGGAGGCGTCGACCAGCAGGACGACACCGTCGACCATGGACAGGCCGCGCTCGACCTCGCCGCCGAAGTCGGCGTGGCCCGGGGTGTCGATCACGTTGATGACGGTGGTGGTGCCATCGGCGTTCACACGGTGCACGGCCGTGTTCTTCGCCAGGATGGTGATGCCCTTCTCCTTCTCCAGGTCACCCGAGTCCATGACCCGGTCCACCAGCTCGGCTCGCTCGGCGAACGCGCCGGACTGCCGCAGCATGGCGTCGACCAGGGTGGTCTTCCCGTGGTCGACGTGCGCGACGATGGCGACGTTGCGGAAGCTGGGCTGAGCCACTGTGGTTCTCCTGGAGGTGGTCGTGCGCGCAGTACGGTCGATGGTCCGTGGGCGCGTCGAAGGGGGCGTGTGAACACGCCTGGTCGTGACCAGGTTACTTCCCAGAGGCCCGCGGAGCCGCATCGTGACCGCCGGATGTGACGGTTGGCATCCCACGATTAGGTTGCGCTAACCTATTCAGGTGAGTAAGACCAAGGCGCACAAACTCGTGGGCAGCAAGCCCAAGAAGAAGTGCTGCCGCAAGAAGACGCGGTGCATGAAGTGCCCCGTGGTGATCCACAAGCTCAACCGGATGGCCGCCCACGGCGCCTCGAAGAAGGAACTCGAGAAGTCCCTGAAGACGGTGCGCGCCAACCCCGATCGCACGCGCGTGGCCTAGTCCGCCGGTTCCAGGAGCTTCCGCAACGCGCCCGGATCGGCGGCGGTCGCGACGGCGCGGTCGAGCTCCTCCGGGGTCACCGGCAGTGCCCGCAGCTCCCCCACCAGACCCGGCACGTCCGCGTCGCGGCCCGCCGCCGGCGCGAGCTCGAGCAGGAAGGCCAGGGCGCAAGCACGGTCGGCATCCGTGTCGCCCTCCTTCGGGCGCCGCAGCGCCGAGGTCAACGCCCGATAGGCCGCGACGTCGTCGCCCTTGAAGCCACTGAGGATGCGGGCGTTGTCGAGCGCCTTCGCGAGCCCGGACAGCTCCTTCGCGCCGCCGTACTCGAACTCCTCCTCGTCCTTGCGGATGATCAGCAGCTGGTTCCCCGACGGGTCGACGAGGGTGAACCGGGAGGCGCCCGGGCGGAACCGGGTCAGCCGCGGCTCCCCCGAGGCGGGCACCTTTCCGAGGAGTCCCTTGATCGCGGCCTTGAACGCGGCGTGCTCCGCGGCGACGTCGTCGACCAGCAGCAGGCAGATCCCGGTGTCGTCGGCGTCGCGGGCGAACCGCGCGAAGTGGACGTCCGCACCGTCGCGCGTGAACGCGAGGTAGAGGTAGGGGCGGACCTGGTAGCCCGTGCACTCGAATCCGAGGGCGGTGTAGAAGTCGCGGGTGGCCTCGGGATCGACGCAGGGTAGGACCGGAACGGCGGTGGTGGGCACCCCGCCAGGCTAGTGCGGAATGCGGTCAGTTCCTGTCCGACGGTGCCGTCACCAGCAGGTTCACCAGCACGGACGTCAGCACGCGCACCAGCTCCGCGGGATTCGACCGGTCGCCCCCGTGCTGCCACCAGGCCATGAGGAACTCGTTGACCGACGGGATGAAGGCCGCGTGCACCCACGGCGCCACGGGCCGCGCGCCGGCCGCCTCCGCCGCCGACCGGATGGTCTGCGCCCACAGGTCGCGGTTCGCCAGCCGGAACGCCTCCAGCTCGGCGCTCACTCCCACGACCTCGACGAAGGCCACCCGCAGCCCCCGCGGGTCGGCGAGCACCGCGCCGATGTACGCGGTCAGCCCCGACGCGACCAGCGCCGCGACGGCCCCGTCGCCGGTGCCCGCGGCGGGGGCACCGGCCGCCAGCGCATCGGCGACGGCGGCGCGCCCGCGGTCGTGGACGCCGGTGTAGAGGTGCCGCAGGAGGGCCTCTCGGTCGGCGAACTGCTCGTAGAAGTGGCGCCGCGAGACCTTCGCGCGCTCGCAGACGTCGGCGACCGTCGTCTGCTGATACCCGACGGTGGCGAACAGCTCCAGCCCGGCGTCCTCGAGCCGGGCGAGCCGCTCGGCGTGCCGGGTACGGGCGTCGGCCCCGCCGTACACCCGCCCGGCGGCGCTCCGTCCGGCCGCGCTCCGTCCCGCGTCGGTCCGTCCCGCGGCGCTGCTCCGGGCTGCGGCGCCCCGGCCGGTCGCGCCGGTCCGCGCGGTGGTCATGACGTCGAGGCGGTGGCGCCCCACCAGATGTTCACGTCGCCGTCCACGGCGAACTCGTCGATCGCGGCCAGCTCGTCGGCGGTGAAGGCGAGGTTCGCGACGGCGCCCACGCTGTCCTCGAGCTGCGCGACGCTGGACGCCCCGATCAGCGCGGAGGTCACCGCCGGCGACCGCAGCACCCACGCGATCGCCATCTGCGCGAGCGTCTGGCCGCGGTCGGCGGCGATGCCGGCCAGCCCCCGGACGCGCGCCAGGTTCTCCTCGGACAGCATGCCGTCGGAGAGGCTCTTGCCCGCGGCGGCGCGGGAGTCCTCGGGCACGCCGCCGAGGTAGCGGTCGGTGAGCAGGCCCTGCGCGAGCGGCGAGAAGGCGATGACGCCCATGCCCTCGGCCGCGGTGGTCTCCAGCAGCGAGGGTCCGCCGCCCTCCCCGCCGCGCTCGATCCAACGGTTGAGCATCGAGTACGAGGGCTGGTGGATGAGCAGCGGCGTGCCGAGTCCGCGCATGATCTCCTGTGCCCGCGCGGTCAGCTCGGCGCTGTACGACGAGATGCCCACGTACAGCGCCCGTCCGGAGGTGACGGCCGTGTGCAGCGCGCCCATGGTCTCCTCGAGCGGCGTCTCGGGGTCGGGCCGGTGGCTGTAGAAGATGTCCACGTGGTCCAGGCCCATCCGCCGCAGCGAGCTGTCCAGCGAGGAGAGCAGGTACTTGCGGGAGCCGCCGAAGCCGTAGGGGCCGGGCTGCATGTCCCAGCCCGCCTTCGAGGAGATGATGAGCTGGTCGCGGTAGGGCCGGAAGTCCTCGACGAAGAGCGTGCCGAAGTTCCGCTCGGCGCTGCCGGGCGGCGGGCCGTAGTTGTTCGCGAGGTCGAAGTGGGTCACGCCGAGGTCGAAGGCCCGGCGCAGGATGTCGCGCTGGGTCTGCAGCGGCTTGTCGTCGCCGAAGTTGTGCCACAGGCCCAGTGAGACCGCCGGGAGCGTGAGCCCCGCCTCCCCCACCCGGCGGTACGGCACCCCGTCGTAGCGGCGATCGGCGGCGACGTACGGATCGAATGCACCCATACCCCCATCATGCCCGGCGCACGGCGCCGCCGGGCCTACGATCGGCAGCATGAGCGACGAGGCGACGGACGGAACCCAGGACGAGAGCCTGCTGACGGTGCTCGTCGCGTTCGCCGCGAACGTGCTGATCGCGGTGGCGAAGTCGGTGGCGGCGGTGGTCACCGGCTCGGCGGCGATGGTCGCCGAGGCCGCGCACTCGTGGGCCGACACGGGCAACGAGGTGTTCCTCCTCATCGGCGCGAAGCGCGCGGCGAAGCCCGCCGACGAGACGCACCCCTTCGGGTACGGCCGCTCGGGCTACGTCTGGTCGATGTTCGCGGCCTTCGGCCTGTTCAGCGTCGGCGCGGCCGTGTCCGTGTGGCACGGGATCTCGGCGCTCGGCGCGCCCGAGGAGGCGACGGACTACGGCTGGGGCTACGCCGTGCTGGCCATCTCCTTCGTGCTCGAGGGCATCTCGTTCCTGCAGGCGCTGCGCCAGACCAAGGAGGGCGCGCAGGAGCGGATGCTGCATCCGCTGCGGTACGTGCGGGTGACGTCGAATCCCGTGCTGCGGTCGGTCTTCGCGGAGGATCTCAGCGCGCTCATCGGCATCGTCATCGCCGCGAGCGCGATGGCGCTGCACCAGATCACCGGGAACCCCGTGTGGGACGCCGTCGGGTCGATCCTCGTCGGCATCCTGCTGGGCTTCGTCGCGGTGTTCCTGATCCGGCGCAACATGGACTTCCTCACGGGCGAGGAGGCGACGCCGCTGGCCCGCAACCGCATGCTGGAGGCGCTGCAGTCGCACCCGGACGTCAAGCAGGTGAGCTTCCTGCACATGGAGTGGGTCGGCGCCGACCGGCTGTTCCTGGTCGCGGCCGTCGACCTCGAGGGCGACCTGCCGGAGTCCCAGGTCGCGGCGCGGCTGGCCGCGATCTCGGACGACATGAACCGCATCCCCCGCATCCAGCGGGCCCTCTTCACCCTCACCCGCCCCGGCGACACCACCCGGCTGGCCGCCGAGCCCCTCCCCGACTGGTACCTGCCCGAGGACGAGCGCCGCGCCTAGCGGGACCGGCACGCCCGCCACCGGCGCCGCCTACCCGAGCCGCGCCGCCAGCCGCGAGGCGTTCATGTGCGCGATGGCCTCGATGGAGATCATCGGGTTCACGCCGCTCGGCGTGGGGAAGCACGAGGCGTCGGCGACCACGAGGTTCGGCACCTCCCAGGTCGCGCCGTCGGGGTCCGTCGCCGAGGTCTGCCGGCTGCCGCCCATCGCGGCGGTGCCCATGATGTGCAGCGCGATCATCATGCACCGCGCGGGCGCGTAGCCCTCCCGCTGCGCGGCGGCGGCGAAGCCGTCGAGCGACCCGGGCAGGTCGGCGGCGACGCGGTTCTGGTGCGAGCTGCGCACCGACGTCGCGCCCGCGGCGGCGAGGATCTCGGCCGCACCGACCACGCCGCGCTGCATGTGCGCGGCGTCGCGCTCGTTCAGCCGGTACCGCACGACGGGCTCGCCGTCGCGCCCGACGGTGACCCGCCCGCTGCCGGTGTCGCGGACGATGACGCCCACCTGCACGGTGTGCCGCATCGCGCGCATGTCGGCGGCGTGCCGCGCCGCCGAGTGCCAGGGCTGGAACAGGGTGATCGCGCCGGGGCTGACGGGACCGGTCTCGTAGATGACGCCGTAGCCGTCGCCGTCGAGGTTGGCGTGCTCGGTGGAGTAGCGGGTCTGCAGGCCGCCCTCCCAGGGGCGAACGTCCTCGTCGAACACGCCGGCCACCGCGGTCACGGGGTGCAGCCGGAGGTTCTCGCCGAACCGCTCGTTCCGCAGGCCCGAGCGCCGCAGCAGCGGCGGGGTCTGCAGCGAGCCCGCAGCGACCACGACGGCCTTCGCGGCGACGGTGACCGGGGCACCGTCGGGCCCGATCGCCTCGACGCCGGTCGCCCGGCCCCGCTCCACGATCACGCGCCGGACCTCGACGCCGACGGCGATCCGCGCCCCGTCGGCGGCGGCGTCCTGCAGCCAGGTCTTGACGGTGGACTGCTTGGCGCCGATGCGGCAGCCGTAGCCGCAGCGCCCGCACTCGACGCCCTGGTCGCAGCCGAGCACGTTGCGGGGCATGGCGTCGCACTGCCAGCCGAGGGCGGTGAGGCCGCGCTCGAGGATCGCGTCGCGCGAGGAGGCCGAGCCGTGGTCGGTGTTCACGCCCAGCCGGCGCTGCACGGCGTCGAGCGAGCGGGTGAACTCGTCGCCCGCGAACTGTCGCGCGCCGTGCGCGGCCCATTCGGCCCGGACGTGCTCGGGCGTCGCGAACGACGTGGTCCAGTTGACGACGGTGCCGCCGCCCAGCGTGCCGCCCGCCATGAGGGACGAGAACTGTCCCTCGGCCGAGATCGCGGGCGCGCCGGCATACAGGGTGGTGAGCGACTCCAGCTCGCCCCGACCGAAGTCGCGGTCGTCGTGGTAGCCGCCGCGTTCGAGGACCAGCACGTCGAGGCCGGCGGCGGCGAGCACGGCGGCCGCGGTGCCGCCGCCCGCGCCGGAACCGACGACCACGACGTCGGCGGTGAGGCGCGCACCGCCCGCGGGGATCGTCAGGGGCCGGAGCGGCCGTGCGGGGGCGTCGGGCAGCGGGCCGGGCGCCTCGGGGTAGCCCGTCGCGGCGCGCGCGGCCACGGCGTCCGGCGCGATGTAGTACGCGCCGATCAGCAGCGAGCGCAGCCCCTGGAAGACGGTCCGGATCTCGGCGCGCGGGTGCCTGCCCCAGCCCAGTAGGACCTTCTCGCGCCGCTCCTGCGGGAGCGCGGAGAACTTGCGGGGGCCGATCCGGTTCACCAGGCCGAAGCCGCGGGTGTCCCAGACGTCGAGGAAGAGCTTCAGTTCGCGCAGCTCGCGCGGCAGCATCTTGTGCTGTGCGGTGCGCGAGACGGAGGCCAGGAAGTCGATGTCCCGGGCGCCGGGCACGCCGTCGCCGCCGGGGACGAGGGTGTCGGCGATCGAGAGCAGCGCGCGGGCCTGGCGCGGGGTGAAGACGTCGGTCACGGGACTATCCGATCACGGCGATGCGGCGCGGATTGAGCGCGACGCGCACCGTCTCGCCGTCGGCGGGCGCGGTGTCGCCGAGCGCGTCGACCAGCAGCTCGCCGTCGTCGGTGTCGACGGCGGCGGTGATCCGCACCCCGTCGGCCGTGGGGACGGAGCCGGTCACCCGGGCCGGCACCCCGTGCGCCTGGATCACGACGGAGCCGGGGCGCAGGCCGAGCCGGAACCGCCCGTCGGGGCAGTCGACGAGCACCTGGCCCAGCGCGGAGGTCGCCTGTAGGTCCTTGACCTGCGCGTCGAGCAGGACGGAGTAGCCGAGGAAGCGGGCCACGTCGGGCGTGCGGGGGCGCCGCCACAGCCGGGCGGGCCGGTCCACCTGGGCCAGCTCGCCGGCGTCCAGCACGGCGACGGTGTCGGCGAGCTCGACGGCCTCGTCGTGGTCGTGGGTCACGATGAGCGCGGGCGTCCCGGTCTCGCGGAGGATGCGGCGCAGGTCGCCCACGAGGCGGTCGCGCAGCTGCCGGTCCAGGGCCGAGAGCGGCTCGTCGAGCAGGAGGAGACGGGGCTTCGGGGCCAGCGCGCGGGCCAGCGCGACGCGCTGCTGCTGCCCGCCGGACAGTTCCCCGACGGGCCGCGCGCCCATCCCGGGCAGCCCGACGAGCTCGAGCAGTTCCTCGACGCGGGCGTTCGCCTCGGCGCGCGGCCAGTGGTGGCGCTGCAGTCCGTAGCGGATGTTGCCGGCCACGTCGCGGTGCCCGAAGAGCTGTCCGTCCTGGAAGACGACGCCGAAGCCGCGGCGGTGGGTGGGCACGGGCGCGAGGTCCTCGCCGTCCCAGAGAATGCGCCCGCCGGCCAGGGGCTCAAGGCCCGCGACGGCCCGCAGCAGGGTGGACTTGCCGCAGCCCGACGGCCCGAGCAGCGCGGTCACGGAGTCCGCCCCGCCCGTCGCGGCGGTGTTCCCGACGGTGAGCGAGACGTCCCGCACGGCCGTCCGGTCGCCGTAGCGCACCGAGACCCGGTCGATGGTCAGCATCGCGACTCCTCTCCCCCGCCGACACGCATCAGAACTCCGCCCGCCCGGCGTCGTCGCGGCGCAGCGCCTCGACGGCGCCGATCACCAGCACCGTCGCGGCGATGAGCAGCACGGAGCACGACGCGGCGAGCGCCGCGTCGGCCCAGCCTGGGCGGCCGGAGATCCGGCCGATCAGCACGGGCAGCGTCATCTGCTCGGGCCGCACCAGGAAGCTGGCGGCCCCGAACTCCCCCAGGGTAACGACGTACGCGAAGCCCGCGGCCACGGCCACCGACCGGCTGATCACCGGCAGGTCGACGGAGGTGAAGACGCGGACCGGCGAGGCCCCGAGCACGGCGGCGGCCTGCCGTTGCCGCGGGTCGACGGCCCCGAGCGCGGGCACCAGCACCCGCACCACCAGCGGCAACGCGACGAGCGCCTGCACGAAGGGCAGCACGGCGGGCGATTCGCGGATCGCGGGCAGGGACTGCAGCGCGAGGAGGTAACCGAAGCCGAGCGTCACGGCGCTCACGCCGAGCGGCAGCATCACCACGGCGTCGGCGAACCGGCTCAGCAGCCCGCGGGAGCGGGCGATCGCCACAGCGGCGAGCCCGCCGACGAGCAGGGCGATGGCGCCCGCCTGCGCGGCCGTGACCAGCGACATCACCAGCGCCTTCACCGGGACGACGCCGCCGAAGTCGGTAGTGAGCCGCCGGTAGGCGTCGAGGCTCAGCGCGCCCGACGGGTCGGGGCGCAGCGACCGCAGGAGCAGGGCAGCGAGCGGGAAGAGCAGCAGCGCGACGCTCACGGGCACGCCGACGAGCACCGCGAGCCGGGCGCGGCCCCCGGTACGGGGCGGCTCGACCCGCGCGGACGCCGAGGGCCGCGAGACCCGCACGCGCAGCGCGCCGCTGAGGGCGACGGCGAGCACCACGATGACGATCTGCACCAGCGCGAGCAGCGCGGCGGTGCGCAGGTCGAAGGCGCCGACCACCTCCTGGTAGACCGCGGTCTCCAGGGTGCGCAGCCGGCTGCCGCCGACCACGAGGACGATGCCGAAGCTCGTCGCGCAGAACAGGAAGACCACGGACGCCGCCGAGGCGATGGCGGGCAGCAGCGCGGGCGCGGTGGCGGTGAGGAAGGCGCGGACCGGGCCGGCGCCCAGCGTGCGCGCGGCCTGTTCGGCGCGCGGGTCGACCGCGGACCACACGCCGCCCACGATCCGGGCCACCACGGAGACGTTGAAGTAGGCGTGCGCGAGCAGCACCGCCCACACCGTCTCGGAGAGGCCGAGGAAGCCGAGGCTCCCGCCGGGCGCGAAGAGGGTGCGGAAGGCGACGCCCACCACGACGGTCGGCAGCACGAAGGGCACCGTCGCCACCACGCGCACGAGCCACTGCCCCCGGAACTTCACCCGCGCGGTGAGCCACGCGAGCGGCAGCCCGAGGACCACGGTGAGCAGGGTCGACGCCGCGGCCTGCCAGACCGTGAACCAGACCAGCCCCAGGCCGCCCGCGCCGGTGAAGCCCTCCCAGAGGCCGACACCGTCGGACGAGAGCCCGCGCGCGACGATCGCGGCGACGGGCCAGAGGAAGAACACCGCGACGAACAGCAGCGGGGCGGCCAGCAGCGCGATCCGCCCGCGCGAGGTGGTCATCACGGGCGGAGGTTCACCGCCCCATCAGCTGGCGCCACTGCCGCACCCAGCCGTCGCGCTCGTCGGCGAGGCGGTCGGCGGGCAGCGTGGCGGCCTTCGGCGGGACCGGCGCGTACTTCGCCCACGACTCGGGCAGCGCGACGCCGCGGGTCACGGGGTAGACGTACATCTCGTCGGGGATGGTGGCCTGCACCGCGGGGGTCAGCAGGAAGTCGATGAGCTTGCGCGCGCCGTCGGGGGTCTTGGTGCCGCGCAGCACGCCGGCGTACTCGACCTGCCGGAAGCAGGTGTCGAGCAGGGCCTTGGTCGGGGGCGCGGCGCCGTCCTTACCCACCTCGGCGGCGGGCGAGCTGGCGTAGGAGACGACGATCGGCTTCGGGCCCTTGCCCGAGGAGCCGGAGAAGTCGGTGGAGTACGCAGTCGACCAGTTCGGGGTCACGGAGACCTCGTTGGCGCGCAGGGAGCGCCAGTAGTCCTGCCAGCCCTCGCCGAGGGCCGCGACGGTGCCGGCCAGGAAGGCCATGCCGGGCGAGGCGGTCTCGGGGTTCTGGACGACGGTCAGGCCGCGGTACTCGGGCTTGGCCAGGTCCTGGTAGGTGACCGGCTCGGCGAGACCCTTGTCCGTGAAGTAGCGGGTGTCGATGTTCACGCAGACGTCGCCGAAGTCGACCGCGGTGAGCTGCGGCATGCCCGCGAGGGCGTAGTCCTGCGCGCCGTTCGCCGCGGCGGGCGAGACGTACTCGTCGAAGACGCCGGCGCGCACGGGCCGCGCGGCGTAGGTGTTGTCCACGCCGAAGGCGACGTCGCCGGGCGGGTTCCCCGGGGTCAGCGACAGCTTGGTGGCGAGCTCGCCGCCGTCGCCCAGCTCGACCGTCTTGACCGCGAGCCCGGTCTGCTTCGTGAAATCGGCGAGGACGTCCGCCGGCAGGTGGAAGCTGGAGTGGGTCACCAGGGTCACGGTGCCCGTGGCCGACGGTGCGTCGCTCTCCTTCGACGGTGCCGTGCTGGTCGCGCAGGCGCTGGTCGCGAGGGTCGCCGCCGTGAGGATCGCAAGGCCTACGCGGCCGAGGGTGGTCATCCGCTCAGAGTAGTGCGTCCAGCCGCCGCCGCTGCGCGAGGATCAGCGCGACGAGGACCAGCGGCGCCAGCACGCCGGGCGCCATGAACAGGGCCCAGACGGGGCCGTCGTCGATCCCGATCGCGGCGAGGCCCTTGCGCAGGAAGTGCACGCCGATGTAGCCGAAGACCGCGGTGACGCCCGCGACCGCGGTCGCCCAGGGGGTGAAGCCCGCGCCGGGGGTGCGGAAGTCCGCGCCGCCGCCCGGGCCGAGGGGGCCGTGCACCACCCAGATCAGCAGTGGGACGATCCACACGAAGTGGTGGATCCACGAGATCGGCGAGGCGAGCAACCCGAGGAACTGCACCAGCACCAGCGCGATGAGGGCGTCGCCGCGGCGGACGACCCACCAGGCGGCGAACAGCAGGGCGGCGGCCACGATCACCGCGATGATCCACGCCGGCCCGGTGCCCACGTCGTGGCCGGCGAACCGGGAGACCGCGCCGCGCAGCGCCTGGTTGTCGGGCTTGGCGGGATCGCCGATGGGGCCGGTGTCGCCGAGCAGCACCGTGAAATAGCGCCGGGTCTCCGAGGGCAGGATCAGGTAGCTGATCCCGACGGTGGCGGCGAACGTCACACCGGAGAAGACGGCGGCCCACACCCGGCCGCGGGCGAGCAGGAACAGCCCGCCCACCGCGGGGGTCAGCTTGATCCCGGCGGCGAGGCCGACGAGGAACCCGGAGGCACCGTCGACCTTCTCGGGCTTCAGCGCGAGGGACGGCGACGGGGCGGCGCGGGCGACGAGGTAGGCG
The DNA here is from genome assembly GCF_020169415.1 of Tsukamurella sp. M9C. GTDB lineage: Bacteria > Actinomycetota > Actinomycetes > Mycobacteriales > Mycobacteriaceae > Tsukamurella. The sequence goes on from NZ_JAIULG010000009.1 coordinate 65,706, forward strand.
GCCCACACGCCGAAGGTCATGAGGACCACGTTGATCTGGCCGTAGTCGAGGTTCGTCCGCACGGGGTCGATCCACAGCGCGGCCGCGGTCCACACCAGGGGCAGCTCGCGCGGCACGTCGCCCAGGCGCGACGGCGCGCCGCGCCCCGCGGCCAGGATCGCCAGGCACATGCGGATGACCAGGAACAACAGCCCCGCGGTGAGCGCCACCCAGCCGACCGCGACCACCGGGAACGGAAGGAACTTCAGCGGGTAGAAGAACAGTGCCGCGAAGGGCGGATAGGTGAAGGGCAGCGGCTGCTGCGGCGTGTAGTCGCGCAGCGCGAAGTCGTAGAGCCCGCCGTCGGACGTCACCCGCTGCGCGGCCTCGTAGTACACCCGCAGGTCGACGAAGTTGAAGTTGTGCTGCCCGGCGAGGATCCACACGATCCGGGCGCCGAGGGCCACGAGGAAGAGGGGAAGCGCGACGCGCCGGAGGCCGCTCGACCGGCCGCCGTCGGCCGACGTGCTGCGGTCCTTGGTCACGGGTGGACACCTTAGCCATGCTCACACCCGTTGCGCGAACCGCCGCGCGTCTGGACTATGGAGCGGGTGACCACAGCCGAGACGACCGCCCCCGATCATTCCGCCCTGCGTTCGGCGGTCTCCGGGGCGCGCGCGATCGTCGACGTGGGCGTCGTGGTCGCGGTGCTGGTCGCGACCAATCTGGTCGCTCATTTCACCGGCAGCTGGGCCGCCCTGCTGGCCGTTCCGGTGTCCGCCGTCCTGCTCATCGGCATCGCCCGCCACCGCGGCCTGGACTGGCACGAGCTGGGCCTGGGCCGCGAGCACTGGCGTTCCGGGGCGAAGTACGCGGCCGCGGCCGTCTTCGTGGTGGCGACGGTGATCGTGGTCGGCGCGCTGCTGCCGGTCACGCGCGGACTGTTCCTCAACGACCGCTACGCCACCTTCTCGACCGCGATCATCGCGTCGATGGTGATCATCCCGCTGCAGACGGTGATCCCCGAGGAGCTCGCCTTCCGCGGCGCGCTGCACGGCACACTGTCGCGCGCGATGCACTTCCGCTGGGTCGTCGTCACGGGCTCGCTGCTCTTCGGCTTCTGGCACATCGCCTCGTCGCTGGGCCTGACCAGTGGCAACGCCGGCCTGACCAAGATCCTCGGCGCCGGCCCCCTCGCCCAGTTCCTCGGCATCGCGGGCGCCGTGATCGCGACCGCCTTCGCCGGCTGGGTGTTCACGTGGCTGCGCTCCCGCAGCGGATCCCTCATCGCGCCCATCGCGCTGCACTGGTGCCTCAACGGCGCGGGCGCGCTGGCCGCCGCCTTCGCCTGGCAGCTCCTGCGCTGACCCGCGCCGTCGGGCATCACTCCCAGTTCGCGATCACCGCGTCGAAGTCGCCGTCGGCGGGACCGGGGAGGTGCCGCGCACCGGGGTGCCGCACCGCGGGCTCGGTGTAGGCGCCCGATTCCACGAGCCGCGCGATGTTGCCGCGATAGATCTCGTCGACCTCCGCGTGCCGGCCCGGCTCGCGGTCCAGCCACAGGTTCGCGGGATGGATCGGCCGGTCGTACATGCCGCGGAACAGCTCGGTCCGCAGGTCCTTCATCCAGTTGGAGTTGAGGTTCATCGCGCGGAACTGGCGCAGCGCCTCGACGTCGACGGGGGCCGCGACGATCGCGTTGGCGCCCGACGGGGCCCGCCCGATCACCTGCCCCGTGTAGTCGACGATGTGCCCGTTGCCGCCCGCGATGTCGACGGGGTGCTCCGCCGCCGGCGACGAGTACACCGGCCCGGTGTTGGGGCACACCATGTACACGCCGTTGAAGTGGGCGTGCGCCCGGTTCTGCAGCAGCCAGGTGCCGCCGGGGTCCGGGCCTGCCGCGGTCATCGGCACCGCCTCACTCGGCCGGTAGATCACCTCGGCGCCGCCCAGCGCGAGCGCCCGTACCGCCTCGGGGTACTCGCCGTCGCTGCAGCAGATGGTGCCGATGTTGCCGATGTCGGGCGTGCGCAGCACCGGGTAGAAGGCGTCGATGCCGTCGCCGAACAGCTCGACCCATCGGTCGTAGACGTCGTGCGGGGTGCACGAGTGCTCGCGGCACCAGACGTGGTTCTTCGCCGCCCGGTGCACGATCTCCCCGTCGGGCGAGATCACGATCATGACGTTGAAGAACCGGTCCTCGATCACCTCGGGCCAGCGCGCCTTGCACTGCACCACGACGTAGGTCCGGTACATCCGCGCCAGCGCGGCGAGCCGCTCGGTCTCCGGCCCCGGGATGTCGATGAACAGCTCGCGGGCGCTCCGCGCGTGCGGCAGGTCGAAGACCTCGTCGGTGAACCCGGTGAGCGCCCCCTCGGACAGGGCTACCAGCTTGACCGGGAGGTTGATGCCCACGATGGAGACCGCGGCGTGGAAGGCCTCCTCGATCACGTCGAGGTTGCGCGCGATGTGCTCGCGCGCGCCGATGCCGTGCACGAAGGTCGAGAGGCCCACGGCCATGTAGGGCGCGATCGGCCCGTTCGCCGCCGTCATCGGACACCGCACCAGCGCAGGGCGGACAGCGCGTAGGTCTTCGCCGCGCAGACGACCTCGTCGATCGCGCACCGTTCGTCCACCGCGTGCGCCATGGCGAGGGCGCCCGGTCCGAGCCCGACCGCGGGGATCCCCGCGGCGGTGAACCAGGTGAGGTCGGTCGCGCTCGGGAAGGGCCGGACGTCGGGGGCGCCGGCGTAGGCGGTTCCGGCAGCGGCGTCCTCGCGGGCGGCCACGACGACCCGGCAGAACGGGTCGGCGCCGTCGGTGCGCCCGCCGGGGTAGTGCATCGGCCAGTCCAGTACCGGCGGGTGTCGGCGCAGCCACGGGTCCGCGCCGGCGACCCGGGCGACGACGGCGGCGATCTCGGCCTGCACGTCGGCGATGCCCGCCGCGGGCGGGTAGAAGATCGCGTAGTCCAGGGTGGTCTCATCGGGGATGAAGGCGACGTTCCGGCCTGCGCGGGCGCCGCCGTCGATCACGTCGAGGCCGATGGTGAACTGGCCCGGCTCGAAGAGCGGGTCGACGCGGGTGCGCTCCCACTCGGTCTCGAGCCGCCGCAGCGCGTCGTGGATCGCGAGCGCGCCGTCCACGGCGCTCGCGGCGATCGGGTCCTCGGCCCCGGCGCGCCGCTGGGCGCGCATCAGGGAGCGGGCCGAGGCGTGGCCGGTACGGCCGGTCACAGTGATCCGCAGGACGAGGACGCCGGGGGTCGCGGGCATCACGCTGAGTGGGGCGAGCGCGCCGGTGGGCTCGGCGATGATCGCGCCGTCGGCGGTGTAGCCGCGGGCGAGCACGGCGGAGGTGCCGAGGTGGTGCTCGAGGTTCTCCTCCCCCACGACGCCCTGCAGGATCAGGTCGCCGCCGAGGCGGACCCCCGCCTCGCGCAGCGCGCGGGCCGCGAAGGCCTGCGCCACGAGCCCGGCCTTCATGTCGACGGAGCCGCGGCCCCATACGTGGGTCTCGTCGCGGAAGCCGGCGAAGGGGTCGTGGGTCCAGGCGTCGGCATCGCCGGCCGGAACCACGTCGACGTGCCCGTTGAAGATGAGCGAGCGCCCGTCGCCCTCGCCGTGGACGACGCCGACCACGTTGTCGCGCCCGGGAACCTCGCCGAACAGCTCGGTCTCGGCGCCGGCCTCGCGGTAGACGCCGGCGAGCAGCCGCGCGACCTCGGTCTCGCCGCCGACCAGGTCGTCGAAGTCCTGGTCCGGATAGGTGGGATTGACGCTGCGCACGGCGATCGCGTCGCCGAGCGTCGCGATCATCTCCTCGCGCAGGCCGTCGACGCGGCCCAGTACCCGATCGGCGGCGGTCATGCGCGCACCTCCTGCGCCGGGGCGGCGAGCTCGCCGCTGTCGTGGACGGTCTCGCCGCCGAGGTAGGTGCGCAGCACCCGGGTTCCGGCGAGCTCGTCGATCGGGCAGGTCGACGGGTCGCGGTCCACGAGGATCAGGTCGGCGTGCTTCCCCGCGGCGAGCGAGCCGATCTCGGGCCAGTCGAGGACGGCGGCGGCGCCGGTGGTCCACATGCGGAGGGCGTCGACGCGGGAGAGCTTCTGGTCGGGGCCGTCGTTGCGGTGGTCGCTGCCGGCGAAGCGGTGAGTCTGCGCGAGTTCGATCTGCTCCCAGGGGTTCTTGGGTCCCCAGTCGGAGCCGCCGGCGAGGTCGAGCCCCGTGTCGACGAGCCGCTGGAGGGGTTCGAGGTCGCGCCAGGCGTGCTCGCCGATGCGCTCGCCGTACATGGCGCCCTTGCCCCACGCGAAGCCGGCGCTGGTGGTCACTTGGAAGCCGAGGTCCGCGTAGCGCCGCGCCTGCGCGGGCGTGATGGTGATGGCGTGCTGCAGGATCCAGTGGCGGTCGCGGAAATCGACCTCGCGGACGACGCGCTCGGCGATGTCGAGGAAGTCGTCGTGCTCGCGGAACGCGCCGAGGCAGAGGTTGGCGCGGATGCCCTGTTCGGCGCAGTAGCGGACGAAGGCCTCCTCCTTCTCCAGGGAGAGGAACCGGGTACCGCGGGTGGGCCTGCCGAACGGGTCGAGGGCGGGCTCGTAGGTGGCGAAGTAGCCGGAGAAGCACGGGCCGCCGGGGCTCAGGGTGAGGCCGCCGGTGCGGAGCAGGTCGTCGCCCGCCTCCCCCACCTGCGCCGCGAACTGCGGGAGCCGGTCGGCGAATTCGGCGTCGGTGAGCGGGTCGAAGGGGTAGAAGATCACCGATTCGACGTCGAGGGTGGCGTGGATGCGCATGGTGAGGGCGCCCGCGGCGCGCAGGTGCCGGTACAGCGCGAGGTGCTCGGGTTCCATGGCGTGCCCCTCGTAGCCCGTGGTGACGCCCTGCCGGGTGAACCTCGCCATCTCTGCGGTGGTCCCGGCGGCGGCGGTGTCGAGGCTCGGCCGCGGCAGCTTGGTCAGGATCTGGCCCCAGAAGGGGTCGTAGGTGTAGTAGTTGGTGACCGGTCCACGGAGGACGCCGGTCAGCTCGCCGGCGTCGTTCTTCTCGATCTCCACGTCGCACACGCGATCGGGAATGAAGGCGCTCAGTCCGACGGCGCGGAGCCCGGCACTGTTGAAGGCCACCACGTTCGGCATCTTCGGCGCCCAGGCCTGGATCATGACGGGGTGGTCGGCGGTCGCCGCGTCGAGCGTCCACCGGTCGGGCAGGTGCCGCTCGAGCAGGTCCTTCTCGGAGCGGCGCAGGAAGTAGTGCGGTTCCCCGACGGGGGTGCACATGATCCACTCCCCCGCGGGCGTGACGGCGGCCTTCGCCCGGATCCGCGCGACGATGTCGGAGTGGTCGACGGCGTCCGTCAGATCGACCAGACCGCCCGCGAGCATGCCGAAATGCATGACGTGCGGGTGCGTGTCGATGAGCCCGGGCATCACGGTGGCGCCGCCGGCGTCCACGCGCTGCGCGCCGGATCCCGCGGCGTCCTCCATGGCGCGGCGGTCGCCCACGGCGACGATCCGGCCCCCGTCGAGGACGAGCGCCTCGGCCTCCGGACGATCGGGATCGAGGGTGAGCACCCGCCCACCGGTGATGAGTGTTGTGGTCATAGCGGCCCTTCCGAGACGTGTCCCCTGCGGACGCCACCACCGTAACCCCAATTTTCTCCATTTGGAGAAAATTGATCGGAAATCGGCCGACGGTACGATCGCGACCATGTCCTCACCGGTGCGCGAACCACGCATGGCCCGGGGCGCCGCGCGCCGCGAGGCGCTGCTCGACGCGGCGGTCCGGCTGGTCGCGCGCGACGGTGCCCGGGCGCTCACGCACCGCTCCGTGGCGGCGGAGGCCGGCACCACGCACGGCAACGCCCGCTACTACTTCGGGACCCTCGACCAGCTGCTGGACGAGGCTCTGCACCGGCTGGCCGCGCGCCAGATCGAGGAGGTGCGCACGCTCTTCGCGGAGGAGCTGCCCGACGCCGGGATCCCCGAGCGCATCGACCGGCTCACCCGGTACGTCACCGGCTCACTCACCGACGACCGGGATGCGGCGATCGCTCGCTACGAACTCTTCCTCGAGGTCGCGCGCCGCCCGGGTCTGCGCGCCAGCCTCGACGAATGGGGCACCACGCAGCGCGCCGCCTTCGCGCGCGAGCTGCGCGGCACCGGGGCCGCCGATCCGGAGTCCGACGCGGCGGATCTCCTCACGACGGTCAACGGCCTCGCCCTGGAGCAGCTGGCGCTGCCCGTCGACGACTTCGAATCGGCGCGCCTGCGCCCCGCGATCGCGCGGTACTTCCCCGCGCCCTGACACATCGCGCGCCGACTCCGGCGGCTAGCCCGCCGCCGGCCCCGAAGCCTCCGGCTCGCGCGCCGCGGGCGCGACGACCACCGCGACGGCGACTGCGACGAGCACCAGGATCAGCGCGTAGAGCAGCGTCACGTACTCGCCCAGGGCACCGATGATCGGTGGGCCGGCGAGGAACGAGAGGTAGCCGATGGTCGAGACCACGGAGACCCGCGCCGCCGCCATGCGCGGCTCGTCGGCCGCGGCGGACATGCCGACGGGGAAGCCGAGCGAGGCGCCGAGGCCCCACAGCGCGACACCCACGTAGGCGGCCCAGGTCGGGCCGAAGATGACGAGCGCGAGGCCCACGAAGGCGAGTGCGCCGCAGGCGCGCAGCGTGCGCACTCGACCGTAGGAGTCCAGAACGCGAGTACCTGCGAGCCGGCCGATCGTCATGAAGGTGACGAAGACCGCGAAGGTCAGCGTGCCGACGGTCTTCGACGTGCCGTGGTCGTCGACCATCGCGAGCGCCAGCCAGTCGTTCGCGCTGCCCTCGGTCAGCGCCATCCCGAGCACCATCAGACCGATGAGCAGCGTGCGGGGCTCGCGCCACACCGCGAGCCGCTCGCGGCGGGAGACCGGGGCGTGGTCGTCGGCGTCGTGCGCCTGGAAGGGCACGTGCCGCAGCGCGAACCAGCCGACCACCAGCAGGACGCCGTTCACGACCAGCAGGTGCGGCAGCAGCGGCACGTGCGCGGCCTGGGCCGCGGCGGCGGTGAGCGCGCCGGCCACGGTGCCCATCGAGAACGCCGCATGGAAGGCGGGCATCACGGTGCGCCCCAGCGCCCGCTCGTTCTCGGCGCCGGAGAGGTTCATGCAGACGTCGGTGATGCCGTGCGAGAGCCCGACGAAGACCAGCGGCAGCAGCGTGAGCGCGTAGTTCCCGGACTGCGCGCCCGCGGCGGCGGCGATCATCGTGACGCCCAGCGCGGGCAGGGTCACCGCGATGACCCGGCGCGCGCCGAACCGCGCGGCCAGCGCCCCCGAGCCGACGAGGCCCACGACCGAGCCGACCGCCAGGCCGAAGGTCAGGAGCGCCACCTGCAGCGTGGTGGCCTGCAGATCGTCGCGAACCTGGGGCAGCCGGCCGATGTAGCTGGCGAAGGTGAGCCCGCTGAGCGCGAAGATCACCGCGACGGCATTGCGCCAGGCGAGCACTGAGCCCCCTACCGCGTCCGTCCTCTGCTCCTGGAACTCCACGCTCACCGATCAACCCTTCGAAACGTTTCGATTATTGCTTGCTAGGCTAGGTCCCCATGACACGCGGGTCAAACCGGATAACGCTGGTGCACGTCGCCGAGGCGGCGGGCGTCTCGCTGTCGACGGCGTCCCACGCCTTCGGCGTCGACAAGCCGATCAGCGACGCCACCCGCGCCCGCGTCCTCGCGGCCGCCGCCCAGCTGGGCTACGAGGGGCCCGATCCGCGGGCCCGGTCGCTGCGCAGCGGCCGCACCGACATTATCGGCGTCCAGGTGGACGACGAGGCGGGCCGCGCCTTCCGCGACCCGGTCATCATCGGCATCCTCGACGGGGTGTCGACCGCGCTGGCCGCGAGCCCCACCTCGGTCCTGCTCCTCCCCGATTCGCTCCCGGAGGAGCGCCTGCGGTCGCTCCCCGTCGACGGCGTGGTCGCCGCCGGCTGCTCCCCCGCCCTCGGCTCGCTGCGCGCGGCGATGGCGAAGCGCGCGATCCCCGTCGTCACCGCGGGCAACCAGGTCGACGACATCGGCAGCGTCGGCGTCGAGAACCGCGCCGCCACTGCCCTGCTCACCGGCCACCTCCGCGCACTCGGCCACCGGTCCGTCGGCGTCGTGCGGCTGCGCCACGGCGACGTCGAGAAAGCCCGCACGGCGGCGGCGCTGGCCGCCTTCCCGGACTCCGCCGTCGTCGTCTCGGCCGACAGCACGATTGACGAGGGCTTCCGCGCGGGCGGCGAGCTGCTCGACGGCGCCGGGAGCGCAGCGAGCGGGCCGGATCGACTCCGCCACGCCCCCACCGCGGTGATCGCCCAGTCGGACCTGTTGGCCGCCGGGGTGATCCGCGCCGCAGAGTCCCGGGGCCTGCGCGTCCCGGAGGACCTCTCCGTCGTCGGCTTCGACGGTGTCCGCATCGACGGCTTCGACCGCGTCCTCACCACGATCCGGCAGCCGATCGTCGAGATGGGCCGGCTCGCTGCGCAGGCGGTCCTGGCCGCGCAGGACGGCGCGCCGCTGCCGACGCTCGCGCTCGACGTCGACCTCGTCGTCGGCGACACCACCGGGCCGGCGCCTCAGCGGTCCTGAGCCACCTCGTCGAGCGCGGCCGCCAGCAGAGCCGCGTACGCGTCCGGGTCGGGCACGGCGGTGCGACTGCTGGTCACGGAGACCGTCACCGTGTCGCCCAGTCCGTGCACGCCGTGCGTGAGCCCCATGGCGGGCGACAGCGCCGGGAAGCCCGCGGTGAACACCGATCTCCCGCCGAGCAGCTCCAGGTCCGCCGGTCCGCGGTGCACGCTCGACAGCACCGTCGCGCCGGCCATCGTGTCCGGGACGATCGTGGGGTCGAAGGCGCGCACGCCGAGCACCGCGAGGGCCGACGGTGCCGCGTCCTCCGCCGCCCCGACGGTGCGCCACAACGGACTCGCGGCGCGCTCGCGGGCGGCGGCCAGCGCCGCGGCGATGCGAACGGGACGCTCCGCGGCGGGGATGCCGGGGTACAGCGGCACAGAGACGTTGCCGAAGGCGTTGCGCTCGCCGTGCCGCCGCTCGCGCGCGACCATCACCTCCGCCGACAGCTCCGCGGGCACGGCCCCGCCCCGGAGGCGCAGGTACCGCTCCACGGCCAGCGAGACCGCGGCGAGCGTGGTCACCGTGACGGTGTGTCCGGCGTGCAGGGAGGCGGTGTCGCGCACCAGCATCCGCACGTCACGGGTGGCGTCGGGGGCGGTGTTGAGCAGGGTGCGGGGACAGCCGGGGATCGCGGGCGGCAGCGCGCCGTCCCGGGTGCGCCGGTCGATCGCGGCGCGGGCCCGCGGGGCGAGCGCGCCGAGCGCCACCGTCCGGGCCAGCGCGACGGGCAGCCCCAGCACGCCCCGGGCGGCGCGGAGCGGGCTGGGCAGTGGCCGGAAGACCGGCGCCTCACCCGCTGCGCCGGAACCGAAGAGCGCGCGGGCGATCTCGGCGGACCGTCGGCCGTCCGCGAGGGCGTGGGCCACCTGCAGCACCACCACGGTCGCGGGGCCGGCGCACCGCGGCGCGCCCGCCACCCGGGGGAAGACGTGCAGCCGCCAGGGCGCCACCGTCGCATCCACCTGCCGGGCGAACAGGCGGGCCACGGCGGCGGGCACCGCGTCCCAGGTGTGCGCGATCCCCTCGCGGACGTCGGCCACCTCGCCCGGCGCCCACGCCGGGTGCTCGAGATCGCCGGGCGCGGGCGCGATCCGCAGCCGCAGGTCCGCGATCGACGGTGCGCGTGCCAGCACGACGTCCGCCACCTCCGCGGCCGACGGTGCCGGGCCGGCGCCGTGGTCGAAGCAGTAGAGCAGGAACTGGTCGCTCGGCATCACCGCCGACGCCCAATGGGTACGGGCGTCGCGCGGGGAGAGGAGCCCACCGGTCACGCCCACCACGCTAACGCACGCGGATCCCGGCCTCCGCGACGGCGGAAGCCATGTCGTCACCACGATCGGATCCCCCTGAGGAGAAGCCCTCGCCACACGGTCTCCCGTAGTTTCGATCACGACGCCCGGCCGACACGGACTCGCCGGCCGGGAGAAGGAGACGCGGATGGGACGGACCGACCACCGGGTCGCGGTCATCGGGGGCGGCGGTGTCGGGGCGGCCGCGGCGTGGGCCCTCGCCCGCGCCGGGGTCGACGTGGTGCTGATCGAGCGGTACCGGCGCGCCCACGCGCTGGGCGCCTCGCACGGCGCCACGCGCAACTTCAACCCGGGCTACACCCGCCCCGAGTACCTCGCGCTGCTGCGCGCCGCGCTCCCCCTCTGGCGGGAGCTCGAGGCCGAGTCGGGCGCACACCTCCTCGACCAGGTGGGCGTCGTCAACCGCGGGCCGCGGCCGGACGTGGCGGACCTCCTGGAGGCGTTGCCCACGATCGGCCTGCGTGCGGAGCTGCTCGACGCCCGCGAGGCCTCCCGACGGTGGCCCCAGCTGCGGTTCGCCGGCCCCGCCGTGCACCTCCCCGACGGTGGGCGGCTCTACGCCGAGCGATCCGTCGACGCGCTCTACCGGGTCGCGGAGGCCCGCGGCGCACGGATCCTCGAGGGCACCCGGGTCACCTCGCTCCAGGCGAACGACGACGGCGTGGTCATCGAGACCGACGGCGGGCCGATCACCGCCCGCACCGTCGTCGTCGCCGCGGGCGCGTGGTCGAACCGCCTGCTGGACGGTGTCGTGGACCTGCCCCCGCTCACCGTCACCCAGGAGCAGCCCGCGCACTTCGCGCTCGCCGCGCCGCTTCCCGACCTGCCCGCGTTCAACCATCACCCCGAGGCGGACTCCGCGTGGTGGCCCTCGGCCGTCTACGGCGGCTGGACGCCCGGCGTCGGGATCAAGGCCGGGTGGCACGGCGTGGGCCCCGTCACCGATCCCGACGCGCGCACCCTGCGATCGGAACCGGCCCAGCTGCTCGCCCTCCGGCGGTACGTCGCCGAGTGGATCCCCGGCGCGGACCCGGACCGGTTCGAGGAGATCAGCTGCACGTACACGACGACCCCGACGGCGGACTTCGCGATCGGCAGCGTCGGACCGATCACGGTCGCGGCCGGGTTCTCGGGCCACGGCTTCAAGTTCCTGCCCGCGCTGGGCGAGCTGCTGGCCCGACTCGCCTCCACCCCGGGCGCCCGCTCGCCGTTCCGCCTGGCGTGACGACGCCGATCAGGCAAGAACGGCGCGCCGGTAGACGAGCGCCGCGGCACCGATGAGGGGCGCGTCGGCGCCGAGGCCGGCGGGGACGACCCGCGCGGCGGCCACGTAGGGCAGCGGGTGCGCGGCGACCGCGGCCTGCACGAGGTCCACGAAATCGTCCGCGACGCGGGTGAATCCGCCGCCGAGGACGACGACCGAGGCGGGGACCAGCGCCACGGCGCTGCCGATCCCCTGGCCGACGGCGGCGGCGCACCGTCGGACCGCGGCGACCGCGACGGCGTCCCCGGCGCGGTACGCCTCCCCCAGCTCCTCTCCGGTGGAGCCATCGAAGCCCTGCGTGCGCGCCCATTCCACGGTGTGCGGACCGGAGGCGACGGACTCGAGCATGGTGGTGCGGCCGAGGGATTCGCTGCCGGTGTACCCCGACAGTTCGACTTGACCGATGTGCCCGGCGTTGCCGACGAGCGCGCGGCCGCCCACGAGGAAGCCGCCGCCGATGCCGGTGGAGACCACCATGCCGAGGGCGTCGTCATGGCCGCGCGCCGCCCCGAGCCAATGCTCGCCGAGCACGATCGCGACGCCGTCCCGGCGGAACTCGACGGGCAGGCCGCCGGCGGCGTCCGCCACGAGGTCGCGCAGCGGGAAGCCGTGCAGCGCCTCGAGGTTGATCGGCGAGGTGGTGCCCGCCGCGTCGTCGACCGGCCCGGCCGCGGCCAAGCCCACTCCCTGGACCGGCCCGTCCGCGGCGGCGAGGGCGTCGCGCACGACGCCGGTGATCGCTGCCTCGAGTTCGGCGGTCGTCGCCTCGGGCCCGGTGGGTGCGCGGTGCCGCGACGCCTCGACGACGGTGCCGTCCGCCTCCACCAGCCCGGCCGCCACCTTGGTGCCGCCGAGGTCCACCGCGAGGACGGTCATCGCGCGTACCGGACCAGACCGAGTTCGGCGGGGCCGGTGAGCAGGCGGTGCTGCGGGAGCACCCGCACCGCGTAGCCGAACCGGCCCACCTGCCCGGGCAGCACGGCCCGGTAGCGCTCGCCGTCGAAGTGCAGCCGGACGGCCCTGCCCTCCACGATGTCCCCGGCCTCGTCGACGCCGCCGATGACGGCCTCGACGCGGATGTCGCCGTCCTCCAGCGCCCCCAACGCGACGGCGGCGGCGATCTCCACTCCCTCGGGGAGCACGGTGGCGGTGGACTCGCCGACGCGCACCGCGTCCCAGCCGGAGCGGACCTTGTCGATGTACTCGACGAGGTCGCCGATGGCGGGCCTGGTCGCCCGGGCGGAGCGGGCGGCGGGGCGGTAGTAGGCGGTGGCGTACTCGCGGACCATCCGGTCGGCGGCGACCTCGGGCGCGGTGGCGGACAACGTGTGCCGCACCTTGGCGAGCCAGCGCGGGGGCGCGTCGTCCGCGTCGCGGCGGTCGTAGAAGGCGGGCACCACGTCGTGCTCGAGCAGGTCGTACAGGGCGTCGGCCTCGATGTCGTCGCGGCGGCCCGGGTCCACGCCCACGGCCGACGGGATGGCCCAGCCGTTGTTCCCGTCGTAGAGCTCGTCCCACCAGCCGTCGAGCACCGAGAGGTTGAGGCCGCCGTTCATCGCGCTCTTCATGCCCGAGGTCCCGCAGGCCTCCAGGGGCCGCAGCGGGTTGTTCAGCCACACGTCGCAGCCGTGGTACAGGTACCCGGCCATGCCGATGGAGTAGTTGGGCAGGAAGGCGATCCGGTGCCGCAGGGTGCGGTCGTCGGTGAAATGCAGCAGCTGCTGCAGCAGGCGCTTGCCCTCGTCGTCATGCGGGTGGCTCTTCCCGGCGATCACCACCTGCACGGGTCGGTCCGGGTCCAACAGGAGCGCGCGCAGCCGCTCGGGATCGCGCAGCATCAGGGTGAGCCGTTTGTACGTCGAGACCCGGCGGGCGAAGCCGATGGTGAGCACCTCGGGGTCGAACATCCGCTCGGTCCAGCCGAGTTCGGCGTCCACGGCGCCGCGCTCGCGCCACGCCGCCCGGGTGCGGGTGCGCACCTCGTCGACGAGGCGGTGGCGCAGCGTGGTGCGCAGGCGCCAGAGGGCCTCGTCAGGCATGGACAGCGGGTCGGCGGCGCGCTCGGCGACGAGGCGGTCGGCCCACGTTCCGTGGTGCACGCCGTTGGTGACCGAGCCGATGGGCACCTCGGCCGGCTCGAAGCCCGGCCACAGGCCGGCGAACATCTCGCGGCTCACGGCGCCGTGCAGCTTCGAGACCCCGTTCGCGCGCTGGGCGAGCCGGAATCCCATGTGGGCCATGTTGAAGACGCCGGCGTCGGCCTCGGCGCCGAGGGCGATGATCTCGTCGAGGGGCACCGTGGGCAGCAGCGAGCACATCTGGCTGCCGTCGCCGAAGTAGCGGCGCACGAGGTCCACGGGGAACCGGTCGATCCCGGCGGGCACCGGGGTGTGGGTGGTGAACACGGTGGCGGTGCGCGCCAGGGTCCGGGCCTCCGCGTAGCTGAGCTCCTCGGTCGCCATGAGCTCGCGGATCCGCTCCAGGCCGAGGAAGCCGGCGTGGCCCTCGTTGGCGTGGAAGACCTCGACGCCGGGGTGGCCGGTCAGGTCGCAGAAGGCGCGGGCGGCGCGGACGCCGCCGATGCCGAGCAGGATCTCCTGCCGCAGGCGGTGTTCGGCGTCGCCGCCGTAGAGCCGGTCGGTGACCCCGCGGAGATCGGGGTCGTTGTTCTCGATGTCGGTGTCCATGAACAGCAGCGGGATCCGTCCGACGTCGGCCCGCCACACGGCGGCGCTGAGCACGCGGCCCTCGAGCGGCACCGAAACCACCAGCTGCTGCCCACTGGAGAGCGTCACGGGCCGTAGCGGCAGCTGCGCCGGGTCCAGCTCGGGGTACGCCTCGAGCTGCCAGCCGTCCGCGGAGAGCGACTGCTGGAAGTAGCCGTGCCGGTACAGCAGGCCGAGCGCGATCAGCGGGAGACCGAGGTCGGACGCTGCCTTGAGGTGGTCGCCCGCGAGGACGCCGAGCCCGCCCGAGTAGTTCGGCAGCGTCTGGCTCACGCCGAACTCCATCGAGAAGTACGCGATCCCCTTCGCGCCGTCCGTGAGCTCGTCGGCCCAGGACGGCCGCGTGAGGTAGTCGTTCAGGTCGGCGTGGACGGCGCGGACCAGCGCGACGAACTCCGCGTCGTCGCCGAGGGCCGCCACCCGCGCCTGATCGGCGCCGCGGAGCGCCTCGAGCGGGTCACGGGTCGCCGCCCACACCTCGGGCGCGACGGTGGCGAACAGGTCCTGGGTGGGGCCGTGCCACACCCAGCGCAGGTTGCGCGCGAGGTCGGCGAGCGGCGCGAGCGACTCGGGGTAGGCGGGCTCGACGGTGAAGGTTCCTTCTGCGTGCACGCCTACCGACCCTATTGCCTGCCCGCGCCGCCCGCGACGTTACCGGCGGGTCACGTGGCCTGGGCCGCGCCGATCACGGCGGCGGCCGTCGCGGCCAGCACGGAACGGTCGCGCCCCATGCTCCACCGCACCTCGCCGTCGCGCCGGTACTCGATCAGCGTGAGCGCTTCCGCGTCGTCGCCGCGGCCGAGCGCGGTCTGGTGCAGCGCGAGCACGTCGATCTTCGCGTCGTGCTCGGCGAGTGCCGCGACGATCGCCTCGACCGGGCCCACGCCGTCGACGACGGTGCGGTGCGGCGCACCGTCGACCCGGAGCCCGACGGTGACCCGGCTGCCGGCCGCGCCCTCCTCCGCGACGCAGTCGACGAGCTCGAACCGCCCGCCCGCGGCCCGGTAGGCCCGCTCGAAGACGGTCCACAACGCGGCGGTGTCCATCTCCGCGCCGTGCTCGTCGGCGTGTGCCTGGACGTGGCGGGCGAAGTCGATCTGCAGTCGCCGCGGCAGTTCCAGGCCCAGGTCCCGCTCCAGGAGGTACGCCATGCCGCCCTTGCCCGACTGGGAATTGACGCGGATGACGGCGTCGTAGGTCCGGCCGATGTCGGCCGGGTCGACGGGCAGGTAGGGCACGCGCCACTCGATCGCCCGCTCCGGCAGCCCCTCCGCCGCGGCGCGGATGCGGTGCTCGGCGAAGCCCTTCTTGATCGCGTCCTGGTGGGTGCCGCTGAACGCGGTGTGCACGAGATCCCCGACGTAAGGGTGCCGGTCGGGCACGGCGATCCCATTGCACGCCTCGACGGTGCGCCGCACCTCGTCGATGTCGGAGAAGTCGACCATCGGGTCGATCCCCTGCGCGAACATGTTGAGCGCCAACGTCGCCAGGTCCACGTTGCCGGTGCGCTCGCCGTTGCCGAAGAGGCAGCCCTCCACGCGCTGCGCCCCGGCGAGCACGGCCAGCTCGGCGCAGGCGATACCGGTCCCGCGGTCGTTGTGGGGGTGCACCGAGAGGATCACCGCGTCGCGGCGGGCGAGATTGCGGTGCATGTACTCGATCTGGTCGGCGTAGACGTTCGGCGTCGCCACCTCGACCGTCGCGGGCAGGTTGAGGATCACCGGCCGCTCGACGGTCGCGTCCCACAGCGCGGTCATCGCGTCGCAGACCTCGAGCACGTAGTCGGGCTCCGTGAGGTTGAAGACCTCGGGCGAGAACTCGAACCGCACGCCGTCGTGGTCGCCGGCGGCGGCGAGCAGGTCGCGGCCGCCGTCGAGGATCAGCGAGCGCAGCTCCGCGCGGTCCCGGCCGAGCACCACGTCCCGCCAGGTCGGCGCGGTCGCGGTGTACATGTGGATCACCACCTCGTTGCGGATCCCGCGCACGGACTCGACGGTCCGCTCGATCAGGTCGCGGCGCGCGGGCGTGAAGACCACGATGGTGACATCCTCCGGGGCGATGTCGGTCTCGGCGATGAGCCGGACGAAGTCGTAGTCGGTCTGCGAGGCCGACGGGTAGCCGACCTCGATCTCCTTGTAGCCCGTGGCGACCATGAGCTCGAATAGCCGGCGCTTGCGTGCGGGATCCATCGGTTCGGGTAGGGCCTGGTTCCCGTCGCGCAGGTCGACGGGGACCCACAGCGGCGCCGCGGTCAGGCGCCGGGAAGGCCAGGTGCGGTCGGTGAGCGGGACGTCGACGCGGGCGTGGACGTCGCGGTAGCGGTGGTGCGGCATCTGGGAGCCGCGCTGGCGATTCCAGGCGGGCGCGGAGGCGGGGACGGGGCCGCGGGGCGTGTCGATCGTGGGGAAGGGCATGACGGTTCCTTCGTCGGTTCCTGGGCGGCCGGCACGGATTCCCCACGGCGGGATGCCGGCCCGGGATTCAGGCCCCGCCGTGGCGCGGAAGGAGAAGGAGGTGGCCCCGCTGTGTCATGCCGACGACCCTAGCACAACTCCTCAGACAAGCTGAGAAGTATTCTCGATGCATGCCCCCGCTCAGCCGCACCTCGCTCGCCGACCAGGCCGCCGACGCGCTGCTCGCCCGCGTCCGATCCGGCGAGTGGGCGGTCGGCGACAAGCTCCCCGGCGAGACCACCTTGGCCACGCAGCTCGGCGTCGGGCGCTCGACGGTGCGCGAGGCGATCCGCCGACTCGCGGGGATCGGTGTGCTCGCAACGCGGCAGGGCGCCGGGGTGTTCGTGACCAGGCTCGACGCCCCGTCCGGCCTCGACACGATGCTCGACGGGGCCGCGATCGACGCGGTGCTCGAGGCGCGGATCGCGGTCGAGGTGGAGGCCGCGGCCCTCTCCGCCCGGCGCCGCACCGAGGGCGACCTGGACGCGATCCGCGCCGCGCTCGCCATCCGCGCGGCCCACCGCGCCGATCTGGTGCGCCACGTCGAGACCGACACCGACTTCCACCGCGCGGTCATCGCGGCCGCCCACAACCCGGTGCTACTGGAGATGTTCGACGGCATCGCCGCGCACCTGCGGCGCGCGATGGTCGACATGCTGCGGTCCCGGCCCGAGCCCTACGGCGGGGACGACGACCAGGAATCGCACGCGGACCTGCTCGCCGCCGTCGAGCGCGGCGACGCCGCCGCGGCCGCACGGCTGAGCCGGGAACACCTGTCCGGCATGCTCACCCGGCGAGCAGCGCACTGAATTCAGATCACGGGCATGAGGCAAGAGACAGGGGTAGACAAGGGCTCGGAGAGCGAGTGCCACAGCGAGGAAGCCGCCGAGTGTGAGGTCACGTCCAGGCCTCCGAGGTACGCCGCAACGGCTAGACCGCCGAGGCTGTGGATGACTAACGGAGATGACCGCCCGTTCGATCGGGTCGGCTCCCTAGCTGTACTGACCAGGATCGTTGTTGACTTAGGAGAGACCTCCGCGGTCGAGTTGGAGCTGTCTAGTTCTTCAGCTCGAACACACGGAGGCCTCTCGTGTCCCACGGTAACGCCCGGCTGACTCCGGCCGGCAGGCTGATACTCGTTCAACGCATCCAATCCGGGCGTGCGGTCGCCCATGTGGCTGCCGAAATGGGGATCTCGCGGACGACTGCGTGGAGGTGGTGGCGACGCTTCCGTGAGCAGGGAAATGCGGGTCTGGTCGACCGCTCCAGCGTCGCCCACTCCCACCCATCACGGACCGGCCCATGCGCGGAAACAAGGGTCCGGATTATGCGACACCTATCGCGCCGCGGTCCGGTGTTCATCGCGAACAAGCTCGACATGCACGCCTCCACTGTCGGCCGTGTGCTGCGCCGCCACCGAGCCCCACTGCTGCGGGAGCTCGACCCAGTGACCGGGACGGTGATCCGCTCCGCCCGCCGGTCCGCTCGACGCTACGAGCACGACTATCCCGGCTCACTGATCCACGTTGACGTCAAGAAGCTCGGTCGAATCCCTGACGGCGGCGGTTGGCGTGCACACGGCCGCAGCGAGAAGGTCCGCGGCCGCGGCGCCGGTTACGACTACATCCACGCCGCGATCGACGACCACTCCCGCCTGGCCTACCTGGAGGTCCACCCCGACGAGAAGGGCACCACCTGCGCCGGGTTCCTCGACCGCGCGACCAGGTTCTACCGCGGCCTCGGCGTCACCGTTGAACGAGTCATCACCGACAACGCCTTCGCCTACCGCAAAAAGCGCTGCGTTCCGGGAAATCGCTGCTGCGCATAACATCACGCAGAAGTTCATCCGCCCGCACTGCCCCTGGACGAACGGAAAAGTTGAACGCCTCAACCGCACTCTCGCCACCGAATGGGCCTACAGCAGGACCTGGACATCGAACACCGCCCGCACCGAAGCCTTGCCAGCATGGCTCGACTACTACAACCTGAACAGACCCCACCTCGGCATCGAAGGCCACTCACCGATCGACCGCATCAACAACGGTCGGGGTCAGTACACCTAGCGCGGGGAACCGGTGACCGGCGTGAAGCGCCGGGGTTTACGTTTCGTGAAACTGCTCCGTTGACGTGCGCGCTGCCGCAAGCACCGGAGCCAGGTGCTCTCTGGATAGGGCGCGTGCGCGCTCAGGGTCGCGGTCGCTGATCGCGGCCAAGATGGCCCGGTGTTCCCGCTGGAAGTCTTGCGGCGCTTGAGTCGTAGTCCACGACCGGATCGTCCGCACAGTCGCAGCCTCGATCGCGTCGTAGAAGTGGTGGAGGACCGGATTGCGAGCAGCACTGACCACCGCGGCGTGGAAGTCCACGGACCGTGCGTTCGATGTTTCGAGATCGTCCACAGCGACCGCTGCATCCGCGCGGTCGATCAGCTCTTCCATCGCGGCTATCTCTTCGTCAGTGGCACGCGTTGCAGCCAGGGCCGCAACCGTGGCTTCGATCGCCTCGCGGACTTCGAGGACTGTGACGTCGTCTTCCTCCGCGAGGTATCGCGATAACACTGGCCCTAGCTCGTCGGAAGCGCGAACGAAGGTGCCGTTGCCTTGGATGGTCTCCAACACACCTACGTGAACAAGCGCTTGCACTGCCTGCCGGAGCGTTGCTTTGCTGATCCCGTACTCGGTGGCGAGTTCCGACTCGACCGGGAGCTTGGAGCCGACGAGCCAACGGCCGCGGGCGATCTCGGACCGAAGAATGTTGATTACCTGCCCGACAAGGGCGGTTCGCTGCGGCATTGCCGGCATCGCGGTCATTGGCCACCTCCTGCAGTCGTCGCCGGCTGAAGGTATCACCCCGTGGGACCCAACCAGACGAGCCCACTTCTGGACCAGTCACTCGAGCCACACAGGTCGCCATCACCGGCGACATCGTTTAGGTTCAAAGGGCAGTCCTTAAGGTCTTAAGTTCATAAGGTTACATGATGTTAGGGGAATGAATGACTCAGTTGTTCACCAGATCCGCGACTGCCGGCGCGTGCGTCGCGATGGTCGGAGTGGGAGGACTGCTCGCCGCCTACGGCCCGGCCATCCCGGAGCTCAAGGACAAGTTCGGACTCTCTGATGCCGCCGCAGGAAGCGGCCTGGCGGTACAGTCCGTCGGCGCCGTGGTGGGGGTGCTGGCGGCTCAGCCGGTTCTTCGCCGTCGCGGAAACCAGTTCGCCGTTGCCAGCTCTCTGCTTTTGATTGTCGTCGGGTCGTGCTTGATCGCGGGCGCGCCGACCTGGTCACTGACCTTGACCGGTGCCGTGATCGCCGGACTCGGTTTGGGCGGCTGCGACGCTTTGATCACGCAGCTCTTCCTGATCGGACATGGTGAACGCGGACCAGCGCTCGTCAATGTCGCCCACGCGTGCTTCGGCATCGGAACTGTCGTCGCACCAGCGGTGATCGCCGGAATCGGTGCAGAAAACTATCGCCTCGTCTTCGCCGGCGTCGCCGTCCTTGGGCTCGGTGCGGCTGTGACCATGCGCGGTCTGGCGCCGCGGCCCACACCGGCAGACGCCGCCCAGTCGGCTTCCCCAACCGCCGCGGCCAAGGCCCCTCGCCTTGTCGTCGTCGGCGTGGTCGGTGGGCTCCTCGTGCTCTACATCGCGCACTTCGCGGTGCAATCAAGTATCGGCAGCTGGGAACCGAGCCGTCTACTCGACCTCGGACACAGCGCCACCGTCGGCGGCTTGGCTACATCCGGCTACTGGCTAGCCATGGTCATCGGCCGCTTCGCCGTCGCACCGATCGCGCACCGTGTCTCACCGGCGACGGTGGTCATCGTCAGCTCCGTCGGTATGACCGTCGCCGTCGCCCTCGCCTTCTACGATCCAGTGACGATCTGGGCCTACCTGCTCGCGGGCCTGTTCATCGGACCGATCTTCCCGAACGGCCTCAACTGGCTCATGACCACCGGCTACGCCCAGGGATCTACGTTCGCCTACGTCATCGCCGGCGCAATGGCCGGCGCGGTCTTCTGCCCGCCTCTCCTCGGAGCACTCATCGGTGTCTACGGGACAGGCGCACTGGCGCCGACCCTGCTGGCCGGATCGCTGATCGCGGTCGCGGCGTCCGTCATCGTATGGATCGCTGCGCGCAGCACAACGGAATCGTCAACGGACTCTGCCGACTCACTTGAAATTTCGTACACCTCTCTCCGAGAGGCAGATCTGTGACCACGACACTCCCCAGTACACCGTCAGGGGGCTGCTCCCACTTACGCGCCCAAGGTCGACTCAGCTCAGCTGAGCGGAGCCGCGAGCGTCATGCATCGCGATACCGCGGCGGGACGATCCGCGTGAGCCGCTCGCGCGTCTGCTCGTCGCGCGGGAGGTAGGTCAGCATCCGCAGTGAGGGCCGGTCGCGCAGATTGAACGTGCTCACCTGCAGGCGCAGCTCCCCCACCAGCGGATTGCGGATCGTCTTCTCCCAGTCGGCGGCGTCGAGCACCAGGCCCGCATGCCACAGCTGCGCGAACAGCGGCGAGGCCGCCTGCAGCCGGTCGAGCAGCGGCTTCCACGACGGGTCGGCGTGGCTGCCGGCGTAGATCGCGCGAGTCCGGGCCACAACGGCCTCGAGCTCCTGCCGGTCCGCTGCGTAGGCGCCGAGCCAGAGCTCGTCGGTGAAGTCGAGCCACAGGCAGTTCCGGTCCTCCGGGGCGAACTCCTCGACGTCGGTGATGAGGAAGCGGAAGGCACGGTTGTAGCGGACCATGTCGCCGCGCGCGTTGAGCACCACGGCGGGGTTGGGCAGGAGCGCGTCGAGGACGGGCTGGACGGTGTCCGCGACGGTATCCGCCGCCGGAGGCCCGGGCTGATGCCCGGCCAGGCGCAGGACGTGGTCCCGCTCCCCCGGATCCAGCAGGAGCGCGTCGGCGACGGCGCACAGCACCTCCGGGCTGGGGTTGACATCGCGCCCCTGCTCGACCCACGTGTACCAGGTGGTACCCACGCTGGCTCGCGCCGCGACCTCCTCCCGGCGCAGCCCGGGCGTGCGCCGCCGCCCGCCGGCCGCCAGCCCCACCTGCTGCGGCGTCACCTGCTCGCGCCTGGTGCGCAGGAAGCGCGCCAGCTCGGCGTTGTTGCGGGTGCCCATGCACCGAGTATCCCCCGCCGCGAGGCCGTCGCGGCGCCGCCAGCCCGGTGGTATCACTACTAGGATCCGCACGGTCTGGATACCCGGATGGCGGTGGAGCACCGTCGAGCCATGACCTCCGCTCCCCACCCCCGCCTGACCCGCCCGGGGCTCGCCGTCCTCGGCGTCGCCTACTTCCTCACGACGTTCCTGTTCGCGTCGGCGAACGTGGCGGTCCCGGAGGTGGCCCGGCGACTCGCCGCCTCCCCGGCGCAGCAGACGCTGATCCTGGCCGCGTTCTCGGCGACCTTCGCGACCGCGCTCATCCTGTTCGGCCGCCTCGGCGACAACCGCGGGCGGCGACGGGTCTTCGTCGCGGGCCTCGTCGCCGTCGGGATCGCCTCCGTCGCTGCGGGCTTCGCGCCGGACATCACCTCGCTCATCGTGCTGCGCGCGGTGCAGGGCATCGGCGCGGCGGCCTTCACCCCGCAGGTTCTCTCGACGGTGCAGGCCACCGCCGCGGGCGAGGCACGGCGCCGGGCGATCGCCGTGATCGCGGCGACCGCGGGGCTCGGCTTCTGCGGCGGGCAGGTGCTCGGCGGCGCGCTGCTGGCATGGGATCCGGCGGGGCTCGGCTGGCGGGCCGTGTGGTGGTCCGCGGCGGTCATCGCCTGGTTCGCCGCGGCCGCCGCCCGTGCGGTGCCGGAGACCCGCGCCGAGCGTCGGCTGCCGCTGGACTACCGCGGCACGGCGCTGCTGACAGTGGCACTGCTCGCGCTGCTGGTGGGGCTCTCGGTCGGCGGCACGCTGGGCTGGCCGCCGGTCTCGTGGGTGCTGCTCGTCGTCGCCGTCGGGGCCGGCGCGGCGTTCTGGTCGTCGCAGCGGCGCGGGGAGGCCGCGGGCGGTGCGCCGATGCTGCCGCCCTCAGTGTTCGCGCACCGGCCGATCCGGGTCGGCCTGCTCATGGCGCTGCTGTTCTTCTCCGGCTACGGCGCCCTGGTCTTCGAGTACGCGCTGGTGAGCGAGCACGCACTGGGGATGAGCCCGCTGGCGTCGGGCGTGGCACTGGTTCCGTACGGCGCCGCCTTCGTGGCCGTCTCGCTGGCGCAGCCGGGGATCCATCGCCGCCTCGGCGCGCGGACGATGCCGGTGGGGGCACTGCTCAACGCCGCGGGGCTGGTGGCGCTCGCGGCGAGCGGACTCGCGGCCCCGCAGGTCTGGGCGTGGACGGTGCAGCCCGCCCTGATCCTCGTGGGCGCCGCCCAGGCGATGCAGTTCGGGCCGCTGGTCGGAGCGATCATGGGGGCGGTGCCCGACCGGATCGCCGGGCTCACCGGCGGGCTGGTGTCGACGGCGCAGCAGGCGGCGTTCGCACTCGGCGTCGCGACGCTCGGGACGGGCTACACGGCGCTGGCCGGCGGCATGCCGGCGCAGTACGCCTTCGCGCTGATCCTGCTGGTGCACGCGGGACTCGCGATCGCCTTCGCGGCGTGTGCGCGGAGCCTGCACCGCGCACCGTCGACCGGCGACACGGAGGCCCCGGTTCCGGCGGCGGCGGTCAGAAGTCGCCGTTGAAGCGGCGCAGCGAGCGGATCGCGCCCACCAGCGCGGCGGACTCGTCGTCGGGCATGCCGATGTCGGAGAAGACGTCGTTGAGCACGACCGTCGCCTTCTCCACGAGTTCCCGGCCGTCCGGGGTGATGGCGACGAGGGTGGTGCGGCCGTCGGTGGGGTGGGGCTTGCGCTCGACCAGCCCGGCCTCGCCCAGCCGGTCGATCGCGTGGGTCACCGACGAGACGTGCACCTGCAGCCGGGTGCTCGCCTTCGAGATCGGCAGTTCGCCGCGCTTGGTGAAGGCGAGCAGCCGCAGCAGCTCGAACCGGGAGAACGACAGGCGGAAGGGCTTGAGGGCCGTCTCGATCCGCGCGAGCAGGATCTGGTGCGCCCGCATCACGGACGTCACCGCCTCCATGCCGGAGGCGACGTCGCCGCCCCAGCCCGCGTCCTCCCAGTTACGGCGGGCACGCGCGATCGGGTCCCGGGGGTCCGGTTCAGCCATCGCGCCCGCCTTCCTCGTTGTGAATCGCTACCTCAGCGTCTGAATGATCGCACTGAAGTCCAGGCCGCCGTTGTCCTGCGCGAACGCAGAGTACAGCTCGGCGGCGTGCGTGCCGAGCGGCGCGCTCGACCCGGTGGACGCCACGGCGTCCATGGCCAGCCCCAGATCCTTGTTCATCAGGGCGGTCGCGAAGCCGGGCTTGAACTCGTTGCCCGACGGTGCCCCCGCCACCGGCCCCGGCACGGGGCAGTTGGTGTGCAGCGACCAGCAGTTGCCGGTGGCGCCGGTGACCACGTCGTACAGCGCCTGATCCGCCAGGCCCAGCTTCTCGGCGAGGACGAAGGCCTCGCCCACGACGATCTGCTGGACCGCAAGGATCATGTTGTTGCAGACCTTGGCGGCCTGCCCGTTGCCCGATCCGCCGCAGTGGATCACCTTGCCCGCCATCGGATCCAGCACGGGCTGGGCCGCGGCGAAGGCGGCGTCGTCGCCGCCCACCATGAAGGCGAGGGTGCCGGCGTCGGCACCCTTGACGCCGCCCGAGACGGGCGCGTCCACCTGCTTCATCCCGGCGGCCTCGGCCAGCGCGTGCACCGCGCGGGCGTCGTCGACGGAGATGGTGGAGCTGTCGATGAACAGCGTGCCCTGCGCAGCGTGTGGGAGGACCGACTCGTACACGGCCTTCACGATGCCGCCGTTGGGCAGCATGGTGACCACGGCGTCCGCGCCGGTCACCGCCTCCTCGGCGGTGTCGATCACGGTGACGCCGGCCGCGCGGGCCGCGTCCTGCGCCGCGGGGACGAGGTCGAAACCGCGCACCGTGTGGCCGGCCGCGACCAGGTTCTTCGCCATCGGGCCGCCCATGTGGCCGAGGCCGAGGAATGCGATCGTGCTCATGAAGGTGTGCCTCCTACTTGCCCTGGATGCGGGCGGCCTCGGCGCGGCCGATCACCATCCGCATGATCTCGTTGGTGCCCTCGAGGATCCGGTTCACCCGCAGGTCGCGGACGATCTTCTCGACGCCGGTCTCGTGCAGGTAGCCGTAGCCGCCGTGCAGCTGCAGCGCCTGGTCGGCGACCTGGTAGCAGGTCTCGGTGACGAATTTCTTCGCCATGGCGCAGAGCTCGACCTTGTCGGGGTCGTTCTCGTCGAGCGCGGTGGCCGCGCGCCAGAGGATCAGACGGGACGCCTCGAGCGAGGTGGCCATGTCGGCGAGCGTGAACCGGATGGTCGGCTCGTCGATCAGCTTGCGGCCGAACGTCTCGCGCTCCGTCATGTAGCGCAGGGCGAGGTCGTACGCGGCCTGCGCGCCGCCCAGGGAGCAGGCGGCGATGTTGAGCCGGCCGCCGTTGAGTCCGTTCATGGCGATGCCGAAGCCCTTGCCGGCACCGTCGGTCCCGCCCAGCATGCGCGAGGCCGGGATCCGGACGTTCTCGAAGATCACCTGGGTGGTGGGCTGGCTGTGCCAGCCCATCTTCACCTCGGGCGGCCCGAAGGAGAGGCCGGGGGTTCCCTTGTCCACCAGGAAGGTCGAGATGCCGCGCGCACCCTCGCCCTCGCTGCGCGCCATCACCACGTACAGGTCGGACGCGCCGCCGCCGGAGATGAACTGCTTCGTCCCGTTGAGCACGAAGTCGTCGCCGTCGCGGTCGGCCTTGGTGGTCAGCGACGCCGCGTCCGAGCCGGCACCCGGCTCGGTGAGGCAGTAGCTGGCCATCACGTCCATCGGCGCGAGCTTGGGGATCCACTCCTGCCGCTGCTCCTCGGAGCCGTAGGTGTCGACCATCCACGTGCACATGTTGTGGATCGAGATGAACGCCGCGGTCACGGGATCGCCCTTGGCGAGCTCCTCGAAGATGCGGACGCCGTCGAGCCGGCGCAGGCCGGATCCGCCCACGTCCTCGCGGGTGTAGATGGCGGCCATGCCGAGGCTGCCCGCCTCCTTCATCTCCGCCACCGGGAAGTGCTTGGTGGCGTCCCAGTCGAGCGCGGAGGGCGCGAGGCGCTTGCGGGAGAAGTCGCGGGCCATCTCGACGATGGCGAGGTCGTCCCCCGTCAGGTTCGGGTAGGGCACGTGCCTCTCCTAGTGCATCGTCGGGATGGAGAACTCCGCGCCGTCCTTGATGCCCGAGGGCCAGCGCGAGGTCACCGTCTTGGTCTTGGTGTAGAACAGGATCGAGTGCGGGCCGTGCTGGTTCAGGTCGCCGAAGCCGGACCGCTTCCAGCCGCCGAAGGTGTGGTACGCCACGGGAACCGGGATCGGCACGTTGACGCCGACCATGCCCACCTCGACGCGGGCGACGAAGTCGCGGGCGGCGTCGCCGTCGCGGGTGAAGATGGCCACGCCGTTGCCGTACTCGTGCTCGGTGGGCAGTGCGAGGGCCTCCTCGTAGGTGTTCGCGCGGACGATGCACAGCACGGGGCCGAAGATCTCGTCCGTGTAGATCGACATGTCCTTGGTGACGTGGTCGAACAGCGTCGGGCCGAGGTAATTGCCGCCGGAGAGGTCGGCGTCGCCGAAGGTGAGCTCGTCGCTGGTGCGCTCGCGGCCGTCGACCACGAGATCGGCGCCGGCGTCCACGCCCTGCTGGATGTAGCTCTTGGTGCGCTCGACCGCGGCCGGGGTGATGAGGGGCCCGTAGTCGGCCTTCGGGTCGTGGCTGTGGCCCACGCGCAGCTGCTGCACGCGCTCGACGAGGCGCTCGCGCAGGCGGTTCGCGGTCTCCTCGCCCACGGGGACGGCGACGGAGATCGCCATGCAGCGCTCGCCGGCGGAGCCGTAGCCGGCGCCGATGAGGGCGTCGACGGCCTGGTCCAGGTCGGCGTCCGGGAGGATCACCATGTGGTTCTTGGCGCCGCCGAAGGCCTGGCTGCGCTTGCCGTTCTTGGCGCAGGTCTCGTAGATGTACTGCGCGATGTCCGAGCTGCCGACGAAACCGACGGCCTTGACGTCCGGGTTGTTCAGCAGCGCGTCGACCGACTCCTTGTCGCCGTGGACGACCTGGAAGACGCCCTCGGGCAGGCCGGCCTCGATGAACAGCTCGGCCAGGCGCACCGGCACGGAGGGGTCGCGCTCGGAGGGCTTGAGGATGAAGGCGTTGCCGCAGGCCAGCGCGGGGCCGGCCTTCCACAGCGGGATCATGGCCGGGAAGTTGAAGGGCGTGATGCCGGCGACGACGCCGAGCGGCTGGCGCATCGAGTAGACGTCGATGCCGGTGCCGGCGCCCTCGGTGTACTCCCCCTTGAGCAGGTGCGGGATGCCGATCGAGAACTCGATGACCTCGATGCCGCGCTGGATGTCGCCCTTGGCGTCGGCGACGGTCTTGCCGTGCTCGCTGGAGAGCAGCGAGGCGAGCTCGTCGACGTTCTGGTGGACCAGGTCGATGAACTTCATGAAGACGCGGGCGCGGCGCTGCGGGTTGAAGGCGGCCCACTGCACCTGAGCCTTCTTCGCCCGCGCGACCACGTCGTCGACCTCGGCGGTGCTCGCCAGCGGGACGGTGGCCTGCACCTGACCCGTGCTCGGGTCGAAGACGTCGGCGGTGCGGCCCGTGCCCTCCACGCGACGACCGTCGATGAAATGCGGGATGGTGCGCACGTCAGCCATGGTGTGTCCTTCTCTCTCGATCGAGGTCCATCGCGAAGCCCTTGCGCGATGTGTTGCCCATCACTATATACTTGGATATCCAAGTAATCAACCGGAGGATCTGAAAGTGGCTAGCACACAGGGGTATCGAGACTTCCTTGCCGCGCGCGACCTGCTGGTCGAGCTCGCCGACGACTACGACGCGGCGCGGGAGCGCTTCAGTTGGCCGCAGCTCGACGAGTGGAACTTCGCGCTCGACTGGTTCGACCGGGTGGCCGAGAACAACGACGCCCCCGCCCTGTGGATCGTCGAGGAGGACGGCTCCGAGTCGAAGTTCAGCTACGCGGAGATGAGCGCGCGCAGCAACCGGGTCGCGAACTGGCTGCGCGAGCGCGGCGTGAATCCGGGCGATCGGATCCTGCTCATGCTCAGCAACCAGGTCGAGCTCTGGGACGTCATGCTCGCCGCGATCAAGCTCGGCGCCGTGGTCATCCCCGCGACCACGCTGCTCGCCGAGGGCGACATCGCCGACCGCATCGCCCGCGGCGGCGCGAAGCACGTCATCGTGCGGAGCGAGCTCGCCGAGCGCGTCCCCGCGGACGCGCAGGTCACCCGGATCGCCATCGGCGATCCGGTGCCGGGCTGGGAGTCCTTCGCCGCGGCGTACACGGCACCGTCGGACTTCACCCCCTCGCACGTCACGCACGCCGACGACACCCTGCTGCTGTACTTCACCTCCGGCACCACGAGCGCGCCGAAGCTGGTCGAGCACACGCATGCGAGCTACCCCGTGGGCCACCTGTCGACGATGTACTGGATCGGGCTGCGCCCCGGCGACGTGCACCTCAACGTGAGCTCGCCGGGCTGGGCGAAGCACGCGTGGAGCAACGTCTTCACGCCGTGGATCGCCCAGGCTTGCGTCTTCATCTACAACTACAACCGGTTCGACGCGGCCGCCCTGATGAAGCAGATGGAGCGGGCCGGCGTCACCAGCTTCTGCGCGCCGCCGACGGTGTGGCGCATGCTGATCCAGGCCGACCTCAGCGCCCTGGCCACGCCGCCGCGCGTCGTCGTGGGCGCCGGCGAGCCGCTCAACCCCGAGGTGATCACCCGCGTGCGGAACGCGTGGGGCGTGACGATCCGCGACGGCTTCGGCCAGACCGAGACCACGGTCCAGGTGGCGAACACGCCGGGCCAGCCGCTCAAGGACGGGTCGATGGGCCGCCCGTGCCCCGGCTACGACGTGGTGCTGGTCGACCCGGCCACCGGCGAGCAGGGCGTGGACGAGGGCGAGATCTGCCTGCGCCTGGACCCGCGGCCGCTCGGCCTCATGGTCGGCTACCACGGCGACGCCGAGAAGACCGCGAAGGTGATGGAGGGCGGCGTCTACCACACGGGCGACGTGGCCTCGAAGGACGCGGACGGCTACCTGACCTACGTCGGCCGCACCGACGACGTCTTCAAGTCGAGCGACTACAAGATCAGCCCGTTCGAGCTGGAATCGGTTCTGCTGGAGCATGATGCGGTGGCCGAGGCCGCCGTCGTCCCGGCGCCGGACGAGCTGCGCCTCGCGGTGCCGAAGGCGTACATCGTGCTCGCCGACGGCCACGCGCCGGACGAGGCGACGGCGCAGTCGATCTTCGACTACAGCCGCGAGCACCTCGCGCCCTACAAGCGCGTGCGCCGCATCGCCTTCGCCGACCTGCCGAAGACGATCAGCGGCAAGATCCGCCGCGTGGAGCTGCGCAAGGCCGAGGAGCAGGGCCTGACCTCCGCGGAGTTCCGCGAGTCCTAACAGGGGCACTCCCCGCAGCGGCGGCGATCCGGACCACCGGATCGTCGCCGCTGTCGTACTACCCGGTCTCGACCGCGGCGGCCACGACCGCAGCCACTGCAGCGTGCCACCGCTCGTCGGGGTCGCCGGCGCACCAGGCGCGCAGCGCCGCCCCGACGGCGACGTAGGCGAGATCGCCGGCGTGCGTTCCGGCCCGCAGCCGGCCCCCACGCACCTCGGCCGCGAGCTCGTCGGCGACCGCCGCCGTCACCCCCTCGAAGCCGGCTGCGTCCGCGCCCAGCACCTCGGCGGCGCGCTCGCGCAGGTCCGGTCGGGCGGCCAGCAGTCGGGCGAAGGCTGTGGCGGTGGGCTGCGGCAGCGCGTCGAGCTGCGCGCAGATCGATTCCGCCACCGACGCTTCCGGTTCTGACCGCGTCGCATCCCCGAGTTCTGCAGCGAGCAGGAAACTGCGGTCGACCGCATAGGCGGCGAGGAAGCCCTCGAAGTCGCCGAAGTGGGCGTGCAGCAGTCCGGTGGCGACGCCCGCCTGCGCGGTGACCGCACGCCCCTTCAGGCCGACCACCCCGTCGCGGAGGATCACGGCCTCGGCGGCCGAGAACAGGCGCTGGCGCGCGCCGTCGATCGCGACTCCTCTGGGCATGCGTCGATTCTACGAGTCGCGCCCGCGTCCTTGCGCCGAGTATGAACAATCGCTCATACTCGGTATGAACGCACGCTCATACCGAGAGGGAATCATGCCGGACCACATCGAACGCCCCCTGCGGATCGTCATCGCCGGCGCGGGGATCGCCGGCCTCGCGACCGCGCTCCGGCTGCACCGCGACGGGCACCGCGTCGTCGTCGTCGAGCGCGCGCCGGCCCGCCGGACCGGCGGCTACCTCGTGAACCTCCTCGGCGCGGGGTTCGACGCGGCCGATGCGCTCGGCCTGGTGCCCGCCCTGCGCACCCGCGACCAGGGCGTCTTCACCTCGCTCCTGGTCCGGGCCGACGGCTCGACGAAGCTCACCATGCCCGCGGCGCTCGCCGAGCAGTCCTTGGGCTCCCGCGCGCTCACCGTCTTCCGGGGCGACCTGGAGGACGCGCTGCACGACGCCCTCGACGGGGCGGTCGAGATCCGGTTCGGCACGACGGTCACCGGGGCCGACGAGGCCGACGGGCTCCGCGTCACGCTCAGCGACGGCACCGTCCACGACGCAGACCTGCTGGTCGGCGCTGACGGCCTGCACTCCGGGGTCCGCGACCTCGCCTTCGGGCCGGCGCCCGAGTTCGTCCGCGATCTACAGCACGCCGTGGCGGCCTTCCCACTGGACGCCGCGCCGAACGGCCTTCCGGAGCAGACCGCCAGCACCTTCATCGACGTGGGCCGCACCGCGGCGGTATTCCGGCCCCGTGAGCACGCACCGTCGGCCTTCTTCACCTACCGCACCCCGACCGCCGAGGCCGACGCGGCGGGCTCGCCCGCCGACGCCCTCGCGGCGCACTTCGGCGATCTCACCGGCCCGGTGCACGAGGCGATCCGCGGGGCCGCCGGCGCCGAGGACGGCTACTTCGATTCCGTGTCCCAGGTGGTCATGGACGCGTGGAGCAGCGGGCGCGTGGTGCTGGTCGGCGATGCCGCGTGGTGCGTCTCCCTCTTCGCCGGCCACGGCGCCGGCCTCGCCCTCGCGGGCGCCGATCGTTTGGGGCGCGCGCTCGCGGAGCACCCCGGGGACATCGGCGCGGCACTGCATGCATGGGAGGCCGGGCTGCGCCCGGAGGTCGCGCAGCGCCGGCGACAGGCGCGCGCCGGGATGGCGCGGTTCGCGCCGCCGAGCAGGCTGCATCTCGGCGTGCAGAACCTGATGATCCGAGCGCTGACGGCGCCGCTCGTGGGCCCCGCACTGCTGCGGCTGATGAGCAGGGCGCAATGACGAACGCGGTTACCCGCGAGTAGCACGCACTCGCTCCCCGCGAATCCCCAGGAAGCCCTCCGGGCTAACGCTGTTAAGTCGTGAACCGGGGGCGGCGGGGCCGGTGCGACCCTAAGCTGGGCGTCTCATGCTCACCTACGTGCTGGACGTCCGCGATCTCTCGGACGTGCGCTTCGTCCTGGCGCCGATGAACGAGACCTCGCTGAGCCTGTTCCACCTGAACACGACGCACGAGAGTTCCGCCCACCTGAACCGGTGGCGCAGCAACGCGCAGGCGCAGCGGGACCGGTACGACCACCGGCTCGTCAGCGCACTGGTGGCACCGTCGGGGAACGCGATCCCGGATTTCCTCACGCCGATGCCGGAGCCCGGCAACGCGCGGCCGTCGCTCGACGACGGACTCGCCGCGATCGCGGCGACCGATCCGGCGCTGATCCATGCGCAACTGGACGACCTGCGGGAGGGCGACGATCCGTCGCCCGCGCTGGCGCGCCTGCTCGACGACCCCGAGCGGGCGGGGCCGCGGATCGCCGGGGCACTGGAGCGCTACCACCGGGTGGTCATCGCACCGATCTGGCCGTCGGTGAACCGGATCCTGGAGTCGGACATCACGTTCCGCGGGCGGGAGCTGGCGATCGGCGGGCCGACCCAGCTGTTCGCCTCGCTCAACCCCAACCTGGCGTGGGATCGCGACGGACGGTTGCGCCTGGATCTGGCATACACGCGATCCGGCGAGTACGCCTCCGCGGGCCGGGGGCTCATCCTGATTCCGAGCGTCTTCCTGACACGTCTGGTCAGCGCGCATTCACCGGAGACGGCGACGCCGCACGCCGGCTATCCGGCGCGCGGCAGCGCGACCCTCATGGAGTCGATGCGGGAGGTTCCGCCGGGCGCACTGCGGCGGCTGATCGGCGGAGCGAAGGCGGACGTGCTGCACGCCCTGGTCGAGCCGATGGCGGTCAGCGAGTTGGCGCGGCGACTGGAGGTCACGCCGTCGGCGGCGTCCCAGAGCCTGCGCGTGCTCCACGAGAACGGACTGGTCGACCGGGCCCGGAGCGGGCGCGAGGTGCTCTATCGGCGCACGCCGGACGGTGACCGGTTGGTACGCGGCCACCGCGCCTGAGATCGAGCGGGGAGGATCAGAAGCGCAGCGCGGCGGGGCCGGTGTACTCGGGGTTGGCGGTGACGAAGCGCTGCAGGGCGGCACGCAGGCCGGCGGCGGCGAATCCGGAGCGCGGAGCGGCGGTGGGCTTCGCGGCGTCCTCGTGGATGTCCGCGAGGCGGGCGTAGACGGTGCCGGCGGTCGGGTCGGCGGTGAGGCTCTTGAAATCACGGTAATTGGTCATGACCAAGAGTCTCCCGGCCGCGCCGCCGCGCCGCCAATCTTTAAGTGATGACCTAAAGTGTGATCGGGGACACTGTGCGCCGTAACACATTCGAAGCGACTGTGAGATCGTGAAGCCCCGCCCGGCCGCGCCAGCGTGCCGGACACCGCGCGGCCTCAGTGCCACAAATCAGGGGGAACGACCGGATGATCGAACTCGCGCAGCAGGCCGAGCAGGTAGTCCCGCCCGACGTGTGGGCGTACCTGATGCGCGGCGCGACCGTCGGCGAGTCCCCTTGGGAGCGATGGCGATTCACGCCGCGCGTGCTGCGCGACGTGAGGTCCATCGACACCACGACCACCGTCCTCGGCGACTGGCGCTCCCCCATCGGCGTCGCACCGACGGCCTTCCACCGCCTCGTCCACCCCGGCGCCGAGGCGGCGACCGCCCGCGCCGCGGCCGAGTGCGGCGCCCCGTTCGTCCTGTCCATACGCGCGACCACCCGGATCGAGGAGGTCGCCGCCGCGGTGGGCGGCCCGTGGTGGCAGCAGGTCTACCTCATGCGCGACCGATCCATCACCGACGCGCTGGTGCAGCGGGCCGCGGCGGCCGGCGCGACGGCGCTGGTGCTCACCGGCGACACCCCCTACGTGGGCCGCTCCGGCGGCCGCGGGCTGCCGCCGCTGGGCGACGACGTGGCCCTGGTCAACGTCGCGCAGCACCTGCCGCCCGGGGCCGACGCGTGGGCCGCGATCGAGCAGGACGCGGGGGCCGTCCTCGAGGACATCGGGCGGCTCGCCGACCTGACGGGGCTCCCGGTGATCGTCAAGGGTGTGCTGCGCGCCGACGAGGCCCGACGGTGCGTCGACGCCGGCGCGGCCGGGGTGTGGGTGAGCGATCACGGCGGTCGGCAGCTGGGGCGCACCGTCGCGCCCGCGCAGGCGTTGCCCGGAATCGCGGCGGCCGTCGGCGCCGACGCGACCGTGCTCGTCGACGGCGACGTCCGTGACGGTCTCGACGCGCTGGCCGCCCTCGCCCTGGGCGCGGACGCCGTCTTCGTGGGCCGGCCGATCCTGTGGGGCCTGGCGGTCTCCGGCGCCGACGGTGTCCGCTCGATTCTGGCCGGCCTGCAGGAGGAGCTCCGGCACGCGATGGGGCTGGCGGGCGCCGTCCGCCTCGACGAGCTCACGCCGGACCTCGTCGTCCCCCGCTGATCCGCACCGCCGCTCCCCGCGCCGTCCGTATCGTTGGGCCCACACGCCCATCTCAGGAGGACATGCATGCTCACCGGTCGCGCTCTGCTGCTGGACATGGACGGCACACTCGTGGATTCGCACGCCGTCGTGGAACGGTGCTGGAGCCGGTGGGCGCGGGAGAAGGGGCTCGACCCCGCGGCGGTGCTGGCCGTCGCGCACGGCCGCCAGGGCCACGCGACGATGGCGGAGCTGCTCCCGGACCGCCCCGTCGAGGTCAATCTCGCGGAGAACCGCGAACTGCTGGCGCAGGAGACCGCCGACACCGAGGGCATCGTCCCCGTCGCCGGGGCGCCCGCCTTCCTCGCCGCGCTCGACGGTGCGCCGCACGCCCTGGTGACCTCCGCGGACGTCCCGCTGTCGACGGCGCGGATGGGCGCCGCGGGCCTGCCCCTGCCCGCGGTGCGCGTGACCGCCGAGGACGTGCGCGCGAGCAAGCCCGACCCCGAGGGCTTCCTCCGCGGCGCCGCGCTCCTCGGAATCGATCCCGCCGACTGCATCGTCTTCGAGGACTCGGAGGCCGGCATCGCCGCGGGCAAGGCCGCCGGGATGCGGGTGGTCGGGGTGGGCCCGGGGGCGGCCCGCTTCTCCCCCGACGCGCAGGTCGACGACCTGACGAAGGTCGCGGTCACCGTCGACGACGAGGGCATCCACCTGACGCTCTGACCGGCACCGTCGGATCCGGGTGAGACGGTCGGCCGCCCCGGCGACATAGAGGGGTGTGACGTCCACGATGAGAACCGACGAGTCCGCGGACCGGACCCTCCTCGCCCGCGCCGCGGGCGGCGACGGGTCGGCGTTCGCGGCGATCCACGACCGCCACGTGCGCCCCGTCTACTGGCAGGCGTACACCGTATTGCGCGACGCCGACGCCGCACAGGAAGTCGCCCAGGACACCTTCCTCACGCTCTGGCGCCGCATCGACTCGGTGCGGATCGTCGACGAGTCGGTGCTCCCGTGGTTGCTGACCACCGCGCGGTACACCGCGCTCAACGCGGGGAGACGACTCTCCGCGGTCCGGGACAGATCGGCGCCGCTCGACGACGCCGAGCCACCGGGGGCGGCTCCGTCGCCCGAGGACGAGGTGCTCGCCGCCGAGATCCGCGCGCTCATCGCCGGCGCGGTGAGCGCCCTGTCCCCCACCGACCAGCGTCTTTACCGCCTGTGCGTGGAGGACGAACAGACCTACGAGCGGGCCGCCGCGGAGGTGGGCGTGACCCACGCCGCCGTGCGCAACCGCGTCTCCCGGCTGCGCGGCCGCCTGCGCGCCGACCTGAGCACCCTGAGGGAGCAGTCATGACCACCCGGATCACCCCCGACGACATCCTCACCGACGACCGGCTCTCCGCCATGCGCGCCGCCGTCATGACCGAGGTCGGCGACGACCTGCAGGCGCGCCGCAGCCGTCGCAAGCACCGGACGATGGGTATCGCCGCGGCCGCGGCGATCGCGGTCGTCGCCGTGGGCGGCGTCGTCGCGAGCCAGTTCCAGGGGGGCACGAGCGATTCGGCCTTCTACCAGCCACCTGCACCCCAGGCCGGGGGCCGCGGGGCCGCGGAGTCCGCGCCCATCACGGGCGGCCAGGCCGCGGTCGCCCCCGCGCCGAAGGCGGCGCCCACGACGGGGCCCGCCGCGCCGTCGACCCCGGCGAACGCGCCGGCGGACCGTCAGGTGATCACCACCGGCACCGTCGACGTGACGAACGCCGATCCGGCGTCGGCGGCCAGGGAGCTGGCCGCGACCGCGGAGCGCCTCGGCGGACGCGTCGACGCGCGCACCGAGACCGGCGGCGAGAAGGCCCGCGCGAAGCTCACGCTGCGGGTGCCGAACGACAAGGTGAACGAGCTGGTGGAGAAGATCGGCGGGCTCGGCGACGTCGGCTCCGTGCAGCTGGAGCACGAGGACGTGACCGGCACCGTCGTCGATCTCGAGGCGCGCATCCGCGCGACCCAGGTCTCCGTCGACCGGCTGACGGCGATCCTCGCCAGGGCCGACACCACCGACCAGGTGATCGCGGCGGAGTCCGCACTCACGTCGCGCCAGCAGGAGCTCGAATCCCTGCAGTCACGGCGCGCGTCGATCGGCGACCGGGTCTCCCTCTCGACGGTGACGGTGTCCATCGAGAAGCCGACCGTCACCGCCGACCGGTCGGGATTCACGGGCGGCCTGCAGAACGGCTGGGACGCACTCCTCGCCGCCGGACGGTGGCTCTTGGTGATCGTGGGCGCGGTGCTGCCGTGGGCCGCGGTGCTGCTGGTGCTGTACGGCCTCTACCGGGCGGTGCGCCGGTTCCGGCCCCGCTCCTGAGCGGCTAGGAGGGGACGACGAGCGCGCGGGCCGTGGCGAACCGGGGCCCGCGCGCACCGTCGACCTCGATGAAGAAGTCGGCCTCGGAGAAGCTCTGCTTGCTGCCGGGCTTGATCACCCGGCCGACGGCGAGGAAGGCCTCGCCCTGCGCGGGACGCAGGAACTGCGTGTCCATCTGGGTCACGAGGCCACCCGCACCGGGGTGCATCGCGAGCGCGTAGCCGCACGCGTTCTCCAGGACGCCGGCGATGAGCGCGGCGTGCAGGCCGCCGACGTTCTGGCACAGGTCGTCGCGGCGCTCGAGCCGGAGCACGACCTCGTCGAGGTCGGCGCTGAGCACCTCGATTCCGGCCCACCGGTTGAACGGCAGGGAGGCGTTGTAGCTGACGAGTTCGTCGAAGGTCACCCCAGCACTATCGCACCCCGGCGTTCAGCGGCCGGTCGCGGCGAGCACCGGGGCGGGCGTGGGGCGCGGCACCGG